>QIFC01000009.1 GCA_003228685.1 Chloroflexota bacterium
CCCCGTCGACTACGAACGGCTGTACACCACGACGGTGCATGCGGCATGATCATCAAGAAGCAAGCAGTCCGGAAAACCGGGTCAGGGTCACAATGCCCTGTCGAATCTCACACTGATCGACTGTGGACAGCGGTTCTTTGTCGCCAGTGCAGGCGAGACGTACTACTTCCAATTGGGCGGCTGCGCTTCATCTTCCTGCACGGAAAGCTTCGGCAGCCTACAGATCAACCTGCCGGATTTCCCATGCTCGCCGGTAGGCTGTCCAGAGGTGGCTTTCAGCGTTCCAGGCGACGACTGCGATGATTCCGTGAGGCCACAAGCCTGTAACGTTCCACTGGGAAGTAAGTTCGACCTGCTGGTCAGCATCCTCGGCGCGCCGATCGAAGGCTACCAGCTCTTCCAAACGTTCATCAGCTTCGGCGAAAGCCTGCTGTACGACATCGACCAGACAACGCAGCAGGAAGAGGTCCTCTGGCCAGGTTGCGGCGCCGGCGTCCGCTTCCAACTCGATGAGAACTCCGTCGGACACGGTTGTCTTACGGGTCTTATCCCACCGCTGCCCTCAAGCACATACGTTGGACCGTTCATCCAACTATCGATGGTTTGCTCCGAGACACCGACTAGCTCAGAACTCCTACTTCTTCAGGACGAACATCCCTCAACAGGTACGAGCGGGACAGTGTTTGTGCTTTCTGGACCCGGGGCGGATAAGCTGCTGGCCGAAGTCTCCCCCCTCACCATTAACTGCGTGGACATCGCACCGGCGGCGGTCGGTGGCGTGGCTCTCGGTGGCGAACTACGCGATGTTACCGCGCAGGACGGGAGGGCTTTGTGGTTGTGGGCTGCGCTGGGGGTTGGCGCCATCGTGGCGCTTAGCGGGCTCGTCTACGCGGGTATCGCGGTCGTTGCTGACCGGACGCGTCGCTAGCCGCGGTCGACCGCGGATTCGGCGCTGCTCGCCACCGCGCTATACTTCCAGCGTGCCGATCTACGAGTACGGCTGCCGAGACTGCCGCAAGCGCTCGAGTGTGTTCGTGCGCAGCATGAACACGGCCGTGAAGGCCAACTGCGAGCACTGTGGGAGCGCGAAGATGGTCCGTCTCATCTCACGCGTGGCCGTGGGCCGCTCGTCCGGCGGTTCGCCCGATGACTTCGACGAGAGCATGCTGGCCGACGTGGACGAGAACGACCCGCGCAGCATGGCCAAGTTCGCCCGCCGCATGCGCGACGAGATGGGCGAAGACCTGGGCCCCGATTTCGACCAAGCGATCGAGCAGATGGAGGCGGGGGAGATGCCGGACGACGGCCCCGGTGGCGACGGCGGCGACTTCCCGATGATGGACTAGCGATGCCAATCTACGAGTTCACCTGCGGCGACTGTAAGAAGCTCACCAGTACGTTCACGAAGTCGATGAGCGCCAAGGTGGACGTCGCTTGCAGCCATTGCGGGAGCAAGAAGATGTCGCGCGCGCTGTCGAAGTTCGCCTACCACCAATCGACATCGCGCGTGCTCGAGCAGCACGGCGCGGAGCCGGCTAGCCTGGAGGACTACAAGGACCCGCGACAGATTGGCCGCTGGGCCGAGCGCAAGTTCGACGAGTACGGCATGGAGATGCCGGAGAAGGCGAAGGAGATGATCGACGCCGCCCGCGAGGGCGATCTGCCATCTCCCGTCGACGAACTCTAGCCCTCAAGGAAGAGGAGCCCGCATGGAGACGCTTGGCGATCAGCTTGAGCCCATCATGGCGCGCTTGCACGCGACGTTCGCCGACAAGAACGCGGCGCGCGAGAAGGCCCTGCCGCTCTGCCGCGAGGCGCTGCGCAATTCCGCGAACGCCATCCGCGCGGTACATCGCGAGGAGTTCGACAAGGCAGAGGAGCTGATCGAGCGGGCGCGGGCGCTCATCGACGAGGCGCGCGAGGCGCTCAAGGACCACCCAGACACCTACCACGCCGGCTTCGTCCACGACGCCCACAAAGAGTACGTGGAGGCCTGCACGACACTGGCCGTCATCGCCGGCCGGCCGCTGCCAACGCCCGAGGAGCTGTCGGCGTCGCCTTCGGCCTACCTGAACGGCATCGGCGAGACGGTCGGCGAGTTGCGCCGCCATCTCCTCGACCGCCTGCGCAGGGGCGACGTCGACTATTGCGAAGGCATCCTGGCCTCCATGGACGACATCTACGGCGTGATGGTCACCGTCGACTACCCGGACGCAATGACGAGCGGCCTCCGCCGCACGACCGACGCGACGCGAGGAATTCTGGAGCGCACGCGGGGCGATCTGACCGTCTCCGTCCGCCAGCGCGAGCTGGAGCGGAAGCTCGCCGAGTTTCAGGAACGGCTAGACTAAGTAGCAGACTTTTTCTCAACACGTTATACTCGCCTGCGCAACGGAAAGACGAAGCGTGGTGGGAAACGCTCCCCGCGGCACAGTGACGGTGCTGTTCACCGACATCGTTGGCTCTACTGAGCTGATGCAGCGTCTTGGCGACGATCGGTATGATGTGCTTCGCCGTGGCCACATGGAACTGCTGCGTGAACAGGTTGCGGCCCACCGCGGCGACGAGGTGAAATCCGAAGGCGATGCCCTGATGGCGGTCTTCATGAGCGCAGTCGACGCTACCGGCTGCGCCGTCGCGATGCAGCAAACGATCCATCGCGAACACGAGCAATTCGACGACTCGGAGCAGCTACCGCTCCGGGTCGGATTAGATGTTGGCGAGCCCATCCGCGATGGGCATGACTACCATGGGACGCCGGTGGTGATTGCCAGCCGGCTCTCGAACGCCGCGGACGGTGGTCAGATCCTCGTCTCACAACTCGTCCAACGTCTCGTCGGCAGTCGCGGCGGCTACCTCTTCCACGAGCTAGAGCCGCGAACGCTTAAAGGCATCGATGATCCCGTCCATGTGTGTGAGGTGGGATGGGAGCCTTTGTCTGAGGACGAGCCGGCCGCTGGTGCAGCTCTCCAACCGGCGCTAGAGCTACCACTGCCGGCCACGCTCGTCATGCGTCATCCAGAGACCTTCGTCGGCCGAGAAGCACAGCTCAAGGATCTGCAAGAGCGCTGGGACAAGGCCAGACAAGGCGGGTGTGAGTTTGTGCTCATCACGGGCGAGCCAGGCATTGGCAAGAGCAGCCTGGCCGCGGCGTTCACCCACCAAGCCCACGACGATGGCGCGCTCGTTCTTTACGGACGATGCGTGAGCGGCTCGCCGCTGCGCGTCCAGCTCTTCGTCGAAGCGCTACGCCCGCTGCTGTCCGGGCCCATGCCGGAGCGGATCCTTCCTAAACACCGAGACCTTGCCGCGGCGCTGGCGCCCGATCTCGGCGAGTCGAGCGACGCAGATCTATCAACTCTCTCGGCGGCGGTCACGTCACTGCTTGACGCGGAGTCGAAGCATCAGCCGATCGTCCTCGTCGTCGATGACCTGCAGCGGGCGGATGAGGAGACACGTAGTCTCCTCAGGCACGTGCTCTACTCGCTTCAGAAATCGCCGCTACTCGTCGTAGGAACGTATCCTGAGGACGAGGTTGGCAGGGCGCACCCCCTCACAGCGTTACTCGCCGACCTGCGCCAAGAGACATCGGTGACGAGCGTGGGGCTTGGCGGGTTGAACGACGATGAAGTCGCTCTCCTGATCGCCGCGCTGGCAGGCCAGGACTGCGATGTTGAGTTGGGCCGGACGATCCGCAGGCATACTGAAGGCAACCCTCTGTTTGTTGAGGAGGTCTACAACTACCTCTCCGAGACGGACGCTCTCCATGAGCGGAATGGACGCGTCACGGCTGATCTCCGGAGCGTTCTCGCCGTTCCGGAAGGGGTGAGCGACTTGATCGGCCGGCGACTGTCGCGGCTCAGCGACGAGTGCAACAGCCTGCTCAATCTTGCCGCGGTTACAGGCAGAGAGTTCGGCCTAGACGCGCTGGAGCGCGCCAGTGACCTGACGGTCGATCGTCTGCTCGACCTGCTCGAGGAGGCGGAAGGCGCAGGTGTTATTCGTGAGATGCCTGAAGCCATCGGCCGCTACGAGTTTATCCACTCGCTGACGTTCGACACGATCTATGATGAGCTGACGAGCACACGCCGGGTGCGGCTACATGGACAGACGCTGCAGTACGCCGACAACGAAGGCGTGAAGCTCGCCTATGAGGTGCTGGGCACGACGGGGCCGTACGTCGTCGCACTCGGCATTAGTAACTGTACTGCGGGGCGCCCGCGTCACCGTGTCTTCGCGGAGCACTGGGACAGGGTTGCTCAAGACTGCCGCCTGATCCTCTACGACCGACGCGGCGTTGGCTCCTCGGCGGCGCCGGAACGCGGCTACAGCCTCTTCGCCGCTGTCAAGGACCTTGAGGCTGTCCTGGATGCGGTAGGCGCGCAGCGCGTGATTCTCTGGGGAGCTGTCGATGGCGGTCCGCTCGCGATTCAATTCGCGGCCGGGCATCCCAATCGTGTCGCCGGCCTGCTGCTGCTGGGCACGACGCCGAAGATGATCAACGGAGACGGATTTCAATTTGGGGTAAATCCGGCGGTCATTCAGTCGTATGCGACAACGGACTCGACCGACCGCGATCGCGCAACAGTGGCGGCACTGAGCACCCGTTACAATTCCGGCGCCGGCAGCCGGGGTGCCATCGTTGAGATCATGCACCGCGTACCGGAGCACGCCTGGACTAAGCTGATAGGTGGGGTCTACGGCGTGGACGTCAGGGACCAGCTTGCCGACGTCCGCGCACCAGCGCTGATCATGCACGACCCCGCCAACGACTACATACCGGTGGAAGCCGCCCACCTGCTCCATGAGCAACTTCCCGATAGCGAACTTGAGGTCACGGAGGATTACTCGGGGCTACCGTTGCGCGAGGCGGTCTATCGGAGGATAACCGACTTCATTGATAAGGTGGCCCGCGGTGGTGTATTGTAACGGCACGCCTTGGCACCAACACCCGTGGACGGGGGAATGGCTCCGCTAGCCGCGGAGCACGAGAGGGAGGCACACGATGCCGCCAAAGAGCACACCTAAGGAGTTCGCGAACGCTCTCGCGGAGCGGAGATCACGCACCACGAAGGCGTTGGACAAGTTCATCAGGTTGCGTAGTCTGAAGAACCATCCACACCTTGCAGACTTGAGGACTCCAGGGTATTTGAACAACCCGCTCCCGAAGTGGATCAAGGACGAGCTGGCAGCGCTCGGCATGAAGCAGGCGATGGAGGTTACGCACATCAATCAGTGGCCCAGAGCGCAGAAGGAAGAGGTCCGGAAGGCGCTGGTCCACGCGATCGATCGCGGGCTACGGATCGATTTCTTCTGGGCGCTCTGGGACGAGAAGAAGGAAGGTACGCTCATCGAGCCGAAGAGGCTCCCCGCCAAGGGTAAGATCACGATTACGTTCTATAGCCCGCAGAAGAACGTACGGGTTTCGAGCGCGGAGACGACGTTCGGACATTTCTTTGTTGACGTAGCTAAGTAAGCGCCTCCAGCGGGTCATCAGGGACCTAATGACTAGGCTACTCTTCCGAGTAGCCTAGTCCGTGGAATAGGTGGCTTCGAGCGCGCGCCAGTCCGGCACGCCGATCATCTCTTCGAACTGCTCGAAGCCGGTCATTGCGTCCTGCCGCGTCGCGGTCGACTTCTCGGCGAAGAGCGTCCGGTACGTGTCCTCGACGGCCTTTGCCGCCGAGAACAGCGCGGAGAGCGGGAAGACGACCATCTTGTAGCCCAGCTCCTGCAGCTCGGTGGAGTTGAGGAGCGGCGTCTTGCCACCCTCGATCATGTTGGCGAAGAGCGGCGTGTCCGGGATCGCCGCGGCTACTTGCTTCAGTTCGTCGATCGACTGCGGCGCTTCGACGAACACGACGTCGGCGCCGGAGTCGCGATAGAGTTGGCCGCGCCGGATCGCTTCCTCCAGGCCCAGCGGCGCCCGCGCGTCCGTCCGGCCGATGATCACGAGGTCGTCGTCGCCACGGGCGTCGGCGGCGGCGCGCAGCTTCGCGGCCTGCTCCTCGGCCGGGATCACGCGCTTGCCCTCGAAGTGGCCGCACTTCTTTGGCCACTCCTGGTCTTCCAGGATGATGCCGGCCACGCCGAGCGAGACGCACTCGCGGACAGTACGCACGGTGTTCAGCGCGTTGCCGTAGCCGGTGTCCATGTCGGCGACGAGCGGCACGTTGATCGCGCGCACGACGTGCCGCACACGGTCCAACGTTTCGGACATCGTCAGCAGGCCGAAGTCGGGCATGCCGAGCACGGTCGCCGCGAACCCGAACCCAGTGGTGAAGCAGGCGTTGAAGCCGGCGCGCTCGGCAAGGCGCGCGCTGAGGGCGTCGTAGGCGCCCGGCAGCACGATGATGTCCGGCTCGTCCAGCAGTTGGCGCAATCGAGTTGAGAGGCGCATGGGCCGTTCCTCCTTCGGCTTCGCTCGGGACAAGTTTCCGTGATCCGGCTATCGCAAAAGCAGCGACAGTCTAGCACGGAGGAAGGAGGGTAGTCTTACAGAACGGGCAGCCGCTCAATCAGCCCGGCTTCGAGCTGGAGTACGAGCAGCGCGTCTCGGCTGTCGAGACGGCCGTTCTGGGTCATGTCGCCCTTGTAGTCACAGCCGAGCGGATCGACGAGCAGCGCACTGAATTGCAACACGAGCGCCGCATCGACGCTATCGACAACCCCGCTGCAGTCGATGTCGCCAAGCTGGCCGTTCTTGGGGCGGCATGTCACAGACGCGCCAGTCTTGAGCGGTCTAATCAGATCAAGCGGACCAGAGCCCCTCACGCCACCAAGCCAGAGGATTGTACTAACACCCGCGCCAATACTGAGCGTGCCGATCCCTGCAGCCCAACATGAGACCTCTAGCTCGACGGGAACGCCTGCGGGAAGGCGAATATCGGAACCGGCCGGGTTGAGGCAAACGTAGCCCACGAGCGGTTGTGGCCGGACCCTCCTCACCCACTGGTTGCCTCGTCCCGCTGTGGCGCACCCCTGTTCCAGAAACTCATTGTCGATTGTCTCCGAGGGCCGGTAGGCGAGCTGTGGGACCGTCCACTCAACGGCCAACTCGAAGCCATTGTAGCCATCGGGCGGCGCTTCGACTATGTGGACTTGTATGAGGAACGTCTCTCCAGTGTCGTAAGCGCAGCTCTCCTGGACACCCTCCGTGGCGCCATCGCAATCGACTGCGACAACGCCACCCGTGCGAACCTGAAGGCGGCCAGTGAGCGTACCGGATTCGGAGGAAGGAAGGGACCAGAATGCTGCCAGCGCGCGACCGCTTTGTGAAGCCACGCCCTCGAGTTTCACGTCTTCACCAAATGGCTCGCCTTGCAGCAAGAACCTGCCGCTGTCCATGTTGATGGTGCCGGCAAAGCTCCCGCCGGTTCCGCTAGCACAATCCAGGGTGATCTCTAGCTCTTCTCCCCTGTGCCAGATCGACGTTACGCATCGCTCCATCTCCTCGACTCCGGATAGGACTGATTGCCAGTCTCCCGAGATGTTGCGTCGCTCGCTCGGTGCGCTCTTCCGTGTGCCTTCGACCACAAGCGGGTTGACCAGGAAATCGCCGGTGGAAACCATCCTCAGGGCGTCGTTTGTAGCAGTTCCTTCGAAGTCCGTGTGGGGGAAGCTCAAGGGCGAAGGTGTCAACGTGAAGTCTCCGGTGCCGGGATCGATTTCACCCGAGAAGTCCAGCCGTATGCACTCAGTAGTGATCGCGAGCAGGTTTCCGGCTTGGGCGATGGTCATTGGGCAGCCGCTCTCGATGAAGGGAAGGCCTTCGACCGTCCACTCGCCAGAGATGTCAATCTCCTCCTGCGCGGCCACCGGTTGCGCGGCGGCGCCAACAGCCAGCGCTACGATGATCGCGAGCAGGACGAGCGGTCTCAGCATCGGCGTGTCCTAGATCAGCCCCGCGACGTTTTGCAGGATGAGGAGCGCGTCTCGGCTGTCGAGACGGCCGTTCTGGGTCATGTCGCCCTTGTAGTCACAGTTGAGCGGCTCGAGGAGCCCGGCACTGAATTGCAACACAAGCGCCGCATCGACGCTGTCGACCGTGCCACCGCAATCGATGTCTCCGAGCTGGCCGCTCTTGGGGCGGCAGGTCACGGACGCTTCCCTGGTGAGCGGTCTGAACTGGTCAACTGGCGCGATGCTGTTGCCCCGTATCCAAAGGAGCGATCTTGCGGGATCAAGCGTGCCGTCCCCTCCAGCCCAACATGTGACCTCAATCTCGACGGGCACACCTTGAGCGAGGCGGACATCCGACCCCGGAGGGTTCAAGCAGACGAAGGCTACAGCCGGCCGTGGTTGAAAGTCTACTATCCACTGATTGGTTCGTCCCGCGGTTGGACATCCCGGTTCCAGGAACTCTTCGTCGAGTTCCACCGAAGGTCTGTAGGCGAGCTGCGGGACCGTCCAGGAAACATGCAGCTCAAAGCCGTTGTAGCCGTCGGGAGGCGCTTCAGCAATGTGGACCTTTACGAGAAACGTCTCTCCAGTGTCGTAGGTGCAGTTCTCTTGGATCCCTTCAGTCGCGCCATCGCAATCGATGGCGACCACCCCATCTCTTACGAGTTTATCTTGCGCCCGCGCTGGCTGCGCGGCGGCGCCAACCGCCAGCGCCACGATGATCGCGAGCAGGACGAGCGGCCTTAGCATCTGCGTGCTAGATCAGCCCCGCGACGTTTTGCAGGATGAGGAGCGCGTCGCGGCTGTCGACCGTGCCATCGGAATTAGTGTCCGCCGCAAACTGGCAGTCGAGCGTTTCGAGCAGGCCCGCGTCGTACTGGAGCACGAGCGCCGCGTCGATGCTGCTCACGCTGGACGAGCAGTCCGCGTCGCCGAGCGCTGGACCCGGACCGCTACCCTGAGGCCCGACACACGTGATGGTCGCATCGATCAGCGTGGGCGGCCCGAGGTCTGGATCAGCTCCGGTGAAGCTGGCGCTGTCGATCTCGAGATCGGTGACGCTGGATGTCTCGCCACAGGTCAGGCTGATGGACAGGAGGTCGCCGGCGAAATCGCTTTGCTCAGCGAACGAGCACGTGAGCGAAGTGCTGAGTTCGGCGCTGATGGCCGTAGTGCTAGCGCACTGAGCAGATGGCATCACCGATTCGAACGCCAATGGCTCCGACCAGCTTAGCATCGCTTCTATGCCAGTGTAACCACCCGCTGGGGCCGCTGCCAGGTACAACTCGACCGAGAACTGGGAGTCCAGGCTCAGGCCGCAGTTTGGCGCTAGAAACTCACTTCCCGGGCGGCAGTTCAGGAGCACGATGCCGCGCTCTAGCACCCCCGCAGGGACCGCGATAAACATTCTAGATGTGATAGTTTCGCCGGGGAAGACTACCACGGGGCCGAGGAACCGTTGGCCGAAAATGTAGCTGCCGTTGGGGCCGAGTTGCCCGCTTAGGTACGTGTCGATGTCTCCCAGCGTTCCAAACAACTGAAGCGAACCGCTGAACGGATCGACCGACCCTTCCATGCTGCTGGCGCCTAGCTCCTCGCAGTCCAACACCGCCGACGCCACAAGGAGGTCTTGCTCGATCTCGAGCGCGCAGATGTCCGACACCTCGCCTAGCAATACGGCGTCCCAATTGCCGCTGAGGTCGATTAGCTCGATGTCCATGCGCTCACCTGTGAGCGTACCGTTAAAGACAATCGCGGACCATTGACCCGTGAACGTGTTGCCGCTCTCGTCTAACACGCCTTCGATGTTCACGAGACCGGAGAGCGTAAACGCTCCCGTGGTCTGGTCAATCGTCCCGCTCAACGTCAGAACTCCCAGGAGGGAGCAGGCTGCGATAACATTCAGCTCCTCGCCATTCTGTTCGATCAGCGCGTCGCAGGAGCCGCCGAAGGAGCCGGTGAAGCTAATTTCCCACGTTCCGGTGAAGTTGGCCGGGGCTGGCAGCGTCGGCAGCGGCGTCGGCGTGAGTCCGGGCGGTTTCCTCACGGCCGAGATCGTTCCCGAGAACCCGATATGATCCTCCCACGTGCCTTCGATTGTCTCACCATCCGGAGAGGCCATCCCCGCGAGATCGATGGGCATTCCGGCGATGTTGCCGCTCGCTGTGAACGCACCGGTCTCTACGTTGATCTCGCCCTCAAAGTCGCCTAAGCCGACGTTCGTGCACCGCATGCCGATCGTGAACGCGGCGCCGGTTTGCTCGATCGTCGCGGGGCAGGGAATGGCCTCCGGCCCGAAGCCGAGGACCTTGAAGCTCCAGTCACCGGAGATATCGATCTGCGCTTGGGCCGGGGTCGCGGGCCCGAGCACGGCCAGCAAGAGGACGGCCAACAGAATCAACCCTGCCGCGCCGCCGGCCGCCGGCGTTCGATGTCGTTTCGCCATGGCTTCGCCTCCGCCTACTTCTTTGGCGACTAGTCTAGCACGGAAAACCTGAGTTGGGCTGGTTCAAGAACAACCCTGAGCTGTGTTCAGGAATGAGGGGAGCGGCATCTTGGATGCTTGCAGCTTCGCGGCCCGTTCGTTTCGGACGCTCGCCCGGCTCGCGGACAACGGGCCGTCTAGCTCTTGACCGCACACTGCCCCGGCGTCGCACCAGCCTTGCCTCGTACGCTCATCCTTCGTATGCTGCCCCTGCTGGTGAAGCTAGCTACGATTCCTATCTGAGGAGGCATCATGAAGGTAGATACAGGACTGACTGTAGATCTCGCCCACGTGGCAGAGGCAGCCGAACGAGCCGAGCGCCTGGGCTACGACGGAGTGTTCACGCCCGAGACCGGCCACGACCCGTTCCTGGCGCACGCCATCGCGGCCGAGCACACGGAGACGTTGGAGCTGGGCACCGCCGTCGCTATCGCGTTCCCACGCAGCCCGATGGCCAGCGCGCAGATCGCCTGGGACCTGCAGAAGTACTCGAAGGGGCGCTTCACGATTGGGCTCGGGACGCAGGTGAAGGGCCACATCGTCCGCCGCTACGGCATGGACTGGGTAGCGCCCGGGCCGCGCCTGCGCGACTACGTGCTCATGATGCACGCGGTCTGGGACAACTGGCAGAACGGCACGAAGCCGTCGTTCGAGGGCGAGCATTACCGCTATACGCTCACGTCGCCATTCTTCAACGCGGGCCCGATCGATGCGCCGTTTCCCAAGGTCCACATCTCGGCGATCAACCCCTACAACTGCCGCACGGTCGGCCGGCACTGCGACGGCATTAAGCTGCACCCCTTCAATACGCAGAAGTACTTCGATGACACGATCTTACCTAACATCAAAAAGGGGCTGGCGAAGAGCGGCCGCACGATGGACGACATCGAGGTCTGCGGGACCGGCTTCATCATCACCGGCGAGACCGAGGAGGACGTCGAGAAGGCGAAGGCGCCCGTACGCCAGCAACTCTCCTTCTACGCGTCGACGCGGAGCTACAAGGTCGTGCTGGACGCGCACGGCTGGGGCCACGTGAACGAAGAGCTGTTCGGGATGTCGATCGAGGGCAAGTGGCAGGAGATGGCCGCAGGCATCACGGACGAGATGCTGGAGCAGTTCGCGACGATCGGCACATACGACGAGATCGTTGGCAAGATCAAGGCGCGCAGCGCAGGCGTGATCGACCGCGTGACGTTCCAGATCCCGGCGAACAACCCGGATGAAGAAGAGCGCCTGAAGAGCATGATCAAGGAGCTTCAGGCGGGGTAGTTGGCGGTAACGTTTAGAAGCAACTTGCAGCAGAGCGAGCCTTTGTCCGCGGCATCTTGGAACGCTTCGACCGGCAGCCAACCGACGTCCACGTAGAGTGTGCTCATCGCCTCCGCCGTGCGCGGTGGCAGGGCAGGCTCGCCGCCCGGCGATGCCTCGTACACCGTCATGTGCAGGACGTAGTTTTCGCGCTGCTGTTCGCCCTCGGCGAGCGGTCGGAGCGGCGTCAGTTCGACGCCCAGCTTCTCCGCGCCGAGGCGTCGCACGCCCTGCTCTAACGTCTCGCCATCTAGGAGCGTGACGGCGGGCAGGCCCCAGAGGCCCGGCAGCTCCTCGCCAGGCTCGTCGGGACGCTTGACGGCGAGCACCAGGCCGTCAACGCGGCGCAACGCGGCAGCGACGGCGTGGTGGGTTGGCTTCTCTGGCATCTCTGTCTTGGTCCCGGTTCCACGGACTGAAGTCCCGCGGCTACTGCTACGCCATCCTGAGCTTGTCGAAGGATGCTTATTTCGAAGGACGAGCATGCCTCGACAGGCTCGGCATGGATCTGTGCACGCTAGCCTGCCTCAGGCCAGGAGAATTCGAGGATCTCGTCGCTCTCCAGCCCCTCGGCCACCAGCGCGTCGACGTCGAGCGCCTCCTCGGCCGCGATCAGCTGCTCGACGCTGCTGTGCGTCGCCGGGTTGCGCGGCACGAACAGTGTGCAGCAGTCTTGGTCGGGCTCGATCGAGGTCTCGTAGGTCTCGATCTCACGCGCCTGGTCGATGATCGACTCCTTGTCGAGTCCAACCAGCGGGCGCAAGATCGGCAGCGTCGTCGCCTGATCGATCGTCGCCATGTTGGAGAGCGTCTGCGAGGCGACCTGGCCCAGGCTCTCGCCCGTCACCAGCGCCTCCGCTCGCTCTCGCTCGGCGATCGCCTGCGCGATGCGGATCATGAAGCGGCGGTACAGGACGACGCGGAGCGGCGCCGGGCAGGCGGCGACGATCTTGTGCTGGATGTCGCCGAACGAGACGACGTGCAGGCGGCTTTTGTACTGCCAGCGCGTCAGGCTCTGTGTCAGCGTGATCGCCTTGTCGCGCGACGACGCATCCAGATAGGGGAACGACTGGAAGTGGACGAACGATGCCTGGCAGCCCCTGCTCAACACCCGCCACGCCGCGACCGGCGAGTCGATGCCGCCCGAGAGCAGCACGACGACGCGACCGCTCACGCCCACCGGCAGGCCGCCCTGCCCGTTGATGCGCTCGGTGTGCAGGTAGGCGCCGTTCGGCATGATCTCCACTTGGAACGTCTTCGCCGGATTCGTCAGGTCGACGCGCGCGCCCGATGCCGCCTTCACGTCGGCGCCCAGACTGCGTTCCATCTCCTGAGACGTGCTGGGATAGCGCTTGTCGCTGCGCTGGACGGTGACGCGGAAGCTCTCGAACGGCTCCTTGGCGACCATCTCCAGCATGCCTTCGCGGATCAGGTCCTCATCCCACGGCAACACGCGGCAGAGCGAAAAATTGCGCAGTCCGAATACGCGCAGCAGCCGCGAGCGCAGCTCCGGCCAGTCGAGATCGGCGCCGGGCGTGATCACGATGCGCTGCGGGCTCCAGTCTGTGTCCTTGATCGGAAGGCCCTTGAGCGCCGTGCGGATGTTGCGTCCGAGCTGACGGATGAAGAACGGGCGGTTCTTCTTTTTCAGCGTGATCTCGCCCAGCCGGACGACCACAACCGCGCGCTCCTTCACCTTGGGAGCGTAGGGCTTCGTATCTGGCGTTGCCTGCGTCATGGAGTGAGGGTAGCAGATGGAACCGGACGGGACGGCTACTCGTCCTACACCAGAGGGCCGGTTGGCTCTTAGACTGCACGGGTACGCCGCAGTAAGATGAGGCACCATGCGAGTATCCCACACTCTCCTGGGAATCGTTGGACTCACGCTGGTCGTTCTCGTCGCCTGCGGTGGCGACGGCGATAGCGAGCCCGACGCCACTTCGACATCGCCGCCGGTGGTAACGAGCCTCCCTACGCCTCTGGTCGACGTACCGGGCCGGCCGAACGCCTTCGCGGACTATCCCGGCATCGTGGGCATCTATCTCACGGTGGCAGGCGAGGGCGTGCTCGGCGCGCCCTGCCTCGCGGAGCTGATCGCGGAGTGGGGGATGGCCGAACCAGACGTGCCGCTGACGCCCGAGGATCGCTGCCTCACCGGCAACACCGACAACGACGACGACGATGAGGTCGTTGTGCTGTTCACGGTCGAGGCGGAGGATGGCTCCGGGTTGCTCTCAAACGTCGTCGTCTTCGATTCGACTCCGAACGGCTATGTCGCCGTCTACCAATCTTGGTTGCCCGATCAGTTCCCGCAGTTCTTCCCGGGGAGCATCGTCGCAGCCGAAGATATCACCGGCGACGGCAACGGTAATCTCGTCTACACGACCAACACCTGCGGGGCCAACACCTGTACGCTGGCCGTATACGTCGTCACGGGCGCCGCCGGAGAATACGTGGAGCTGACGCCGGAAGGCGGCCTCTTCATGGAGACGGCCGACCTCACTTTGGAGGAGGGCGTCGGAGACGGCTCGAAACTGATCGTCCTAGAAGGCGGCATCATCGGCTCAGCCGGCGCCGGACCGCAGCGGTCGCGCACCGAGGTCTACGGCTGGGATGGCGAGTCGTTCGCAATGCTGGAAACCACGTACGAACAGACCGACCAGCTCTACTTTCACATCCTGGACGCCGACCTGATCTTCAACGCGGGCAACGTCGCGATCGCCGGGCAGATGTATCGGACCGTGCTGGAGGACGAGAGCCTGACGGAGACCGGCTTCCATGAGAACGAGCGCGCCGAGCTGAGCGCCTATGCTCTCTTCCGCCAAGCCCTGGCAATCCTCGCAACGGAGGGCAGCGAGCGCGAGGCGCTCGACGCCCTCGGCCAGGCCCGCCGCGATTACCCGGACGCCGTCAACACAGGCCTGGCCATCGCGTTCGAAGACGCGCAGGAAGCCGGCGTGCAGGCAGGATGCCTGGCCGTCCGCGAGCATATCGCCGCCAACCTCGACGCCTTCCAGTCGGTCTGGGAGTACGGCTACGCCAACCCCGCCTTCGACGCGGAGCGCATCTGCCCGTTTTAGGACGTTAGCAGCGACGGAAGGGCTCCGGGCAAAAATGCCCGGAGCCCAGTGAGCGGGAGCGGCGCGCCCGACTATCTGATGTCGGCGCTCTCTGCGAGTTCGCGGGCCATCGTCCCGAAGTTGATACCCGTGTCGTCGGTCAGTTCTTCCGCCATCTTGCCGGCGATGATCAATGCTGCACGGTTCCCCGACATGCCCGAGACGGAACGGTCGCCGGTCGCTTCGGCCTGCCAAATCCAGGTTGTGCTGCACTGCTGTAGGTAACTTGCCATGTCACTTACGTCAACGCGCTGGCGGGCGATGCAACGGTCGATGACCGTTCCACCTAAAATCGAGAGGCTGAGCACACCGAGGTTTCGGAGAATGAGAAATTCCTTCGGGTCGGCCCACTCCATCGCGAAGACGTCCTTCACTGCCTGCCAGAAATTCCGAATGAGAACGTATTGAGCCTTGATGTCCGTAAGGTCATCGATGTAGACGGACTTGTTGAGTGTGCGCTTCACGCCTCCCTCAAGCGACTTGAGGTTGACGGGCCGCACAAGACCTTGCTCTCGGCCGCCGAGTTTAGATCCTCCCATGTGGATGATGCCATGCCACGGCGACATGCTGTCCTGAGCCAGGCGAAGCGCGATCCAGCGGTCCGGGTGCTCCTTCATTTCCACCTGCTCCGGTGTTAGACGGTTGACTAGCCACGAGAGGTGCGACGTGTTCAGCCCTTTCTGGTTCGCGTTAACGTCGACGAAGAGGCTGGCCTCTTCGTCCTTCGTGAGGCCCACGTGGATCTGAAACGGCGCCTTCAGGTACACGGGCTGCCTCTTGTCATCGCCAGCAGTAAAATAGAGCCGGTGGTTGCCATCTACGCGGCTGACCTTCACGGACTTGCCTTTCCTAATGGCATCCACATCGAAAACCATCCGCACCGCATCATCACTGCCGTCTATTTTCTCGATTCGGAGCACATCCTTGTCGCGTACGTTAAGGACGACCTCGGGAAATGCTCGCGGGCGAGCCGGAATGACTTCACGCGCGACGTACTCGTATGCGTCGGAGGCGTGTTTCGGAGAAAGGTCGCGCTGGAGCCCCTTGTCGTTCCTGTCCTGATCGAATACGTCTGCTGCGCTCACGATTGCGAGTTCAGCGAGGGGCGCGGTGCCTCGGTAGCATGTTGTGTCGAGGTTCTCGCTTCTGAACGCGCGGAATTCAAGTTCGCGCACGTTAGCTAGCTGGTTCTTCTCCTGGGTGACATCCTCGTTATCTTCTTGAGTCATGTAGTGCTCCTCTCTTTTGTGAGAGCGCAACGTGCGCTCTCCGATGTGAGAGTAGTAGTGTATCAAATGCAGAAGAGAAATGCAAGACGCCTCTCAGAAGTGAGAGGAGAGAAGTTGCTCGCGATTCTGAGTGCGGAGAGGAACTTTCGCTATCGCAACCCCTACTCTGTAAGTTTCCTATAGAGCGTGGGGAGGCGGCTGGGCAGCGTGGCGACGTCGTCCAGGATTTCGTAGCCGGGCGCCGCTTGGTGCGCCCAGCAGTATCATCACCGCGCACCATGAAATACGATCCCCAACGACACCATCGACGATCAACCCGTCTATCCGGGTACGATTATTCCCAGCCTGGCGCACATTTCGTCACCATCTGTACTTACAGCCGGGAACTCTTGCTAGAGGTCGAACAGGTCAAGGAAATCGTGCGCTCGGCGTGGGATGGCCTGCCTGCGCGGTTCCCCCATACGACGCTAGATGAATTCGTGATGATGCCGAACCATATCCACGGCATTATTGTCTTGGCGCCCGAGGCGGGAGCGTCGCTTGGTAGCGGTGAGGGCGCGGCAAGCAGCGCCCCTACGAACGGACCGGGTTCCGGCGATGGCGAGATCGCGGCGAGCAGCGGGGGCGCAACCAGCAGCGGGGGCGCGGCGAGCAGCGGGGGCGCAGCCAGCAGCGGGGGCGCGGCCAGCAGCGCCCCTACGAACGGACCGGGTTCAGGCGATGGCGAGATCGCGGCGAGCAGCGCCCCTACGTTGGGGCGAGTTGTTCGAGCGTTCAAATCTATTTCTGCGATAGCATCGAACAAGATCATCAACAGGTCTGACGGGCCGTTCTGGCAGCGCAATTACTACGATCACATTATTCGGGGCGAGGATGAGATGAACGTCATCCGGCAGTACATCAGGGACAACCCATTGAAATGGGATCGGGATCGTGATAACCCAGCCAATCAGTAAGGGCGCTGCTTGCCGCGCCCTTGGATGCAATCAGCGTTACCGCCTACTCCGTGAGCTTGCGGTAGAGCGTGGGGAGGCGGCTGGGCAGGGTAGCGATGTCGTCCAGGACTTCGTAGCCCATGTCCTCGCACATCTGACCCAGGTAGTCGTGGCCTTCCTTGTCGACGGTCAGCGCGAAGGGCGTGATGCCTTTGTGCTTCGCCTCCGTGAGCGCCTGCTTGGTGTCGTGGATCGCGTACTCCTTCTCGGTGCGGTCGCGTCCGTAACCGTGGTCCTGCGGCCGTCCGTCCGAGACGAGGAAGAGGATCTTCACCTTCGCGTCGTGCTCGTCTAGCTTCTGCGTCGCGTGGCGGATGGCCGGCCCCATGCGCGTCGACCTGATCGGCGCGATCTTGTCGATGCGGCGCTCCACCGTGTCCGAGAACGGCTCCTCCAGGTCCTTGATCACGTAGAACTCCACGTTGTCGCGGCCGTAGCCGGAGAAGCCGTAAATGCCGTAGGTGTCGCCGATGGTCTCCAGCGCCTTAATCATCAGGACGGTGGCCTCCTTCTCGAGGTCGATGATGCGCTTGGGCGCCACGACGGCCTGCTGCGCTCGTCGCTGCGCCAGCCACTGGAAGTAGCGGCGCGGGTCGTTGTCGAAGTTTGGCTCGTCCTTGTACTGCTGCTTGCGCTTCTCTATCTCCTCGTCCGTCGACGCGCTCATGTCCAGCAGCAACGCGACGGCCACATCGCGCTCCACCTTGTTGCGACGCCAGTAGATCTTGTCGGTGTACGAGTTGCCGGCGGCTTTCTCGATCAGGTATTCGACCACTAGGTCCAGGTCGAAGTCCTCGCCGTCGTGGAGGTGCTTGATCTTGCGGAACAGCTCCGGCCGCAGCAGCTCGAACTGGCGGCGCGTCTCCGCGACCAGCGC
Organism: Chloroflexota bacterium; assembly: GCA_003228685.1. GTDB lineage: Bacteria > Chloroflexota > Dehalococcoidia > DSTF01 > RBG-16-68-14 > SZUA-185. Next base: position 17,916 of record QIFC01000009.1, read on the forward strand.
CGAGTGCTCCTGCAGTGTCTCTTCGAAGAATTCCTCGGAGCCCTCCTCCAATGTTTGTTCCAACACGCAACACCAGCCGGGGCGGTAGTCGGCCGCGCGGAAGTCCCATTCGTCGTAGTAGAAGGCTTTCGCCTCCTGTGGCAGGTCCTGTTCCTCTTCGCCCTCGCCGCCCTCGATTGGCTCGCCGTCCGGCGTCTCGATCTTGGTGTCGGGGATCGGCGTGCCGGCCTCCTTCTCAAGGTTGGTGAGGAAGAGCCCGATCGTCGAAGCCAGGTCGCCTTCCGCCATCGCGTCGACGCTGATCTCGACGCTTTTCTCCATCAGCTCCTTGAGCTGCTCCGCCGTCAGCGGCGAGAGGCCGTCGGGCCCCTTCTGGCCGTCCTGGAGCCGCATGCGCATCAGGAGCTGGACCAGCTCCGGCTTGAAGTCGCCGCGGAAATCGACCGGCTGAGGGCTCTCATACTCTTGCTCGTCGCCTCCCGGCATCGCGGACTCGTCCGGGTCGCCTTCCCCGGACGGTGTCGACATCATCATGTCCATCGATTCCTCGGTCATCTCTTCCCAGTCATCCAACATGTCGGCATGGATGTTGGGAACGGCAATCACCAAGTTGTAGAGCATGAGCGTCGCTTCCGCAGAGTCCTCGACGATCGCTTCGGGCTTTTGGATGCTGGCCAAGAAGCGGAGCGCCAAGCCCAGCGTGAAGTTCAGGCTCTCCGGCCACACGATGGTGTGCGCGCCGTCCAGGCTCGCCCGCACCAGGTTCTCGATCAGGGCCTGCCGCAGCGGCAGCCTTTGTGGATCCGGGCGTCGCTCCAGCTCCGATTCCTGCATCGCGGCCCACGAGCGGCGCACGCCGCCGTACTCGCGGCGCACCAGCGAGTCGATGCGCGCGTCCTCGACGATCGTGAACAGGTCGAGCGCGATCTGGCGCTCGTCGAACAGGTCGAAGAAGCGCTCCATCTCCGTCAGCTTCTCCGGCGGCGCCGCATCGCCGAGCCGGTACGCCTCGACTTCCTGACGCCTGCGCGGCAGCACATTGCCCTCGCGCCCGAAGCGGAACCAGAAGCTGCCGAACTCCAGGTGCGCGGATTGATGCGTCGCGTAGACCTTGTAGACGGCGAAGTTCTGCTGCTTCTCGATGTGCTCGTCGACGTACTCTGGCAGGTAGACCGTCGTGCCCTCGGTGCTCGGCCGCTCTTCGGACACCCAGCCGATGCCCTTCTCCGCCAGGCTCGACACGGGCTGGATCGCGACGTCCGTGCCGGTCAGCGCCTTGCAGTAGAGGCGCAGCACCCCGCCCGTCTGCGACAGCTCGATGCGCGACGAGAGCATTTGCAGCACCTCTTCGCCCTTGCCCGACTCCAGGCGGAAGTACGCTTCGCCGCCCGCTTCGCTGGCCTCCAAGATGCCGTGGCCGGCATCGTGCCAGCGCCGCAGGTCGCCGGGGCGAATGCGCTGCAACACGACAGGCGCGCTCTTCAGGAACTCCATGGCGGCGGCAGGTGAGGCGACCGCGAGTTCCTCGGCCAGGCCCAGCAGGTCGGCGTGCGACTCCTGCGGCGCCTGCGCGAGCGCTTCGGCGCCCTCCGCGAAGAGGGCGTACGCCTGGCGGCCGAGATGGGACGCCACCATCGCGCCCATCGCCAGCAGCGGCGCCCGCTGGCTCGGCTCGATGCGTTGGATCAGTTCCGCGCCGCCCTTGAAGAGCTGGCGCACCTCCGCCCAGCTCGCCTCCGCGATGGCGGACGCGAACTCCAGGAACGCGGGTCGGTCCTCGGGCTGGAGCGTCTCCAGCACGACAGGCGAGGCGTTCAGGCAGTCGGACGCCAGTTCGTAGGAGCGTTCGGCGACGCCCTCGATCAGCGTGGTCAAGCGCGCGAGCTGGTCGAGCGAGAGCAGCGGCAGCAACTCCGGACCCGCGCCGAAGAACGTCGACGCCAGCGAGATCGATTTCCAGTGCCCGCGAAAGAGGTGGCGGCCCAACATGGCCCATTCGGTGATCTGCTGCTCGTCGAGAAACTCGACCGCCCGCGGCCCGGCGTTGAAGTACGCGGCCGCGACGACCGACGAATGCTCGGCGAGGTCACGGCCGGCGTGGACCCAGCGGCGGAACGCCGGGGTCTCCAGCTTCCGCACGACTTGGGGGCTGACGCGGAAGTACTCGGCCGCGGCCTCCCACGACCGCAGCGAATGTTCGGCCAGCGCGAGGCCTTCCTCCGCCCACGACCGCAAGTCGTGCTCGGAGAGCGCGGGCCGCAGTTCGTCGAACGACTTGCGGAACTCGTCGGGCAGCGACGCGCTGTGCGCCGCCAGGCGGCGCTCGGACTCAGATACGAACTGCTCCAGGCTCATAGCAGTCGCATTGTAGCGAGTAGTGAGCTAGCTAGGGGACGATCTCGATGGTCTGGCTGGCGATCAGGTCGCATTGCTTGGGAGGGTCTGCGTTGCACCCCGTGAGATGGCCTCTAACCTCGTATTTCGCCGGTTCGACTGGGTCGCCGCCGTTGCTGAGTTGATTCCAAACCCCATAGAAGGTGATCGATTTGTCGGGTTCGTAGGTTCGTTCAAGGAACACGCCTGGGAAGAGAAGGCCGTGAGACGCCCGCCAGATCTCAGCGCCAACAGAATCGAGGACAGAGAAATCGCCGATTGGCGGAGAAGCGAAACGCGTGATAGATGGTTGGCTGCAGTTCTTGATGGTGAATTCGAGCGTAATAAACTCGCCCGCCGCGAACGAGGTGCTGCCTCCGTCGACAGTCAGTCTCGTCTCCAGGTTATCGCCTGTGCAATCGATTGGGTCGGGCGGTGGAAGGATCTCCAGCTCCGAGGAGTCTCCCAGATCGCACGATCGAGGCGGGAGCAAGCTACACCCAACGTCGACGGCGCTGACAGTGTAGCTGCCCGGTGGAATTTGCTCTCCCGCGTCGTCTTCCTGGTTCCATTCCACGCGATAGAACACAGTCTCCCCGGCCTCGAAGACTCGGTGCTCGATGGCGTCCGTGAACGCCATGCCATGAGACCAGCGCCAAACCTCGCTACCGAGCGAGTCATGGACAACGAATTCGTACGACTGACCGCTGGTGTATCTGCGCGTCAACGGCTTTTCACCCTCGTTGGTTACGTAGAGGACCATGATAATTCGCTCGCCGAGAGGAACTCCGGGTGGAAGCCAGATCGTGCTGTTCAGCGTTAGCTCGGCGCTGAGGGCTGGGCAGCAGAGCCCGGCGTCCATCTGCAGGATGATCCCTGCATCGACGCTGTTCGCGACGCCGTCACCATTCACATCGACATCGCCGCAGACTTCGCCGATCAGACCGGCGTGCAACTGCAGGACGAGTGCCGCGTCGATGCTGTTTACGCTGCCGTCGCAGTTGGCGTCGCCGACCGCTGCCGTCTCGCCGGCGGACGCCAGCCCCAGGATCGCTGCCGCGACGGCGATCGCAGATAGGGCGCCGGCCATCAGTAGGGCCGCTCGTGCCTTGAGACTCGATTTCTTCATGATGCCGCCTACTAGCTCCCTCGCCTAGGTCTCTTGTACCACCGCCAGCAAGTTTCGTCAAGGGCCGCCTGGCTACCGGGCCTACGGCACCGGCGGCACGAGGATCTGGACGTCTATTGTGGCGCTGAGGCCGCACTGGTTCAGCGCGGGAAGCGTGCAGCCGACGTCCAGCGCTTCGATCTGGTACGTGCCGGGCGCGACGGGCGCGACGTCGTTGGTGGTCTGGTCCCAGACCACGCCGTACGTGACCGTCTGGCGGTCGCCGTATGTGCGCTCCATGACCGCCTGTACGAAGGCCTTGCCGCGCGACCAGCTCCAGACTGTCGCGCCGCTCTCGTCCCGCACGATGAAGTCGTAGAGCTGACTGCTGCTGTAGCGACGCGCCGTCTCGCGCTCGTTGCAGTTCGACACGGATAGTGTCAGCGAGAAGGGCTCGCCAGGGACCGCGACCTTGTCGACCGCGGTCAGCGACGCCGTGAAGCCCGCCTCGCCCGGCTCGCAGGCTGCCAGCAGCCCCGCCTCACGCTGCAGGATGATCGCCGCGTCGAGGCTGTTGACGACACCATCGAAGCTGGCGTCGGCTTGCAGCTGACAAGGCGCCCTGTCGAGCAGGCCGGCGTCGACCTGCAGCACCAGCACCGCGTCCAGGCTGGTGACCACGCCGTCGCAGTTGGCGTCACCCGACGGCTGGACGCCGGCCGCTGCGGGCGAAGCGAGGAAGATCAGCGCAACGATAAGCCCTGATGCGCTAACTAGGACGAAGAACAGTCTCAGACTCCAGATTCCAGCTTCTAGCCTCCTGCCTTAGTCCCACCACGCGGCGTTCTCCGGCGGGCGGAACTCGGTCTGCGCGTTCGTCGATGGCTGCGGCACGATCGCCGGATCGATGGCCGGCCGCGACGGGTCGTCGTAGTGGTGGAACGTGACCTCGCCCGACTGCGTGTCGAGCACGGCGCACGAAAGCTGGAAGCCGTTGCGATGGTCGCGCGCCTCCCCCGCCGAGCCCGGGTTGATCACCAGCGTCCGGCCCACGGGCAGCGCCATGTGGTAGTGCGTGTGCCCCAAGATCACGATATCGGCTTCCAGCCCGGAGAGCTTCCGCAGATTGGGGCTGTTGGGATAGAGATACTCGTCGTGCGGGTCGTACGGGCTGCCGTGGACCAGCAAGAGCTTCTTGCCGTCCACGACCGTCTCGGTCTCGAACGGTTGGCTCGCCATGTAGTCGACCAGCTCCTTGCGCACGCCGTCCCCGGAGAGCGCGCGCTCGCCCCATTCGCTCAACAGCACGCGTTCGTGGTTGCCGAGTATGTAGCGAGCGTCGCGCTCGCGCAGCAGCTCGATGACCTCGTTGGAGAAGCGAAACTGGTAGACGGCGTCGCCGGCGCAGATCAACTCGTCGACGGGCCCCATCTTGTCGAGCGCCGCGCGCAGGCCCACGATGTTGCAGTGGACATCGGCGACAATGCCGAGCTTCATGCGGAAAGTGTAGCGCGACGATCAGGTAGGTGTGTGCGAGGCCCTGGTCGTCGAAGGACTAGATGGAAGTTGAGCCTAGCGCTCTTCTATTGTGATCGTCTGCATCGCGTCGCCTGGCGCTGCGCTCGGGTTCTGCGGGTCGCGCTCCGTGATGGCCTTGACGATGTCCATGCCGGAGGTGACCTTGCCGAAGACCGTGAAGTCAGGCTCGAGCTGCTGCTGCGGCGTGTAGGTGATGAAGAACTGGCTGCCGGTGGTGTTCGGGCCGGCCTTGGCCATGCTGATCACGCCGGCGTCCATGTGATGGTCGCCGTCGTCTTCGTCGGGGATCGAGTAACCGGGTCCGCCGCGGCCGGTGCCGGTCGGGTCGCCGCCCTGGGCCATGAACCCGGGGATCACGCGATGAAACGTCACGCCGTCGTAGTAGCCCTTGCAGGCAAGGAAGACGAAGTTATTCGTCGTGATGGGGGTGTCGCTGAACAGCTCGATCACGATGTCGCCGCTATCCATCTTGATCGTCGCGATGTATGTCTTACTGGCGTCGATGATCGTCTCCGGGCCGTCGAACTGCTTCTCGTCGCTCTTTTGGCATCCATCTGCAAAGGCCACAGCAAACTCCTGGCTACTAACGTCTTGGTTGGTTCGTATCTACTTCGCGCTCAGATGAGCGCTCTTTGGCTGGCTGTCGGGGCGCTTAGCTCTCTTCGATCGTGATCGTCTGCATGACGTCGCCGGCCGGCGCCGTGGGATCGCCGGGGTCGCGCGGCGTGATAGCGGCGACGACGTCCACGCCGGAGGTGACTTGGCCGAAGACCGTGAAGTCAGCTTCGAGTTGCGGCTGAGGTGTGTAGGTGATGAAGAACTGGCTGCCGGTGGTATTTGGGCCGGCCTTAGCCATGCTGATCACGCCGGCATCCATGCTGTGGCCGGCGCTGTCCTCGTCGGGGATCGAGTAGCCGGGCCCGCCGGAGCCGGAGCCCGTCGGATCTCCGCCCTGGGCCATGAAGTCGGTGATCACGCGGTGGAACGTCAGACCGTCGTAGTAGCCCTCGCACGCGAGGAAGACGAAGTTGTTGGTCGTTATAGGCGTGTCGCTGAACAGCTCAAGTACGATTTCGCCGCCAGTCTCCATCGTGATGGTCGCGACGTACGTCTTGCTGGTGTCAATGATGGTTTCCGGGCCAGCCGGGAACCGCTTCTCGTCACTCCTCTGACATCCTTCGGAAAAGGGAACAGCGGCAGTCGGGAATTCGTCCACACTGCCGTTGTCCGTGCTAGTCGCAACCCCGGTTGGTGCGCCGTTGGCGTCTCCGTTGTCGTCGTCGCCGTCACCTCCGCAGGCCGCGATGAGCAGCACCAAGCTAAGGACAGCGACGGAGGGGAGGAGGATTCGTTTGATCAAGATAGGCTCCTATTCAAAGATCGCGCTGACGACCTCTTCGATGCTGCGCTGGACATCCAAGTCGTCTGTCAGCGCCCAGACGACGGCTACCTGGCAGGCGCGCCTGGCGCTGATGCCTTGTTCGATCAGGCGGCCCGCGTAGATCAGCAGGCGCGTGCTCACGCCTTCGCTCAGGCCGTGTTCTTTCAGGTTGCGGACCTTCTCACCCAGCTTCGCCAGCGATTCCGCTGTCTGCGAATCGATGCCGCTCTCGTGCACGATGATCTGGGCCTCGATCTCCTTTGGCGGATGCCCAAAGTCGATCGAGATGAAGCGCTGTCGAGTGCTGTGCTTGAGGTCCTTGAGCGCGCTCTGGTAGCCCGGATTGTAGGAGATGACGAGCAGGAAGCCTTCCGCGGCCTCCAGCAATTGGCCCTTCTTCTCCATCGGCAGAATGCGCCGGTGGTCGGTCAGGGGGTGGATGAGCACGGTGGTGTCCTTGCGCGCCTCCACCACTTCATCCAGGTAGCAGATCGCGCCCGCTTTCACGGCCCGCGTGAGAGGCCCGTCGATCCACTTCGTCTCGCCGCCTTCGAGCAGGTAGCGCCCGACGAGGTCGGACCCGGTCAGGTCTTCGTGGCAGGCGACGGTCACGAGCGGCAGCGCCTCCGTAGCCTCCCCCTCCTCGCCGTCGCCGGGCGAGCCCTTCTTCACGACTGTGAGGGGCCGGCCCATCTTCCAGGCCATGTACTCAACGAAACGCGTCTTGCCGACGCCGGTGGGGCCTTTCAGAAGCACCGGGATGCGCTGCTGAAATGCCGCCGCGAACAGCTCGACCTCATCCGATATCGGGAGGTAGAACGGCTCCACGTTCGCGTGGTACTTCTCGATTGCATAGAGCTTGAAGTCGCCCTCTGTCTCTGTCTCCGCTGCCGTCATCGCTATCCTGTCCTCGCTGCCAGGTCTTCCCAGGCGTCGCTCACGGACGCGCTCAACTCCTCGAGCGTGCCGTCGTTCTCGATCTCCACGTCCGCGTATTCGCGGCGCTTTTCGTTCGTGAGTTGCGCGCGGATGCGTGATTCCGCCTGCTCCGCGCTGAGCCCGTTACGCTCGAACAGCCGCTGCCGCGCCGTCTCCGGCGAGACCGTCACCAGCCAGACTTCGTCCGTCAGCGGCTGCCATTCCGCTTCGATCAATATGGCGGCCTCCAAGATGGCGACTCCCGTGTCCTTGGCCCGCAGCACTTCGAGCTGATCCTCCACCATGCTGCGGATCGCAGGCCAGACGATCGACTCCAGCTTGCGGCGCGCCTCCGGGTCGGCGAAGACTTTGCCGCCGAGCGCTTTGCGGTCGACCTCGCCGTCCGCGCCGACGACGTCCTCGCCGAACGCGGCGACGACTTCGTCGAAGGCCTGCGTGCCCTTCAGATACGCGGCGTGGCCGACTTTGTCGGCGTCGATCAGGACGGCGCCTCGCGCGGCAAGCTGCTCAGATACGAGCGACTTTCCGCTCGCGATGCCACCAGTCAGGCCAATGACGCGCATGGTTCCTCCGCAGAAGCGCCCCGATACGTCGGGGCGACCTGTCATTGTAGCCAGCGCCTCAAATGAGGCACAAGGGAGCTACTACTAGCTAGAACGGGGGTCCAATGTCTCGGTCCGCGCGCCGTCCCAGGTTCCAAATGAACAGCAGCGGCCCCGCCAGCCAGCGGGTGCGCCAGATGATCGGGATCACGAGCGGCAGAGCGAAGAGAAGCGGCGCGGCCCGCACGAGGAGCACCGCCAAGATCGGGACCAGCACGAACAGCGCGAGCGGACTCGGATACCAACGCCAGCCTCTGAGGGTGGCGAGGCCCTCGCCGTGGGCCACCCGGCGCGCCAGCAGCGCGACGGCGATGAAGAACGCCAGGATCAGGATGCCGGCGGTGATCGTGATGCCGAGTGAATAGATCATGGCTACAGCCTGATCATACCACGGCAGGCGGCGCCGGAAGCCGCGGCTACCAGGCCTGGTCGTTGAAGGAACTAGATTCTTCGCTTCGCTCAGAATGACCTGTGCGCCACCGCCGACTGAAGTCGGCGGCATTTAGCAAACGGCTACCTATCGCATCCCTCGACAGGCTCGGGATGGAGTTGGCGGTGGCTCAGGATGGGGCTACCCGGCTTGCGTCCGTGGTGTATGATCCTCTCAGGCGGGGGAGCATGGAGGCGATCATGAGAGTTCTATTTTCTGCAATCCTTGGCATATCGTTGTTGGCCGTGATGGCTGCCTCAGGACTGCGCGCGGCCGGTGAGGCTGACGTTCTGTTCGTGGGTTCAGGTAGCGCGGAGGTTGGGGACGAGACGACTGTCACGCTAGGCGTCGCGGAGATTGCCGACCCACCCAACAGTGCTTGGACCATCGACATCACATACGACCGGACCATCGTGTCTGCTGTGTCGTGTGAGGCGTTGTCAGGCAGCGTCTGCAGCCCGGCCTTTGCTGATGACATGTTTCGCTCTATAGGAGCCATCGCGGCCGGCATCGAAGCGCCGATGGACTTCGCCCACCTCACGTTTCTCTGCGAACAGTCCGGCGAGAGTCCTCTCAGCATGAGCGTCAGCGTCTGGAGCGATGCCACCATGCCAATTGGGCGGGAGAAGGTTGAGATTGAGGAGGGCACGATCACGTGCGCCGAACCTGCCGATCTCATCACGATCAGCTCCCTCGACCTAGAGGTTGGGCAGCAAGGAACCGTCGTGGTCGAAGCGGAGCGCGTTGCGCAGCCCGGCGTGGGCGCTTGGACGCTAGACATCAGTTACGACTCAAGCGTCGTCAGCTTTCTCGGTTGCGTCGGTGGCGACCTGAACGTTGGCGCAAGCGACGTGCCCACCTGTGGCGACGAGGCGCCGTCAAGCGTTCGAGTCATCGGCGTTAGCGCCGAAGGGCTCCAGCCCGGCACCGTCCTCGCGGAACTCGAGCTGCGCTGCGATCGACCGGGCGAGACCGACCTCAGGACGGACGTTGATATCTGGTCGGTCGCTAGCATCGCGGTTCCCGGGCAGACGCCGGGTGTGGAGGTCCGGGATGGCTCCATCACGTGCGGTATGGAGACGCCCGCAAAGCTACCCAGCACGGGCGGCGCGGAGCCGCGGGAGGGCTCCCCGCTTGCAACTGTGCCGCTGGCTGTTCTTGGAGCTGTGCTGCTGGCCGCCGCGTTCGCGTTTCGGCGCTACGCGTTGCCCAGGTAGTCCTTGATCGCCGCTTCGAAGTCGTCCGGGCGGAAGCCCATCGGGCCACGGCCGCTCTTGTAGGCGATCGTGCCGTCGGTGCCGACCAGGTAGAGGCGGTCGGGCAAAGCGGAGTAGGCGAGGTCGGTCGAGTTCTCCATGTCGTCGATCAGCGTGGGCATCTTGAGGTCGAGGCCCACCTCGCAGGCTGCCGCGACATGTTCGCGCTCGTCGAACGTCGTGGGCTGCTCGTAGACCACGGCCTCATCGACGTTGATCGGGAGCTGCCAGCCGTCCTCGGGGTGCGCCTCCTGGATGTAGACGACCAGGAACTCGACGCGGTCGTTGTACTGCTGGTAGATGTCGTGCAGGCGCCCGGCCTGCTTGCGAAAGGGCGGTCAGGTGTAGGAGCCGAAGATCAGCCCAACCGGACGCTCGTCGCGGAAGTCGGATAACGAGACGCTCTTATCGCGATCGCCCAGCGTGGGCAGCGTGAACGCCGGCGCAACGTCGCCGACGTTGGGAGCGCGCGCCTCGCGTTCCTCGTGGTCCTTCTGCATCGCCTCGAAGCGCTCGCGGGTCAGCCCCAGGCGCTTCAGCACCTCGTCCGGCAGGTCGCGTGGAATCTGCTGATCCGTCGTCATGACCCGCGAATTCTACCAAATTGGCTGAACCTGCTGTTCAGCATTACAGAATCGTAGATTCTGCAAGCTAACCCGAAGGGTTAGCCGTGTGGCCTGCTTCATGCGGGGCCGTTTCGCGATGTAGTACCCTAGGATGGTTACCAACAGCACAGGACGGCTAAATGGAACAAGAACTCGGATTCTGCACTACATCTGACGGCATCAGCATTGCCTACGCCACAGTCGGCGAAGGGCCGCCGCTGGTCTACGCCAACGGGTACCCCGGCCACCTCTCATCGGAGTGGGACACGCGCCACTCACGCGCCCTGATCGAGGACCTCGCTCAGGGCGTCACGCTGGTCCGCTACGACATGCGCGGCAGCGGCCTCTCCGACCGCGAGCCCGGCGAGTTGTCGTTCGATAACTGGCTGCTCGATCTGGAGGCCGTCGTTGACCACCTCAAGCTGGAGAGCTTTGCGTTGCTTGGCCTGGGGTTCCTGGCAGGTCCGATCATCATCACGTATGCGGCGGCGCACCCGGAACGCGTCTCACACCTGATCATGTCGGAGGGCTACATGCGGGGAGAGGAGCTGACGACGCCCGAGCGCGGCAAGGCCATGGTCGACTACATCTCGCTGTACGGCTTCCCGGTCTCAGGGGGCGGTACCGATCTGAGCGCTGAAGACCTCCAGAACTTTCAGGCCGTTTCCAAGATCCAAACCCAGGCGGCATCGCTGGAGGTCCAGGGAAAGCTCGTGCGGACGCTGCTTGAGATCGACGTTACCAGCGCCGTCGAAAAGATATCGATGCCAACTCTGATCATGCATGGCCACGATGACCAGGTGGTGCCGTTTCGTTTGGGGCGCAACCTCGCCGCTGCCATCCGGCAGTCGAAGTTCGTCCCGTTTGATGAGTCTGTCTCCGCTCCCTGGCTCAGGCAGGAACGGATCACGACCGCGATCAGAGACTTCCTCGGGATAGAGGTGGAGGCTAAGCCAACGCCCGCGTCCGCGCCTGCGGCCGATGTCTATACGATCCTGTTCACCGACATCGAATCCTCGACTGAACTCACGCAGCAGCTGGGCGACGCCAAGGCGCAGGAGGTGGTGCACGCGCACAACCAGATCGTGCGTCATGCGCTGCGTGCCCACGGCGGTGACGAGATCAAGCACACGGGCGATGGCATCATGGCGTCGTTCTCCTCAAGCTCCGGCGCACTCAACTGCGCCGTCGCGATCCAGCGAGCGGTGGCCGCGCACGTTGAGGAACATCCGGACATGCCGCTGAGCATCTACATCGGACTCAACGCAGGGGAGCCGGTCGCCGAGGACGGCCCGGATGGCCGGGCTGACCTCTTTGGGACCGCCGTGCAGCTCGCCAGCCGGATCTGCGACAAGGCCGGCGCTGGCGAGATCCTCGTGTCGAACGTCGTCCGCGAACTCGCCGCCGGCAAGGGCTTCCTCTTCTCGGACCGCGGCGCATCCGAGCTTCGCGGCTTCGAGGATCCGGTGCGCCTCTACGAGGTGAGCTGGAAGGAGCGTGAATGAGCGAGAGTGTCTCGTTCGACCGCGCCGCCGATTTCTACGATGCGACCCGCGCCCTCCCAGACGAAGTAGCAGCCCAACTCACTGAAGCGCTCCTAGCCGAACTTGCACGCATCGATGCGGACCGCGTCCTGGAGGTCGGCGTCGGTACCGGGCGCATCTCGCGTCCGCTGATGGAGCGCGGCATCCGCGTGCACGGCGTCGACATCTCGGCGGCCATGATGCGCACGCTCCGCCGGCAGCTCGGCGGCGGCCACATCGCCCCCGATCTCATGCTGGGCGACGCGACGCGCCTGCCGCTGGCCTCCGCGAGTGTTCCCGCCGTGCTGATGGTGCATATCCTCCATCTCGTTTCGTCGATGCCGGACGCTGTCGCCGAGGTGGCCCGCGTCGTCAAGCCGGGTGGCGTCTTGCTGCACGAAGTGACGCGCGACCGGAGTTTTCATGTCCTCTCGTCGCACCGCGAGAGCCCATGGCAGGCGAGCGCCGACATCTGGGCTGAAGCGCTAGCTCCGCACGATTACGTCCGCCGCCGGCGGCCAGAAACGGAGGACATCCACGCGGCGCTGGAGGCGCAGGGCGCAACGCTTCGTGTCGAGCAGTACGCCACGTATGAGGAGCGGACCACGCCGCAGGAGCATCTCGATTCTACGCGCGATCGAATATTCTCCTGGTCGTGGGAGTATCCCGACGACCTCTTCGCGGAAGTCTTCGCCGAGTTCGAACCGAAGTATCGCGTACACTACGGCGACATGGACCGTGAACTTACGGACACCCACGTCCACGAACTAGAGATATGGACCCTTTCGTGACCGAGCGGCTACGACCCCCGGTCTCTCGGCAAGTTGAGAAGGTATACGAAGGCGCGGAGCGTTTGCTAAAGACGCATTGATGCTGGGTCGATCCCGGCGCCGGCGCACCACTCGCGGTACGCAATTGGCGAGACCTCTGACGGCTTGATCTCACTGCGGCCGCCCCAGAAGACGCTCGAATAGCCGACGGGGATGCCTGCCTCTTCGAGGTGCGCGTCGATAGCGGCCTTGTGCTCCAGCAAGAGGTCCTTGTCGGTGCCGTGGGCCACGGCCATGATGTTCACGTTGTTGAACTCAGCCCCGCCTTCGCGCCAGTAGCAGTGCGTGAGGATGTGGTGGCGGCCCACCTCGCGGCCCGCCTCTAGCTCGCGCCCGGCGGGGACCGCCCAGTGGTAGAGGCCGTTATATCGCGTTACGGCCTCTCCGCCCGCCACCGGCTTTACGTGTTCCAAGAACGTGGAGAAGCGTCCGATCACGCCCTTCTTGTCCAGCCCCTCGGCGATCTCGTAAAATTCGTCCGCTGACATGCCTGCTTCACCGGCCCTGGCGGGCCACGGGTCGGCGACGATCTCCTCCGGTTCGAACTCACGCTTGAGGACCGTCAGCGCCTGCCACTCAACGTCGGACAGATCAACGACGGATACGCCGGTCACTTTGGCCGGTTCGTCTGTGCGGCTCCCCGGCTCCATCCCGCGGCGTCGCACGTGTCCCACGCCCAACGCGAAGAGCCGCTTTGCCGGCATCAGCCTGAAGTGCTCTGCGCCCGTCTTCCCGGCCAAGTGCTGGGCGTGCTTCTCCAGCGAGAAGCCTTGCGGCACTTTGAGCGTCGTCCACAACTTGTAACGCGCGCCGGAGACGGCGGCATCCGTCGTGCGGATTACCACGTGGCCGGAGAACGGGTCCTGCTGGAACATGTAGTCGAACGCGCTCGAGAGTTTGTCCTGTGGCACCTGCCACGCGATGAGCGCGCCCTGCGCAAGGCTCGTGGAGAGCAGCGTCTGCCGGACACGGCGGATCGTGCCCGCGCGCACCATCTCACGGATGCGCTCTACCACGACCGACAACTCGATGCCCGATCGGCGCGAAATGTCGCCGAACGGATCGCGGTGGAATCCCTGCAGCTTATCTTCGGAGACAGCCAGCACGGCGACGTTGATCGGATCGTCGAACCGGACCGGGACCGCTTCTATCGTCATGGGTTAAGCATAACGCTCCTCGTTCCAGGGGTCGCCCCGGTTGTGATAGCCGTACTGCTCCCAGAACCCCGGGCTGTCCTGATCGACGAACTGGATGCCGCGCACCCATTTCGCGCTCTTCCAGAAGTAGAGATGCGGTACGACCAGCCGGCACGGTCCGCCGTGCTCAGTGGCCAACGGTTCGCCGTTGTGATGGTGGGCAAACATCACTTTGTCGGCCATCAGGTCATCCAGCGAGAGGTTCGTGGTGTAGCCACCGTAGCAGTGCACCATCACATAGCTGCCCGTGGGCTTGGGCACGATACGCTCCATCAGGTCGCGAAAGGCGACGCCCTCCCAGGTCGTATCGAGCTTGCTCCAGCCGGTGACGCAGTGGATGTCGGTCGTAATCGTCGTCTGCGGCAGCGCGAGAAACTCATCCCATGTAAAGGACAGCTCCTGCTCTACGAGACCAACCACCCCGAACTTCCAGTCCTTCGTGTCAGCGTGGGGCGTACCGCCGTAGGTGAGTACAGGGAAGCCATCCGTTACCTTTTGGTTGGGGGGGACGCGGTCGCCATGCTTCGCCTTGTCCTTGCCGCGCAGGTAGTCGAGCGCCATGTAGCCTCTCTTGAGTTCGTGAATCGATTCTCAAGAGAATGATACGGGGGCTACGGGAAGGCAGGCAAGGAAGGTTTGCCTAGGTGACGGGAGCGTGTGCGTCCTCAGTAAGGCGCCGAAAGGCAGCCTGGATCAGCGAGTCGCCGCCAACGCCGTCGTGCGGGAAGGTCGCCACGCCCGCCTGCCAGCGGCCCGTGGTCTGCATCTGGACCTGCATCTCACCCTTGATGCGGAACGCCACGGTCGTTGCCGGCTGCTGCTCCGCATCGAACAGGATCGCCACGAAGCGCTCTTCATCGATCCGCGCGAATACATCGTACGAGCGCAGGCTGCCCGAGATGATCGCGGCAGCCTTGGCAACGAGTTCGTCCGGGATCGTTTCTCCCGGAAGGCCGCGTAGCCGCCAGCAGATGAGAGAGAAGACGCCTTCCCTTCGGGCCGCACGCGCCAGTTCCTCGGTCAGGCGTCGCTCCAAGTACCAGAGATGGTGCATCCCAAGCTCATCAAGCAACGATGCTGCGCCTATAGGCGTAGCACGCTGCGCGACCTCAGCAGAGCGAGAATCTTCCTTAGGCTTTCGCCCGAACACCATATGAGTCTCCTGATAGAAGTATCAACAGGCGGCTGATCTGTCTGAATAGGGATTCCACCGATCCCAGCATGGCGCGTGTAGCCGAAGGAGTCGCGCCAGAGGCTAGAAGATAGGCTGCGTGGCTTATGTGTTTATCGGATTAACACTGCCGCAACGTATCAGGGAGGCCCTCGATTGCGGGCGTCCTTGCTACAATCGGGGCGGAATCCCATGCAATACGTGCCATACGGCCCCGAACTGGAAGGCGTTCCCAACGTCATCGTCGATGGCCTTGCCAACGCGGCCACCGTCCTCGCGCTCAGCCATTGGCCTCGCTCGGCGACGCCTCAAGAGCTAAAGGCGGACACCAGCGCTGAAATCGTCTTCAACTACCTGCGCTCCCCTGCCGCCGAGGCGCTCAGGGGCGATGCCATGGCCGTCTCCAACAACCACTTCGACATCGATGGTCTGATGGGGCTCTGGGCAATGCTCAATCCTGAGGAGGCGCTGGAGCACGTTGAGCTGGTCGTCGCGATAGCGGAGTGTGACGACTTCGAGCGCTGGTCTGGCGAACACGCGGCGCGGGCCGTCTGCGCGCTCCACGGCCTGGAGCACATGGATTCGTCGCCGCTGCACGAAGGACTTGCCGCAATCGCCGATCCGGTCGAGCGAACGGCCTACCTCTACAACGAATTGCTTCCTTTCGTGCCCGCGCTTTTGGGTGACGTCGGTTCGTTGGAGGAGTTCTGGCATGATGAATACGAACGCATCGCCGCCGGGCGACGCCTGTTCGAGGCGGGACGTGTCGGACTGAAGGAGATGCCGGAGCTGGACATGGCTGTGTTCACGCTGCCTGAGAACGTGCATCCAATTGCAGTCAACGAACGGACGCAGTGTTCGCGCGTGGCCTTGGTGATCGACGAGTTTCGCTATCTCGTGCGGTATCGCTACGAGTCCTGGGTCGAGTACCAGAGCCGCGAGTTCCCGCCTCGCATTGACCTCGGCCCCTTTGCTGACTTTCTGCAGACGTTCGAAGGCAACGCCGGTTACTGGAAGGCGGATGACGTCGCAAGCATCGTGCCGCTACTCCGGCTGCAGGACGAAGACGAGGAGATCGCCGCCAGCTCGATAACGCCCGGCCTGTTTGTGAATTTCTTGGCGCAGTTCCTGGCCGACAACGCGGAGAACGAGTCTCTGCTCTGGTCACCAGCCGCCGCGGACATGGGGACATAGGCGGGCGACTGAGTGTCTGAGGAGTGCATCTTCTGCCAGATCGTCGCCGGTGAGGCCGAGGCCAGCGTCGCATACGAGGACGAGGCGACGCTGGCCTTCATGGATCTCAGGCAGTTTCAGGCTGGCCACACGCTGATCGTCCCTAAACGCCACGTGCGCGACATCTATGAACTTGATAAGAAGACCGGCAGCGCGCTCATGGCGGCGATCTCACGAGTTGCGGAAGGCGTGCGGGAGGCGGTCCGGCCTCACGGCATCACTATCTGGCAATCGAACGGCGCACCGTGGCAGGAAGTGTTTCACCTGCACTTCCACGTGCTACCCCGATGGCGGGAGGATGGACTTCTGCGGTTCAGGCCGCCGCGCAGGAAGCGACCCGCCCGCTCCGATCTAGACGATCAAGCCGTGAGGATTCGAGCCGCGCTGGGCGGCGACTAGCCGCCAGAGAAGCGCCTGATGTCGACCACGGCGCGCTCGCGCGACCTAGCACTCATCGCTGATCGCCCGCTCAAGTTGCTCGAGTTCTTCCACCGGCACTTCGGCGGCAAGTAGCTGGCTCAACGTTTCCTTTAGCCGTTCGCAGCGAAGGTCGATGGGTTCAGGGGGCGTGCCGGTACCGGGCAGGTGGTACGCACGTAGGATCGTCGCGCCGTGTTCGTCTGCCTCCTCGAATAGGCCGCCGCCGGGGAAGCGACTGCTCACGAGTTCAAACTGATCCAGATAGCCGCCAATAAACACATGCGCCGCCCAGCTCTCTCGAACAGGGAGTCTCTCCAAGCTCGGGATAGAGAACTCGTCGGACAGGTCGACTCCCTGTTTCCCGGGCGCAAGATAGCGGCGAATCTCATACTCGAATGACCAGTCTTCCGAGTAGAAATAGACAAGCGTGCCGGTTGGCAAGTCGTCGATGTATCTTGAGGCCTGAACGAGATCTCTGCCGAAGACAGCCGCTGATCGTGGGTCATCCGCGAAGTTACTGAAGTAGCTGTGCGTGCTGACGGCGAATACGGCGGCGATGCAGCTGATCGTCACGGCGTAGGCGACGACTCGCACGTGTCCACGAACGGTCTCCCGCTCGTTCAGCGCGATGAGAATCGCGAGGCCGGGCACCAGGATGACAGGGAGGATCCATGCTAACGGACCCTGAAGGTAGCCCGTGATGCCAAGCAGCAATACGATGGCGAGCGAACCAACCGCCACGGCGTACCCTACGATCCGCGCCCTGGCCTTGTCTGTTGTCCACTCAATGAGCGCAGCAAGGGGTAGCGCCGCCAGCAGAGGCAAAAACGGCAGCACACCTATGGCCCTTCGAGACGTACCGCGAGAGAACGTGAGGATTCCCGGTAGTGTCAGCAGGACCACCATCATGAGGCAGAAGAAGAGACCGGGATGCCTCCAGCGGCGCAAGGCGAACAGGATGCCAAGGCCGAGCAGCGCGGCCGTTACTGGGTCCAACATTGGGCCAACGCCACTACCGTCAGTGTCGTCGAATTTGGAATCGAAGACTGTGTACCTGACGAAGTCGCGTCCAGAGTCGAGCAGGACGTCCAACTTCCCTATGTAGCCGCTGTTTTCGTAGCGGTAGTCATTGAAGATGGCGGTGTCTTTGGGGTACTCAAAGTAGCGATCGCTGTGTTGCATCGCGAATCGGAACATTGGTAAGACCAGCAACAGGGCCACGACAGCGGCGAGCCCCAGTTGTCCCAGGAGGCGGCGGCTCACCTGGCTCCGATTTGTCGCCAGCCAGTAGACCATGAAGATCGCGATACTGATTGCGAAGTACGGGTAGGAACTGTACGTATAGACACCGAGCCCCAGAACTGCCCCCGTGAGCAGAAAGAGCCACCAGCGCCGCCGCTTCAGGCTGCTGAAGAGCAGGATCGCCACCACTACCTGGAACAGGACCATCGAGACAGGCGGCAGGGCGATGCGGCTGAAGAAGAGGTGCCATTCCGAGAATGCGAGGAGTGGCAGGGCGATGAGGGCGACGGTGCGGCCAGCCACCATCCTGTAGAAGACGTAGGCGAGCGGCAAGGTGGCGGCGCCCAACAAGGCCATCGCGAGCCGAATGACGAAGATGTTGTTGTCGAACAGCCAAACCAGGCCCGCGGTCCAATACTCCGCCCCGGCAGGCTGGCCCAGTCCGTGCTGCAGGTCGAACACACCGATCCAACCGAACTGCAAGATATCGCCGGCTCGAAGCCCCGTGGATGCTTCGTCGCCGTGCAGCCCAGGTGGGATACTGTCGAGTTGCCAGACTCGCAGGAAGAGCCCGGCGGCAGTGACCAACGCTACACCAAGGAACTCATATCGGACGTGCGCGGCGGCGCGCAACCACCGGGAAGCGGACGCCATCAGCATTACGCGGCCGCCTTTGTTGGATCCACACAATGAGAATATAGGTGCGAGTCTTGTGGCGCTATCGCCACTTCCGCACACGGCGTCGAGCCAGGAGTGCTCTTGAAGGCGCCGAATCAGGCGCTAACGCAGTTCTTGGGCGAACATGCCGAGACCGAGTCACGGCGCTGGCCGCCCCGCCACCGCGCACATGGAACCTCAGTCTGATGGTTAGCCGCCGGAGAAGCGCCTGATGTCGACCACGGCGCGCTCGTGGACGCCCTCGCCGATCTTGACGCCGTCCTCGCTCGTGCACTCGACGTCGAACGTGTATTTGCGGCCATCGACCTTCTTCAATGTGGCGTTCGCGGTCACCTTCTTGCCAACCGGGGTTGGCGCGAGGTGATAGACGTCGACGTGGTAGCCGACGGACTGCTCCCCCGGCTCGAAGTACTTGCTCATTAGCCCGAGGCAGGTGCCCTCGATGAGCTGGATCATCGCGGGCGTCGAGAACATGGATGGGGCGTCCGGCCCCAGGTGCGTGATGCCCATCTTCGGGGTCGTGGTAATCGTCAACTCCGAGCTTACGCCGGGCTCAAGTCCTTCCTTCAAAACTGACCTCGCTTCGTATCTGTCGTAGCTACGGCATCGTAGCACACGGCTACGGCCATAGGCAGTAGCTTCGCAGAAAGCAGCGGGCGCCCAGCGCTCCAAGCCTCGCAGGCAGGCATCGCTGTGCCCTGCAGATAGGTGGCTACGTCAAGGCCAAGCGACTCGCGGGGAATAAGGAAGGGCAGGAGCCGCCTTTCCGGTAGTCGCTGAGGCTGCTTGACTGCCTCGGTGGGGGTTCCTCTCTGCCCTGGGAAGGTGCGAGGAATAACGGTGCGGCTACCCTGTTGCCTCTCCTGTCCTTCTCAACTCCCAGATTACGCTTGGAGCCTCTTCCTGCCTAGAGCCGAACAGCCCAATTCAACGCCTTTTCTATCCATCGCTCATGTCCAAGCCACGTAACACGGACGGACGGTGAGATTGCTGCTCGGTTTACCGCTTGTGGTCGGCTTCGCTTCTGCTGTGTGGCAGCGCGAGAGCGAGGCCGGACGGACAGGCCCCTAGCGCATCATCTCGCTGAGCGCGCTCGCGTAGGGAGGGCGCGCAATGCCCCGCTCCGTGATGATCGCGGCAATCAGCTCGTGCGGCGTGACGTCGAACGCCGGGTTCGCGACGTCCACGTCCGGCGGCGCGATGCGCCTTCCGCCGGGCGCCGTCACCTCTTCGGCGGCTCGCTCCTCGATCACAATGCTGTCGCCGGTGAGGAGCGTCATGTCGATCGTGCTCGTCGGCGCGGCCACGTAGAACGGCACGCCATGCTCACGCGCCAGCACCGCCACGTTGTAGGTGCCGATCTTGTTCGCGGTGTCTCCGTTCGCCGCGATGCGGTCCGCCCCCACGACCACCAGGTCGGTCGCGCCCCGGCGCAACAGCGGCCCGACGGCGCCATCGACGATCAGGGTGCACTCGATCCCATCCCGCAGCAGCTCCCATGCGGTGAGGCGCGCTCCCTGCGATAAGGGCCGGGTCTCCGTCGCGACCACGCTGACTTGCTTGCCGGCCTCGGCGGCGGCGCGCACGATGCCGAGCGCCGTGCCATAGCCGGCCGTGGCCAGCGCTCCGGCGTTGCAGTGCGTGAGAAACGTCGCGCGCTCCGGAACCAGCTCCAGCGCATGGCGTCCCAGCGCTCTGTTCCCCTCGATGTCCTCTCGTTGGATCGCCTGCGCCTCACGCAGGACGCTCGTCCGCGCCGACTCGACGTCGCTCGCGTCTTCCGCCGCCGCAAGCGTGCGCTTGACCGCCCAGGAGAGGTTGGCGCCCGTGGGGCGCGTGGCGATCAGCTCCTCTGCAGCCCTGCGTAGCTCCCGCAGCAGCGTCTCGCAGTCCGTCGCTTCGCTCGTGAGGGCGGCGAGCGCGAGCCCGAACGCGCCCGCCACGCCGATCGCCGGCGCACCGCGCACCCGCATTGAGTTGATCGCCTCGGCTACTTGAGTGTGGTCCGTCAGCTCCAGCCAGACCTCATCGTTGGGCAGCTGTGTCTGGTCGAGGAGGCGGAGGCGGCCCCCCTCCCAGGCGAGCGGCTCTATGGACATGACGCGTGGCGAGATGACGTGTCGGACGTGGGTCCAGGCGCGATGAGCCGCACGCTCACGCGTGGCGGCCGGCCGGTCCAGGCCTGATGGCCGGAGTGATGGTTGGTGGAGATAGAGGGACTCGAACCCTCGACCTCTGCATTGCGAACGCAGCGCTCTCCCAACTGAGCTATATCCCCACTGAGTAAGTATAGGAACGCTCGAGAAACGAGCGCAAGAAAGAGAGGAGCGCGCGAGAGCCTGGACGGCTGGTGGCGGGGGAAGTGCCAGACTCTCGCTGCGCGAAACGGGACACGTAGCCTATACGCGTCTCTCTAGTCCAACAATCGACCCTGCCTACAGGATCTGAACACCAGGAGCAAAGAAAAGGGCCGGCTCGAGAGCCGACCCTTTAAGTCGCAGTCCTTGCGCAATGCCTCACAGGCGGCCCCGCTTCCGCCTGGGAGAACTCCACCTTCGTTTCCAAAGGGTGGGGCGTCCTACCCAATGACGAGTTAGCGGTGAGTATGAGCCAGTTCACGTTCAGCCGCCACATAAACTGATACGATTTCGCGTGTTCGTAAGGTACAACAGCTTGTAGGGAGGCATCATGAACACACCTATTCGGCTGCTCGTTTCGCTGGCAGCATTCCTGTTACTGGCCGGAGTCCTGCTCGCAACCGCCGGCTCCGCGGGCGCACAAGCGGCGCATAATGTCCCCGTCGGCGACCTGTGGTTCTGCGATTCGGCAAACCAGAATGGCGTCTGCAGCACAGAAATCAGCGTTGGGGACACCGTCATCTGGGACTTCGGCAGCGCCTCGCTGCCGCATACCACGAGCAACTGCGGCGCCTCCTGCGACAGCGCCGACGGCTCGCTGTGGGACTCCGGGACCATCAACGACGGCTCGACGTTCCAGTTCACCTTCAGCGAGGAGGGCACATACCTCTACCGTTGCGACATCCATCCGGCCCAAATGCAGGGCCAGATCGTCGTCACGGGCACGGCACAAGAGCCGGAGCCTACCGACGCGCCGGACAATGACACGGATGACGTTGACGGCGCTCAGCCGGAGATCGTCGCGGCGCCGTCCGCCGGGACGGGCCCAGGATCTTCGAGCGCGATCTCCGCGTGGTACGTGGCAGGCCTCGCGATGACAGGGCTGCTGTTGGTGAGTGCCGGGCTTGCGCTTGTGGGTGCGCGGAGGCGGGTCTGAGCCAGACCCGGGGCTGAGCCAGTTTCAGGGTTGAGTTAGGCGCTGGCGCCCGCCGGGTCGAGCACTCGCACGCCCTCCGCGGCCGGGATGCCCAGGATGACGTTATTGCCGTTGACCTCGATCGTCATCGTCGCGTTGAAGGACGCGACCTCGACCACGTGTAGCTTGGCGCCGGGCGTCATGCCGTTCTCTTGAAGGAACTGCATCAGGTCCGCGTCCTCCTCAGCCTCTTCCTGGATCCCGTCGATCACACGCTTGTCGCCCTCGGCGAGCGACGAGAGTAACACCGTCGGGGGGTGGGGGAGGCCGGGGAACAGGTTGCCGTGCGGGCATGTCGTCGGGTTGCCGAGCACCGCGTTGATGCGCTCCTCGACGCGAGGGGAGACCGCGTGCTCGATGAGGTGCGCTTCCTCATGCGCGGCGGCCCAGTCCATTCCCAGGATGTCCACCAGCAGGCGCTCCGTTAGGTAGTGGCGCCGCTTGATCGACTCAGCGGCCTCACGGCCCTTGTCGGTCAGGTGGAGGTCGTGGTTTTCGTCCGCGAGCACGAGGCCGTCGCGCTGCATGCGCTGGAGCGTCGCGGAGGCGGTCGGCGCAGACACGCCGATACGCTCAGCCAGCCGGGCGCCGATGACGGCCTTGCCCTCTTGGCGCAGGTTGTAGATCTCCTGGAGGTAGTCCTCCACGGTCGCGGTCGGCCGGTCAGTCGCATTCTTCATACTATCCCCTTCAACGAAGGAGATTGTACCAGAAGTTAGAGTTGAGTTGGCTTTTGCGATGTGAAGCGATACAGCAAGGCCGGCCGGCCGGCTCCTTCGGCCTGGCGCTCGTCCGTCGCCTTGATGATCTCCAGCGAAAGCATTCGCTTGCGGAAGTTCCGTTTGTCCAGCTCGCGCCCCAGGATCGTCTCGTAGACGCGCTGGAGTTGCGTCAGCGTGAAGCGCTCCGGCAGCAGGCTGTAGGCGACGTTAGCGTACTGCAGCTTGTTGCGCAGGCGCTCCAGTGCGTACGCCAGCACCTGCTCGTTGCGGAACGCCAGCTCAGGCAACTCTCGCATGCTGAACCAGGCAGGCTGCCAGTCCGTGCGATCCGACAGCCGCACGCGCTGGCTGTCGACGAGCGCGAAGTGCGTCATCGCGAGCGAACCTCCTGCCGTGACGTCGTCCAGGTCGTCGAACGTGTAGAGCTGCTCGAGAAAGACGTCGCGCACGCCCGTCTCGTCGACGAGCTTGCGCGTCGCCGCGTCGTCGAGCGATTCGCCGGGGATCAGGCGTCCGCCCGGGATCGCCCAGAGGCCCCGATGCGGGTCGGCGCTTCGTTTGATCAGCAGCGCGCGCAGGTCGCCCTCCAGCACTGTGAAGATGACGACGACAACCGATAGGGTGGGGTGTTCAGCCACGGCAGGCATTGTACCGCGGTGGGGGTGTCAGTCCTTCAGGGAGTCTAGGTATCTTGGAGCGCGGCTTCCAGGGAAACGATCAGGGACGGCAGATCATGCTCGACGATCTCCCAAATAATGTCGAGGTCTACGCTGAAGTAGCCATGGATGAGGCGGTCGCGAGTGGCTGCCATCTGTGTCCACGGAAGCTGAGGATACTTAACTCTCGTCTCTTCAGACACGCCTTTGGCGGCCTCACCCAGAATCTCAAGGAGGTGCGTAAGCGCTAGAGAACGTAACTCGTCGCCCTTCAGATCTGCTGGGGTCAACCCTTCGATCAGCCCGCTTGCCTTGC
Source organism: Chloroflexota bacterium (assembly GCA_003228685.1). GTDB lineage: Bacteria > Chloroflexota > Dehalococcoidia > DSTF01 > RBG-16-68-14 > SZUA-185. The sequence goes on from QIFC01000009.1 coordinate 41,469, forward strand.
TGGCTGCCTCAAGCATGTGCCTGAGACGGTCCTCGTCACCGCGCGCCAAACACAACCTCCGCCTCGGCTTCGACCTCCTGCCGGAAGTGGGGACTGAGAAACTGTGGCGTATTGAGGTCTACTTTTCGTCCGAGGATCTGGGATAACTCCGCCTCAACGTCGAAGAACGCGAAGCCAGGAGTGTGGTTTTCGTCAAACTCTACGAGAACATCCAGGTCGCTATCGGAGCGGAGTTGACCGCGGAGCACCGATCCGAAAAGCGCGAGCCGCCGAATGTGATGGCGCTGGCAAACATCGGCTATTGCCTGTTCGGGCACATCGATACCGTTCATGTTCATTGCTCATCTATCATACCGGCTCGGTGTCTTGAACTCATGGCAGACCAGGCTGCTGACTACGCCGTTATCGCAGCTTGTACCGCCGTTCCCACCAGCGCCCACGGGCTGGTGCGCTCGATGCGGACGGTGACGAGTTCGCCCGGCGCGGCAACTCCCGCTCAACGGAGCAGGGACGCTTCTCTTACCTCCCTCTAGAGCGGCTCCAGACAATTCTCGGGTATAGACTCCGAGCTACCGTCGTCCAATGTTACCGTGTAGTAGTCAATCTCAGGAAGATCAGGTATATCTCCCATCCCTGCCGTGCGTTGCGGTCCATCAAAATGGGTAACCCTACCAGTTCTGGGTCTGCCACGGCGTATTAGTGGGCCGCAATCCTCGTCTTCTCTAATCCGTATCCTAGATTCAGGACGAAATTTAGGTGCAGACATTCTGTTCTGCCTCCGTTGGACATTGTAAAGATTTCAGCCTAAGCTAACTGACCCAAAATCGACTGATTCCGGCCAAGCTCTTCGCCCCGTAGAAGTGCCTCCTTGTCTGAGCGGCGTTCATGTTGCATAAGCCACGGTCGCAGATCGCGGATAAGCGACGATGATGTCACAAAACGAAGGCTGCGCTAGCAGGGTCGCGCTACCTTCCGTAGATTTGCACTATAGCCTGAGTTGTGTCCGCCTTGTCTCCGAAATCGACCCAGCCTGCGGACACCTTCAGGGCATATTGTCCTGGCGCTGCGGCAAAGAAGGCGACTTTCCAAGGAATGGACACCAACTCCTGGGCTGCGCCCGCAGCGCTCCCTTCCAGGTGCCAGTTCCGCAGTATTGTGAACCCGTTGGGATCCTCAACCCAGGCACGCACATACCGCAACCTAGCTGGTTTCGCTACCTCCAGCTCAACCCGGTTGCCTGCTGCCAGAAGAAAGGTGATGCTCTCCACGGTGGTCGTAAACCCAGTCGCGCTCCTGATCGATATATCCTGGTCAATGGCTCTTAGAAGCCTCGGAGTCGGCGTCTCCTGGGGTTCCGGACTCGCGAACCTTAGTGTATCTGCCTGCTGGGTCGCCAGCCGCTCGCTTAGGATGGCTATTTCCTGTCGCAACTCCCTTATCTCCTGGTCGTGACCTGCCCCCGAAAACTGGTCCAGTCTTTATGACAGTCCGGCCGGGGCTAACCGCGTAGTCCAGTCCGTCCGGAACTCCTCGGGGCTCA
>QIFC01000057.1 GCA_003228685.1 Chloroflexota bacterium
CGGCCACCATCGAAGCGATCACCGAGAGGAGGATAATCGCCACGAGCGGCGTCAGATCCATCATGCCCATGCGCGGGATGATCCGGCGCAGGGGATCTAGGATCGGCTCCGTGATCGCGTCGAGCGCCCGTACGATCGGGTTGTAGGGATCGCGAATGAACCACGATAGGATCGCCCGGAAGAAGATCGCAAGTATCAGCAGCCTGATCGCCGCGGCCAATAGCCCGCCGAGGCTATCGATGTTGCTAAAGTCCGGAAAGAGCCCCATCTATAACTCCTTCGCCCGCTCATGGGCCGCTATCACCGCGCTGATCATCGCGTCTCGCACGCCTGCATCGTCAAGCTTCTGCAGGCCAGCGGCGGTCGTGCCGCCTTTCGATGTCACCATCTCCCGAAGGGCACCTGCATCCTTATCGGACTCGCGAGCCAGAGTCGCCGCACCGAACAGCGTCTGCACGGCTAGCTCTTCTGCTTGCTCACGGCTGAAGCCTACCTTCTTAGCGCCATCGATCAAGCCTTCCAGGACGTAGAAGACGAACCCCGGCCCGCTACCGGACACAGCCGTCGCCATGTCCAGATACGACTCGTCGCTCACTTCCAGTTCGCGGCCCATCGCGCCAAGCAGGCCCGTGATGCTGCGTTTCGCCTCTTCGGCGACGGCGCTGGAGGCGGTCCACACACTCATCGCCTCCGCGACGAATGCGGCCGTGTTCGGCATCACGCGGACGATCGCGTCGTGGGCCAGCTCGCTCTCGATGCGCTCTATCGAGACGCCCGCCATGATCGAGAGCACGGTCTGGCCGCTATCGAGCGTCCCCTTTAGCGGCGCGACCATATCCGAAAACACCTGCGGTTTCACGGCCAGCACAACAACGCCGGCGTTCGAGACCGCCTCCGCGTTGTCCGCGGTGGCCTCAACACCATAGTCGGCCGCGAGCTGCTTCCGCCGCTCTTCCGCGACATCGCTGACGACGATATCGCCGGGCTGAACGGCGCCGGCCTTCAGAAACGCGGACACCAGCGCTTCGCCCATGTAGCCACCGCCGATGAATCCGATGCGCACTATTCGCTCCTTGGGCCAAAGATCGCCGTGCCAACGCGAATCATCGTCGCGCCCTCTTTGATCGCTACTTCGAAATCGCCGCTCATGCCCATCGACAGCTCATCCAGCGCGAGTTCGTCTCGCAGTTGACGGAGGCGTCGAAATGTGGGCCGGGTGTCTTCGGGGTTGTCTGTCTGTGGGGCGATAGTCATCAACCCGCGCACATCCAGATGTGGTAGAACGGCGATCTCTCTCAGGGCTGCTGCTACCTCCTCGGGAGCGAATCCAAACTTGGCGGCATCCTGTGCCACGTTCACTTCGAGAAGCACGGACACAGGTGACTCGCAGCGGCGGCTGATCTCCTTCGCTAGCCGCACCGAGTCTACGCTGTGAATTATACCAAAGCGCCCTGCTGCGACCTTCACCTTATTCGTCTGCAGATGGCCGATCATATGCCAGCGCGGCTCGAAATCAAGCCGCTCGACAACTTCTATCTTCGCCAGCGCTTCCCGCACGCGATTCTCGCCGAAATCGCGCAGGCCGGCCTCGTACGCTTCCACGACGGCCTCCGCACCGACGGTCTTCGTCACGCCGATCAGCGTGACGTCGCTAGACTCGCGGCCAGCCCGCTGACAGGCCGCCTCGATGCGCTCGCGCACGCGCTCCAGGTTCTCTTTAATGCTCACATTAGAGTCCTGGCGGCCTGTTCCGATTTTGGTCCCAGCGAGCAAACGCGTAGATCCCGACGCCCATCACCGCGAGAGGGATCAGCGCCAGCGCGGGATGCACGGTGAACAGCACGAATGCAAGTATGATTCCGCCCAGCAGGGCCATCAGCGCGAGCATCACCGGCAAAATCACGGCGAACATCGCCAGCGTTATCACCCATGCGTCTCGGCAGCCGGGTCGTTGGTCCTGCCGCGGGACTTCGTACATCGAGCCTAGTGAAGCAGTCGCGCCGGCATTAGTTGCCTATCCGCACTTCGTGTAGCCGCAGGCGTGACAAGACGTTCACGGAGAAGACTTGTGGACCCGCTAGAATAAAAGAAGAGTCATGAGACATGAAATTCCCCGTGAGGCTACGCGTAGTGACTGGGACAGGGAGTACAGTCGTTTCCGGGCGATTCCCAGCACCGTCAGACACGCACCATCGAGAGCCTTTACACTCTACTCCAATCTTATCGACCTCAAGCCAGGACGAGTAGTCCTGGACCTCGGCTGCGGGAACGGGCGAAATGCCATCTTCGCAGCTGAACATGGCTGCGAAGTATACGCAATCGACTTCTCTCCGATAGCTACGTCGGAGTGTGAGGAGCGAGCGCGGGGCGCGGGCGTATCGGAAAGGGTTCACGTCTACAATCAATCGTTCTTCGACGACCTGCCAATGGGGGAGTCTAGCTGTGATCTCATATTGGACTTCTATATATCATGTCACTTTATGTCCCCTGCCACGAGAGAGCGCTATGTACTCATGATGACGCGCCAACTCAAGCCTACGGGCAAAGTCGTGAGCGCATTGCTCTCCAACGAGGACGAGTACTATCGACAACTCCCACCGCTGAGCGACGGCAAGGTCGTAGATCCAGCCAACTATATCGCCAAGAAGCTATTTGACGAGGCGGAAGTACCTCACGCCTATGAGGGTCTTGAAGTGCAGCATCTGGAAGTAATCGAGTTCGAGGACGTGGTCTTAGGCAAACACTACCAGCGGTCAGTGTTTGCCTCGATCTTTGCCAACCGGAGCTAGCGTAGCCCGTTCTACTTGGGAAATCTCATCTAGTGATCTGAAGATTCGCAGTCCCCGTTCGACCGCGGCCCTCAGTTCCATGTCGGCACCCTTTGAGCTGCCTAGATAAAGAAGGGCGTCGCAGGCCTTGAGCCACTCTATGTCCCACTGAATGTACTCTTCCCACGAAATTTCGTGTCCGATTTCTCGTGCCCTAGCGTCAACGTAGTGAGTCAGATGAGGGATGAACGGAACGTGGCCAAGCTTCAATAACTGGATGCCTGCATCAATAGCAGCCGCGACGTTCTTCTCAACCTCCGCCTGTAGCACCGCCGTGTATGGCCCGGCGATATAAACCCGAAGGCCTCTCACAGCACTAGACGCCCGCATCAGGCTCGAGTGAATTAGGACGGAGTGGTAGATTGATCTGTCCTAGGACACACAAAAGGGGCTCTGGCCATGGAGATTTCTTATGAAAGCGATATGCCACGGTTGCGACAGCAGCTATCGACAGCAGTAGCCACTCCACGTGACCAGGATCTTGGACTAGGCCACGTTCACCAAACAACCAGCCAGCAGCAGCCAGCAGCCAAAAGATCGTGAGCCAAAACACAGTCACTCCACGCCTCTTCGGATTGTCAGTAGTAGGATATTCAGTTCTCCTGAATTGATCCCACAGAAAGAACCACAGATACACAACGGCGAGGATGGTCAAGACAACTGTAAGATTCTCGAATTTCACCAACAATAGGAAGTAGGCGCTTAGCATGCCGACGTCGCAGATGAATCTCCAGAAGCGCGTTTCCGGACTCTTCTCCAGACCCATATGGTAGAAGAACCAACTCAGGAGCACCGTCATGTATCCAAGCCCAAGGACAAATATGTGAAAGAGATTGGGTTCCGTCTTAGCCAGAGAGAAATCGTCGAACCAGGGCTCTGTGATAATCGTGGTGAAGCTGATGCTCAACACCACCGCAAAGAATGGGTCAATGAATTCGATGCCCTTCAGTCCCTTCACCTCGTCTACCCGCACTTAGTATAGCCGCATGAGCGGCAGGTCAGGCAGCCTTCCGCGAACACGACAACGCTGCCGCAGTCTGGGCAGGCGAGGCCAGTGCTCACGTCCTCGACCGCGCCATCACCCTGATGAAGTTCCGCACCACCGCCCTGACCCTTGCCCCTTGCCCTTCGACCCTCGCCGCCGAAGCGCGACTCCAGCCAGCGGAACACGTAGTCGATCAGCGAGCTGGCGGTTGGCAACTCCTTGTTATTGGTCAGCCCGGCCGGCTCGAAGTGGACGCCCCGGAACTTCTTGCTCAGGTCCTCCAGCGGCACGCCATACTGCAGCGCCAGCGAGGTCAGCACGGCCACGGAGTCCATCAGCCCACGGATCGTGGAGCCCTCCTTGGAGATGGTGATGAACAGCTCGCCGGGGCTGCCGTCGTCGTACAGTCCGACCGTGATATAGCCCTCCTGCTCACCCACACGAAACTTATGCGTGATGGCGGGCCGCTCATCCGGCAGGCGGCGTCTGTATGGCCCGTGAGGCGCCTCAGCGGCCATGCCCAGGTCCTGCTCCGCAGCCAGCGCTTCCGCCTGCTCTGGACCGCGTATGGCGGCGTGGGAGAGCACCTGCTGCGCCCGCGACTGGTCCCGGTAGATCGTGATGCCCTTGCAGCCTTCTCGATAGGCCAGCTGGTAAGCACGTTCGACGTCTTCGAGCGTGGCGTCCGCCCTGAAGTTGATCGTCTTGCTGACGGCGTTATCCGTGTGGCGCTGGAACGCTGCCTGCATTCGCACGTGCCATTCAGGGGCGATGTCGTGCGACGTCACGAAGACGTTGCGCACCCACGCCGGCACGTTCTCGACATCGCTCAAGCTCGCCCCCTCGGCGAGCGACTCCATCAGCTTCTTCGAATGAAAGCCCTCCGCCTTCGCGACAGCCTCGAAGCGCCGGTTTACTTCGGGCAACTGCGTCACCTTCTCCGGCGCCTTCGGGTCCAGGTGGTGCTGGCGCATGAACGCCAGCGCAAAGGTGGGCTCGATGCCGCCGGAGCAGTCCGCGATGATGCTCAGCGTGCCCGTCGGCGCGATCGTTGTGCGCGTGGCGTTCCGGAACCGGCGAGCGCCCTTGCCGGACGCCCCGTTCCCGGCATAGATGCTGCCCTCCCAGGCGGGAAAGACGCCCCGCTCCTGGGCGAGCTGTTTGGACGCTTCGTCCGCGTGCTGCTGGATGAACGACATCATGCGTTCCGCCAGCGCGACGGCCTCCTTGGAGTCGTACGGCAGGCGCAGCGCCGCCAGCAGATCGGCCCAGCCCATCACGCCCAGTCCCACTTTGCGTGTCGCCTTCGTCGCGTCGTCGATCTCCTGGATCGGGTAGAGGTTCTGATCGATCACGTCGTCCAGGAAGCGGATGCAGTCTGGGATCGCCTCGGCCAGCGCGTCCCAGTCGACGCCGTCCGCGGCCGCTCCGTTGCGACGCGCCCTACTCGGCTTCGCAAACGCCTTTGCGAAGGTGGCCAGGTTCAGCGAGCCCAGGTTGCACGACTCGTACGGCAGGAGCGGCTGCTCTCCGCAGTTGTGAACGTCTATTCCGTTTGCGTCGAACGCGTTGACGCCCGCCACGCGAACATCGAACACATCCTCCTCGCCATCTGGCTCGACGGACTGAACCGTCGCAACGAATCGCTCACGATTCAAACAACGCCGGTATGCCGCGAGTGAACTCTCGAGCCGGTCGCGCTTCGCCGTGTCACAGAACCCTATCAGTTCGGCATACCTTGCCATGTTCTCACCACTGATGACGAGTTCGTGCTGCGCCTTTGTCGGGTACAGCTTGCTTCCACCGCGCCCGTCAGGCATGAGCCGCTCTTGTTGATTCCTGCGATTCTGATAGATACGGCTAGCGATGCCCAGACGGAGGAGCATGCGCTGCACAGCCTCAAGCGCCGGAAGGTCACTCTGGGCCAGCCGGACGCTCACACCTTTCCGTTGCCCGCCCTGCGCTGACCCATCCGCATCGAAGAGGCCACGGAGGAATCCAGAGTAGAACTCCGACGAGCCGGCTTCCAGCACGGGAGTTATAGCCTTGCATCCGGGCCTCATCCCCAGGGCCAACGCTAGCTTCTTCAGCGAGCCCAGCGCCATTCGGCGCTCTCCGCTGCGCAACGTCTGCCAGCCGGCGAAATCGCTCCGATGGGGCAGCGCCATCGCTGCCTCCAACGCGGCGGCTGCGATGCCATCCGCGCCCGGCGCTTGCGGCCATGCGGCGAGGATCGCCTTCTTCTCCGTCAGCGTGCCGTCTCCGGCCAAGAGGCCCACCAGGTAACCTTCACCTTCGCTGTACGGCCCTGGCCAGCCACGTAGTTCGCGGTGGTCGTGGAGCACCAAGCGATCCCCCGATCGAAGCCGTCCAGCCGGCACCCAGTCAGCCAAGAGCCGGTACCGCGTCATCCGGCACACCCGGCGCACCAGGTGATCCGGCGTGAGCTTGAGGGCGTAGCCTTCCTTCGTCATGACCCGGACGATCGGACGGCTTCCCGTGTGAAAGAAACCCTCCGGCCCCGTCTCCTGCGCGCTACCGTTCACGATCAGCGTGGCGGGACGCCCGATGACGTCCTCAACTTGAGCCGGTCCGCGGTCCGTCAACACCCAGGTATCTCGCGTCACGCAGGGATTGGTCGCCTCGATCTCGCCCAGCTCCGGCGTTGGATTATCGGCGTCGATGCGGTCGATAAACACGAGCCCCGGATCGCCGTTCGTCCAGGCGTTCTCGACGATACGCTTGTAGATCTTCCTCGCGCTCCTGCGGCCCGCCGCCTTGCCCGACCGCGGGTTCCTGAGCGTGTACTGGCTGCCCTTCTCCACGGCCTCCATGAACGGCGCGTCCACGGCGACCGAGCAGTTGAAGTTCTGCAGCGAGACCATGTCAGCCTTTGCGTCGACGAAGGCCTCGATATCGGGGTGGTAGACGGAGAGGATCGCCATGTTCGCGCCGCGCCGCGTCCCGCCCTGCTTGATCGCCTCCGTCGCCGCGTCGAACACGCGCATGAACGAGACCGGGCCCGACGCGATGCCACCCGTCGCGGACACGCGGTCGCCAGCGGGACGCAGCCGGCTGAACGAAAAGCCCGTGCCGCCGCCCGACTTGTGAATCAGCGCCGTGTGCTTGAGCGCATCGAAGATGCCCTCCATGGAGTCGTTCACGGGCAGCACGAAGCAGGCGGCGAGCTGCTGAAGCGGCCGTCCGGCGTTCCCCAGCGTTGGCGAATTGGGCAGGAATCGGAAGCTCGTCATCAGCGCGTAGAAGCGCTCTTCTGTCGCCGCGACGTCGGCCTTGGAAGCGCCGTAGTTCGCCTCCGCCAGCGCCACGTTGTGCGCGACGCGGCGGAAGAGCTGCTCCGGCGTCTCGGTCACGTTGCCGGCGCTGTCCTTGCCCAGGTAGCGGCGCTCGAGCACAGTGCGCGCGTTGGGGGCGAGTTCGATCTTCTTGGCGCGTTTGGTAGGCGTGACTGGCCTCCTAGAGGGCGTTTCGGCCTAGTGTAACACGGGCATTGCAGTGACCCGTCAGGCTGAACGCGGACCCGCGGAGATACGAGGACGCAGGGCACGTGGCCCCACGTCCTGGCTGTATGGAAGAGGATAGCTACAACTATGGTTGTACGGAGCGATCACGGCTGACCTTCGGTCAGCCTTAGACGCAGCTAGAATCGAACGGAGCGATCACTCCCATAGTGTCGTTCGGCAAATCGATAACGCCGTCAGGCGAGCCCGTGCCGTTCCAGGAATTGGCGCCTGTCCACGGACCGCGGTCGTACTGAACATCGTACGGCGGACCTGGCGCTGAGCCTTGATGCTGAATAACGCCTAAGATGTCGTTGGGCAGATGGATCACGCCATCCGGCGGCCCGCCGTTCGGCCCCACCATATCGTTGACCGTCGGCAATTCCTTGACGTCTACGTCCGTAGGCACCGTAACGCCGTAGTGCTGCTCGATGGACATCACCAGCTCCAACGCATCCAGGGAGTCTAATCCTAGGCTCTCTGATCTCTCCTCGCCCACGTCGAAAAGCGCGCGGTCGTCTGCGATGTCCTCAGGGGCAACGGCGTTCTCCATGAGCCGGCCGAGCTCCTGCTTGAGAATCATGCGGATTTCCATCTCTCTCATCACCATCGTGTCGTTTCTGGTCACAGCAAAGGCAAGAGCATCAAGTACGCAAGCCACACCATGCCTATCCCCGATGCAGTGGCCCCAGCCGTGGCCACCGCAGGCGCTCCGAAGCGGCGCGCTAGGATGATGGCGATCGTGACCGCGACGAGGGGATATAGTGCGACCACTACCCAGAGGGCCCTCACGGTCGACTCGTTCCATTCATTCGCTCCTTTGCCGTGCTCCAACCCGGAAAAGATCTGCAGGGTAATTAACATCCCGATGACGTACAATCCAAGGGAAGCAAACAATGCCTGGACCAATCGAACTGCCTTGCGTGGCAACATCTAAGACCCTTCCCCAACGTACTCAAGCAACTATGGCTCGAGCTTGAAGGCGCTAGCATTCGCTGATCAAAGGCGGGAAGGGCTCGTCAGGCGTCGCCGGCCCCTGGCCATTGGCGGCCACAAGCGCCTCCGCCACGTTGAGCATGCGCTCCTCTGGGTGCGCGTAGAGCTTCACAGCGACGCTTCCCATCCACAACTGGAGGCCGCCTCCGATGTACTGCGCGCTGGCGCCCCGCACCTGGAAGACGGCATCCTCCGTCGCTTCAGGCGCAAAGCCGCCGGGCTGAGCGTAGCAGTATGGCTCTACCCTAACCTGCAGAGGCGGGCTGCATCCCCCGTCTCGCGGCGGCGTGCAGGTACCGTACTTGAGAATAACGTGGTCCTCTGGGGGAGTGAGGTGAGGCCCATAAGAACGGATAATTCCCGTCAGTGGGAGCCCCTGGAACTCGAGCCCAACCCAATAGAGGGGGAAGTCCTGGAACTCCGCCACAGACTCTTGGAACATGACGCTATCGGTGACGCCAACTTTCTTGTCGTCGTCCACGATGTTCTTCTGCCAGTTCTCCTCTCCGAAGATCGGTCGCCATGCGTCTCCTACCAGCGAGATGTACATGGGCGTCCCATCCGCGGGCCTGCCTATGGAGCGCTCCAGCTCCTCGCCGGGCGTCGCCGCCAGCCCGGCCTGCCCAGACTGTTCACCTGGCTCAGTCTCTCCGAATGAGACGAAATTAGTGGCCACGAGGAAGCCCAGCACGCCGGCCGCAACGACCGTCAGTGCCAGCAATCTCTTCTTCACTTGCTTCTCCTCTCCTTTCCGGCTATGCCGCCTTGACGCCGATGTAGAAGACTCTCCCGCTGCTGAAGGCTTGCCATCCATTACATTGCCTCATGGGTAGGGTGTTGCCCCAGTCCCGGTCGTCGACCAGCGGGTGGTCATGGGCGGTTGATGGCGACTGTCCGGGGGGAGGCGCCGGAATGGGGACAGCGCCGGTGGTGATCTGTGTGACTTGCGTCAGCGGGTTGCCGAGAGCAGGATTCAAACGCGGCAACACGAGCACACCCAGCGCCACTGCTACGAGGGCCGCTATCAGCAAGTACTTCCGCACGCCACACCTTCTTCCCAACCAGAGTGCAACGCCTAGTATACGCCCTGACGCTCGCTTGTCAAGAGCCGATTGGTCTATGGGGGCTGAGCCTGCGGCAGCGCGCGCTATCTGGCGTCTCTCCCCACGCCACCGGCCCATACGCGCTCGCGTTGCTCCATGCTACGCTCGCAAAGCGTCACCGGGGGAGAGACGACGAGGCGTCCCGGGGGAAGCTGGGACGCCTCGTGTGGCAGGCCGCCTGGCTGGTGGCGGGGTGGTGGTTCGGCGGCCTATTGCCCAAAAATAGGGAAGTCCGGGCGCATCAAGATAGCCCGGACGCGACCCGCCGAGGCCCTACCGCAGAGCATCCTTGCTCACGCTGGTCGAAAGCCCCGGCGGTCTTCGTCATCCTACTCCTACTACTCCTTCTTATTGCGCTAACTTACGTCAACATCGCGTGAAAGATTCTCGGACGCACCATAAGATCACGAACACCCGCTGGTGCTCCCGCAGTTGTCGCAGCGATAGCACGTGCCGCTGCGGATCATGATCCAGCCGCAGTTGGCGCAGGCCGGCGAATCGGACTGGCCGTTGTGGCGCATCACGCCGCCGCTCACCGCATCGGCTCCCGCGTCGTGGCCGTTGCCGTTAAGCCCGTTGCCATTGGCGTTGCCGTTCGCTTCCGCGTCCAGCCGCTCGACCATGCGCTGCTTGACGGCAGGCGTCATCACGCCCAACTCCTCGACCTCCTCCTCGGTCAGGAACTTCGAGGCGAGCCAGCGGAACAGGTAGTCGATGACCGACTGCGCGAACGGGATCTCCGGGTTCGTGGTGGAACCGGAGGGCTCGAATCTCATGTGGCTGAAGTTGCCGACGAGGTCCGAGAGCGGCACGCCGTACTGCAGCGCGTACGAGATCGCCCTCCCGAACGACTCCATCAGGCCGTAGATCGTGCTCCCCTGCTTGGCCATGCTGATAAAGACCTCAGCCGGTGTGCCGTCCTCGTAGAGGCCGACGGTAATGTAGCCCGTGTGGCCTTCGATCTTGAACTTGTGGGTCAACGAGTCGCGGGTATCCGGCAGCGGCCTGCGGCGCGCGTGGCCCACGTCCACCTCGCCGTCCGTGCTCTTGCCGGAGCCGGTAGAGAGCGGCTGCACCGTCTTGGAGCCGTCCCGATAAATCGCGATCGCCTTCAGCCCGTGACGCCACGCCTCGATGTAGGCGTCCATGATCTCGTCCGCCGTCGCCTCTCCTGGCAGGTTGACCGTCTTAGAGATGGCGCCCGACACGAACGGCTGGGCGGCTCCCATCATCTTGATGTGGCCCATGTGGTGGATCGTGCGCTCGCCTTTCTCGGCCTTGAACGCGCAGTCGAACACGGGCAGGTCCTCGTCTCGCAGCCCCGGCGCGCCCTCTATTGTCCCCTCTTCGTCCACGTAGCTGACGATCGCGGAGACCTGCTCCTCGTCGTAGCCCAGCCTGCGCAGCGCGACGGGCACCGTCTGGTTCACGATCTTCATCATGCCTCCGCCAACCAGCTTCTTGTACTTGATCAGCGCGATGTCCGGCTCGATGCCCGTCGTGTCGCAGTCCATCATGAAGGCCGTCGTCCCCGTCGGCGCGATGACGGTCGCCTGAGCGTTGCGGTAGCCGTGCTGCTTGCCCAACTCCAACGCCTGGTCCCAGCACTCGCAGGCCGCTCCCGCCAGCTCCTCCAGGTTTGAACTCTCGTGCACACCCAGCGCCGGAATATCGTAGGCGGCGTCGCGGTGCTGGCCAATCACGCGCAGCATCGCCTCCCTGTTTGGCGCGTACACGGCGAACGGCCCTTTGCGTTCGGCGATCGCCGCGGATGTGGCGTAGGCGTGGCCCGTCGTGATCGCGGTGAGCGCCGCGGCGTACGCGCGGCCGGCGTCAGAGTCGTACGGGATGCCCAGCGCCATCAGGAGGCCGCCCAGGTTCGCGTAGCCCAGGCCTAGCTGGCGCATGTCGTGGGCGTTCTTCGTGATCTTGGGCGTGGGGTAGCTGGAGTTTCCTACGATGATCTCCTGCGCCCAGATCACGGTCGCGACGGCGTGGCGGAAGCCCTCGATGTCGAAGCTGCCTTCTTCGTCGAGGAACGTCAGCAGGTTGAGCGATGCCAGGTTGCAGGCGGAGTTATCGATGTGCATGTACTCCGAGCAGGGGTTCGACGCGTTGATGCGGCCCGACTCAGGGCACGTGTGCCAGTCGTTCGCCCTTGTATCGAACTGCATGCCGGGGTCGCCGCACTCCCACGCCGCCTGCGCGATCCGCCGCATGACATCCCGCGCGCGAACGGTCTCCAGCAGTTCGCCGCCGACGATCGCGCGCAGTTCCCAATCGAGGTCGTCGACGACGGCCTGCATGAACTCGTCGGTCGCCCGCACGGAGTTGTTGGCGTTCTGGAACTGGATCGAGGCCCACGCCTCGCCGTTCAGCGACATGTCCCAGCCAGCCTTGCCCAGCGCGTAGGCCTTCTTCTCTTCGCCTGCCTTGCAGTCGATGAACTCCATGATGTCCGGGTGGCCCGCGTTGAGGATCACCATCTTCGCCGCCCGCCGCGTCTTCCCGCCCGACTTGATCGAGCCGGCGATCGCGTCCGCGCCCCGCATGAACGACACGGGGCCGGAGGCTTGGCCGCCTGCTGAGAGCGCCTCCTTGCTGGAGCGGATCGTCGAGAGGTTGATGCCGGAGCCGGAGCCGCCCTTGAAGATCATCCCCTCCGTCTTCGACCACTCGAGGATCGACTCCATGGTGTCGGCCGTCTCCAGGATGAAGCAGGCCGAGCACTGCGGCGGGTTATCCCCCACGCCCACGTTGAACCAGACCGGGCTATTGAATGTCGCTTTCTGGTGCAGGATCAGATGCGTCAGCTCCGCCTCGAAGGTCTCCCTCTCCTCCTTGGTCTCGAAGTAGTCGTCTTCCCAACCCCAGCCGGCGATCGTCCCGACGACGCGGTCGATCATCTCCTTCACCGACGACTCGCGGTCGTCCTTTGGCCCGCGGAAGTACTTCGACACCACCACGTTCGTCGCTGTCTGCGACCAGAACGCCGGCACCTCCACGTCGCCCTGCTCGAAGAACGCATTGCCGGACTCGTCCGTGATGGCGGCGCTGCGCTGCTCCCACTCGACGAGGTCGTAGGGATGTTTGCCCACCTCCGTGAAGTGACGCTGGACGCGCGTCTGCGCTCCCAGCTCAGCTGGAGTCGTCGCTGTTCCTGCGGTGGGCTTCTGGGCGAGTGTCATCTGCGGGGATCCTTCCTACCGGGGGCTAGTTACTAGAGGTCCTCGTGATCTGAAGCTGTAGTTCCTCCTTGCAGAACAGAACGAGCGAGAAGAGGTCGTTCAGCTCCTTACGAAATTGCTGGACGTCGGCCTGCGCTTTGCCGGCCTCCTCCGCCAGATCGGTCAACTCTGGACTGGCGAATATCTGCTCGCGGGCGTCGTACTCAACGGCTGCCCGCCTCGCGCGGATCTCCGCCTCCGAGACCAGGCGCTCCAACTCCTCCATGCGCGCCTCGCAGCGCTGCCGCATATCGGAGAGGTAAGCGCGATGCTCTTCGGGCGACATGCCGCCCAAGATCGGCTTGATCACCAGGTCGGTGTCGCGAGCCCGTCCGTTGACCTTTCTCACATGCATCCGCGTCTGCTCCTTCCTTGTCTCAGACGCTGAAGGAACCCCCCGCCCGTGGCGGGGAACCCCTTCGGCAATTTGCCTAGCGTGCGGCCGGCGTCTCTCCGTTTGACGGGAGGCCCACCTGTGGCGGGGTGGCTGATCCTTCAGCTACCGCGCCGGCCACGTTCGCTTCCTGCGCACTGATACTGGTTCCCGTTCCTGATTCCAGCAGCCGCAGCCGGTAGAGGCTGCGATGCCCGATCGTCATGTCTCCGTTCGGTGTAGCGCCCAGCTTGAAGATCATTGGGTTGTCCGAGACCAACAGCGAGCGCCCGGAGTCCAGTTCAAGCGACAGCTCGCCGCGCTCCTTCTGGATGAAGCCGGGCTCATGCTGGGGCTCAAGCGTCGCTCGGCCCGCCGCCTCGTCCACCCAGCACGGCCCTTCGGCGATCAGTTCGCCGCCTTCGTTGAACAACCTCGCGTGCAACAAGTGGTCCGTCACGATCCCTTCCTTTGCGTTCGCCGGGGCTGCTGGCCGGACTCGTCAGCCTTCGGCTTCGACTGCGATGAGCGGCGCCGGCGTCTGACCGGCAGCGAGCGGACGCCGCGTGTTAACTCCTTCAGTTCGTCGTCCGGGATCAGCGTCGGCTGGTCTGCCTCTGGTCCTGGGGCGATCCCCCGCGCCGCGAGCGCCTCCAGCTCCTGCTGCAGCTCCTCCAGGTCGGCGAACGCCCGGTAGACCGACGCGAACCTGATGTAGGCGATGTGGTCCAGTTCGCGCAGATGGTTCATCACCATCTCGCCGATTTCATCGCTCGGGACCTCTGGCGCGCCGCGCTGGCGCAGCGTCGTCTCGACCGCGTCCGCGACCGCCTCGACCGCGCCCGCCGCGAGCGGGCGCTTCTCGCAGGCCCTGCGCAGGCCCGCAAGCAGCTTGTCGCGGGAGAACTCCTCGCGCCGCCCGTCCTTTTTCGCGACGAGCAGGCTACCGATGGCGAGCCGTTCGTTCGTGGTGAAGCGCTGTCCGCAGCTAAGGCATTCCCGACGCCTGCGGATACCGTCGTCCGTGTCGCGGGAATCGGTCACTTTTGTATCTGAGAAGCCGCAGTATGGACAGCGCATGTAGGTCCTCTTTCTCGCAGTGACAAGCGCTACACTAGCACAACATCTTGGGGCATGTCAATAGGTACACCAGATATTGTATGCATTTTGCATAATGTTGGCATCGAATCCAACTGACTGGTGTTATGCAAGCTGAACGGCTTCAAGATATAGGGGTTTTTGCCGATACTGCTTAGTGGAACCCCCTAAGGGTTCCCGAAAGGGCAAATCCGGCGAAAGCCGGAGGCGCAAAGCTCATGGGTCTACGTCCTACCAGGGATACGACAGCCGAGCTACCGAAGCTAATGAAGCTATTGAAGAAACTCCGATCCTCCAGAGGCCAGAGCCTGGTCGAACTGTCTCTAACGCTGCCCATCCTGCTCATCCTCGTATTCGGCATCATCGATTTCGGCCTGGGGATGCGGTCGTACATCAGCCTTGCGAACTCGGTCAGGGAGGGCGCCCGCTTTGCCGCTGTCGGCAACCCGGCAGGCGACCTGAGCGACTGCGACGGCGTCACGAGCGACACCGTTTACGGCCGCGTCCGCATCACGACAGGCGGACTCGATCTAAACGAGCTAACCCCCAGCGTCACCTACCCATCAGGCATCGGCCCCGGCAACTCCGTTGTCGTGTCCGCCGACTACACCTACAACTTTGTCACTCCGCTCGGTGACTTCCTCGATTTCTTCAGTGGAGGTAGCTTCCCCACCACAATCAGCTTGTCCAGCTCCACCGATATGCGATTGGAGTAATGTGCCATGTTCCGCACCATCTTGAGACTCCTTAGCCGCTCACACCACGGCGAGCGCGGCCAGGTCATCTTCGTCGCCGTCGCGTTCATCGCCATCATGGCCGGCGGCGCGGCCATAGCCATCGACGTCGGCAGCTACCTCGCCCATCGGCGCAGCCTGCAGAACTCGGCCGACGCGATCGCCCTCGCCGCATCCCAGAACCTGCCCAACGGTGAATCTGCTCACGCCGGCGCGAATGAGTGGGCGATGAAAAACGATATCAACATCAACTCGATGAACGTCATCGTGACCCAGCAGAGCCTTCCAAGTGAACCGAACCCGAAAGTCCGCATCGAACTTGAGTCCGACCACAACCTCACCTTCCTTCGCATCTTTGGGGTCAGCTCGGCCGAAATCGATGTCTCAGCCACCGCCATCATGACCTCGCCGGCGGGCGGCAGCGGTGTCTCGCCGCTCTCCGTGTCCCTGGACGCCCTGGCCGCAGCGACGCTAGGCGATGAAGTCACGCTGAAATACGACGCCAACGACATCCTGCAGGGGAACACATCACCCATCCGCGTCGATGGGCCTGGAAGCGGTAACTGCAGCTCTAACGACAACTACTGCTCCGCGCTGCAAAACGGCTCGCAGAGCGTGGTCTGCGCGGAGGGTACCGACACGACGTACTGTGACGGTGCCTATCTTGTGGACACGGAGCCGGGCAACAAGGTCGGTGGCACCAGGACCGCCCTTGAGTGGCGTCTCGACAACACAGCGATCGCTTGTTCCGAGTTTGAGGGCACAAACGGCGTCTTTGAAGACGACCCGACCACGAGCGAGCAAGGCGTCTACCGCATCGTGCCTGAGTGTAACCCGTTCGTGAACAGCGAATACGACAGCCACCGCGTGATGATCATCCCCGTCATCGAAGAGCTGTGCAACGGCGCCTGTGAGGTCACGATCGTGACCTTCGCGCTCTTCTTCCTAGAGCGCATCGGCGATGATGGTTGTACCGGTAACGACTGCGCGGTCGTCGGCCGCTTCGTGACCGTGAATCAGAACGTCGGCTTGCTCGCCGGCACGTTTGACGATGACTCATACAATCGCTTCGTCCGGCTAGTGGCCGACTGACCGGGTGCCTTTAACCAGCGCTAGTTAAACAAGAAGCCGCCTCAAGAGGCGGCTTCATTCGTGGATTCTACGAACGGGTTGGCGTCAGGCCCGCGCTTCGGCGGCATCCATGTTGCAGTCCTACGCGGCCTGCTGGCCCGCCAATTTGGAAGGCGAGACCAGCCGTTCAGACGCCACCTTCAGCAGCGTCTTGGCAGCTTGCCCGCTCTCGCCAAACGTCACCGCTCCCATCATCGCGCCCTCAAACGAAGGCAGTACGTCGGCGCTCGAAAGCTGTGCCGCCAGGCGCGCGGTGATGATGTCGCGGCCAAGTTCGCTGGCGCCTCGGGCCAGGATCCAGATCTCATCCTCGGCAGCGTCGCCAACGATGTCGTCGGCACGAGCCACG
The DNA here is from genome assembly GCA_003228685.1 of Chloroflexota bacterium. Classification (GTDB taxonomy): domain Bacteria; phylum Chloroflexota; class Dehalococcoidia; order DSTF01; family RBG-16-68-14; genus SZUA-185. The sequence goes on from QIFC01000057.1 coordinate 16,346, forward strand.
CTGCGCGCCCACAACGCGGCCAGCTTTCCGCCGAATCGCCGGTTCGCCGCCTGGTCGTTCGCCAGGGCCGGTTCCGCGAGCTTCAGAACGATCAGCGAGAACACGTTCACCTCGTCCGATTTCGCTCGACGGCACTCAGCGGCCAGCCGCGCCTTGAATTGCCCGCGACGGCGCAGCAGCAGCCCGCCGCCCAGCAGCACATGAACAAAGTCCTGAATAGAATCGTCCTTGAACGTCGGACGCCAGAGGAACATGAACCCTACGGTCCCGCACACGGCAACTAGTGCAAGTAACAGTCCTAGCACGGCGGACGCGCTGTAATCGGGCACCATGTCCGCGATCGGCCCGCCGGGGATCGCCCATACGACCAACAGCAGCCACGTTAGGCACACGCCGCTGAAAGAGAGCCGCATGAACGTGAACCAGCGACGCTCAGCGCTGATCTCAGATATCGTCGCCGCGATCTTGCCTCGTGCGGAGGGATCCTGTCCGGACTGTTCAGCCATGGCTTTTACTCCTGTCGATCGGTTGCTTAGAAGTATCGACCTGGGGCCCCCAGAAGTGTAGTCCTGGCGATAGCTTCAGGTAGCTACCGAACCTGTCGATTATATAGGTGGAAGCCCTTAAATCGGCGGCGCAATCCGGTGCCGCCGTGAGGTTCAGTCTATGCGCAGAATCCGAATCGTTAGCAGCGCTCGTGGGCAGAGCTTGATGGAGATCTCGCTCATGCTGCCCGTGCTGCTGATCATCGTCTTCGGCATTATTGATTTCGGGCTAGGGATGCGATCCTACATCAGCCTGAGCAACGGCGTCCGGGAGAGCGCCCGCTTTGCCGCCATCGGCAACCCGGCGGGCGAGCCAAGCGACTGTGACGGCACCACGAACACCACCGTCTACGGCAGGCTTTGCGCCGCAACCGATGGGCTAGACCTCGACGAACTCGAGCCACACGTTGCCTACCCCAATGGATATGCGTCGGGCAACTCGGTCGTGGTGTCCGCCGATTACTCGCACAACTTCGTTACCCCGCTAAGCGACCTAATTGGCTTTGTCAGCGGCGGCTCGTTCCCAACATCGATAGACCTCCATTCGTCCACGGACATGCGGATCGAGTAGCGGGCCATGTTTGCCACACTCGCTCGTCTCCTTAAACGCCTCCACGCCGGCCAGCGTGGCCAGACGCTCATTGCAGGAATGATGTTCATGGTCGTGATAGCGGGCGGCGCGGCCATCGCCGTCGACACAGGTAGCTACATATCCCACCGCCGCAGCCTGCAGAACGCGGCGGACGCGATTGCGCTCGCCGCCTCGCAGAACCTCCCCGCGTCCGGCGATGCCCTGGGTGTGGCCGAGCAGTGGGCCGAAATGAACGGCGTCGAGCCTGGAGAGATGAGCGTCACGATCACGCAGCAGAGCCTGCCAAGCGAACCCAACCCCAAGATCACGGTCGAATTGACGGTCGATCACGGCCTGACGTTCATGAGCGTGCTCGGCATGAATTCAGCGGAGATAGAGGTATCGGCCGCAGCCATCATCACATCACCAGGGGGCAGCGACGGCCTGATGCCCTGGAGCGTGTTGGAGGAAGTCAAGACCCTGGCAGACCCCGGCGACCCGGTGGTGCTCAAATACGACTCGAACGACGTCCAGACTGGCAACTTCGGCGCGCTGCGGCTTGACGGCAACGGCGCCAACATCTACAGAGATACGATCAAGTTCGGCAGCGAGAGCGGACTGTGTGCGTCAGGCGTGCCAGACTGCGACGACCCGAGCACCGTTCAGACCCAGCCCGGCAACATGACAGGTCCTACTCGTCAGGCCACGGATTACAGGATCGACAACACGGCGCTGGCCTGCGATACCTGGGAAGAGACGGTGATCGAAAACGGAGACGGCAGCCACTCCATCAGACCGGAATGCAATCCGTTCACGGCCGGCGGAAACGAAGACAGCCTGCGGTTGATCATCGTGCCCGTCATCGACAGCCTGTGCAACGGCGCCTGCTATGTGACGGTCGTCGAGTTCGCGCTCTTCTTCCTTGAGGGCTACGGCGAGGGCGGCTGCACCGGCAACGACTGCGAAATCGAAGGGCGCTTCATCCAATCCAACACGAACTACGGCGCTCTCATGGGCGTCTACGACGCCGGCACCTTCGCCCATTTCGTCCGGCTAGTGAACTAGGCCGCCGCAGCACGACTAGCCTTCCCTTTTTGCGGCAACCGCAGCCTTACCCTCAGCCCGCCCTACCATGCCCGCGCTCCTCTGGATTGGAGGCCGCCAGAGCGAGGGCCGCCGCTACACATCGCTAGAGCACAGGAATACGCTCCCGCAGGGCTCTGAGCCCCGCTCGGCGTCTATCGTTGGCTTGTTGTGGGGCCGTCTCGAGGTGTTAGGCGGCGGCTTCGGAAGGAAGGGAGATCGACGTATCGAGCGCATCGGACTCGGCGGCGGCAAAAAGGTCACTTGGCTTCAAGCCATCGTCTGGATACGTGGCCCCGCCAATGCGCGCGCCTTCGAAGGCCGGGAACGAAGCCGCCGCCTCTTCCAGCTTCTCGGCGATGCGTCGAACCATGCTCGCCCGCCCGTCGTTACTGGCTCGCAGCGCCAGCACCCAGATCTGGTTGTCGGGCCCCTCCGCCACAATGTCGCCGGCCCGTGCAATGCTGCGCACCACGAGCGCCGGAATGCTGTGCTGTAGTTCGCGGTCGTCATCGTCCCGTTCGCGAGCACCTGTATCGGCGAGCTGAACGGTCAGAAGCGAGAACGCATCCTCGCCCCGGGCCTTTCTGCGGCCGCACTCGGCGCCAACGCGGCCTTTAAACTGGCCGAACGAACGGATTAGGAGCGTCGCGCCGAAGACGACGCGGATGAACTCCCACGACGTCTCGTGCCGCAGCGTTGGACGCCAGGCGACCAGATACGCGCCTGAGCCGAAGACCGCGAAGATGAGGACCACAGATCGGAGCGACCCGGACATCTCGACGCCTGGCAGCGGCGCACCAAGCATGCTCCAGGGCATCCCCGTGAAGAAGAGCAGCCAGCTGATCGTCGTTGCGCCAACAACCAGGCGCAGCAGATTGAGCCACCGCCGTTCGGCGCGGATCTGCTCGACCACGCCGCCAAGGGCGCTTCGAACGGAAGCGGTCTCTTGCCTGTATTCCTTTCGCATCCTGATTCAGTATCGACCGGGTGACCCATCGGTTGTACACCCGACACGCTCATCTCGTTTGCTGTTCAGAACCTCAAGGCCCGGCCGATACTAGAGATGCGAACCCTTAATGGTTCTGCTTAGACAACTGAATTATGACTCCGATAAGGGCAAATCCGCCGCAAGGTGGAGACGCAAAGCCACGGGTCCTCTCCCTCCCCGCCGGGGATAGGACAGCCGGGCTGCCGGAACCCTTCGGAGCTTTCGGCCCATCGCCAAGGCTTGAAGGCGATGGGCCTCTTTAGTTGGAGCCGCGTTTGACCGAAACGATCAGTGGAACATGAGACACAATCACTACTCCATAGAACAAGGTGGCTGCCAGTGGTAAGCCGCGCGCTACGCCGTCTGTGCAGGCGAGAAGAGGGCCAGGGCCTGGTCGAGATGGCCTTTATCTTGCCCCTTTTCCTCGTCATTGTCGTTGGCGTCATTGAAGTGGCCGACGGCATGAACGCCTACATCACGCTGATCGACTCGGGTCGCGACGGCGCGAGGCTCGGCTCGAAGAATCTGGCCACCGACACCGAGATCAAGAACCTGGTGCTCATCGAAACCGGGCGTCTCCGCGACGACGTCACCGCGCAAGACATCACCATCTCGCACATCACCGTCGATGGGGCGAACGCGATCCGCGTTGAGGTGTGCAACGACCGCACGCTTCTGCTGAACGTGCCCTTGGTCATGCCCGAGAGCTTCAGAATGTGCAGCACGACAACAATGCGCGTCCTCTCTGTAGGAAGCTAACGACGGGAGCTGGGAGAATCGATATGAATCTCTTGAAGAACAAGGAGCGGGCGCAGGTCCTGCCGATCATGGCACTCTTGCTTGTCGCCTTCCTTGGCCTGCTGGGCCTCGCGATCGACGGCGGACGCCTCTTCATCGCTAGGACGGAACTGAGCCGCGCGCTCGACTCAGCAGCGCTGGCCGGCATCGTCGAGTTGCCGGACGTGAACGCCGCGGAAGGCAAGGCGATCGCCTACCTGGCCGACAACCTGCCCGACGCCACCGCCAGCTTCCCGGCCACCGCCGAGGACTACCAGTTGCGCGTCCAAGGAACCCGTACCGTAGACATGATCTTCATGGACGCCTTCGGGTTCGGCACCGTCGACATCAGCGCTGCCGCCACGGCTGGATTCGGCGTACCCATCGATATCACGATTGTGCTCGACGACACGGGCACGATGAAAAGCGGCTGCAACTCAGCGCAGACGAACAGCAACTGCCCGATCAAGCAGGCGAAGGATGCATCTAATGCATTCGTCGACGACCTACTCGGGACCAACCCGACGGGCATCCTGCAGATTGGGGTGCTTCGTTTCCGCGGCTGCTACGGCGACCAACGTTACAACCCGGTCTCGGGCGAAGATCCAGACCGCGGATGCGTTCTCTTCAGCGAGTTCCAGGACCTGACGACGAACAAGACGGCGCTCCACGCCGCAATCAACAACGCCTACGGCAAGGGCGGCTTCCCGGGCACCAACATCTGTGCTGGGCTCGATGAGGGCTGGAACCTTGTGACCGGGCTGGACAGCCGCCCCAACTCCGCCAAGGTGATCATCGTCCTCTCGGACGGGGACAACCGGTACTCAGACGGCGCGCAGAGCGACTCCCGTGGCAACCCGGTGCCGAACGTGTACCCGTTGCCGCAGAACGGCGGAACGGGAGACTGCATGGAGCCGAACCCGAGCCAGAACGGCTCCAATTACGGGAGCGACTACGACGACCGGGTGGACGGGCTCGACGATCTGACGTATGCTAAAGCGCTCGAAATCATGGCCGCGGACATCGAGATCTACGTGGCGGGCTACAAGGTCTCCGGCTCGGACAGCGGTGCCCTGTGTGACGAAAGCACTGTCACCAACATCGGCGGCGGCTACAGGCGGCAGAGGTTCAGCAATCCGACTGACTCCCGCGATCGCAACATGAACAAATGCATCGCCTCGTCGACGCCCGGCACGAACGACCACTACTTCGAGGCGCCTGCTCCTGAGGACATCCCAGCGGCATTCAACGCCATCGCCAGCAGTATCGCCTTCCGCCTGATCGAGTAGGGAGCTGAGAAACGATGAATTTACGACAAGCACGAACGCGACGCCACGAGCGCGGCCAAACGCTCGTCGAGTTCGCCATGCTCGCGCCGCTGCTCGTGATCCTTATCTTCGGCTTCGTCGATGTCTCGCGAATCTATCAAGCCTGGGTCACGATCGAAGGCGCCGCACGCGAGGGCGCGCGCTACGGCGTCACGGGGCGCGAGGACTGCGCTATCGCCGCCGACAACAGGCTCTCCTGCATCCAGTACGCGGCGACGCAGCGCGCGGAAGCGCTGACGAACAACGACACGGACCTGGTCGTCACCGTCCGGAGTTGGGACTACCCAGCCTATGCCGACCCGGCCGTCGAAGGCAGTCCCGGCGTTCAGTGTGATGCTCTGGAGGTACAAGTCGACTACGCGTTCACGCCCTCGACGCCGCTAGCGAGCACGATCTTCGGCTCGATCAGCCTCGTCGGCCGCGAACGTCTCGTCAACGAGCCTTTCGGCACTTGCGAATAGGCCAACTCAGAAGAGACAACCGCGAGCGACGTCATCTCCCTGCCATCACTCGCGGCCGGACTCTTGCCTTCGCAAGAGTGGCTCTCGTTGTCGGAGAGGTTCGAGTTCCCGGTCGTTCCGGGCTGTTACGCGGCTACGCGCGCACCTCCCTCTCCTGAAACATGAACCCCTTCTCAGATGTCGCAGCGCGTCTACGGAGACGGCGCGTCTACCTGGACGCGACCGTCCGCCGGAGAAACGCGGGGAGTTCCGTGTCCACGGGGTTCGGCAGCGCCTCAACCGGGAAGCGCTCGCCGCGTTCGGTCTCGTCCTGCTGCATCGATCGCGGCCCCATGGGGAAGCCGGTAGCGATCACGGTCACCTTCACCTCTTCGCCCAAACTCGGGTCGATCGCCGTGCCGAAGATGATCTCCGCATCCGGCGCGACGACTTCTCCTATCACTTGCGCGGCGGCGTGGAGCTCGTGCAAGCCCATATTGCGAGCGCCGGTGACGTTGAACAGCACGCCGGTGGCGCCATCGATCGTCACGTCCAGCAGCGGGCTCTGGACGGCCGCTCGGGCCGCTTCGGCCGCGCGGTCGTCGCCTGAGCCACGGCCAATCGCCAGCAGCGCCGGGCCGGCGTCGCGCATCACGCGCCGCACGTCCGCAAAGTCCAGGTTGATCTCGCCCGGCAGCGTAATCAGCTCTGAGATGCCTTGGATGCCTTGTCGCAGCACGTCGTCCGCAGTGCTGAACGCTTCCTCTACCGTGACGTCTGGGCCGCAGACCTCAAGCAGGCGGTCGTTCGGGATCACGATCAGCGTATCGACGCGTTCGCGCAGTTCGGCGATGCCGTCCTCGGCCTGATCGCGCCGGCGCGTCCCTTCGAAGCCGAACGGCTTCGTGACGATCGCGATCGTTAGCGCGCCTGTCTCGCGCGCCACTTCGGCCACGAGTGGGGACGCGCCCGTGCCGGTGCCGCCGCCCATGCCGGCCGTGATGAAGACCATCTCGGACCCGCGGATGGCATCCAGTATCTCTTCGCGGCTCTCCTCCGCGGCGCGCTGGCCCCTCTCCGGGTCGCTGCCAACGCCGAGGCCCTTCGTCAACTTCTCGCCCATCCGGATCCGCGTCGGGGCCTCGCAACGAGCGAGCGCCTGCGCGTCCGTATTGATGCCGACGAACTCCACGCCCGCGAGGTCCTCGGCGATCATGCGGTTAACGGCGTTGCAGCCGCCTCCCCCAACTCCGACGACCTTGATCGGGGGCAGTCCATCATTGTCTGATCTCATTGCTCTCTCCCTCCTTGCCCGCTTGCGCGGCCGTTCGGCCTCATCCGGCCCGCGTTCGCTGACACTTGGGCTCTCCAGCCCCCGCTCCACTGTTCGTGTTGCCTCCGCTCTTGCCCTATCGTCCTCAGCCAAGGCCTCCTCAATGAGCGCCTCCTCAAGCTCCTCAGCCGGCAATTCCGGCTCTGGTGGCGGAATCGCCTCGCCGTTTGCGCCAAGGCCCGGCAGAATCGGTTGGCCGTCCGCGTTCGTTTCCTCGGGGTCCCACGTCATTGCCACGTCACCTCCCTATTCCGGTAGCAACACACGCACGAAGCGCGTCAATCGCTGCCACAGGTCGCCTGTGAACGCGAATGCCGGCCGCTGCGTCTGCCACACGCCGGATTCCAACTCTCGTACGGCCCACTGGAGCACGCCCACGCTTGAAGCGTAGGCAGGATCGCTGAGCGTATCGATCAGGCCCTGCAGCCCGTGCGGCGCGCCCACGCGCACCGGCAGGCCCGTCACCTGCTCCGCCGCCAACGCGATGCCGGCCAAGTTGGCCGTGCCGCCGGTCAGCACCATGCCGGCCGACAGGATGTCGTCGTGCACGGCGCGGCGCACTTCGCGGATCACCATCTCGCAGATCTCTTCGACCCGCGCCTGCGCGATCTCGGCGATGCGCCGCCGCTCGACGCTCTTGCGCCCCTCCGCGCCGAAGACGTCCAACTCCACCGTCTCCTCGGCGTCGATCTCGCTCGGGATCGCGTGGCCATAGAGCGCCTTCGCGTCCTCGGCCGACTGGTACGGGCAGCGCAGGCCGATCACGAGGTCGCGCGTGATGTGGTTGCCTCCCACGGGCAGCACCGCCGTGTGACAGACGCTGCCCTCCGTGAAGACGACGATGTCCGTTGTGCCGCCGCCAATGTCGGCCAGCACGACGCCCTGGCGCCTCTCCTCCGTTTCCAGCACGGCCTCCGCGCTGGCGAGCGATGACACGATCAATGTCTCCACCTGCACGCCGGCGCTCTCCACACACTTCGTCGCGTTCTGCAGCACCGTGGTCAGGCCGGAGATGAGGTGCGTCTCGGCGTCCAGCCGCTGGCCATACATGCCGACGGGGTCCGTCACGTGGTCCTGGCCATCGACGATGTAGTAGCGCGGCACCGCGTGCATGATCTCGCGGTTCGTCGGGATGCTGATGACACGCGCGCCGTCCAGTACCCGGTTCACATCGTCCTGGCTGATCGGCACGTCCCGGTCCGGTATCGCGACGATGCCGCGGTTGTTCTGCCCAGAGATGTGCGGGCCGGCGAGGCCAACGTGCGCCGACAAGATGCGCGTCCCGCTCGACCGCTCCGCCTGCTCCACGGACGCGCGCACCGACTCGGACGCGTCGCGCAAGTTCTCGACCATGCCGCGGTTCAGCCCGTTCGCCGCCGCGATACCGACCCCGAGAATGCGCAGCGGCTGCTCCGCTACCACCTCCCCGACGACCGTGCAGACCTTTGTCGTTCCGATATCAATTGACGCGAAGACTCCGCCTTTCATGGCCGGGCCTCCTTTCCCTCCCTCGCGATCCCTCGCTGGGATGCAGGGCACATTCCGCTCTCTCCCATAGTTTCCAAATTCATTGCACCAGGCGACGTCATCGCACCAGGCACTCTCATTGCACCGGGCAATGTCATTGCACCGCCACCCGTTCGCCGAATCGCAGGTCGACGCGGCTCAACGTGCGCCCTTCTTCCTCCGCCAGCTTTAGGACTTGGAACAGCGAGGCCAGCTTGAACTCGTACCCCTGGCCATCGCCGAAGACCACGCGCAGGTCCGGCCCGCCCAACGTGCTCTGCAAGAAGGCCGTCAGGCCGTCCGCCTGCGAGAACTCAAGCGAGCGCACAGAGCGGCCCAGCGTCTGTTCCGCCGTCGCAACGAGCTGCGTCGCGACGGCCATCGCGCCCGCGTCGACGCGGTCGCCTGCAGCCAGCGCCGCGATAGACGCATCACGCTGCACGATCAGCGGCGCGCCGGCCGGCGCCGCCAAGTCGATCACCACACCGTCGTCGTCGATCACGTACTGGGCGGCGCCCAACTGCCAGAGGCCCCAGGCCGTCCGTTCGGTGAGCGTGATCTTCACGCCGTTGGGCCAGTCGCGTTCGATCTGCACGTCCTTCACGATCGGCAACAGCAACAGACGTTCGCGCGCCGCATCAAGCTCCGGCTGAAAGATGCTCTGCTCATCCAGGTCCGCGAGAGCGCGCGCCCGCTCAGCCGACACCACCACGTTGCCCTCGATCTGGACGTCCTGGATCGAGAGTAGCGGCGAGTTGTAGAGCCACCACCCTCCGGCGGCCAGCGCCGCTACAATCGCGATCGGCATCGCGAAACGCCGCCAGTTCGCGGGCGGCCGTGGCATCTCGATCGACGGCATCCGCCGCTGCGTCCGACCCGCGGTGCGCTTCGCACCCGCGGGCTGCCCGCTCACGCGGGCCCCTGCGGCTCGCTGTCTAGCCACGAACGCGCTCCTTGTGGCGTTCCTGCGCCAGCGCTACCAGCCTGCCGATCAGGTCCGCATAGCTGAGTCCCGCGTGCTGCCAGAGCAGCGGGTACATGCTCGCCGGCGTAAACCCCGGCAGCGTGTTGATCTCGTCGATGATGATCCTGCCTTCCTCGGTCAGGAAGAAGTCCATCCGCCCCATGCCCGCGCAGTCGATCGACCGATAGCCCTGCACCGCCAGCTCCTGAATGCGGCGGGCTGTCTCCTCTGGCACGTCCGCGGGCACGATCAGCTTCGTGCTGTCGTCCAGATACTTCGCTTCGTAGTCGTAGAACTCCCGCGTGTAGCTGATCTCGCCGAGCGGCGACGCTTCCGGCTCATCGTTGCCCAGCACGGCGCACTCGACCTCGCGACCGTCGATCGCCTGTTCGATGAGCACCTTGCGGTCGTGGCGGAACGCGACACAGAGCGCCGTGCCCAAGTCCTCTCGCGACCGCACCTTGCTGATGCCGAGGCTGCTGCCGCCGTTGGCCGGTTTCACGAACGCCGGATAGCCGACCGAGGCTTCGACGGCCTCCGCGATTTGGTCCTTGTCGCCATACTGGCTCGACCGCACAACGACGTGGTCCGCGACGTCCAGACCGGCCTGGCCGAAGATGCGCTTCATCAACGCCTTGTCCATCCCGATCGCGCTGGCGGCTACGCCCGCGCCGACATAGGCCACGCCGGCCAGCTCCAGGAGGCCCTGCAGCGTTCCGTCTTCGCCGAACGTGCCATGGATCAACGGGAACGCCACGTCGATCTCGCCAAGCGCGGCGAGCACCTCGGGCCGGGCAAGGATGCCTCGTTCGCCCTCCAACTCCAGCGTCTTGTGGAACTTCTCATCGTCTCGATCGAGCTGTCGCTGCGTCTCCTCGGGCGTCAGCCACGCGCCTTCCTTCGTCACGCCGATCGGTACGATCTCGAAGCGGTCGCTCGCGGCCTCATTCACGTACTGAGCCGAGACGACGGACACCTCGTGCTCCAGCGACTGGCCTCCGAAGATCACGCCGAGCCGGGTCCGGTTAGCCATCGTAGCCCTCCCCGACCAAGCCGACCTCAAGCTCAAGCTCGACACCGAACTGCGCGCGCACGCGTTCCCGCGCGAGGTCGATCAGCGCCTTCATGTCGATCGCCGTCGCACTGCCCGCGTTGATGAAGAAGTTGCAGTGCTGTTCCGAGATCTGCGCATCGCCGATGCGATGTCCGCGCAGCCCAACCTGGTCGATCATGCGCCACGCCGGGTGCTCGGGTGGGTTCTTGAAGATGGAACCGGCGTTGCGCCCGCGCGGCTGCGCGGCCAGCCTGCGCCGGTCCAGATCTCGCACGCGCTCCATCAGCTCGGCCTCATCGCCTGGCCAGAGCGTGAATTCCGCTTCCAGCACCACGCGGTTGTCGTACTGGCCCTTCGTAAACGAGCTGCCCCGATAGACCAGGTCCAGGTCTTCGGCCTGTATGTCTTTCGCGGTTCCCGTCCCGTTCACGATGCGGATCGACTCCAAAACGTCGGCCAGGCAGCCGCCGTACGCGCCCGCGTTGTAGACCACAGCGCCGCCCAACGTGCCCGGTATGCCGGAGGCCCACTCCAGGCCCGCGAAGCCCTGCCTCGCGAACCCGCGCGCCACTGACGCGAAGCTGGCGCCGGACTCCGCCTTGAAGCGGAATCCACCCTTGCCGTCGGGTTCCGGGCCGCTCACGGCCCGCGCTCGGTTCTCGATCACGACGCCGCGGATGCCGGCGTCGCTGACGATGATGTTGCTGCCGGAGCCCAGGACGAAGACAGGCGCGTCATGCTCGCGGCAGGCGATCACGATGTCGGCCAGGTCGTCCGAGTTCTTCGCGACGACGTAGACGTCCGCCGGCCCGCCGATGCCGAACGTTGTGTGGCGTGAGAGCGGTTCGTGCTCGCGCACTTCGCTGATCTCGGCCAGAGCCGCCGCGAGTGCAGCGTAGCCGGTGCTTGCGTTCGCTCCTTGAGCCTGTTGCAGCCGTTCGACGAGCAGCGGGCCAATCTCGTCGACGTCGCCGGCCCCGATGGTGAAGAAGACGTCACCGGGCTGCAGCAGCTCCATGGCCGCGTCGACCGCCTCCTCGAACGATTCGACGAAGCGCGCCTTCGGCGCTTCTATCTCATGAACGAGCGTCTCCGCGTCCATGCCCGCCGACTCCGGTTCCCGCGCTGCGTAGGTCGATAGCACCAGCAACTCGTCCAGCCCCCGGAAGCACGTCCTGAATCCCTCGAGCAAGTATTCGCTGCGGCTGTATGTGTGTGGCTGGAAGCAGGCGAGGATCCGCCTGCCGGGAAACGTCTCGCGCGCCGCTTGAATCGTGTCCGCGACCTCGGTTGGATGGTGGGCGTAGTCGTCCATGACCGTCACGCCGCCGGCCTCGCCGGCCAACTCGAACCGCCGGCGCGCGCCTCCGTATGCGGCAAGCGCTTCGCGAATCTCATCGAACGACAGCCCGACGGCGTGCGCAGCCGCGATGCCGGCCAGCGCATTCGGCACGTTGTGTCTAATGGGCAGCGTGATTTCGAAGCGGCCCACCGGCTCGCCGTCGTGGCGAACGTCGAACGCCTGCCGGCCACCGGCCAGCAACTCGATGTCGTGCGCCGTCCACGTAGCGGCTTGCTCTAGAGAGTACGTCTCGATCTCGGCGCGGTACTCGCCCGCCTCGATCAGATCCCGCAGCGCTGGGCTGTCCAGGCACACGATCAACTTCCCGTCCGGCTTCACCTGTGCCATGAATTGCGCGAACGCCTTCTCCAAGTCTTCGATCGTGCCGTAGATGTCTAGATGATCGGGCTCCACGTTCGTCACCACCGCGATGTCCGGCTCGTACTCCAGGAATGCGCGGTCGTACTCGTCCGCTTCGACGACGATCTCGTCGCCGTCGCCGGGTTCCGCGTTCGTCCCCAAATCGCGCACCTCGCCGCCCACCAGGTAGGTGGGCGAGCGTTCCGCGCGCACCAACATCGAGGCGATCAATCCGCTCGTCGTCGTCTTGCCGTGCGTGCCGGCGACGCACACAGACGTGCGGCCCTCCATCAGCGTCGCGATGAACTCAGCCCGCTTCAGCACGCGAATGCCTCGCTTGCGCGCCTCGACCAGCTCCGGGTTGTCGTCCTTGGCGGCCGACGTTGTCACCACCAGCTCAGCGTCGCCGACATACTCAGCCTTATGCCCCTCATGCACTGTTACGCCCAACGCGGCCAGCGCGTCCGTGATCGCTGAGAGGCGCATGTCGGAGCCGCTCACTTCGTGGCCCCAGGCGGCGAGCACGCGGGCGATGCCCGACAAGTGGACGCCCGCGAGGCCCACGAGATGCACGCGATGCGGTATCTCGTTCACGCCGCGACTCCTTGCAACGATGATTCGATCAGCATCGCCGCGATCTGGTCAGCAGCCTCGGGCCGCGCCAACTTGCGGGCCGACTCGGCCATCCGCTGGCGCTTCGGGTCATCATCCAGCAGGTCGCGCACCACGCCGGTCAGGCGCCCCAGCTCGTCGTTTTCCAACACAGTTGCCGCCCCCTGCTCCTCCATGTAGCGCGCGTTCGCGCGCTGGTTGTAGCCGCCTTCGTAGACGCCGGGTATGAGCACCGAGGCCAGGCCCGCCGCCGGCAGTTCTCCCAGCACCGAAGCGCCCGAGCGCAGCACGGCGAGGTCGGCGGCCAGCATTGCGTCGGCCATGTCGTCCAGGTAGCCCGTGACGTGGTAGCGCCGCTGCTTGTCCTCCGGCAGCGAGTCGCGCTTCTCTTGTAGGTTCGCTTCGTCGGAAGCGCCCGTCAGGTGCAGCACGTGGCAGAGGTCCAGCAAGCCCTTTAGCTGGTCGCGCACAGCATCGTTGATCCTGCGCGCGCCTTGGCTCGCGCCGCCCACCAGCAGCACCCTCTCGTCCGGCGGCAGACCTAGGCGCGCGCGCGCGCCTGCGCGGTCCCCTGACCAGAACTCGGATCGCACCGGGTAGCCGACGACGCTCGACTTGGCGGCAGGCAGCTCGCTCAGCGAGCGCTCCGTCGTGGTCACGATCCGTGTCGCCAAACGCGACAGCAGCCGCACCGCCCAGCCTGGATTCACGTCCGGCAAGTACAGCAAGAGCGCCCGGCCGCGAGACCGGGACGCGATGCCGACCGGCACGCTGGCGTAGCCACCCGTCGCGAAGACCGCGTCGGGGCGGAAGCGGCCAAGCAAACGCCACGCCTGCAACGTGCCCACGAGGAGCTGCCACAGACCGTGTACGATCGCCAGCGGCGAGCGCACGCGCAGCGGCCCCGCGGCGACCGACTCGAACGGAAGACCCGCGCGGTCGACGATGCGGCCGTCCATCCGCCCACTCACGCCGATGTAGAGCAGCTCCAGGTCAGCAGGCCCTTGCCGGCGGAGCGACTCTCCCACCGCGAGCGCGGGGTAGATGTGACCGCCTGTGCCACCGCCTGCGAGAATCACCTTCACCTCGCTCCTTCTTGTTCGACGACGGCGCGGCCAGAGGTACGTTGGCCCGGCCCTGTCTTAGGCGGGCCCGTCGCGCGTCTTGAAACGCTCAAGAGGATGCCAATCCCGGCCAGCAGCGACGCCAGCGCGGAGCCACCGTAGCTCAAGAAGGGCATCGGGATGCCCGTCATGGGGATCGCCCGCGTGATGCCGCCCACGTTGATCAGCGCTTGGAACGCGATCCAACAGACAACGCCGGCCGCCAGCAGGTAGCCGAAGTCGTCCTGTGCGCGCAGCACGATCCGGAAGCCGCGATACACCAACACGGCGAAGAGGATGATCACGCCCATGGCGCCGATGAACCCCAACTCCTCGCCGACGACGGCAAAGACACCGTCCGTATGCGAGTTGGGGATGTAGAAAAACTTCTGCCGGCTCGTGCCTAGCCCAAGCCCTTCGATGCCTCCGCTCCCCAGTCCGATCAGAAGCTGGAGCGTATGGAAGCCGATCCCACCGGGATCGTCATTAGGATTGAGAAACGCCAAAATGCGATCGAGCCGGTAGCCCGACGTCAGAACCAGGAAGCCAGCCGCGACGCTCCCGATCCCCATCAGCGCCGCGAGATGCGAGAGCGATGCGCCGGCGATAAAGAACAGCGTCACCGTGGTCATGATCAGCACCGCGGCCGTGCCCGTGTCCGGCTCCAGCAGGATCAGACCCGCCACGATCCCAACCATGAACACGAACGGCGCGAACCCCAGCGCGAAGCTGCGTACGACCGTATCCTTGGCCGAGAGCCACGCCGCGACATAGATGATCAGTGCCAGCTTCGCGAACTCGCTCGGCTGCGCGGCCGGCAGCGGCCCGATGGCGATCCAGCGCTGCGCCCCGCCCCGTTCGACGCCGAGCCCGGGTACCAGCACCGCGACCAGCAAAGCAATCGCGATCAGCATCAGCAGCGGGCTAATCGACCGCAGCCATCGATAGTCGACGCGCATCAGCCCCAGCAGCAGCGCGAGCCCGATGACGGCCCAGATCGCCTGCCGGATCACGAAGTAGTTCGCGTCATCGAAGGCTTGGAGCCCGAGCGCGAAGCTCGAGCTGTACACGATCAGCAGGCCAACGGCGACCAAGCCGACCACCAGACCGAGCAGCAGGTAGTCAGGCTGCGTCGCGCGTAACCTGCCTGTATTCGCTACAGCCATCCTAGGAGGCCTCCGCATTGGCAAGCTCTCGTACGAGCCGCCGGAAATCTTCTCCTCGTTCTTCGAAGTTGTCGTACGCGTCGTAGCTCGCGCATGCCGGCGAAAGCAGCACCACGTCGCCAGGCTTCGCCAGTTCGTTCGCGGTCTCGACAGCTTCCGCAAGCGTCTCTGCGCGCTCGATCGGCAGGTCAGACTTAGCTTCGCCCGCCGCTGACGCCAGCGCTTCTTCAAACAGCGCCGCCGACTCGCCGAAGCAGACGATTGCCGAGCAACGCGCCACCGTTTGCTCCGCAAAGTCCTCAAGCGGCAGATGCTTCTCGCGACCTCCGACCAGCAGGACGATTCGCTCGTCGAACGAACTTAGCGCCGCCAAGGTGCGTTCGGGCGTCGTCGCGATCGTGTCGTTGTAAAAGCTCGCGCCGCCCACCTTCGCGACGAACTCCAGGCGATGCTCGACCGGCTCGAACTCGCGGATCGCCTTCGCGATCGCTTCTGAAGGCAGGCCGGCCGCGCCGGCCACGGCAACCGCGGCCAGCACATTGTAGACATTGTGTTGCCCGCGTAGCGGGATCTCACCAAGCGCGACAATCCGCGTGTCTACGGTCCCCTGCCGCCACTCGACGACGCCGTTCCGCACGCACGCCGTCCGCTCACCATTCGGCACCCCGGCCGCGCTGAACCACACCACGCTGCCTAACGCCTCCGTCGCGAACGAGCAGGCGACCTCATCGTCCAGGTTCAGCACGGCGATGTCGTCCCGCGACTGCTCAAGCAGAATGCGCAGCTTCAGGTTCATGTACTCGTCCCAGGAGTAGCGGTCTAGGTGGTTAGGCGTCACGTTGAGCACGCACGCAATGTGCGGGCCCTTGTCCGCCGTCTCCAATTGGCTGTGACTCAACTCCAGAATCGCCGTCGTCTCCGGCGTGATGCATTCGAGCTGGCCCAGCAGGCCCGTGCCGATGTTTCCGCCGACGACGTGCTTGCGCTCCGCCACCTCGAACATCGCCGCGACCAGCGCCGTCGTCGTCGTCTTCCCGCTGCTGCCGGTGATGCCAATGACCGGCCCCGGGCACAGCTTTAGGAACAGCTTCGTCATGGAGCTGATCTCCACCCCTTGCTCACGCGCCGCCTCAACAGCCGGCAGCGTGAGGGGCACGCCCTGCGACACGAAGAGAATGTCCGCCGCCGCCATGTCCTCCACGCGATTCTCGCCCAGCGAGAAGCTGACAGGCAGGTTTTCGAGTTGGTTTATGCGTGAGGAGAGCGCTTCTGGGGACTTTGAATCGGAGACGGTAACGGTAGCACCCTGGGCGGCCAGGTAGCGCACCAAATCGACTCCCTCGATCCCCAGTCCGAGGACGGTCACTTTCTTTCCCACCAGGAACTCCTGATAATGTGTCATAGCACTTATGCACTAATCAGTCAATGCTAGCGCGATTCCCAATAGGGCGCCAACCGCCCCTGCCAGCCAGAATCGCACCACAACCTGCGGTTCCGACCATCCGGCCAGTTCGAAGTGATGATGTAGCGGCGCCATCCGAAACGGTCGCTTGCCCGTCAATTGAAACGAACCGATCTGTATCGTCACTGACAGCATCTCCGCGACGAGCACGATGCCGACCACCGGCAACAGGATCCACCACCCTGTCATCAGCGCCACGGTCGCCAGGCCCGCCCCTAACGGCATCGCGCCGGCTTCGCCCATGAAGACGCTTGCCGGGTGCGCGTTGAACCAGAGGAACCCGATGAGCGCGCCGACGACAGTAAAGCAGAACGTGGCCAGGAACGACTGTCCCTGCAGGAACGCGATCACGCCATACGACGCGAACGCCAGGATCATGACGCCGGCCAGCAGACCATCGAGCCCGTCCGTGACGGCGGTGGCGCTCGTCGTCGCCGTCATCACGACGATCGCGACGACGACATACGCAGCGCCCATCTCGTACCCGCCGAAGTGCGGCAGGTTCAGGCTCTCCGCCTCCAACGAGTACACAAGAATCAGGCCGGTGACGAGGCCGATGACGATCAACGATCCCGTCTTCAGTACCAGCCCGAGCCGTTCGTGGCCGCCCAGGCGCGCTCTTCCCTGGATCGTCATCAGGTCATCGGCCATGCCGACCAGGCCAACCGCCCCCATCACGCCCAGCGGCAGCAAGATCGATCGATGCCCCACCAGGTTCGTCGGAATCGTGAACGCCAGGATCACAGCCAGCATCAGCAGGCCACCCATCGTCACCGTGCCAGCCTTCACCATGTGTGAGTCGGGTCCTTCTTCGCTGATCGACTTGCGGATGCCGAAGTGCTCCAGCGCGGCGATGAACGGCCCTCCTACGATCAGGGTCACAATTGATGCCGCGGAGCCGATGATCAGTGATCGAACCATGTCAATCCTTCAGCGCGTCTACGAGCGTCTCGAACTCCATCGCGCGCGACGCCTTCACCAACACAATGTCGTCAGCGCGCAGGTCGGCGGCGACCGCCTCCCCGGCGGCCTCCTTCGTGGGCCAGTGGTGCGTGTCGCGATGCCCCTCCGCGCGCGCGGCTTCCGCGATTAGCTCGCCCAGGCCGCCGACGGCGTGGATCACGTCCGCCGCCTCGGCAGCCCGGCGACCCACGGCACGATGCTCTTCGCGCTCTGCCGGCCCTAGTTCGCGCATGTCGCCCAGCACGGCCATCCGGCGTCCCGGGATCTCAGCCAGCAGGTCCAGCGCCGCCGCCATCGAGGCCGGCCCCGCGTTGTACGTGTCGTCGATGATAGTCGCGCCGCCGATCGCCCGATGCGTCCGCACACGCAGCGGCGGTTCGGCCTGCGCCAGCGCGGTCGCGACATCCGTCAGCGTCATGCCGTCCGTCAGCGCCACGGCCGCGGCTGCCAGCGCATTCGAAACGATGTGCCGCCCGGGGAGCTTGGTCTCGGCCCTAGATGTGGCGCCTTGCCAGTGGAGCAGAAACGAAACACCTTCCAGCCCCCTGCTCTTGATGTCCGTTGCCCGCGTGTCCGCGCCTTTGGCCGTTCCGTACGTCACGGGCTGCGCCTTCGTGCGTTCAATCATCGTCATTACCAGCGGATCGTCCGCGTTTAGCACCGCAACCCCGTGTGAAGGCAGGCACTCAGGCAGCTCTGCCTTCGCCGCGGCAATCGCCTCCAGGCTGCCCAGCCGCTCCAGGTGCGCGGGACCCACGTTCGTCACGACGCCTACCTGGGGCTTCGCGATCTCACACAGCGTCCGGATCTCGCCCTGCGCGTACATACCCATCTCCAACACAGCCCGCTCATGTCGAGTCGCCAGCTCCAGCACCGTGAGCGGCAGCCCAATCTCGTTGTTATAGTTCGCCTCGTTCTTCAGCACCTCGTACCTAGTCGAAAGCACGGCTGCCGTGATCTCCTTTGTTGTCGTCTTGCCGACGCTGCCGGTCACGCCGATCACCTTCGTTTGCCTGCGCTCACGCCGGCCTGCCGCCAACCGTTGCAAGGCAGCCAGCGGATCGCTGACGACAAACGCGGCCGCCTCGCTGGGCAGACCCTCGGGTACTTCGCTGACGAGCACGCCGCGCGCCCCGCGTTCGACCGCGTCGATCGCGAACCGCTGCCCGTCCGTCCGTTCGCCGGGCAGCGCGACGAAGAGGTCGCCTCGTCCAACCTTGCGAGAGTCCACCACCACACGGTGGAAGCGAGCGTCCGGCCCGCGACGCTCTCGCAGCATCGAGCCGAGGCTCGCGGCGATCTCCTGCGTCGCGATCATGGGCGCTACGGTTCTCGCTCTACAAGCGCCAGGGTTCCTGATTGGGCGCCCAGGTACGCGATGATCTGCGGCGCCAGGTCTTTAAAGATGGGCGCCGCGACGACGCCGCCCAACGGGCTGGTCTGAGGCGAATCGATCTTCACCAGCATGACGAACTGCGGGTCTTGCACCGGTGCGAAACCGACGAACGAAGCGATCGTCGCGTTCGAGTTCTGGAACGTCGTGGTGCCGGTCTTGCCGCCCACCGAAAGGCCCGCGACCTGCGCTCCGTGCGTCGGCATGCCGTCCACGACGGCGTTCATCATCTGCACCATCGTGCGCGAAGTCTCCTCGGAAATGACGCGGCGGACGATGACAGGATCGAACGTGCGCACCCCGTCCTCGTCAGCGACCTCTCTCACAATATAGGGTTGCATGAGCAGGCCACCGTTCACAAGCGACGAGACGGCGGTGATCATGTGCAGCGGGGTTACGGAGATTCCCTGCCCGAAGCTGTTCGTTGCCAGGTCCACCGGATACCAATCGTCGTCCTCGTACGTGCGAACGATGCCTTCAGGATCGCCCCCGAGGCCAACCCGTGTTCGGTCCTCGAAGCCAAAGCGTCCGATGTAGTCGTAGAACTGGTTAGCGCCGATGAGCCTGGCCAGCCAGACGGCCCCTGTGTTGAGGCTGAACTGCAGCAATTCGGTCATCGTTGTCATGCCATGCGCGCTGAAGTCCCAGTTCCTGATCGCTTCGCCACCCTCCACCTCGGCCACTCCGCTGTCCAGATACGAGGTGCCGGGGCCGACCAGGCCCAGGTCGATAGCCGTCGCCATCGTGATCGTCTTCATGACGGAGCCCGGTGGATAGACGTCAGTCACCGCGCGCGGCCGGTACAGCTCCGCCTGGTCCTCGCTCTCCAGATCGAGCTGGCTGAGATTGAAGCTGGGTTGGCTCGTCATCGCCAGCACCTCGCCCGTGTCCGGCTCCATCAGGATGATCGTGCCGCCCGTCGCCCCGTTCCGCTCGACTTCCTGGCCGAGCTTATTCTCGATAAGCCGCTGCAGGTAGCGATCGATCGTGAGGCGGATGTCGCCACCAGCGACCGGTTCCTCACCAAAGCTGCGGCCAAACGGGATCGGGTTGCCTAGCCCATCACGCTCGAAGTAGATCTCCGTCGCCAGCCCTCCCAGTTCGACGTCGAACGCCGCCTCGACGCCGGCCAATCCGATCTGATCGCGGCCCATGAAGCCGAGCAGCGAAGAGGCGAGGTCACCCTCCGGATACGACCGCTTGCTCGTCTTCACCAGCCGGACCCCTGTCGGCGCCAACTCGAATAGCTGCAGGCCGACTTGAGAACTCACCGAGCGGGCGGCCAGGTAGTCCCCCGCTTCGAACTGCAACGTCTCCGCCAGCAGCTCGTCCGCGGAGCGTCCGAGCAGCGGCCCGAGCGTGTCCGCGCTCCTCCGCGCGACCGAAATGTCGCTCCAGGAGCGCGGGTCAATGTAGACATCGAACGCGCCCACCGTGGTAGCGAGCGGAAAGCCGTTGCGGTCCAGGATCGCGCCTCGGGGCGCACGCACGACAGTCCGGCGCAAGCGCTCTTCATCAGCCTGGGCAGTATAGTAGTCGTGATCGATGATCTGCACCTGCACCAGGCGCACCACGATGCCGCCCGTGCCCACGAGAAGTGCGAACATAAGAAGCGCCAACCGCCAAGTCAGACGGCGGTTTCGCTGGGCCATCCTCTGCCCCCTTTAGCCCCCGGAACGCTCCGGTCGGGTCATGGCTAGTAGAACGGAAGGGATTTCAACAGACGCTGCCGCCACCCCGCGTCCGCGAGGCTCCCGTCTACATCGGCTAAGGCCGCATCCTCGTCCACCGGCGCGAATCGCGCCGGAAGGAGGTCCGCGGCTGTGCCCGGCCACGCGACGTTGACGGATATGTATGAGACACGATCCGGCAACTCCAGTCCCAACCGCGTGGCTTCCCGCTCGATTCGCTCAAGCGACGACAATGTGGCCACCTCGGCCTCAAGCTGTTTGACGCTCGTCTCCAGCTCCAGCTTCTCCTGCTGGAGGCTCTGCATCGCGAAGCTCGCTGTGGTCGCTTGCGACGTCTGCACCACGCGCGCCAGCCCGAGCACGATTACCAGAGCGGCCGCCACGCTGAGCAGCGGCATGAGGTGCAGACGACGGCCTTCGGTCTTGAGCTTAGGAGCGGCGAGCGTACCTTGCTGGACGGCCATTATGCCATCCCTTACGCAGCCGGCGTTGGCAGCCGCTCCGCAACACGCAGGCGCGCGCTGCGGCTGCGTGGGTTCGCTGCGACCTCGTCGTCGGAGGGGCGCTGCGCCCCCCGGCCGACAGGCCGCAGGCCGGCCTTGTGATCGCACGCGCAGACCGGCAGCTTTGGAGGGCAGATACAGTCCCGCGATTCCTGCCGGATGTACTGCTTCACCAGCCGGTCTTCCAGCGAGTGGTACGCGAGTACCACCAGCCTGCCAAGGTCACCAAGGAGGCCGTAGGCCTGAGGGAGCGCAGCTTCCAGGCTGAGGAGTTCCTGGTTTACTGCGATCCGGA
>QIFC01000050.1 GCA_003228685.1 Chloroflexota bacterium
GCGTTGCTTGCCTGCATGCTTTGCGCTCCTTCGCTAGCGGACTGGGGTCTCGGCGTACTCTTTGGCGAAGCTACCATAACAACTTCTTTCTGACAACTTGATAACGCGCTGTAACCTATGCGGTTAGGCGCTCGCCTAATGCGGCGATCTCTATCGAACGGATCGTGCGACTGCGGTCTAACTCTGCATAATCGGGGGTCGACTCGCGTACTTCCAGGGTTGATGGGTACGTGCGGTGCAGGCCGCAGTTCTTGCAGACTCCCGATACCGTACTGAGGTTTGGCTCACCCAGCACCCACCGGTGTGTGCAGTTGATGTATTGCGTATCTCCCATACCCGACTCTCCTTCTTGGCTGCTACCGCAGCGCTACTTCTTGGATGCACACGCATCGTATGTGAAGGTGGAGTACGTAACTATTAGGGAAACCCCTAATAAATCGCGCAGGTAGACCCCTATTTCGCCTAGGAGGGAATTAACCTACCAGGTAAGGGTTAGTAAGCTGGGGCGTAGGTGAGGGGAAAAGAGTAGGCGAACCAGCGAAACGCCTCGGCGGGGAACCAGGCGCTTCGCCGGTTCGTTGTATAGGTTGTGCGATTAGAGTCGAATCTTGCCGTGGGAGGGCTGGCGCCGACGTTGCCGGTGGCCGTTCTGCTCTTCCTCCAGCAGCTCGATCGGTGGTGTGGACACGGCCTCGTGTACGTACCCGCACGAAAGGCAGGTGCTGTACTGGCCGTACCAGTCACGCTCTGCGATCATTGCGCCGCGGCAACGTGGGCAATTTCGGGGTAGGGCATAGTCCACCATTCGGCATCCTCCTAGGTGAGCTGTAGCCCTTCGACTGCCTCCGGGGTTAGCTGACGGGTTCGGGCTGAAAGGCTTTGCCCTACTCGCTGGCGCGAGATTCACCCCAATTATTGGGTTCCCCGGTCCGGGACGGATTCGGCAGTCCCGCTTGCGCGGGAGTGGCCGTCTAGTCAACGACCGTTTGTGATTACAGTAACAGAGTAACACGGTTCTTTAGTCTGTCAAGGGGTCCAAACAAATCTTTTGGTGTTATTATTGGGTATCTGAGGTGAATCTGGCCGATCTTATGAATTCTGGCGTCTGACGCGCTGGGAGGGGGTAAGTGTGATAGGCATCAAGCGCATGGACCACGTCTGCATGGTCGTGCCTCGGCTCGAGGACCGCTTGCCGATGCTGACCGAGTTGTTCGGTATGAAGGTCGCCGGGAAATTCAAAAATCCCAAAGCCGGCTATAACGGTGTGGTGCTGGACGTTCCCGGAGGCGGCGCACAGTGGGAGATGCTTGAGCCGTACAGCGATGACAGCTATTTGGTGAAGTTTCTAAAGGAAGGCGGATCGTCACTCCACCACGTCACGTTTCAAGTTGAGAGCATCGATGTCGCGACGAAGGCGATGCAGGACTTCGGATACAAGCCGTTTGGCGGCCGGACCGCTGAGAAGTACAAGGAAGTCTATCTCCATCCGAAGGACTCCGGCGGCGTGCTACTCCAGTTCTATGAGGGCGATTGGAGTTAGCGTCGCCGCGCATATCGTGCCGCGGCGAGCCCGGCCGCGCTCAACGACAGCGCGAGTCCACCGACGACAAGAGCGAATGGCAGCAGGTTGGAGCCACCGTTTGGCAGGGCCGCACCCACCTTTGGCAGTTGAATCGTCGGCGTCGGAAACACGCTGATAGGCCCGCCGCCACCATCAGTTGTGTGATAGAGCTGAGTCCGGTTAATTGGCCCACCGCCGATGCCGATGCCGCGCCTCGGGTCGAGCCACAGCCAGCCGTTCATGGCATCGACGAACTGCAAGTCACCAGTCAGCAGTTCGCCAGAGAGTTGCGATGTCCAGGTGCGGCCGCCATCGCCCGTGTGCAGGACTTCGTACGTGCAGCTCAACGCGTCGCACCGGCTCTCATTCAACCACCCGTTCACTGCGTCCACAAACGTCATCTCACGGATGTATGCCAGCCTTGGTCGAGTGCTGACCAACTCCCACGCCGCACCGCCGTCCTCGGTCGCATAGATCTTCACCTGGCTCAAGCCGTCATTCCAGATCCTCGTCTGGTACCAACCATGATCGCCGTCTACGAACTCGACTTGGTCCAGCCCTTCGACCTCCGTCGTCTCCCACGTCCTGCCGCCATCGGTCGTATGTCCGAGGCGGTTCGGTTCGCCGAAGGTGCTCGGCTGTACGACGGCCCAAGCGTGCTGTGCGCCCGCGAGATCGGCGTCGATGATGCGGTCGCCGAGCGTTCGCAGCGGCTCCTCGCGCCATGTGCTCCCGCCATCCTCCGTGAACACGAAGCCGCTGCTGAGCGCAAACCAGCCGTCGCTATCGTCGGCGAACTCGATGTCGTAGATGTCCGGGGCGCCGAAGGCCGTGGTGTCGTGGACGCGCTGCCAGGTGCTGGCGCCGTCCGAAGTGCGATAGATCTCGAATCGAGAGACGTCGTTCTCACAGCACACGCCGCTGGCGGCGAAGCCGACGTTTCTATCGATGAACAGCACCTGGCTCCTCGAGACTGGCGCTGGTCCTACGCTCGTCCACGTCCATCCCGCATCGTCGCTGCGCAGGACCTGACCCGCGCTGATGGCGTAGCCCACGCTGCGGTCGACGAAGCTGAGGCTTGTGAAGCTCATCGCTGGGTGCTCTACGGGCACCCATGAGTCTCCGCCGTCGGTCGAGCGCAAGGCGATCTCTCGGCCGACGGCGAACAGCGAATCGCCGGAGATGACGAGCGTGCGCGCGTATCCCTGTTGGACCTGCGGCAGACTGCCACGTCTTTGCCACGTGACGCCGCCGTCAGCTGTCGACCAGGCCTGAACTGGGCATGAGAAGCAATCTTGGCCAAGCAGCCAGCCTTGCTGAGCGTCGCGGAATGCGAGCGCCTGGAGGTTATCCAAGGCCGGCAGGGGCCAGGGTAGCCACGTGAGTCCGCCGTCGGACGTGCGGTAGACGACGGTGGAGCAGACGTCGAACGTGGCGCACTCGCGTCCAGCGGCCCAGCCGTTGTTGGCGTCGACAAAGACGAGGTGCGAGATGTCGCCGGGGTCGCTCTCAAACCACGTCGCACCGCCATCCGTGGTTCTAAGCAGGAGGGGGTGAACGTCTCCCCTGCAGTAGCCCGAATCAGGGTCGGGTGGACATACTGACCCCAGCGCCCAGCCATTTTGGCCAACGAACTCAACCTCTCGGAACCAAGAGTCCGCCGGGCGGTCCACATCCGCCCATGTCCTGCCGCCGTCGGTGGTGTGGAGCAGCGCGCCGGGGAATGGATAGACGATGGCGTCGCTGAAGCCGATTCCCGTCCCGACGGCCCAGGCCTCGTTCGCGCTAATGGCCGCAACATCCGATAGATGTACGTCTGTGCCGCTATCCTGCGCCTCCCACGTTTCGCCGCCATCAGTCGTGCCGTAAATCGCGCCGCTCAGGCCTACGAGCCAGCCATTGTTGGCGTCCGCGAAGTCCACGTCCGTACCCGAGAGTTTTGTGGCCTCCTGCCACGTTGCGCCGCCGTCGGTGGTGTGCAGCAGTCCTGCGCCGGCCGTCATCCAGCCCTCGCGCTCCGAGACGAAGTCAATGCCATTGAAGGTGGGCGTTGGCCGGTCGAAAATTAGTTCCCAGCCTGAGGATGCGTCTGCTCTAGTTGGCGTCGTGAGTAAACCCACGATGAGGAGAAGGAGGCCGGCGAGTGAGAGACCGCGCAATGG
Source organism: Chloroflexota bacterium (assembly GCA_003228685.1). Taxonomy (GTDB): domain Bacteria; phylum Chloroflexota; class Dehalococcoidia; order DSTF01; family RBG-16-68-14; genus SZUA-185. Next base: position 3,724 of record QIFC01000050.1, read on the forward strand.
CCCGAAGACGCCAGCGTGTAGGTTCTCGCCACGTGTCTTGTGCATGGGCCGCCTGCCCTTCGCTATGCTAAGCCCCGCTTAGACCTTCTTGCGCTTGTTGTTCACGTAGTCGACCAGGATGTACTGGCCTAGCTGGTCGGGCGTGGTGTAAAACACGCGGCCTTTGTTGATCTTAGCGACCTGGTTGACGAACTCCTTCAGGTAGTAGTTGCGGTCCAGCATGAAGGTGTTGATGGTGATGTTCTTCTTGGTGCAGCGCTTCACTTCCTTCAGCGTCTCCCGGATCGTGATCGGGCTAGGCGGGTAGGCGAAGTACGAGCGCCCGCGTTCCAGGTGCGCCGTCGGCTCGCCGTCCGAGATCATGATGATCTGGCGCGTACCCGACTTGTGGCGCGCCAGGAGCTGCTGCGCCAGCATGAAGGCGTGGTGCATGTTGGTGCCGAGCACGGATTCATCCCAGCGCACGTACGGCAGCTCTTCGGCCTTGAGTTCGCGGGCGTAGGCCGAAAAGCCGATGATGTAAAGGCTGTCGCGGCTGAACGCGGTGCTGATCAGGTTGTTCAGCGCCAGCGCGACCTTCTTGGCCGCCTGGAAGCTGCCGCGAAGCGCCATCGACCACGAGAGGTCGACCATCATCACGGTCGCGGTCTGCGTGGCCTGCTCCGAGCGGTAGACCTCGAAGTCGCTCGGGGCGATGTGCACGGGTACGCCTGGCCCCTCGCGCCGGATCGCGTTCGAGAGAGTCCCCTCTAACGAGAGGTGGAACGGGTCACCGAACTCGTAGGGTTTGGTGTCGTCCGTACGCTCGACGCCGATGCCGGGGTCGCGGATGTCGTGCTTGCCGAAGCTGTCTTTCTTCAGCCGGGAGTAGATCTCGCCCATGGCGCGCTGCCCGATCTTGCGCGTGCCACGGGGCGTCAGCTCCCAAGTGTTGCCCTTGCGCCGGATGTAGCCGGCTTCTTCGAGGATCTCGAGGAACTGCTTCAACTGGTCCAGCGTTTCCTTGGCTTCTTCGCCAAGGATCTCTTCGAGCTTTTCCTCATCGATATCCTCAATGCCGCCGCCGTACTGCGTGCGCTCAAGCTGGCGCTCTAGTTCGTCCATGGACTGCATTTCGTCCATGAGCTGCATCGCCTGCTGGAGGTCGATCTCCTCATCGCCCCGGAACGGGTACTGGTTCCGCATATCGCGCATCGGGAACAGGAGTTCCAGGTTGCCCGCAAGCTCGGATAGTTCGGCCTGCATCTCCGGGTCGCCCACCTTGTCCATGAGCAGCTCCTGCAGCTGCTGCTGCATTTCCGGAGGCAGGCTATCGAGCAGGTTCTGCATGCCGGCGACCTGCTGCTGCATCTGTTCGATTAGCTCTTCGAGCGACTGCGGCGGGTTGGGGCCGAAGAGGTCGCCATACTTATCCATAAAGCCCTCGAAGTCCGGCTCGTTTCCGGCCATCTTGTCCGAGAGCATCTGGTTCAGGTCCTTGACCATCTCTTTCATGCGCGCCATGTCTTCCGGAGACATGTTGTTGAGCTGTTGGGAGATGTCCTTGAAAAACGTCTCGGTCATCGCCTGCTTGAGGCTGTCCATCAGCTCTTGGAACTTGTGCTGGGCTTCCGGGTCCATGAACTCGTAGTTCTGGAGTTCCTTGATCTTTCCAGGCACGTCCTCGGGCAGCCCTTCCAGGAACTGCTGCTTGCGCTGCGCGATGCTGTTCAGCATCTGCGCGAACTCAGCCTGGTCGTCTGATGGTGATTGGTCGCTGCCTGACGGCTGCCCTGGCTGCGGCTGGCCGTCGGCACCTTCGCCCGATTCTCCTGGGCTGGCCGTTGGGGCGCGTGCTTCTTCCGCGGGGGTATCGTTTGAAGCTTGTTCGCCCTCGTCGGACGGGCCAGGCTGTCCCTGTTCCTGATTGGCTTCAGCTAGGCGGCGATCGAGCGTGGTCCGCTCCATGTCGAGCACCTCAGCGAGCTTGTTCTCGATGTCTTCGAACGCGGAACCAAGGTTGAACTGGTCGAGCTGTTGCCTCCGCTGCTGGCGAAGCTGCTGGAGCAGGTCGCGAACACCCTCCATCCGCTGTCCGAGGGGATTGCGCATGCCACGCTGCAGCAGGTTGCGCATCGCGTGCTGAAGGTCACCGAAGTTCATCAGGTCATCGGTGAGCGACTCCAGGAGTTCGTCCGGATCGAGCGGCGGGATCTCCTGCGTGCCGTCCCACTCTGAGTAACGATAGAGGGCCATTTAGATCACTCCTCCGGCTTCCAATCGTCCTCGTGCCACCCCTGTGTCGGATGCCACCTCGACATTCGACCGTGAAGCTCGACAGGGTCGGCGAGCTTGGAGTCAAGTGCTTCAAGCCAGTCAGAGTGGCTGAAGCGTTTTGTCTGGATCGCTACCAGAATTCCAGCGTGCGATTGCTCCACGATGCGCATGACGTTCAGCGTCGTCCAAAGTTTGTGAAAGTACTGGTAATCGGTTCGGTCCAGAGTGACGAGGATCCGTTCGGCCAGGTACGCCTCCCTGAAGTGCCACGCGTCTGTCCGGCCCTCTCCGACCTCGCCGGCAAAGATGACGTCATGCTTCCTCTCTCGGAGGTCGTCGACGAACTGTCCGGCCAGGTTCTCGTCGATATACAGGCGAGCCATAAACTATGCAATCCGCGCCTCTTCTTCAAGGCGTGGATCGATCCACTCCTTGTGGAGATCGTAATACCATTTCGCTACCTCGATGTCTTCCCGCGTGAGGATGTTCCCGTACCGTCGTTCCAACTCCTCGAAATCGTCATCGCACAATCCCAGCCATAAGATGACCATCCAGACCTTGATCCCCGCGTCGCCCACACGCACGTTGAGAGGGCTTGGGTAGGTCGGGTGCTCGTACGCCTCTAATGTCCAGGCTTTTCCGTGGCCCCGCAGGGGCGCATCCTTCACGATCCGTCCGGAAGGCTCGTCCGGCGTGTAGTAGGTTATTGCCGGGTGGACTGTCTGGCTAACCACGATACTGGGCCTTGCCTGCGGACATGTCCTTGTTCAGGCGCTTGTTCAGGTGAAGTCCCTCTAGCAGGAACTCTACCGCGGAGGCGATCACGGCCAGGTTCTCGCCTGGGTCCAACTTCGCGACGGCCGCGTCCAGGCCCTCAACCTGTTTGACGATCTTTACGTACGCCTTAGACGGGAGCGTGTCGGAGACCTCAACGGAGATGCCGGCTTTGAATTGCGTAACGATGTCCTCTAGGTCGACCACGTTGAAGTGGCGGTTGAATACGGCGACGACGGCCCCTTGAATCAGCTTGTCGACGATCTGCTCTTCCTTGCCCTCTTCGACCGTTTCGAACTCGACTTTGCCCGTGAGCGTGGGGATCACGTAGGGCAGGTCGCTCACCCGCGGCACGACTTCTTTTTCACCGATTCGGATCGCGCGTCGCAGGGCGTTCGCCAGGAGGCTCTCGTAGTCGGCGATCGATGCGCGGACCGAGACGCCGGAGCGCTGGTTAACGTCCGGGCTGCGCCTGGCGAGCCGCGTGATCTCGGCGACGATCTCCTTCATGTAGTCAGGAACCGTGACGGTGTAGTCGTCGTCCGCGAACTGGGTGCTCTCCTGGTTCATGATATCGATCTCGTGGGCGGCGCTCTTCGGGTAGTGCGTCCGGATCTGCGCGCCGAAGCGGTCCCGCAGCGGCGTGATGATGCGGCCGCGGTTGGTGTAGTCCTCAGGGTTCGCGCTGGCGACCAGGAAGACGTCCAACTCCAGGCGCACACGATAGCCGCGGATCTGGACGTCGCGCTCCTCCATGATGTTGAGGAGACCGACTTGGATGCGTTCGGCGAGGTCGGGCAGCTCGTTGATGCAGAAGATGCCGCGGTTCGTCCGCGGGATCAGGCCATAGTGGATGGTCAACTCGTCGCCCAGATAGCGGCCCTCAGCGATCTTGATAGGATCGACCTCGCCGATCAGGTCGGCGATGGTGTTGTCGGGTGTGGCGAGCTTCTCACCGTAGCGCTGGTCGCGGGTCATCCAGGAGATCGCGACCTTGTCGCCCTTGTCGGCGACCTTGTCTCGGCAGGCCCGGCAGATCGGAGCGTAGGGATCGTCCCAGATCTCGCAGCCGTCGATGTACGGCGCTTCTTCGTCGAGGAGGCTGACGAGCCCCCGGATGATGCGAGACTTGGCCTGGCCGCGCTCCCCCAGGAAGATGATGTCTTGTCCGGAGAGGATGGCGTTCTCCAACTGAGGGAATACCGACTCCTCATAGCCGAAGATTCCAGGCAGGATGTCCTTCTTCTTCTGGATCCTCTCGATCAGGTTGCGCCGCATCTCCTCTTTGATGGACGTTACCTGATACCCGGATTCGCGCAGGTCGCCGATCGTCTTCGCTTTTGCCTTTGCCATCTTCGCCCCAATCCTCTTATCCCAAAGCCGGTGGACTGTGTCGCTAGAGGCCGACGGAGATCGCCTGACGGGTCAGCCGCTCTCGTCGAACGCCTCAAGAAATCGCGCCAGCTCGTCGCGCTCGAAGCGGGCGAGCGGCTGCTGGCTGCGACGGTCTATTATAGCGCCTCGTTCGCCGGAGGTCAGATCGCCGATGCACGTGGCCCTGATTCCCTCGTCCTCCAGCGCTTGAATGACCGACGCGCAGTGTTCCGGCGCGGCGACGATGAGGAGCGAACCAGACGCGAGCAGCCCGAGCGGATTCAGCCGCAACGCCTGGCAGATGCGCTCCGTCTCCAGCAATACTGGCACGTCTTCGACCCGCACACCGACTGCCAGACCGGAGGCGTACGCCAACTCCGACAGCGCTGTTGAGAGCCCGCCTTCGGTCGGGTCATGGAGCGCGCGAACGTGCCCCGTTGCGCAGGCCGCCCGCGCCGCTGCGACGATGCTGATGCCCGGGTTGCCGAGCCAATCCGCGGCGCCGTCGATGACGTCTGATGGAATGCCCGCCCCCCGCAACGCGCCCGCGGCCTCGCGAGCGAGCACGGCCGTGCCCTCGATCGCGATGCCAGCCGTCAGCAGCACGTGGTCTCCGGGCCGCGCGTCGCCGGTCCGAAGCAGTTCGTCCTCCGTCACCTCGCCCAGCATCGTGCCGCTGATGATCGGGCGGTCGATACCGAGCGTGATCTCGGTGTGCCCGCCAATGGGAATGACCGAGAGTTCGTCGCAGGCAGTCCTGATTTGCTCGAAGATCTCTTCAGCCAGCGTCTCCGACGCACTCTCGGGGAGCAGAACGGTCGCCATGAACCAGGCCGGTGTCGCTCCCAGGCAGGCAACATCGTTCGCGTTGACGTAGACGGCGTAGCGCCCGATCTGATCCGCGGCGAACGTGACGGGATCGGCGGACGCGACGAACACGCGGCCGTTCCCGATATCGATCGCGGCAGCATCGCGGCCGACGCCGGGGCCTAGCAGGAGCCGCGGATCGTCAGGCAGCCGTTCGAGGAGTCGGCCGAGCAGGTCGTGTGGAAGTTTTCCGGCCTTCATCGGCGAAGCGAGTATACCATGGCCCAGGTGCTGAACTAACGCGTCACAGGGTGTACACTGGCTGACATGGGAGGCGACCGGACAACAGCCGAGGCGGCATTCGAAAAGCTATACGAAGCCCATTTCGGGTCCATCTACGATTTCTCCGTTAGGCTGGCGCAGGACCGGAACATCGCGGCGCTCGTCGTGCAGTCGGTGTTCCTGAGGGCATATCGCGCGTTCCGCGCCGGCCAGGGGGATGGTCTTGACCTGCAATTGTACACCGCAGCACACCTCGATACGGCGGAGCGCTTGCGCGGCCGGCGCGGCGAATCAGAGCAAATCGACGAACCGTACGCTGTGATCGACGTCTCTCGTCTTAGCTCTCCCAGCGAGGATGTCGCGGAGATGGGCCGCTTGGTTTGGTCCGCGGCGGTTGCGCTGAAGCTGAACGACTACGAGTTGCTCGACCTTGGCATCCGCCACAAACTCGACCCCAACGATATCGCGACTGTGTTGAGAGCGCGGCCCGAGTCGGTCGAACGGAAACTTCTGGACGCACAGGCGCAGCTTGAGCAGGCGTTCACGGCGCGACTTCTGTTTACACGAGGGCGTCGGCAGTGTCTCGATCTCGACTTCGAGTTAGGCGACGCGCAGTGGACGGGTTCGCTGCCCCGCAGGATCCTGCGCCATGCGGACGATTGCGAGATATGCAAGGGTACAACCGCGAGCCAACCCAGGGCGATAGAGCTATTGGGGGCCCTGATGCCGGTCCCGGCGCCTGGTGGCTGGCAGCAGACGATCCTCGACCGGCTCAGGGAGGCGGTCCGTGACGAATCTGCTGCTCCGGCGGCAGCCGCCGCGGGAGCACTGGCGTCCGCATCGACGGCGGCTACGCCTTCTTCAGCCGCAGATCAGCTCGAGTCAACGGTAGCGCCTTCGGAGCGCCAACTGAGGCCGCTTCCAGAGGCCGGAGGAGCCGGCGTGGGAGTTGGCATCGGTGCCTGGTTCGGATCGCTCTTCGGAGCGGGAGGGCCGAGGGGGCCACTGCTGGCCGCGCTGCTCGGTGGCCTCCTGGTGATTACCATTGTGGTTGGCTCGCTATGCGCCGCCGGGACCTTCGGCGGAGACGGCGATGGCGACGACGATCCGGAACCGACGGGTACTGTTACGGTCACTCAGACGGCCGAGGCCTCCGGCACGCCGACAGTCACCACAACGCCAACGACAACGCCGACGCTGGAGGTGATGCCGCAGCCAACGGTGCCGCCTGTGCCGACCGAGGCGCCAGTGCCGACGGCGACCGCGCCCCCGCTGCCGACATCGACTACAGCGCCGCCACCGGTGCCTTCGCCTACGATGGCGGCGCCCACAGCCACGGTACCGGCGCCAACGGAAGAGCCCAAGGCTTCGCCCACGCCATAAGCAACGAGGCCGGTCCACGACCGGCCTCGTTCATCCGTCGTTACTCGTTGTGAATCGCCCTAGCACTGTCGAGTGATGGCGTCGCTCACGCAGACCCAGATGGTGACTTCGCATGCCACGCCAACACAGCCAGTTGTCGTTCCCGTGCAGGCGACGCGCCAGTCGTCGCCCGAAGCTTGCGGGCTGCAGGATCCGGCGCTGACGTCTAGCTCGTTGTAGTCGGGGTTGTTCCAGATCCAGGCTGCCGCAAGCGACGCAGCCTGTGACGGCGAGATCGAAGGTTCCGGCCGGGGCGTGTTCGTTGGCTGTGGCGGCACGGGCGTCGGTGGATCGTTAGGCTGCGGATCTTGATCCGGAGCCGGCTCGGTCGCGGTCTCCGTCTCTAGCTCGCAGTTGTCCAAGAACCAGAACTGCTCCTCCGGGCTCCCGTCGTCTGCCTGGCGTAGCTCATCACAGTCCTCGCGGTTGGGCACCGGCGTGGACGTATTCGTGGGCGTGTAGGGAACCTGCTTCGGTGTGCTGCTTGGCCGCAGCGATGGAGTCGCGGATGGCCCGCCATCGACCATAGTAGCCGAGGTGGGCGAGATTGGGACCAGCGCGGTTTGGCTGTCGTCGCCTCCGGACAACGCGAATGCGGCCATCGGCGTGAGCACGGAAAGGAGCACGCCGGTGCCGATCACCATGGCCTTCTCCCACCAGGAGAGGCTCATGAAGCGGCCCCACCACTCCCCAGCACGATCGAGGATGCCCCACCAGAGTCCTTCCCGTCGTGCGGCAGGTCTATACGAGGCTGCTCTGGCGAGTTTGTCTCGCCGTAATGTTTTCCAATCCATGGGTTGCCTACAGAGCTAGTATCGGTTCGCCGCGGCATCACATGATGGCTCTCGCACCTCGATACAGCGCAGCTTCAGAATCAGGTCGTGGAAGGAAGGGCGCTAGCCGAAGCGCTCGGGAAGCCCGCCCAAGCCGCACTCGCAGTTCTCATCGCTGTTCGCCCAGCTAGCGCATGCGTGTGGTGCGATTGCGCTATAGTGCTGTGCTGGAAGCGAGACCCGAATCGACGGCCTATGCCAGAGGAGAACGCGATGCCGAAGCGCGCTGTCACCCCTGACGAGTTTTATTCGATCCGCACGGTCTTCGACCCCCGGGTTTCACCGGATGGCAAACGCGTCGCCTACGTAGTGAGTTGGGCCGAGCGCGAGGAGGACGAAACGAGGTTCTCCATCTACCTGGCTCCAACCGGCGGCCGCAGGCAGCCACGGCGTTTCACACAAGGCAAACGCGACCACAGTCCGCGCTGGTCTCCAGATGGAACGCAGCTCGCGTTCATCTCGAACCGTGGCAAGAAGGCGCAGATCTTCTTGGCGCCGATGGACGGCGGTGAGGCGCGCCAGCTCTCGAACGCGAAGTTTGGCGTGGCGCAGATCCAGTGGTCGCCGGACGGCAAGCGCATCGCGTTCGTCGCGCGCGTGGGCGGCTACAAGGAGATGCGCGATCGGAAGGGCGCGGAACGGGCGCAACCGCGCGTGCTCCGCGACATGGTCCACAAGCAGGACGGCATCGGCTTCTACGATAGTCGCCGCATGCACGTATTCACGATCGACGCTGTGACCGGCGACGATCGGCAAATCACGGACGGCGATTGGAACGACCAACAGCCCGCGTGGTCGCCGGACGGGAGCCGGATCGCATTCTCGTCGGACCGAGAGCGCGACCGCCACCAGCGTCACGGCTGGAGCGACATCTGGATCGTGCCTTCGAAGGGCGGCAGGGCGCGCAAGCTGACGCGCAGCCGGGGTTCCGCGTACGGGCCGGCGTTCTCCCCGGATGGCCGGCTCATCGCTTACGTTGGGCACCAGCACGGCAATGAAGGAGCGGCGAACGCCCATCTCTTCATACAGCCTGCCGTGGGCCCGGGGGCGCCGCACTCGTTGAGCGCGTCGCTGGACCGCTCGGTCGTGGCTGGGCCGATCATGCCGGGGAACACGTTGGCCTGGACTCGCAACAGCCGCGGCATCTACTTCCTGGCGGGCGACCACGGTGCAGTCTGTGTCTTCAGGGCCGGTGCGTCGAACGGCTCCGTGAGCAAGGTGCTCAGCGGTGATCGCGCGATCGAAGGGTTCGACCTCCTGCCGGACGGTAAGAGCGTCGTGTTCTCGTCGTCGTGGGTGACGGAGCCGGGCGAGGTCTACAGGTCGTCGCTGAACGGCAGCAGCAGCGAGCGCATGCTGAGCGACACTAACAAGGAGCTGCGAGAGAACGTCGCGCTCGGCAAGCTGCGGCGGCTGACCTACAAGGCAAAAGACGGGTTGCCTATCGAGATGTTTGTGCTGTACCCGCCCAACCACCGCCCCAGCCGCCGTTACCCACTGGCGGTGAACATCCACGGTGGTCCCCACGGGTCGCACCCGAACGGTGCCGCGCTGGTATCGCTGCAATCGCTGGCTGCCGCGGGTTACGTTGTGATGTTGCCTAACCCGCGCGGCAGCTCGACGTATGGCGAGGCCTTCACGAGAGCCTGCGTGGACGATTGGGGCGGCGCGGATTACGAAGACATCATGAGCGGCGTCGATGTGCTGGTGCGTCGCAAGGTTGCCGACGCTAAGCGGTTGTTCGTCGGGGGATACTCGTATGGCGGCTTCATGTCGTCGTGGGTGGTGGGGCACACGGACCGATTCCGCGCGGCGACGATCGGCGCGCCGGTCACGAACCTTGTCAGCATGTTTGGCGAGGGGGACATCCCGCTGTTTGACATCTACGAAATCGGCGGGACGCCCTACAGCGATCCCGATAAGTACGACTTCCGCTCGCCGATCACGTACCTGCCGAACGTGAAGACGCCCGTCTTGCTCCTCCACTGGGAGGGAGACCTGCGCTGCCCCATCGGCCAGTCCGAGGAACTCTTCGCTGGCCTCAAGGTACTGGGAAAGAGAGTCGAGTTCGTTCGCTATCCAGGTGGCTCGCACGGCGGCCGGACACCCTCACAGGCGATCGACATGATGAACAGGACGCGCGCCTGGTACGACCGGCATACGCCTCGGCCGGCGGCGAAGCCAAGGGTCTCGCGTAACGGCAAGGGGCGGAGGCCGGCGAAGAAGAAGGCTGCGGCGCGCGCGTAGCGGAGGACATTGATGGCAGACCTCTCAGGCAAAGTCGGGTTCATCACGGGCGGAGGCACGGGTATTGGCCTGGCCTGCGCGAAGAGGATCGTCGAAGGCGGAGGAAAGGTGGCGATCGGTGGCCGCCGAACGGAGGTCGTCGAGGCCGCCGCGAGCGAGCTGGGAGACTCCGCGCTGGCTGTTCCATGCGACGTCACGCAGCAGGAGTCGGTGGACGCGGCTGTCGCGGCGACTATCGAACATTTCGGGGCGCTGCATATCGCGGTAAACGCCGCCGGAATCGGTGGGGCAGGGCATATCCTGAACAGCACGGCCGAACAGTTTGCCGCCGTCTTAGACACGAACCTGACGGGCGTCTTTCGCTCAATGCATGCGGAGGCTCAGCCTATGAGAGAGGGTGGTGGCGGAAGCATCGTCAACATCAGCTCGATCGCGGCGGCGCTCACGCACAGGCAGATGAGTTCCTACTGCGCCGCTAAAGCCGGCCTGAACATGCTCACGCAATGCGCCGCTGACGATATGGGCGAGTTTGGCATCCGCGTGAACGCGGTGATGCCGGGCCTAACGCACACGGATTTGGCGCAGCCGCTGACCTCCAACGAAGGCGTAGTCGAAGAGTACAAGCGGCGCATGCCGATCTCGCGCTTGGGCGAACCTGGCGATGTCGCCGGCATGGTGGCGTTTCTTCTGAGCGACGACGCGAGCTGGATCACGGGACAGTGCATTGGCGTTGACGGTGGCCATACGATCCGCCAAGGCCCCGATCTGGTGGAGCCGCTGTTCAGCAAGTTCTTGCCGCAGTAAGAAAGGCACAATGCGAAGATCACTCGTTCTTGTCCTCGATCCAATCAGCGATCAGGTCGATCATGCTCAGAAGGCGGAGGAGGCCGGCTTCGACGCTGTCTGGCTGGTCGATTTCAATAACCGGAGCGCGTTCGTCCGGATGGCGGCGACAGGCCAGGCGACGGAGCGCATCGGCATCGGCAGCGGCATTGCGTACGCGTTCGGGCGCTCCCCCGTGTACACGGCGTCGGCGGTTGCGGACATCGACGAAATCACGAATGGACGCACAATCCTAGGGCTCGGCACGGGCACGAAGCGGATGCAGGAATCCTGGTACGGCTTCGAGTTCGAGAGCCCCGCGCCGAAGGCGATCGAGGTCGTCCGCCTCCTGCGCGAACTGTGGTCGGCGCCGCAGGGACGTCCCTTCAAGCACGAGGGCCGGTTCTACAACATCGCGATCGACCTCTACCTGCGCCCGGGCCTCGTTCGATCGGACATCCCCATCTACCTGGCCGGCGTGAACAAGCGCATGGTGCGGGCCGCGGGCGAGGTGGCAGACGGTCTCGTAGGCCATCCGCTGTACTCACGGCGCTATCTAGACGAGGTGGTACGGCCGGCTGTCGAGGAAGGCCTTGCTAAAGAGAACCGGCAGCGTGATTCGTTCGATCTGGCCGGCTACGTGATCACGTCGATTTCGGACGACGTGGAGCAGGCGCGCGAGGAGGCGCGACGGCAGATCGGGTTCTACGCAACGACACGGACCTACGATGCGATCCTCGACCTGCATGGCTGGGCTGGCGAGAAGAAGGGCATCCGCGATTCGTTCCGCTCGATGGACTTCGCAGGCATGACGGCGGCCGTGTCGGATGACATGCTCGATCAGATCGCCGTCGTTGGTACGCCGGAGGACTGCGAGAAGCAGCTCGCGCGCTACGATGGCCTGCTGGATCACGTACTCCTGTACCCTCCGTCGGTTGGTGTTTCGCCGGACCGCGTGAAGGAGAACTACAAGCTCATGATGGAGGTTTTCGGCTCGTAGCCCGGCATCCGCGGGACCAGCCAAGTAATCGAGTTGCAGTTGCCAAGCTAGCCCGAAGGGCGAGCGCAACTGCTGAATTGACCGGAGGTCAACCATGGTCGAGCAAGCGCTCCCATATGGAAACGGGACGGTGCAGGTCGAGCTGCCAGACCGGACGCGTATCGTGGGCGGCGGCGGCCCGAGCCGGCGGAGCGAGAACGGCAGCGCAGCCCTGACGGCGTCGGCGGACCAGGCGGCGGATGTGAAGGCGGCAATACAACAGCCCTTAGGGCTGCCGCGCATCCGCGACTCCGTTTCGTCCGATGCCCGCGTCCTGATCGCCTTCGACGACCTTACGGTGTCCTCGTTTGGTCCGGTACGGCGGCTCGCCATCGAGGCGGTGCTGGCGGAGCTGGGCGAGGCCGGCGTCTCCGAGGAGCAGGTCACGTTGATCTGCGCCAACGCGCTCCACCGCAAGTGGACGGCAGAGGAGTTAGCGTCAGCGATTGGGGACGAGTTCGTACGGCGCTTCGGTGACCGCCTCATCTGCCACGACGCGGAGGACGCGGAGAGCATCGTCAACCTCGGCAAGACGAAGAGCGGCTACGATGTGGACATTCACCGTCTCGTCGTCGAGAGCGACCTGACGGTCTACGTCAACGCGCAGTGCCACATGGGGTTCGCCGGTGGCTGGAAGTCGGTCGCGGTGGGGCTCTCGACGTGGCGCTCGATCCGCTGGACGCACACGCCGGATGGCATGTCGATGTCCGTGCGCCACAACCGCATGCACGAGGTCTTCAACGAACAGGGCGCGTACATCGAGTCGAAGCTAGGGAAGCGCATCTTCAAGGTCGAGACGATTCTGGCCAACCCGACGACGTTGGGCAGGATCTGGGCCGGAGGCGTCGACGAGACGCGCAAGGCCGCGCTCGAGGTGCTGGAGCAGCGCCATCCGCCACGCCGCGGGGCGATCACGGAGAAGGCGGACGTGGTGATCTATGGCGTGCCAAGCTGGAGCCCGTACGCCACCTTCGCGGGCATGAACCCGATCCTCACGTTGATCTCTTCCGGTCTGGGCTACCTGGGTGGCTATATCGAAGCGTTGGGCAAGCCCGGCTGCTCGGTGATCATCACGACGCCCTGTCCGGAGGAGTGGGACCGCGAGCATCACGCCGCCTATCCCGAGGTCTGGGACCGCGTGTTGCCGGAGACTCGCGACCCGTATGAGATCACGGAGCGCTATGGCGAGGAGTTTGCGACGCACGGCGATTACATCGAGAAGTATCGCAACGGGTACGCGTTTCACCCGGTACACGCGATCCTGGCGATACACCCGCTCAAGCGGCTAAAGCATGCCAGCCGCGTGTTTGTCGCGGGCGCGGACGACCCCAAGGTCCCGGAGCATGTCGGGTTTATCCCTGCGGCGACGGTTGAAGACGCGATCAAGGAAGCTGAACGCATCCACGGCAGCGATTGTTCGATCGCCTGCGTACCGAACGCATTGGGCTAGGGAGGGAACCATGACGAGTGATCAGATGGCAGGCCGCACGTGCCTGATCACGGGCGCGAGCAACGGCATTGGCAAGGAGACGGCGGTCGAACTGGCAGGGATGGGCGCGACGGTGGTGATGGTCGCGCGGGACGAGCGGAAGGGCAGAGCAGCCCAGAGCGAGGTCAAGGAGCGCTCGGGCGCGGACGCCGACCTGTTGCTCGCCGACCTCGCGTCGTTGGAAGACGTGCGCAAGCTGGCCGGCGAGTATCGCTCACGCCACGACGCGCTCCACGTACTGATCAACAACGCGGGAGCCTACAACAAGCAGCGCGAACTGAGCAAGGACGGCTACGAGATGACGATCGCCGTGAACCACCTCGCCCACTTCTTGCTGACGGACCTGCTTCTGGACCAGATCAAGGCATCGGCGCCCGCGCGCATCATCAACGTCAGCTCTGGGGCGCACTCTGGAGCGAAGATCGACTTCGACGACCTGCAGGGCGAACAGGGCTACGGTGTCGGCATGGGGGCGTACGGTCAATCGAAACTGGCGAACGTTTTGTTCACGAACGAGCTGGCAAGAAGGCTTGAAGGCACAAATGTGACAGTGAACAGCCTGCACCCGGGAGTGGTGCGTACCGGGTTCGGCCGCAATTCGGGAGGCGTTATAGGCGCCGCCTTCGGAGTACTCCAAGTCGTCGCGCGCCCGTTCTTCCTGGACGCCGCGAAGGGCGCTGAGACGTCCATCTACCTGGCCACGTCGCCAGACGTAGAGGCCACGTCAGGCAAGTACTTCGTGAAGAAAGAGGCGGTGGACTCCAACGCGATCTCCACCGACCCGGAGGTGGCACAGCAACTCTGGGACGTAAGCGAGGAGCTAGTCAAACAGGCACCTTAGCAGGGCCGCTAGGCGCGAGAGACGATCTCGCCGCCAACCACCGTCGCGGCCGCTGCTGTCTCCAGGATGCGCATTGGGTCATCCAGCGCGAAGAGGTCCTGCGAGAGAACGACGAAATCGCCCATGAATCCTCTCGCAATCTTGCCGATGCGCTCGCCCTCGCCGCGGGCGGTGGCGCAGCCGTTCGTGTAGGCGGCAAGCGCGGCTTCTAGCGAGGTGGCCTCATCTGGGTACCAGCCGCCGGCCGGTTCGCCTCCGGCCGTGCGCCGTGCCACGGCGGCGTGGATGCCGGCGATCGGGCTCATCGTCTCGACAGGCGAGTCGGAGCCGAAGGCAACATTCGCGCCGGTCCGCAGCAGCGAGGCGAACGTGTATGCGTTGCCGCCACGCGCGCCCCACTCGCGGTCGACCTTCAGATAGTCCTGCGTGGCGTGGATGGGCTGCATCGACGCGCTGACGCCGAGTTCGGCGAAGCGCAGGGTGTCCGCAGGCTCCAGCAGCTGAGCGTGTTCGATCCTGCGCGGAAGGCCAGGCGCGAGAGCCCGGGCGCGTTCGAAGATGTCGAGCACCTCACGGTTGGCGCGATCGCCGATGGCGTGGATGGCCGGCGCGAGGCCGTGCTGGAGGCAGCGCCGGACGCGCTCCTCCAACTGATGGACCGGTTGCAAAGGGAGGCCCGTGTCTGAGCCGCCTTCGTAGGGGCGCAGCATCCATGCGGTGAGCGACCCGAGCGCGCCGTCGGCGAAGAACTTCACACCGCCAATGCGGAGGGCGTCGTCGCCGTCGCCCGTCTTGATGCCGTCCTCGATCCAGCGCTCCAGCCTTGCCTGGGAGAGGTAGGCGCGGACCCGCAGTTTCAGCGCTCTTCGCTCGTTCATCTCTTTCAAGGCGGCGAGTTCGCCACCGCTCACGTCCATCGCATGCACGCCCGTGAGGCCCAGCCCGTGTGCGTGCCGGATCGCCTCCGCCAACGCATCGATGCGCTGGTCGCGGGCCGGCGCGGGCATGGCTTCGTAGATGAGGGCGGCGGCGGTGTCGCGCAGGATGCCCGATGGCTCGCCGTCCGCGCCGATGTCGATGCGGCCGCCGGACGGCACCTCCGTAGAGGCGGTGACGCCGGCTTCGCGCAGGGCGGCGCTGTTCACCCAGACGCAATGGGCCGAGGTGTGGGTGAGCACCACCGGCGTGTCCGGGGCGACGGCGTCTAGGGCGCGCTTGTCCGGAAACGCGAGATCCGGCCAGAGGTGTTGGTCCCAGCCGGTGCCTTGGACCCAGTCGCCGGCCGCAGTCTTCGCGGCTCGCTCGCCGACGCGCTGAGCTGCCTCATCCACGCTCGTTACGCCCTTGAGATCGACGGCGCGCATTGCCAGGCCGGTCTGCATCAGGTGCGCGTGGCCGTCGGTCAGCCCAGGCACCACAAGGCGGCCTTGAGCATCCAGCACGTCCGCTGCGGCTGAAGGGTTGACGTCGCGTTCGCGGCCGACGAACGAAAAGCGGCCGCCCTGAATGACCGCGGCGTCCGCCCAAGGATCGGTATCGACGCCGGTCCAGATGTGGGCGTTCTTCAGGAGCAGGTCAGGCATCACACTACGAATAGCATAAAGACGGATGCCCCGGCTGACGCAGCTAGAATGCTGCCTCGTCATGTAGAATGAGCGCGATTCTGGGAACGCTAGTCAGTGAGGAGATTACCTTGACAGCACGTTCACTTCATCGGGACGAACTGTTCTCTCTGGACGGCAGAGTGGCGCTCGTCACGGGCGGCTCGCGCGGAATCGGATACATGATCGCGTCCGGCTTCGTCGCGAACGGCGCAAAGGTCTACATAGCTGCGCGCAAAGCTGAGGCGTGCGACGCGGCGGCAGCGGAGCTGTCACAGATAGGCGACTGCATATCTATTCCTGCCGATCTCACTACGAACGAAGGCCGCGCGCTGCTCGTGAGCGAACTGACGGGCCGCGAAGGGAAGCTGGACGTATTGGTGAACAACGCAGGCGCGAGCTGGGGCGCTCCGCTTGACCAGTACCCAGAGGACGGTTGGGACAAGGTGATGAACATCAACGTGAAGGCGCCCTTCATGCTCACGCGTGACCTGACGCCGCTGCTTGCGGAGGCGGGCACTGCGGAGGCGCCGGCGCGCGTGATCAACGTCGGTTCTATCGACGCGCTGACTGTTCCTTCGGTCGACAATTTTGCCTACGGACCGAGCAAGGCCGCCGTGCATCATATGACGCGTGTGCTAGCGATCGCGCTTGCACCTCGCCACATCACGGTCAACGCGATCGCGCCGGGTCCGTTTGAATCGAAGATGACGGAGTGGATGCTTGAGAACTTCCAGTCCCAGATCGAGGCGAGCGCTCCGATGAGGCGCATCGGCAGGCCAGAGGATATGGCTGGGGTCGCTCTCTACCTCGCGTCGCCGGCCAGCACGTACGTCACCGGCGTGGTGATCCCGGTCGATGGCGGCATTAGCACGGCCCAGGGCTCCTCGGCCATGGGCTAGTACGTGACCGCCATGCCGCCGCCCGGGGCTGATCAGCCGGCGCCTTCCGCCGCGTTCAGGCTCTTCTACGTCTTCCTGCCAGAGACCTCGATTCTGCGGCGCGTGCGCTTCCAGATCGTCTTCCTGTCGCGCTTGCTCTCGGAGATCGGGCACGAGGCGATCTTATACGGCTCACTGGTCGCCGTCGCGATAGGCGGCTCGGTGTTTCAAGCTTCGTTGGTCGGCATGGCGAACCTCCTGCCGGCGGCGGTGCTGGGCCTGTATGGCGGCGTTGTCTCGGACACGTTGCCGAAGCGTGTTGCCCTCGGCCTGGGTTACGGCCTTCAGGGTCTGCTGTGCTTCATAGTACCTGTCGCGTTCGGCACGTCGCTTGGGCCGATACTGGTGCTCGTCGCGTCGGTGAGCCTCATCAATCAGGTGGTCGGCCCGTCAGAGAAGGCGGTCATACCGCTGGTGGCGTCCAGAGACCAGATCGGCACCGCGGCGTCGCTCCTGTCGTTCTCGGACTCGATCGCAACCGCTATTGGGACGGCGCTGCTCGCCCCGCTCGTCGTGAAGCTGTGGGGCGTCGCCCCGCTCTTCTACGTCAGCGGCATCTTCCTCTTGCTCGCGTCGATTCGCGTCTTCAGCCTGCCGCTACGAAAGCATATCGGCGTGCGGGAGGCGCTCGGCAAGATAGACCTCTCGGAGCAGGACCTTGGCGTACCCGTGGCCCTGCGATGGCTGGCGAATCACCCGGCGATCGGCTCGATGATCGTGATCGGCCTGATCGTCTCAGTGCTCAACACGATCTCGGCGACGCTCGGCCCGAGCTACGTGCGGGAGGTGCTGCACACTGACCCCACGAATACGGTGTACGTGTTCGCGCCGGCAGGCCTCGGCGCGCTGGCGGCGATGGCCGTCGCGCCGAGGCTCATCGACCGGATCGGTGAGCGGATGTCAGCGGCTATCGGATTCCTGGTGGCAACGGTCAGTCTCTTCCTGATGGGAGCGATCGACTTCGTGTCGCCCGTACTGGCCCCGATCAGCGCCATGAATGTGCTGCTTATTCTTGGCATCGATCCCGGTGACGAGGTGCGGGCGGCTGGCAGCATCGCGCTGTTCGCGGGCTTCGCCACGAGTCTAACCGCCATCGCGGTGCAGACCTACATCAACCGGCGGGTACCCGTGTTGCAGCAGGGGCGGACGTTCGGGCTACAGAACGTCCTGACGAACGCTGCTGCAATGGTCCCCCTGCTCGCCCTGGGAGGCATCGCCGTACAAACAGGCGTCGAGCCGATTCTACTGGTCGCGCCGTGGATTGTCCTGATCGGCGCCTACGTGCTCATCTTGGTGGCGAGCCGTTACGCCGGGCGCGAGGCGCCGACAGGCCTCGACGTACTCTCCACGTTCTGGGAGGAGCCGCCGGCTCGACCTTCGGTCGCGCTCGGCAGAAACTTCGCTTCCCCAGCCGGGCATCGGGACGACCAAGAGGCCGACGAGTGAGAGCTGAAACTCAGCTCGTCATACCCTGCAGGCCCACGAGGGCGCGACCGTGTTCGATCTCGCCCATGTGGCGCAGGCCATGCTGGTAGACGAAGCACTCCAATACGTCCAGCTTGCGGAGCGGCCCGTCTTTAATAACGAGCGCGCAGTAGATGTTCCGCATGTTGGGCGGTAGCTTCGGCATCAGGACCTCCGAGAGCGAATCCTCGGTGACTGACTGGAGCGCCTCGTCCGTCCGAGCGAGCACGGCCGCCTGAAAGCTCTTCCAAGCCGTGAAGTCGGCGAAGCGGATCTGCTCCATCTCCTCGACCGTCTCCTCCCGGCCGAACTTGTCGACCGTAACGCCGATCTTGTCGGCCCAGCCGTCGGATTCCCAAAGGGTTGGCTGTTGGAGGAAGGGGCCGCTGATGGACTGATCCTGCGCTCTGATGTAATGGCAGAGGCTGAACGCGATGGGGAGCACGCCGGCGCGCTCTTGGTGGTTCACTTGCTCGAGCGTCATGTCAGAGACGCAACGCTCGTAGAGCGTATTGAGCGCGCCGATGCGATTGCGCAGAGACTCGACGAACATGTCAGACATGCCGCTCTCCTTCCGTTAGCGGAGGCTCTTGGGATAGCGCTTCACGAAATCGAGGACGCGCCAAGAGCGCGGGACGACGCGTATGCGGCGCCGCTCCCTGACGCGCTCCCGCATGCCGGAAAGGTAGCCCTCGGCGGCGCCGGCAAGGTAGCGCTGAACGATGTCCGGGTACTCTGCGGCCATGCCGTCGGTCTTCTCGACGGTGGCGTCGCCGTTTACGAGGAGTACGCTGTACGGCGGCTGATCGGAATCGATCGTAATGGCCACAGCTCCGTTCGCTTCGATGGCAGGAACCTTGTCGGCCTTAGGCCCGGTCACCATGACGAACTCGCCGTTCAGGTACGCATACCAGATGGGGACCACACGAGGCCGGCCGTCAAGGCCGATATACGCGAGCCTGGCGAGGAACGCGCCCTGAAGCAGTTTTTCGACGACCGGATCGTCGTGCGGGAGTTCTGGCAAGCTAGCGGCCCTTGAACTCGGGTGATCGCTTCTCGCGGAAGGCCTTGCCGGCCTCTTTGCCGTCCTCGCTGCCGAATGCACGGAGAATGTTCTGCAGCTCGTAGCGATAGTGACTCTGTGGATCGGCCATGGCCGTGGCGCGCCGCACGACACGCTTGGTCAGGCGCGCCGTGATGGGCGAGATCTGCGTTAACGACTGGCAGTACTCGTCGAAGCGTTCCGTAAACGTCTCGTCAGGCACCACTTCGCCGACGAGGCCTAGCTTGAGCGCCTCCTCCGCGCCAACTGTCCGGTTCTCCAGCAGGAAGCGCATCGCCTGCTCGTAGCCGACCGCCTGCGCGAGCGTAAACGATAGGCCGCCGTCCGGCGACCCGCCGATGCGCGGGTAGCCCGCAATGAGGCGGACGCTCTCCGACGCGAGACGGATATCGGCGGCCATCGCGAGCGATAGGCCCGCGCCGACGGCGACGCCGTTGAGGCCGGCGACGACCGGCTTGTCGCACTGCTCTCGCAGTACCAGCGGGATGCGGCTCACCCAACCAAGGTCGTCCAGCAATGCGTCCTGCGTTGAAAGATAGTGATGCGTGCCGTTGCTGGACGGCGTTAGGTCCAAGCCGGAACAGAATGCGTCATCGGTTCCGGTGATGGCGATAACCCAAACGTCGTCGTCCTTGGCGGCCTCCTCAACCGTGCTGATGATGCCCCAGGCCAGCTCGTCGGAGAGGGCGTTCTTCTTCTCGGGCCGGTTGAGCCGGAGCTTGCGGACGTGTCCCGCGTTCGTGATCTCCAGGACGTTGCTCATTGCGCTCCTCCTAATTCCCGAAGTCCCAGCCCATGCCGTCGTGGTAGCGCTTCAGGATGTTCTTCGCGATCAGAATGCGGTGCACCTCGTCCGGGCCGTCGGCAATGCGCAGTGTGCGAGCGCCCTGATACATGCCTGCTAGCGGTAGGTCCCCGGAGACGCCGGCGGCGCCCCAAACTTGGATCGCGCGATCGACGACGCGCATGTACGCATTGGGGACGAAGACCTTGATTGCGGAGATGTCCGTGCGCGGGTCAACGCCGCTCTCGATCTTTTCCGCTGTATTGATCGTCATCAAGCGTGCTGCCTGGATATCGATGTAGGAGTCCGCGATGAAGCCCTGCATAAACTGCTTCGTTTCCAGCAGGCCGCCGTGGACTTCTCGGCTCATGATGCGTTCGACCATCAGGTCGAACGCGCGCCACATCTGGCCAATGGAGTTCATGCAGTGGAAGATGCGTCCCGCTCCCAGGCGGTCTTGCGCGGCGGCGTGGCCGGAGCCGGTCTGCCCAAGCTGGTTGGTCACCGGCACGCGCACATCGTCATAGATGATCTCGCAGTGGTCGCTGTCGCGCTGGCTCCAAATTGGGATGCCGCGGATCACGTTCACGCCGGGCGTCTCCTTCGGCACGATGATCTGCGTCATCTTGCCATTGCGTTCAGCGGGACCGTCTGGGTCCTCTGTCCGGCACATGACGATGAAGAAGTCGGCTGCCTTCCCGTTGGACGTGAACCACTTGTGGCCGTTGATCACCCACTCGTCGCCGTCGCGGCGCGCCGTTGTCTTGATCGAGCGCGGGTCAGAGCCGGCATTGTCAGGCTCGGTCATTGAGAAGCCGGACTGCATCTTGCCTTCGATCAACGGAATCAGCCACTTCTTCTTCTGCTCCTCGGAGCCATACTTGACCAGGATCGTCTGGTTGCCAGAGTTCGGGGCGACGACGCCGAAGAGCGAAGCACCACCCTGGACGTACGCTAACACCTCATTCATGTAGGCATGCTCTAGGAAGCTCAGCTCAGAGCCGCCGTATTCTGTGGGTAGGTGGGGTGCCCAGAGGCCTGCCTCTCTGACCTTGTCTTGTATGCGCTGGCGGAGCGCCTTGGCCTCTGCGATGTCCGCTTCGGTGTAGCGCTTATCGCCTCGCCACGCCCAGAGCGTGCGCTCATTGGGCAGAATCTCTTTGTTGACGATGTCCGCCGTGAGCGAACGGATCTCGTTGACCCGCGGATCGATCGTAGGAATGGGCTTCACGTTCATCTTCATGGCAAAACCTCTCTCTTTGGTGTTTCGCTAGCTTGTTTGCGCGATGAATTCTACAACAATTCGGGCAAGGTCTTCTCCCTTGTCTTCCTGGAGAAAGTGGCCCGCGTTCTCGATGATGACGTGAGGCTGGTCCTTTGCGCCGGGTACACGACCCTGGAAGGCGCGCTCGCCACCCTTCGTCACTGCATCAGAGTCGCTAAAGGTAGTGAGAAATGGCTTCTCCCACTTCATCAGTACCTCCCAAGCCTTGCGGTTAGCCGGCGCGGCTGGATCGTCGGGCGTCGTTGGCACCAGCGACGGAAAGATGCGCGCGCCGGCTTTATACGAGTCGTCCGGGAAGGGCGCATCATACGCGGCGACGATGTCGTCCGAGAGCTTCGTCTTCGTCGCGCCATTGATCAGGCGGCCGATATCGAACGTGGGCGACTCTTGCGAGAACTTCCGCCAAGCCATGAACGCTTTGCCGGGTGTGCCTTCGCCTGTGGGCAGCCCGCCGTTGCCGATGACGACCCGTGCGAATCGGTCCGGGCTTTCGGCGACGAGGCGCAGGCCGATAAGCGATCCCCAGTCCTGGCCGAAGAACGTGATGTTCTGTAGCTCCATCTGTTCCAGCCACGAGGTCATCCAGTCGACGTGGCGCTGGAACGTGTAATCGCTCTTCTCCGTCGGCTTGTCCGACTTGCCGAATCCGATCAGGTCCGGCGCGATGGCCCGGTGCCCCGCCGCAACGATGCCAGGGATCATCTTACGGTAGAGGTAGCACCAGGAAGGCTCGCCGTGGATCATCAGCACAGGGTTGGCGTCCGCCGGTCCTTCGTCGACGTAGTGGACACGAAGTTGGCCGCCTTCGCCTTCGGGAACGTCCAAATAGTTCGCTTTGAAATCGTAGCCTGGCAGGTTTTCAAATCGGTCGTCCGGTGTGCGTAGTGTCTCCATGGCTACTCCTTTGCTAGCTCAGTGCGCGCCAGCGTCTCGACATCTTCGCGTGACGGTGACGAACCCATGCGGAACGTCACCTTGTGTAGTTCTCCCGTGAACTCGAAGGGGCCATCGTAGTCGTCGACTACCGTGGAGAGGCGGTCCGCGCCAATGTCGACGCCCGTCGAACTCAGCATGCGTACGATCTTGGTGATCTCGGTCGAGCCAATCTCTTTCCCATCGATCCCCACGGCCAAGCGTCCAGTCTGCCCATCCCGGGTGAACTTCGTCTCGATGACGTGCCTGCCTGGCGACAGCTCCGCGGCACCGGCCGCTCTGAAGTGTGTACCCAGCGCGTTGTAATCGAATTGGACCTTACCGTCCTTCATGAAGAAGGTGTGGCCGCCATTGTGGCTTCCGCGCGCGTAGAGGACGCCTTCGCAGCCGCCTTCCGGCACGGTCACGTCCGCGGAGATCGTCCACACGCGTCCTCCCAGACGAGGCGCCGGATCCGCGGGGACATGCGATAGCGGAGGATAGTAGACGTACTCATCGCGACCGTGCGGCGTGCCGGGCCGGGGAGCCCCGCCGAACAGTTCAATGGTGCGGTCGTCTAGCGGCAGCACATCGTATTCCTCCGCGTCGGCCCACCAGGCGTCGACCATCTCCTTGAGCTTCTCCGGCTGTTCCCCCGCTAGGTCGTGGCACTCCGAGAAATCTTCATCCAGGTGATAGAGCGCCCATCCCTCGGCGTCGAAGTCATCGCCCTTGCGGTGATACGTGACCGCCTTCCAGCCGTCCTTCCAGATACCGCGATGGCCGAACTGCTCGAAGTACTGAGGCCCGCGGTTGGCCGGCGACTCGGCGCTGTCCCAGGTATCGACCAAGCTTGTGCCATGAAGTGGGATCTGCGGATGGCCGTTGAACGTCTCTGGCACGGAGATACTCGTCACGTCCAGCACCGTCGGCGTGAGGTCCGTGACGTGGCAGAACTGATGGCGAATGCCGGTCTCTTTGATCCTCTTCGGCCAGTGGATGACAAGCGGGTCCCGAACGCCGCCGCCGTAGGTGTTCTGCTTGTACCACTTGAGCGGCGTGTTTCCCGCTTGCGCCCAGCCCCACGGGATGTTGCTGTGGGCGCGGGCTGTGCCAATGTCGTCCAACCGGTTCGCGATGATGTCGTCGAGGTCCTCGCGGATCAGGTTGAACACGCTGAACTCGTCCATCACGCCGCGCGGGCCGCCCTCTTGGCTGGCGCCGTTATCGGAGAGGACGATCAGGAGCGTGTCATCGAGCAGCTCGTGAGCTTCCAGGAACTCGACGAGGCGACCGATCTGCGCATCCGTGTGTTCGAGGAATCCCGCGAACGCTTCCTGCAGCCGAGCCGCGAAGATACGGTCGTTCTCTGGCAGCTCGTCCCAAGGCTGAACGCCGGGGTTGCGCTCCGCGAGCGTGGTGCCTTCGGGCACCAGGCCCATCTCCAGCTGGCGAGCGAACCATTCCTCGCGCGCGTCGTCCCAGCCTGCATCGAACCGGCCACGGTACTTCTCCAAGTACTCCGGCGGCGCCTGATGCGGCGCATGCGTCGCGCCGAACGCGACGTGCAGGAAGAAGGGCCTATCGGGCCGCACAGACTTGAGATCGCGGATCCAGCCCATCGACTGGTCGATCAGGTCCTCGCTGACGTGGTAGCCGTCCTCCGGCGGGGCCGGTGGGCTGATATGGTGATTGTCCTCAGTCAGCTCGGGATAGAACTGATCGGTCTCGCCCTGCAGGAACCCGTAGAAGCGATCGAAGCCCTTCTGTAGCGGCCAATTGTCGAACGGCCCCGCAGCTGAGCACTCCTGCATTGGCGCTAGGTGCCACTTCCCTGCGGCAAATGTAGCGTAACCGTTGTCGCGCAACAGCTCCGCGATCGTTGCCGCTCGCGGTGTGATGCCACCGCGCATGTTCGGAAAGCCGGAATCGAAGTTCGAAACGGCGCGCATGCCCACGGAATGATGGTTACGGCCGGTGAGGAGGCACGCCCGCGAGGGTGAGCAGAGCGCGGTCGTGTGGAAGCCGCTGTAGCGCACGCCGTCTTCCGCGAGCCGGTCGATTGCAGGCGTCTCGATCGTTGAGCCGTAGCAACCGAAGTGCGCGAAGCCCGTATCGTCAAGCACGATCATGACGACGTTGGGAGCGTCGCCTGGCGGTCGCTTGGGCTCGGGCCACCACGGCTCGGAATCCGCGATCGTTCGACCGATGCGCCCGCCGAAGTGAGGCTCGCTCGTTGTCATATCAGCGCTCCGATCTCTGCATGGCCGTGGGTGCGCGCGCGAAGGTTGCCACCGGCTCCTTCGCTGCGCTAGTATATGGCACTGCGGGTGCCAACACAAGTCGAACGCACCTGCGCTGACCCCACATCGGAGGACGATGGCTTTGACCAAGACAGACCTAGAAAGGGTAGCTCCCGGACGTTCGGCCGATAAACGCGCCGCTGACTCTGGATCAACTCCAGCGGCGGAGAAGATTGATGGCAGGCGAGCGTCACGTGAACGAAACAGGGACACGGTTGTTGATGCTCTGCTCGCCCTCTACCGTGATGGCAACGTCAGCCCTAGCGCGGACGAGGTCGCAAAGCGGTCAGGCCTCTCACGCCGTTCGCTCTTTCGCTACTTCGATGACCTGGACGACCTCTGTCGCGCGGCGATCGCCCGGCAGACGCTCCGCGCCGGTCATCTCTTCGCGCTCCCGGAACTGGGCGAAGGCTCCCTCGCCGACAGGATCGCGCGCCTCGCGGCACAGCGAGCCGGCCTGTTTGAGGAGATTGCGCCCGCTGCGCGGGTCGGGCGGTTGAGGGCTCCGTTCCAGCTGATTGTGGCGGAGGACATTCGCAAAAGCAGGGCCGTGCTCCGGCGTCAACTAGAGAGACACTTCGCACCTGAGATGGACCGCCTGAAGCCGGAGCGCCGGCGCGAAACGCTGGCCGCCGCGGACGTGATGTGCTCGTTCGAATCGTTCGACCTACTCCGGGAAGCGCAAGGCCTGAGCAGGAACGCGTACCAACGAACGATTCGGATCGCCCTCACCGCTCTATTTCAGCGAACCGGCACCTAGCACGCATTGAGGAGACAGCCTTTGACTGACATACGAACGCCGCTCTGCGAACGCCTGGGGATCGAGCTGCCGATCATCTCGGCCGGGATGGGCCCCATCTCCGGCCCGCGGCTGGCGGCAGCCGTATCGAACGCGGGCGGCCTGGGAGTGATGGGATGCACGACAATGGCGCCGGAGGAGGTACGGACCTACATCAGGCGTTGCCGTGAGTTGACCGACCGTCCTTTCGGTGTCGACCTGATCTTGCCAGCGCGTGTCGACCGGGGTGGGGCGCGTGTGTCCGATGTCGCCAGCCAGATTCCGGACGAACACCGCGCGCTGGCGGAGAGCATTGCTCGGGAGCATGAGAGCGAACGCGCTGAGTCCAAGGACCAGGGGCCGGCTGACGATCGCATGGCTCTTGGCACCGACGCAGAGGCGCAGATCGAGGTGATCTTGGAGGAGAAGGTACCGGTGTTCGTCGGCGCGCTCGGCAGCCCCGGCTGGATGGTCGAGCGGGCCCACGCGGCAGGCATGATCGTGATGTCCATGGTCGGCAACGTCAAGCAGGCCATTAGAGTGGCCCAGGACGGCGCGGACGTCGTGGTCGCCCAAGGCACGGAAGGCGGTGGCCATACCGGCCACGTGGGCACCATGGCGCTGCTGCCTCAGGTGCTGGACGCCGTATCGCCCACGCCGGTCGTCGCCGCTGGAGGCATTGGCGACGGTCGCGGCCTGGCCGCATCGCTGGTGATGGGGTGCCAGGCCGTCTGGGTCGGGACCCGCTTCCTCGCGACCGAGGAGGCCGGCATCGCCGCCTGGATGAAGGCTGGAATCGTCGAGGCGGGCGACCAGTCGCCGATCATCAGCCGCTCATATACAGGGAAGCGCTTTCGCATGTTGCCGAACGAATGGACGAAGGCCTGGGAGGAGGCGCCCATTGACCCCTTGCCGATGCCGCTTCAACCCGTGCTGGTGATGCAGACGCTCGGTGGGATGGCCGCCGGCTCGAATCCAGCGCTCACGCAGAACGGGGCGGGGAACATCGCGGGTCTCATAGAGGGAGTCGTGCCCGCGGCTGAAGTCGTCCACAGCATGGCAGACGAAGCTCGAAAGCTACTTGGAGGATGGTCATGGCAATCTACCCAAACAAAGAGCGAATAGAAGAGTTGATGAAAGGGCCGGCGGATCAGCCGGTGGTGATGGTCAACCTGCTCAAGTTCAAAGAGCGGGCTGACGAAAGCGAAGGCGATGCGACAGGGCAGGTAGCCTACGGGCGCTACGCCGAACAGATGCGCAAGGTCGTCGAGTCGCAGGGCGGGCGCTTCATCTGGGCCGGCCGCGTCGACTCCAAGGTGATCGGCGAAGATGGCGATCCGGAGTTTGACGTCGTAGCATTGGTCGAGTATCCGTCTCGGCAGAAGTTCATCGAGATCGCGAGCAGCCAGAAGGTGGGCGAAATCGGCGAGCATCGCAGCGCGGGGCTCGAGATGCAGTGGCTCATCGCGACGACGCAGACTCAGTTTTGAGCAGGGAATCATACAGAGTAGATGGCACGTGGAGTCTCACTATGGCTCCGTTTAGGAGGTCAGACAGAAGATGAAGACAGGAATTACCGAACTCCTTGGAATTGAACATCCCATCATCCAGGGTGGCATGCATTTCGTGGGTCTCGCTGAGCTGGCCTCCGCGGTATCCAATGCGGGTGGCCTTGGGATCATCACGGGGCTCACTCAAGGCACGCCCGAGAAGCTCGCGAACGAAATCGCGCGGTGCCAGGAGATGACCGACAAGCCCTTCGGCGTCAACATGACCTTCCTCCCCGCTCTCAAACCTCCCGATTATCCTGGGCTGTTCAAGGTCATCATCGAGAGTGGGGTCAAGATCGTGGAGACGGCCGGCAACAATCCGGCGCAATGGCTGCCGATGCTCAAGGAGGCGGACATCAAGGTCGTCCACAAGTGTACCTCCGTGCGCCACGCGCTCAAGGCCGAGCGGATCGGTTGCGACGCCGTTTCGGTAGATGGGTTCGAATGCGGCGGTCACCCCGGTGAAGACGACGTGCCGAACTTCATCCTCTTGCCCCGCGCCGCGGAAGAGCTCTCGATCCCCTTCGTTTCTTCCGGCGGGATGGCGGATGGACGCAGCCTCGTGGCGTCGCTCGCCATGGGCGCCGCTGGCATGAACATGGGCACGCGGTTCATCGCCACCCAAGAAGCCCCCGTACACGCGAACGTAAAGCAGGCGCTCGTGGATGCGAGCGAACTCGATACGCGCCTCATTATGCGCGGTTTGCGCAACACCGAGCGTGTGCTTACGAACGCCAACGTCGAACGGTTACTCGAAAAAGAGAAGTCGCTCGGCGCGGACCTCAAGTTCGAGGACATCATGCCTGAAGTCGCCGGCGTCTATCCGCGGGTGATGAAGGAGGGTGACGTGGAGGCCGGTGCGTGGTCGTGCGGCATGGTCGCTGGACTCATCCACGACGTGCCCACCGTGAAGGAACTTATCGACCGAATCATGAGCGAGGCGGAGGCCATCATCACACAGCGGCTAGCGGAATTTCAGGCCGCTTGATCGCCGGCACACGAGTTCCTAGTGATTGCTCGCCAGGTATGGAGGCCGACGGTCCGAAGCAGGTGGAGGCCATGAGTTGATGAACGTCTTTCGCACATCAGACGAACGCTTTGAGGCTTGGTCCGACTTTCCGTTCGCTCCAAACTACGCGGACGTCACGGACTCAGAGGGCGGTACGCTGCGCATGCACTACGTAGACGAAGGGCCACGCGATGGCCACATCATGCTCATGCTCCACGGCATGCCGACGTCGGCGTTCCTCTACCGGCGCATGATCCCGCCGCTCGTCGCGGCCGGCTACCGGTGCATCGCGCCGGACCACATTGGCTTCGGCAAGAGCGACAAAGTGCTCGATGACGCCTGGTACACGATCGCGAAGCACGGCCATGCCTGCGCCGACCTGATCCAACAACTCTACCTCAACAACATCACGCTCGTCTGCCAGGACTGGGGCGGCCCGATCGGTTTGCGCCAAGTTGTCGACATGCCGGAACGGTTCGAGCGTCTGCTGATCATGAACACGTGGCTCCATCACGATGATTTCGAGTACACAGAGCCGATCAGGAGATGGAACGCCGCATGGCACGAAGGAGGCGCAATGGACGAGCCACAGGGCTGCGGCCTGGTCATGCAAATCACGCTTAACAGATGGCCGCGGGGTACGTCGCCCTTGTCGGACGAGGAGGCCTTCACCGCGTATGAGGCGCCCTTCCCGGACCGCGAGTCCAAGGCTGGGCCCAGGCGCTTCCCTCTCTGCCTGCCGTTCGATAACCCCGAGGGCGGGAATGCGGCCGTGCAACCGCAGGACTTCGAGGCGCTACGCGGTTGGAGCAAGCCAGTGCACTTCATCTGGGGAACCGAGGACGATATCTTCACGGAGGCCTGGGGACGGCAGTGGGCTGGCATGTATGATCAGGCGACGTTCGATGGTCTGGAGGCGGGACACTTCCTACAGGAGACACACGGGCCGGAGATCGCGGACATCCTCCTGCGCCGCATCGGCGAGGAGTAACCCGAAAACCAAGGCCGGGCCGGAGCGCCCGATAGCTGAAGGGAACACAATGAGCGCAGACGGATCTTGGAACATGACGATGAACACGCCGATGGGGCCCCAAGCGGGCACGCTAACGCTGAAGACCAACGGCGACGTCCTGGAAGGTACGATGGGCGGGGCGCAGGGTGACGCTCCTCTTGAGGATGGCAAGGTCGACGGCGACAACCTGACTTGGAAGATCACCGCCGCCCAGATGAACATGGTGATCGAGTTCACTGCGACGGTCGATGGGGACAAGCTGACTGGCGAAGCGGAACTCGGCTCGTTCGGCAAGGCGACGCTCGAAGGTACGCGCGCCTAATCTAGCGTTAGGAGGCCTGCATGGCCACAACAGAGAGTGGCTCCGTCTTTGAGGTGAACAAGGCGGACTGGAGCCAGAGCCGCATCGTGCCCGAGGCTTTGCCAGACGGGCTCGCTGCGGATCAGGTGCTGCTTAAGGTCGATCGCTTTGCGCTTACCTCGAACAACATCACGTACGCGGCGATCGGCGAGCCGATTGGATACTGGAAGTTCTTCCCGGCGGAGGAAGGCTGGGGGCGCATCCCCGCGATGGGCTTCGCCGACGTCGTGAAGTCCAAGCACCCAGATGTGCCGGAAGGCGAGCGCGTCTTCGGCTTCTTTCCGATGGCTCACCACCTCTTAATCAACGCTGGGAACGTCAACAATTATCAGTTCGTGGACGTTTCCGAACATCGGGCCGATACGGCGCCCGTGTATCGCCAGTACACGAGAACGTCCACGGACGCGAAGTACGAGAAGGCGTACGAGGACCAGCACCTGCTCCTCTGGGGCCTCTTCATGACTTCGTTCTTAGTTGACGACATGATTGCCGACAGCGACTTCTTCGGCGCGGAGGCGTTCGTAATCGCGAGCGCGTCGAGCAAGACGGCGATCGCGCTCGCTCACCAACTGCACGAGCGGGGACGTGGAGACGTGATCGGCCTAACCTCGGATCGTAACCTGTCGTTCGTCGAGGGCCTCGACTTCTACGATAGAGCGGTGGGGTATGACGACATCGAGTCGCTGGCCGGCGACATGCCGGTGGTCTTCGTGGATCACTCTGGCAGCGGAGACGTTGTGAACAGGCTGCATCGCCACTATGGCGACAACGTGAGGTACAGCTGCATCGTCGGCATGACACATATCGGGACAGCTCCGCGCGACAGTGGCTTGCCGGGCGCTGAGCCGGTCTTCTTCTTCGCGCCCGCGCAGATCCAGAAGCGCACAGCCGATTGGGGGCCGGAAGGGCTGGAGCAACGCATCGGCGACGCCTGGCAGCGCTTTCGCGACTCCAGTGACGCGTGGCTGAACGTGAAACGCGACGTTGGAGGAGAAGCCGTCGAGCGGGTCTACCGCGAGGTCCTGGAGGGGCGGGCCCGGCCAGATGAGGGCCATATTCTCTCCATGTGGGACTGATTATGAGGGGAACCTGCGATGTCAGATAGCACGCCAGCATCGGCGCGCCGCGTCGCGCTGATCGCCAACGCGAGCTTCTTCGTGGGGCCGCCGATAGCACGCCTCCTCGCGGAGCGAGGACACGATCTCGTGATCGGCGATCCCGTGGACGGACTTGTCGACGAACTCGAAGACAAGGGCGCGACTGTAGAAGTGGTGGAGGGCGTTGGCCGGAGCGGTGACGCCAACCCCTTCGTGCGGATCGTCGAGGCGGGTCTCAAGCGGTTCGGCAAGATCGACGCCGCGACGATGTTCTCCGGGCGCGTCGTCACAGGCCGGTTCATGGACTCATCGGCTGATGACCTCA
>QIFC01000065.1 GCA_003228685.1 Chloroflexota bacterium
CCCGTCGACTACGAACGGCTGTACACCACGACGGTGCATGCGGCATGATCATCAAGAAGCAAGCAGTCCGGAAAACCGGGGCAGGGTCACATCAGTATCTGGTCACCCGACATCACCAGAACAGTGCCAGCCGAGAAGGCTTGATTCGGAACCACGAAGGCCACATGACGGTAGTGATGTCGTATCGTATCTACGATCCTCTGCACGACTTCGATGTACCCTCCAGGCGTGGTGAGCAGGAAGGTCAGACGCCTTGACTTGGAGCGTTTCTGCAGATCCTCGATTACATTTCGTAGGATGTCGTCAACGCCAGCAACGAGTCCACCGATCAACGCGAGTTGATGAGAACCGAAGCTACTCTCCAACGCCTCTGCGCGGTCGTCGAGTTGTTGTTCGATGAATTCGTTCGCGTTTTTGGGATTTGTGGCCGCCATGCTCTCACCTCCAGCTACCAGCCGCTCTAGTTTAGCACCAGCGCACGGGCATTCAAGGCGCTAGCTCTCCCGTCCGCGCGCCAGCACACGGAACACGCTCCGGCGCGAGATGCTGAACTCCGACGCCAGCGCGTCGATGGCGACGCCTTCCGCGTGACGAACGCGGATCGCGTCGTCGCGCGGGCCCTGCCGGATCTTGCGCGCGCCTCCCGGCTCGTCGTAGCGGCAGCGAGACAGCGGGCAGCGTAGGCAGCTCGGCGCCAGCTCGCAGCCGCGGTCCTGGAAATCGACGTGCTCCGGCAGCGCGTCGCGGCGGATCCTGCGGCCGCTCACGTGGCATTCTGGATGCTGGAAATTGGAAGCTGGACGCTCGATTGGTGGGCTCTTCATGGTTCATCTCCTCTCCGGTGCCGTATGGCAACGCCTGGGGCTGAGTCATCCAGCCTCCAGCATCTAGTCTCCAGCTTCTAGACACTCGGTACGCGCCCGCGCGCTGTCCGTGGCGCGGCGTCCGACCCCGCCTCCACCACCAGCGCCAGGCTCATCAGGTAGTCGTCGTGTCCGTCCGCTTCATCGACGAAGAAGTTCATCGTCCGGTTTGCGCGATACATCGCGCGCGCCAGCTCCAGCTCGCGCAGGCAGTGCCGGTGCTCGATCGAGCCATCGCCGGCGTACAGCTTCAGCCGTCCGCCGTTCGTCGCCGCCAGCAGCCCGTACCCCAACCGCGACTTCGATTCCTGCGTGAAACGCACCGGCCGCACGACCTGCGAGCCGAGGACCGTCGTCAGCAGCCGCGCGATCGTCTCGCCCAGCTCCGTGCTGTCCACCGCCAGCCGCCGCACGCGCCAGACCTCACGCAGCAGGTCGGCCAGGCGTGGCAGCAGCTTGTCGTGTGGCTCGCCGGTCCAGACGTAGTGTTCGACGATCTCCAGGCGCGGCTCTTGTACCATGGCCGCGGCGTCCGGGCAAGAGGCCCGCGCGATTGTGAGCACCGTCGCGTCGCGGTCGCGGCTCCCGCTATTTTGCGCGTGCGCGTCTTCGTCCGCGCCGCCCGCCAGGTCGAGCCCCGCCACGTAACTTTCACCGGCTGCTGGTGCTCGCTGCCTGCCGTGGCTGCCGGCCAACTGTGCGAGCTGTCCTTGCGAGAAGAGCCGCCCGCCGCCGCTGATCGGCTTCAGGCAGTACTGCGTCAGGAACAGCGGATGCCGCTCGCCCAGCCGCTCGCGCTCCGACTCGACGTAGCGGCCGTAGGCGGGGTTGTAGCTGGCCACCATCTGCCAGTCGTACTCGAAGTGACGTCTAACGCCGTCACGGCGCTCCAGCTCCAGGTGGCGCTGTTTCGTCCGCTCCAGGAGCGTCGAGTCGTCCCAGGCGGTGCCGTAGAACACCGTCGTTGCGTTCGTCGTCGCCGCCATCGGCCGGAAGTCGCGGTCGAACTTCGCTTCGTCCACGTCCTGGGCCTCGTCCACCTCAAGCAGCAGTTGTGCCGTGTGCCCCACCACGTTCGCCTCCGGTTCGGCCGACATGAAGAGCTGCCGCGCCCGCCCCACGCGAATCGCGTGCCCCGCCTCAATCGAGGACATCGATGCCAGGCCGGCCTCCATCAGCCGCGACCACAGCCGCCTCAGGCTGATGCGCCCTTGGGGCTCGAACGTCGGTGCGCACTTGATCGCGTCCACCTGGCGGTCCGCGTAGCTCGCCAGCAGCAGCGCCTCCACCTGCGACGAGAGTTCGTTCTTGCCACCTTGCCGCGCGATTTCGATCGAGATGCTCAGGCCCTGGCGCCCGAGCACGCTTGCGAGGATCGCGCGTCCGGCTTCGACCTGATAGGGCCGCAGCCGTTGCTTCCAGGGCCCAGCGCCGATCTCCGCCGTCCTGCGCATGCACACGCTCAGCCTGCGATCTTCAGGATCAGCTGTGCGGCAACGCTGCCGGCCAGCAGGAAGATCAGCCCGTTGACGCGGCCTTTCACCTCGTCGAGCTGCCGCTCCAACGAGCGCAGCCGCTCGTCGACGACCGCGCGAAAGGCCTGTGGCGATAGCCAGTCCGTGCGCGCGGATTCTGTCTCATCCGTTCGCCGGAATCGCGCCAATGCCTGCTCAAGCAGACGCCGTCCTGCGCGTCCGTGCTTGCGGTCACTCATCGGCGAAGATCTCCGGCATCAGAATGCCACCCACTCCCCGGATGACGCCGGCTAGGCTGTCCGCGAGATCATCCTCCGCCTGTTTCGAGAGCCGATAGCGGGCCGACACGGCCTTCACCAGCAGCCCAATGCCACGCAACATCAGGGGTAGGTTCTCCGGACGCTTCTTGACCGCGCTTCGCAGCTTGACTCGTAGTACGGCGATCTCCTCGTCCAGGCCATCAATCTTCCGCGCGTCCTGAAGCAGGCCACGCTCGGCCTCGTCCAACGCGCTTTCGTAGAATTCGCGGATCGCCTTGGCTTTAGCGGTTGCCTTAGTCCGCGTGCGGCGACCTGAGGCCTTCCCGCTAACGCTCTTCGTCGTCACCCGGCATCCCTTCCAGCAGCTCCAGCAGGCTCTCGAATGTGTCCGGCGGCAGGCGCGAGGCGGCCTCCGCCACGCCCAGCAGGAGATAAAGCGCCGCCAGCGTCCACTCTTTGCGGTCCAGCGCCACCGATAGTGCAGCCGCCATTACGCGAGCGCCCTCCTGATGATGATCGCTGAGATGAGCAGCGTCGCGGCTAGCAGCGGCATTCGCAGTAACGCCCACTGCCCGCTGGAGAAGAGATCGCCGCGCTGCGACCAGAACAGGCTCTGCGAGAACGCCGCCTCCACGATGCTCGCGCCGCTCACCAGCGTCAGCGCGGCGGCGCCGATGCGGCGCGATCGCCTACCGGTGGACTGCCACAGATAGCCGCCGAAGTATCCGGCGTTCATCGCGCCGAAGACCGCCGTTGTGACGTCCTGACCGATCACCAGCCCTGAAATACCCATCAGACAACTCCCAATCCGACCAACTTTGTGTGCACGGTTTTCCCTGCCGAAGGCGAAGGAATGTAAAGGCAGAATAGAACATACGTGCTATTCTAGTCAAGCCTCCCACGGCATGTTAGGCCGTTTGGCCGGCATCAGTGCTTCCCCTACGCAGATTGGGCGGCGCTGGCCGATTGTAGTGGTGAGGAGAACCGTATGAAGACTGAACGATCCAAGCCCACGCGCATCGACCAGCTCGACCCGGGAACCTGGCTCTACACAATGCTCGATGAGGCGCGCGAGGATGTGGCGCGCCAGCCCGGTCCCGCGGCCATCAAGCGCATCCGCGCGCGTCTCGAAAGCGATATGGACGAGCGCTCTACTCAGGCCGCCGCCTAGCTCGCTCACCAGTCCTCTTTCGGTGCTGTCGCGTCAGGCGTCCGCCTGATCGAACATGCTCGTCTGCCTGCCCTCAAGATAGCTGCGCACCGGTGCGAATGAACGCCGGTGTATCGGGCAGGGACCATGGGTAGTCAGCGCTTGCAGATGGTGGCTGGTGCAGTAGCCTCGGTTGTGCGCGAAGCCATAGCCCGGGTACTCCGCGTCGTAGGCTTCCATGATCTGATCGCGGTCCACCTTCGCCAAGATCGACGCCGCCGCGATCGAGATGCAGAGCGCATCGCCGTGGATGATCGCGCGCTGTTCCTCAATAACGTCTGGTAGGTCTACCGCGTCGACGAGGATCAGGTCAGGCCGGAAGGGGAGCGCTTCTAGTGCCCGCTGCATCGCGCGCTGCGTCGAAGGGACCAGCCCCTTGCTATCGATCTCGTCGTGATCGGCTCGGCCGATGCCAAACCCGGCGCTCTCTCGCAGGCTCTCCGCAAGCCGCTCGCGCTGGCGCGCTGTGAGCGCTTTGGAGTCGCGTAGCTCGGACCACCACGAGGCGGCGAACTGCGGGTCCAGCACCACGGCCGCCGCTACGACAGGGCCGGCCATCGGCCCGCGCCCGGCCTCATCGACGCCGGCAACGTGGCGAAAGCCCTGCCGCCAGCCGCGCAACTCCTCCGCAAGCGTCGGGATGGCCCGATAGATGCCCAAGTCTCACTCCTCGCCCGCTCCGGCGCCAACTGCGCCGGTGCGCCGATTCGATGCTACCGTATCCGCCCTCGCCCACGCCCGCGTCGATGGCCCGGCTGCTATCATGCGCCTGCCGAATAGGGACGCTAACAGGAGGTACACCATGCCGATTGTAAGAGTAGAGATGTGGCCGGGGCGCACGAAGGCCCAGAAGCGGGAGATGGCGCGGGCTATCACGGATGTCGTCTGCAATGTCGCCCACACCACGCCGGATCAGACGATTATCGTGTTCCAGGACGTTTCCAAAGACGACTGGGCGCAGTCTGGCAAGCTGGCATCAGAGGATGATGACTGAAGCTCGGCTCCCGCATGCCGATACTACCGCTGCACCGTGTGCCGCATCGTACGCGGCTTCGTTGGAGTCTGCTATACTAGTTCGTGAGGCATTCGGCAGCCCTCGTTAGAGCCGATGGCCTTCATTACGTAAGGTAGGTACACCTGACATGGGTTCCCGTTGGCTTCGCAACGGATTCATCTATCTCCTCATCCTGGTAGCCGTTGTAGCTATCGTCTACTCGTTCTTCGGCCGCTCTGAAGGGCTGGAGGAGAGAGGTATTTCGGAAGTCTTCACAGACGCCAAGACTGGCCAGTTGGACGAGATCATCGTCAAGGGAGATACGCTCACAATCAGGAAGTCCGGCGAAGATCTCTACAAGGCGAAGAAGGAAGAGGGTGCCAGTATCTTCGAGATGCTGCGAGACGAAGGCGTCGCGATAGGCGGTGCCGACGGCATCGCGGTGAATGTCAAGAGTTCGGGAGGCTGGGGGAATTGGCTCGGTATCATGATTACCTTCCTGCCGCTGCTTCTGTTCGGCGCCATCCTGATCTTCTTCATGCGGCAGGCTCAAGGCTCCAACTCGCAAGCCATGAGCTTCGGCAAGAGTAAAGCCAAGCAATTCACAGGCAATCGGCCGACCGTCACGTTCGCGGATGTTGCCGGCGTTGACGAAGCCAGAGAAGAGCTCCAGGAAGTGGTCGAATTCCTCAAGTACCCGGAGAAGTTCGCCGCGCTGGGCGCGCGCATCCCGCGCGGTGTGCTGCTGCTGGGACCGCCCGGAACCGGCAAGACCCTGCTCTCGCGAGCTGTCGCCGGTGAGGCGGGCGTGCCGTTCTTCTCGATTAGCGGTTCCGAGTTTGTGGAGATGTTCGTTGGCGTGGGCGCTTCCCGCGTACGCGATCTCTTCGATCAGGCCAAGCGCAACGCGCCCTGCATCGTCTTCGTAGACGAGATCGATGCCGTAGGACGCCAGCGCGGCGCAGGCCTGGGAGGGAGCCACGATGAGCGAGAGCAGACGCTGAACCAGATCCTCGTGGAGATGGACGGCTTCGACACCAACACGAACGTCATCGTCATCGCGGCGACAAACCGTCCTGACATCCTCGACCCGGCGCTACTGCGCCCAGGCCGCTTCGACCGCCAAGTCATCCTCGACCGGCCCGATATTCGTGGCCGCGAGGCGATCCTTGCCGTGCATTCCAAGGGCAAGCCGCTGGAGGATGAAGTCGACCTCATGGTGCTCGCTAAGCAGACGCCCGGCTTCTCCGGCGCCGACCTTGCCAACCTCGTGAACGAGAGCGCCATCCTCGCCGCCCGCCGAAATAAGAAGAAGGCGGGCATGGATGAGTTCAACGAGGCTGTCGACCGCGTGATCGCTGGTCCGGAGCGCAAGAGCCGGGTCATCAGCGAGAAGGAGAAGAAGATCATCGCCTACCACGAGTCCGGCCACGCGCTCGTCGGCCACCTGCTGCCGGACTCGGACCAGCCGTACAAGATGAGCATTGTGGCACGCGGCATGGCCGGCGGTTTCACGCGCTACCTGCCGGAGGAAGACCGCCACCTGATGAACCGCTCCCAGTACAACGCTATGCTCGCAACGTCGATGGGTGGTCACGTCGCCGAAGAGTTGGCGTTGGGCGAGATGACGACCGGCCCGCAAAACGACATCCAGCAGGCAACGCATATCGCCCGCCAGATGGTTACCCAGTGGGGCATGAGCGAACGGCTCGGTCCCCGTAGCTTCGGCCGCAAGGAAGAGATGGTCTTCCTGGGCCGCGAGATCTCAGAGCAACGTGACTACAGCGAGAAGGTCGCTGAGGAAATCGACGAAGAGGTCCGCCGTCTCATCGATAGGGCCTACCAGACCGCCAAGCAGTTGCTCACGGAACATCGCGCGAAACTTGATGAGATTGTGGAACACATCCTCATCCGAGAAACCCTTGATGGGGACGACCTGACGAAGCTCTTGGACTCCCCTGTCGGCGAGTTGCCGCTTCCGACTACCGACAGCAAGCCCGAGCAGAAGAAGGAAGAGCCTCCTGCCGACGAGCCAGAGAAGCAAGATGAGCCAAAGACGCCACCTGTAAAGGGCGAGCCCGGTCTGGCGTACGGCAGCCAGTCTAACATTCAGGCCGAGTCCGACAGCTAACCCGTAGCTTCGCGGATTGAACTACGCCCGCCGTTCGGCGGGCTTTTGCTATCTGCCCCAATGGGGAGAACGCCTCCCGCTGCCGATACTCACGCTACGGACTGAGCTATGAGCGTACACCAAGAAGGCGCAGGATCCCGCAGGCTAGAACCACGTCTGGCCGCCGTGCTGTCGTACATGCTCGGCATCGTCACCGGCATCATCCTGCTCAGGATTGAGCGGGAGGATCGCTTCGTTCGCTTCCACGCACTTCAGTCCATCCTATTCAGCTCAACAGTGTTCGTGGCGCTGTTGATGCTCGTTGGCGTTGGACTTGAGCTGGGTGCTCTGTTCCTTGCGATTGCTGCGTGGGCCGTCTGGGCCATCCTGATGCTCAGAGCCGCTCGCGGCGAGTTCTTCCAGCTCCCGCTGATCGGCCGCTGGGCTGAGGCCAACGCTTAGCGTGTTGACCCCCAAAATGGGCGATGCTACATTGTGCATGCGCGCGCAATCACAGACGTCTCGCTAGAGGCCCTGTCGCCTAGGCGGTCGGTAGGAGTGGATGTTGGCTTTAGAGATTCCCGAAGTTGTCATTGACCGGCTGCCCATCTATGTACGGGCGCTTACCGTACTGGAGCGGCAGGGGCGCGATGTTGTGAATTCCCAGGAGTTGGGCGGGAAGCTGGGCGTCACGCCCGCCCAGATTCGCAAGGACCTCAGCTACTTCGGCAGGTTTGGCAAGCAGGGCCGCGGTTACAACGTGAAGCGGCTGCTTGAAGAACTTCACCAGATTCTTGGCATCACGCGCGAGTGGTCGATGGTGCTTGTGGGCGTTGGTCAGCTAGGCAGAGCGATTTTGGGCTATGGTGGCTTCGCTCCTCAAGGATTTCGCATCGTCGGCGCGTTTGACGTCGACTCCGCTGCGGTTGGCGAAAGAGTGGACGGCCTAGAAGTGAAGTCAATCGACGTGCTGCCAGAGGAGATGCGCCAACTCCGCGCGCAGCTTGGGATTGTGGCCGTACCTGCGGCGAGTGCTCAACAAGTGATCGACATGTTGGTAGAGAGCGGCGTGAAGGCGATTCTCAACTACGCCCCGATTGCCGCGCATGTGCCGCCGGACGTGCGCATCAAGGACATCGACCCTGTTCTCGCCCTTCAGAGCATGACCTTCTACATCAAGGAATCTGGCGCCGCGCCTTAGGCGCATCAGCCCTGCCGTAAGCCTCACTAAGTGCAGTCCGGAGCTTGGCTGCGCCAGCAGCCCGTCCGCTTGGGTGGTTAGCTGCCGTTGACTTTATGCACTCGCGACCAACGACTCCTCTTCCGTCTGCTGGCTGCGCTGGATCACGTCCAGGTGCTCTAGCGCCACGCCGGTCCCCACCGCCGTGCACTGCAGCGGGTTGTCTGCAAGGTGGCAAGGGACGCCGGTCTCCTGTGTGAGCAGAACGTCCAAGTAGCGAAGCATCGACCCACCACCCGTCAGTACCAGACCGCGGTCGATGACGTCGGCTGCCAGCTCTGGCGGCGTTCGCTCCAGCACGCTCCGTACGGTCTGAAGAATGCTCGCCAGCGTGTCCTGCAGCGCCTGAGTGATCTCGTTGCTCGTAAGCGTGACCGGCCGGGGCAAGCCGCTTACCTGGTCGCGTCCGCGCACCTCCATGGTGATCTCCTCTTCGAGCGGAATGGCGCTGCCGATCGCGATCTTGACCTCCTCGGCCGTGCGCTCCCCGATCAGGAGGTTGTGGCGGCGCTTTACGTAAGCCGTGATGGCGTCGTCCATGCGGTCGCCGGCAACGCGGGCCGATTCGCAGACGACGATGCCGTACATCGAGATCACCGCGGCTTCCGTTCGACCGCCGCCGATGTCGACGACCATGTTGCCGCTCGGCGTGCCAACGGGAATGCGCGCGCCGATCGCCGCGGCGAGCGGCTCCTCGACGAGACTCACCGGTCTGCGCGCTCCTGCCTGTTCAGCCGCGTCCGCGACTGCTCGCCGCTCCACGCTCGTCACGCCGGCCGGTATGCAGATCATTACTTCGGGCTTGATGATGTTCAGCCTGCCTACAACTCTCTTGAGAAAGTAGCGAAGCATCGCTTCCGTGATCAGGTAGTCGGCGATGACACCGTCCTTCATCGGGCGGATCACGGAGATCGTATCTGGGGTTCGGCCCATCATGTCACGTGCGTCTTTGCCGACGGCAACGACCGTGTTGTCGCGAATCGCGAGAGCCACAACGGCCGGTTCGTCTACAACGATGCCCTGGCCCTTGACGTACACGAGGACGTTAGCGGTCCCTAGGTCGATCCCTATGCGCTTAGGCAGCATGCGTGTCTCCTCTCGGTATGCCGCGCTACCGGCGCTCGATCGACCCGCCGATCTGGCGGATCTTCTCTTCCAGCGCTTCGTAGCCGCGGTCTAAATGGTAGATGTCACTGATCTCAGTCGTTCCCTCCGCCGCCAGCCCAGCGACGACGAGTGCGGCGCCTGCTCGCAGGTCCATGCAGCGCACGGGCGTGCCGTACAGGTGTGTTGGGCCCGATACTATCGCTGTCTGGCCGGCCGTTACGAAGTCGGCGCCCATCTTGCGTAGCTCGCTGATGTAGAGCAGCCGGTTGTCGTAGACGCGCTCGTGGATCACGCTGACGCCCTTCGCCTGCGTCAGAAACGCGGCGAGAGGCGGGTGCAGGTCCGTCGCCAGCCCAGGATAGGGTAGCGCCTGGGCCGTCACCGCCTGATAGTCACCAGTGCCCGTGACGACCATGCCGCCTTCGGTCTGCCTGATCCGGACGCCCGCCTCCCGGAGCTTCCAGATCAGCGCCTCCAGGTGCTCCGGTATCGCTTCGAGGATCTCCACCTCGCCTCGCGTGGCCGCCGCGGCCAGAGCGAAGGTCCCCGCCTCCAGTCGCTCAGGCAGGATCCGTTGCGTTGTTCCCTGAAGCTCGCTCACGCCTTCGATTTCGATCGAATTGCTGCCGGCGCCG
The DNA here is from genome assembly GCA_003228685.1 of Chloroflexota bacterium. Lineage (GTDB taxonomy): Bacteria > Chloroflexota > Dehalococcoidia > DSTF01 > RBG-16-68-14 > SZUA-185. The sequence continues at coordinate 9,895 of QIFC01000065.1, forward strand.
CGGATCTGGGCGCCCATGCGGCTGAGCATCTCGGCCAGGCTGACGACCTCAGGCTCGGAAGCAGAGTTGATAATCGTTGTCGTACCTTCGGCCAGCGTCGCGGCCAGCATGACGTTCAACGTACCCATCACGCTCGGGTAGTCGAGCACGACGCGGGCGCCAGAAAGTCGCTCTGCTTCGGCGACGAACTGGTCGCCTCTGCGGTAGACCTCCGCGCCAAGGGCGCGGAAGCCTGACAGATGGACATCAAGCGGACGCAGGCCAAGCACGTCGCCGCCGGGCGGGCAGCACGCCGCCCGGCCGAACCGCGTCAGCAGCGATCCCATCACCAGGAAACTGGCTCGTAGGTTCACCACGAGGTCGCTTGGCGGCTCGAAAGTGTGGACGTTGGAGGCATTGATCCGCAGGCGAGAGGATGATAGCGTCTCTACCTCGACGCCGAGAGTCTCGAGGATCGCCGTCATGTGCTTGACGTCCTCGATATCGGGCACGTTCTCTAGGACGCAGTCATCCGCCGTGAGGAGCGCGGCTGTCATAGCGTAGTCGGCGGCGTTCTTGCTGCCGCTGACGCGTATCTGGCCGCGAAGGGGACGGCCTCCCTCAATGACGAGTCGTTCGTCCATAATTTGTAAGCTTCCTGCTGGTAGTCGACCGCTTGCTGCGAGCATAACGGTCATGAGCGCAGAGGCGCAAGTTAACGCGGTGCCGAGGCCTGCTCCGATAGCTGGCGAAGCTGAACGTCGCGGAACATGAACGCCTCATCCCCTGGTACCGTGCCCAGCCTCAGTAGGTGCAGAGACAAGGACGCCAGGTTGGATTTGGTGACAGTATGCTCGACCACGATCGGATTCCAGATGTCTGATAGCCTGTAGTTCTCGGATGATTCTCCTTCCCTCTGTCCCTCCTCTCGAACACGGAAATAGATTTGGCCATCTGGTGAATCTGTGGACGCTCGAATCCAGACCGTCGCGACGTAGGTCTGACCTGGGACTAGGTTCAGGTCGGTGGCATCGATGCTCAGAATCGCACTGTAGTTAGTTTCGTCCGACGAGACTAGGATGCCATCGTCGAGCCGCTCGAGCGTGCTGCGCCACCCTCGCCAAGCGTCCGGCTCGGTAGCGCCAGTGTTCAGCAGGAGATTCGTCTCGGACGGCACAAATGAGCTGGTAACCGTTGTATCCACAAGCTGGGCGGCCTGGACCAACTTTGGCGCAAGCCACGCGCTCACGAACCGCGCCCCCTCCTCTGTGAAGTGGACGTTGTCCTGGCTTCGCACTTGCACGCCATCGATCTCGCGACTGTAATCATTGTCTACGCTGAGGAAGCTGTTCAAATCGACAAGCGTGACCCGGTCGCCGTTCTCGCGGGCCACTGTCGTGGCGACGCGATTCAAATCGTCGACTTGGTCGGCCGTGTCTAGCACACCGCTGCGAAAGTACGGCAACGTCAACAGCATGACTCTGGCGCCCCGCGCGGAGAGTTCGTCGATTGCATCCTGTAACGCCACGCGGTAATCGTTCTCCCACTCCTGGGCCAAGTTGCCAGTCCCCTGGTCCACCTGCTTACTAAGGCCATCAAACGGCGATAATAGGAGTGCGACCACGTCTGGCTGAAAGGCTTCCAAGTGCGGACCCCAACGATTTCTCTCCGCGGCGCAGTGGCCGTAGGACTGGTGTCTCTCACTGCGCGGCATGATTCCACAACCCTCGTTCGACGCGTCCTGGAACGCGATACCGGTCTTTGCTTGGGTGGCGTAGAACCCCGTCGCCAACGAGTTCGCAATCGAATCACCTATCAGCATCACGCGAGGTGCGCTCTCGTCTTCCAGAAGCGAGGCCAAAGTGGCTGCGTCTGCGCTTGGCACAGCGTAAGGAGACGCCACCGAGTCGCTCGTGACTACCACCACGCCGATGACGAGCGCGGCTGCTGTGGCTGGCGCCAGGAGCCATGAGGCGCGGAATCGTCCTAGCACTCCGCGCCGGATCGGCGCTTCGACAAGCGCATAGGAGGCCACTGAGATCGCCAGCGTGAGCGCGACGCGGACGGTCATCAGTGTGGCGCCGTCTAGTCCTGTGCGTTCCGGGCTAAGGATCAGGTACACCGGCCAGTGCCAGAGGTAAACGCCGTACGAGATCAATCCCAGCAGACGCAGTGGCGCGATGCCAAGCATGTTGGCGAGGGCGCCTCGCTTAGGTTGTACGACGACGGCGATGATGGCGGCCACCGCCAAGGCGAAGAGCAGATATCCGCCGTAGTAGAGCGCTGAGCTGTCGTCAGGCACCAAGATCCAGACCAACCCGATCGCGATGACGGCCGCGATGGCGATAAGCTGGCCGGCTGCTCGCCGCGCGAAGTCCGCCAGCTGGGGATACCAAAGCAGGCCCATCGCGAGCAGCGCGCCGACGAGCAACGAATGGGCCCGCGTATCGGTGCCGTAGTAGATGCGCGATGGGTCCACGGCCGGGTCATAGAGCAGCGCCATCAGCGCTGCTGAAGCCACAATCATCAGAACCGTCACGCCGGCGAGCAGTCGACGTGGGTTGGAGAACCTGCTCACGAAAAATAGTACCGCCAGCGGCCAGAGCAGGTAGAACTGCTCCTCGATCGCAAGCGACCAGGCGTGTTTGAGCGGCGAGGCCATCTCAAATTGTGTGAAGTACGACGTGTCCGAAAAGACTTCATTCCAGTTCGCAACGTAGAAGAGCGTGGCGAGCGAGTCGCGGCGGATGTTGGCCAACTCCTCGGGCTCGGCAAAGGCGACGGCATAGATCGCTATGCCGCCCAGCATCAGGAAGAGCGCAGGCAACAGCCGTCGCGCTCGGCGTCCCCAGAACGCCAGTAGGCCGATGCCCCCAGTGTCCCTCGATTCGGTGAGGAGCAGTGTCGTGATGAGGTAGCCACTGAGTACGAAGAACGCATCGACGCCCAGGAAGCCGCCCTTAGCCCATGTTAAGTCGGCGTGGTAGAGCAGGACGGCCGTGACGGCGAGCGCGCGCAGCCCATCCAGCGCCGGTTGGTATGCCATTCGGTGTACCGGCGTGGATTGGGCATCGGGTGCCGCTGCATGTAGCATTATCTCACCACCTGATGTAGCGTACATTTCCTTCGTAATTTGTCAAGCAGCCTTGACAGAACTTGCATCGGTGGCCGAAGATCGACGCACCTAACTACGTAACGCCAAGGGCGAAGCGTTTCTTGCGAAGCACTTAGCTTTGCTCCACATTTGGAGTTCTGTTACGTTGCCTCCACTATGAGCGACGAGACTCCCACTCCTGGCGTAGAACTCGATGTCATGGCGTCGTTATGCAAACGGCGCGGCTTCATCTTCCCCAGCAGCGAGATCTACGGCGGGTTCGAGAGCACTTGGGACTATGGCCCCATGGGCGTCGAACTCAAACGCAACGTAAAGCAGGCTTGGTGGAAGGCGATGGTCCAAGAGCGGGACGATATCGTCGGGCTCGATGCTTCAATCCTCATGTCGCCCAAGGTCTGGGAGGCTAGCGGCCACACCACGAATTTCAACGACCCGCTCGTCGAGTGTAAGAGCTGCCGCAAGCGATTCCGCGAGGATGAGATCGATGCGAAGGCCTGCCCGGCCTGCGAAGGTGAACTGGCCCCACCGCGCCAGTTCAACACGATGTTCAAGACGTTCGTCGGGCCGATCGAAGAGGATGCCGCGGTCGCGTACCTGCGGCCGGAGACGGCGCAGGGCATCTTCGTCAACTTCGACAACGTTCTGACCACCACCAGGCGCAAGCTCCCGTTCGGCGTCGCGCAGCAGGGGAAGTCCTTCCGCAACGAGATCACGACCGGTAACTTCATCTTCCGGCTGCGCGAGTTCGAGCAGATGGAGATGGAGTACTTCTGCATGCCCGGCGCGGATGAGGAGTGGTACGACTACTGGCGAAACGAGCGCCTCGATTGGTTCGTGCGCCTCGGCGCCAGGAAGGAGCGCCTGCGGTTCCGTGAGCACGACCCGGAAGAGCTGTCGCACTACTCCACCGGTACGACCGACATCGAGTACCTCTTCCCCATGGGCTGGGCCGAGCTGGAAGGTATCGCCAAGCGCACCGATTACGACCTCAAGCAGCACGCCGCCGCCAGCGGCAAGAAGCTGGAGTACTTCGACGAAGCGTCTGGTGAGCACGTCGTGCCATACGTCGTCGAGCCCGCGCTCGGCGTCGACCGCGCCGTCCTCGTCTTCCTGCTCGACGCTTATGAGGAGGAAGAGGTGCGCGACGAGAAGCGCACGCTGATGCGCTTCCATCCAGCGCTCGCGCCTATCAAAGTTGCCATCCTGCCTCTCAGCCGCAAGGAGACATTGACGCCGACAGCCCGCAAGGTATGGGAGCTGCTCCGGCCCCACTTCATGACACAGTACGACGACGCCCAGAGCATCGGCCGCCGCTACCGGCGCCAGGATGAGATCGGCACCCCCCTCTGCGTCACGGTCGACTTCGACACGCTGGACGACGAGGCGGTCACCATCCGCGAACGCGACTCCATGGACCAAGTGCGCGTCCCCATCGCCAACCTCCTTGACGCCGTCCGCGAACGCCTGCCAGGCCTCTAAACGACTCCGAAATCGCTTGCTTGCGTAACGGCTAAGATTCGTCTACCATATGCGGGAACATACGTTCGTGCGCCAATCCGGCGTGCAGAGAGAGGTCCTCGCCCATGGAAGCACTAATTGTTATCGTCATGATCCTTGGATTACCCCTCGCCGTCGTAGTCGGCTGGATGCTAGCCAGACGTGCGCAGCCGGAACCAGACGACGAATCTCAGCAGCAATTGACCAAAGACCTTACCAACCTAAAGAGTGACCTGACGCAAGCGGTGGACAATTCCGGACGAACACTCTTGAACCAGATCAACGCTTTGGAAACCCGTGTCAACCAGCGGTTTGAAGGTGTGCAGGGGAAGATCGACACGTCGCTGGACGGTACGCAGTTGACTATGAAGGATGTCAATGAGCGGTTGGGTCAGCTATCTGTATCAACCCAACAAATGCTGGAGATCGGACAGGACATGTCCAGCCTCCAAGATATCCTTCGTCCTCCGAAACTACGTGGAGGATTCGGCGAGACTCTCTTGGGCCAACTGCTCGCAAACGTTTTACCGCAAGAGCACTACGATTTGCAGTACAGCTTCAGAAGCGGGCAGATCGTTGATGCCGTCGTGCGTATGAAGCAGGGGCTGATCCCTGTGGACTCGAAATTCCCGCTCGAAGGATTCGAGAGGATGCAAGGGGCGCAGTCAGACGAAGAACGCGAACGAGAACGCCGTGGCTTCATTCAGGCAGTGAAGCGGCATGTCGATAGCGTCACCAAGTACATCAAGCAGGACGAAGGAACGCTTCCCTTCGTAGTGATGTACATCCCATCCGAGGCCGTCTTTTACGAGGTCATCGTGCGTGACGAGTTGACTTCCAACGGCGAAACCATGGGGGAGTACGTAAGGGGCAAAAGTGTCCTTGCTGCGTCACCGGGAACCTTCTACAACCTACTCCAGACGGTCTCCCTAGGACTCCGCGGACTTGAGGTAGAGGAACGGGCAAGAGAGATCATCGATCATCTGGGACGCCTTGAAGGCGACTTCAAGAAAGTTAAGCAAGACTTCGGCACGCTCGGAAAACACATTGACCATGCGAAAACCAAGTATGAGGAGGTCAACCGAGGGATCGATGGCTTCGACGTTCGACTCAACAGACCTCTGGACGATGGTAACCAGCCGCAACTTGCTGAGCCGGCTGTTGTGGATACTGCAATGGAGCAGCAGGCTCTGCCAGGTTCCGAATCCGAAGAGCCCTCGATTCCTGGACCCCTGCGAGTAAATGGCGGCGAGGACTCTTAGCTAAATCGAGAGACAATAAGAAGGCCCCGTTTCAGGGGCCTTCTTGGTTCCAACTTAGGGTCTTATGCGGGCGCGGCTTCGTTTACCTTGGCGCGGGCCGCGTCACGGTCCTTGAACCAGAGCGCGTTGATCTCCGTGAAAACGTTCGAAGCCTCCGGCACGTCATCCTCGGCGAAGATCGCCGTGAACGGGCAGGCCGGCTCGCAGGCGCCGCAGTCGATGCACTCATCAGGGTCGATGTACAGGATGCGGTCTCCGCTTGCGTCCTCATCAACGCCGTCGCTGTGCACGTCGTCGTGAATGCAGTCGACAGGGCACACGTCGATGCAAGAGCGGTCCTTCTCGCCGATGCACGTCTCGGTAATGGTGTACGTCATGAAATCGATGTCCTCCTACGTGAATGAGTCTCTATTTAGCGAACGCATTCTACTTCGCAGTCCAGTCTAGGGGAAGGCGTTTAGAAAGTAAAGACTTCCTAAAGGGCAGATTATTGTGAAATTTCTCTCGTTCTGCCGGTCGTCTCGCTGCTCGGGCTGGCTCAATCTATAGCGATGCGACGAACCGTGCCGCCGAGGATGTCCAGGAAGTAGACGAAGCCGTCCGGGCCGGTCAGCACGTCGCTGCCGCAGCCGGAGGCGATGATGGCGTCCTCATCCATGTTGCCGTCCGCGTCGAACCGGACGGCGTGGAGCGCGCCGCCGTGGAACTGGCAGAAAAGCAACGCGCCGGTCAGTTCTGGGAGCGCGTCCGCGGCGTAGAACTCGATGCCGGCCATGCCAACGGTTTCGTGAAAGAAGAGTGCTGGCTGCGCGACCTCTTCCAGTGGTACGTCCAAGTCGTAGCCCGGCCATCCGTAGTTTGCGCCAGCCTGGATCTCCAAGAGAGCATCCTGGCCGATCCAACCGTTCTCGGTCGCAAAGAGGCGCCCAGTGGCCGGGTCGATCGTCAGGTCGAACGGATTTCGGAGGCCGTAAGCGTAAATACGTGGGTCACCGTCACCGACGAACGGGTTGTCGGGCGGCGCGTCTCCGTTGCGGTCGATTCGCAGGATAGAGCCGAAGGGGTTCAGGCGGTTCTGCGACGACCGTTCGTATTGGTGGTCGCCGACGGCGACGAAGAGCGTGCCGTCCGGCGCAAAGCGCAGTCCGCCCGCGATGTGGCAGCAGCTTGGGTCTAGCTCCATGCTCAGGACCTCTTCGAGATCCGTTCCGATGCCATCGGTGTCGCGGACGCGGGCGAGCACAGTGCGACGCACCGGCTCGTCCGTCGTGTAGTAGAGATAGACGTTGCCGTTCTCTGAGAACTCCGGGTCGACTGTCATGCCAACCAGCCCCAGTTCGAGAGCGTCTTCCGGCAGATATACGTTGGCTGTGTAAAAGGGCTCGCTTAGTAGCGTGCCGCCCTCCACGACGCGCACGGTTCCTCGCTGTTCCGCCACGAGCAATTCGGCCGTCTGGCAAGAACGCGAGCGCTGTCGGCTGCGTGAGGCCCGTAGCGTAGGTTTCGACGCGGTACTCAGGAGGTAGCTCGGCGACCCGCGGCGGTGGGTCGCGCTCGGCGGTACCAGTCCTAGGATCGTATCCCCAGCGGCTCGCCTCAATCTCCTGCTCCTGTTGGGAGAACGGCGTTGGCGTTGTTGTGGGCGCTGTTGTTTTCGTGAGTGTCGTCTGGGCGTTCCCCGATCCGCAAGCGCCGGCGAATAGCGAGAGGGCGAGGACCGCAAGGGCTAGGTGTTGATTTGGAGAGCCCGTCAAGGACGACGCTTCCACACTTGCCACCAGGGCTGATGTTCTCCGCCCGGCTCGACCGCTTCCGGCTCCACCTGAGCCGCGATCCGGCGCCGGAGCTGGAGCATATGCCCCGCAAGCGAGAGCGCCTCGTCTGGGTCATCGGCCGCTTCCGGAAACAGCCGACGGAGGGTTTCGGCGAAGGCCGGGATCGTGCCGCGGCCACCTGCGTCCAGCAACTGCGATGTCTTCAGCTCGTTGATCGAACCGCTGATTGCTGAGTCGAGCCGCATCTGCTGGCCGCCGCTGAGATCGAGTTCGGCCACCGCCTTGTCGAGCTGCGGTTCGAGCGCGGTTGCCACGCTGCTGAGGCCGCTCTCGGCAGGCTGGCCCGTTTCGTGGTCGAGTTCAGAGCCCGGCCTGGCCAGGTGGTACTGGATCGCAAGGTATGTGAGGCGCGCATCGGTGTTTGGTAGCTGAAGTGTGGCCATGGGACGAATCGTAGCGCACCGTAGGTCACAATGCCGCTGCGTCGCGGACGTGAAGCAGCCGCCTGAACGCAGGCGGCTGCCGATAGCTGAACTAGCGGTCGCTTACTTGTGGCGTCGTTGCCAGCGCGTCTTCTTGAGCATCTTGCGGTGCTTATGCTTGCTCATCTTCTTGCGCCGCTTCTTGATAACGTTTCCCATGACGTTCCTTGAATCGCAGATTCGTTCCTGTCAACCGTCAATAATATCGGTAGACCACGTCTATAGCAATAGACTTAACTCGCGCGGGGTGGCCCCTTCCGTATCCGGTCTCGCATCCGGTCGACATCGTGCGGTGGCAGGAAGAGCCACGAAAAGATGCCCTCCAGGTACCACGTGGCGCCGTTCTCTTCGTACTTCGCGAGCGTCTGCGCTGCGAGTTCTGCGTTGGATCCTGACGTGTTGCCCTCGAGCACAATGTCGAACGGCGCGTCGGAATCGCGCTCCTGTTGGGCGTAGTCGCGGATCTCGCCGATCTGCTCCGGCGTGATGTCCAGGCTGACGCCGGTCTCCGCGATCTGCTTCGCAGCCGAAGCGAGGTCTGGCTCGGGCGAAGCGACCGTTCCGGAAGGCATCACGACCGGCATGATGCCGTCCCAGCGGACGGCGCGGCGCATCGATTTCGGGCGTGGCCAAGCGCCCACGACCCAAATCGGGATGCGCGGTGACTGCGCCGGCTTCGGCTCGAAGCGCACGTCCTTCACCTGGTAATGTTCTCCCTCAAACGAGAAGTCCTCGCCGCTCCAGAGGCCGCTGATGATCTCCAGCGACTCATCAAGCATCTCAGCACGCTTCTTGCGGTCCAGCTCCTCGCCCACGTTCATGTAGCCGCCGTCCTCGACCGTACCGAGGCCGACTGGCAGGACGAGCCGCCCGTTCGAGAGATGGTCGAGCGTCACGGTCTCACGCGCGACCTTCCATGGCCGGCGTCGCGAAAGCGGCGTGATCATCGGGCCGAGCGTTACGCGTTCTGTGCGCATCGCCATCGCCGCTAACGTGATCCACGGATCGACCGTCGCGCGCTTCTGCGGGTCGTCCGGGAACTGGCTGTTCCAGCCAGGGCTCAGCACCGAGTCGAAGATGAAGACGCCGTCCCAGCCCGATTCCTCCGCTTCGTGCGCGATCTCGGCCAGCAGGCGCGGGTCGCCCGCGCCGCCCATATTCGGCAGGTCGAGGCCGAATTTCATAGGAACCTCCTCCGTGCGGTCCGTCAGACAGGCCTAGTCTACGTGGTGTCGCTGACAGCGGCGTGTCAGTAGCTATAGCAGCTCGCTGATCAGTTTAATAATGCGGTCAGGGCGGGTCGGTGCGTCGTCAGGCAGGCCATCGCCCGCCTCGTCGACCCATACGGCGTGCAGCCCCAACTCGATTGCGGGAGCGATGTCGGCGATCAGGCTGTCGCCGACCATCCAGGTCGTTTCTGGTGCGCTGCTGGTCGCCTCCAGCGCGTGGCGAAAGACGCGCTCGTCCGGCTTACCAACCCCGAACTCGCCCTCGATGACGATGCAGTCGAAGTAGGTCTCCAGATCCAGCTTGTCGACACTCCCACGCTGGTTCTGGGCCTCGCCGTTCGTGAGCAGAGCGAGCCGCACCCCGCGTTCGCTGAGTGTGGCGAGCGTCTCCATCGCGCCCGGGTAGGGCGCGATCAGCTCGCGTCGCTGCGCGCGGTAGTAGTTGGCAATGCCGTTCGCGACGTCGATGGCGGTCAGCCCAGCGTCCTCGAACGCGTATCGCACGATCGCGCGGCTCGCCTCGTTCAGGTCCATCCGGCCCGCTTTGGCGCGCTCTGGGTCGTCCCAGAGCCAGTCACGGCGCTCGCGGATGCGCTTCTGCATCTCAAGTGAGTCGTACGAACCGTCGTTGTGCTTCTCGATCGACGCCAGCCACGTCTCCTCCATCCCGGTCTGCCAATCGAGGATCGTGCCGTCCAGGTCGAAGAAGATCGCGTTGGGCGTTTCGTGGTTGTGTGTGTTCGTCATGTGTTGTTCTTCTCCCACCACGCCTCCATCTCCTCGCGATGCTCCTGGTAGTGCTCGTGCGTGTTCGCTCCGATGATCCACGACCATGATGGGCCGTCAGCGGCGTCTGGACGCACGGCCAGGTCGTGGTCGCTGAGAGCCGCTAACGTGAGAAGCGCCACTTTGTACGATTCAACCGCCTCTCCCCGCACGTCCACGACCGAGTTGTCCTTCGCGGCGAGATGGTCGTGTTCGTTTAGCGTATCGAAATCCTCCCATGTGACGCCGACCTCCGGCCTGCCGGGGTCGCCGGTCTCACGCCAGCGTTTGATCCAACCGGGGAGGCGCTGCTCCCAGGCCGTGAGGTGAGCTAGTACGTCCTTCGCCGTCCAACCATCGTCACGTGCGGGCGTGAGCATCGTATCGTCGTCAAGCTGTGCGATCAGGTCGTCTAGTCGCGCTCGTTCGCGCCGGATCTCTGCGAGGAGGCCGCGTTTGTCGAGATCGTCCGGCATGGGGCCGCTAGCGCTTTGACTTCGCCGCCTTCTTGCGCGCCAGCCTCGTGATCGCCTTCGTGGGCGTCTTCACGGCTGCGCGACCGTTGCGCCGCCCGTTGCGCTCCATGCCGAGCGCGCGACGCAAGTACGCGCCGGTCTGGCTCCGCTTCGTGCTTGCGACCTCTTCGGGCGTGCCTTCCGCGATGATGTGGCCGCCCTTGAAGCCACCTGCCGGGCCCAGGTCGATGATGTGGTCGACGTTCTTGATCACGTCCATGTGATGCTCGATCACGACAATTGTGTTGCCGCCGTCCGCCAGCCGTTGCAGCACGTTGAGCAGCGCGTTCGTGTCTTCGAAGGAGAGGCCCGTCGTCGGCTCGTCCAGGATGTAGAGTGTGCGCCCGGTCGAGCGGCGCGATAGCTCAGTGGAAAGCTTGATCCGCTGAGCCTCACCCCCAGACACCGTGGTCGCGGGCTGCCCGAGCTTAATGTAACCCAGGCCGACGTCCTGCAGCGTCTGCAGCTTGTTGCGCACCTTGGGGAACGCTGAATAAAACTCCAGCGCCTCATGGACCGTCATGTCCAGCACGTCCGCGATGTTCCTGCCACGGAACAGGATCTCCAACGCCTCCCTGTTGTAGCGCTGTCCTTTGCACGTCTCGCATGGCACGGTGACGTCTGGCAGGAAGTGCATCTCGATCTCGATGTAGCCGTCGCCGGAGCAGGCCTCGCAGCGGCCGCCCTTCACGTTGAAGGAGAAGCGCCCCGGCTTGTAGCCGCGTGCGCGCGCCTCCGGCACTGATGCGAATAGCTCGCGGACCGCCGTGAACATGCCCGTGTACGTTGCTGGGTTCGATCGCGGCGTCCGTCCGATGGGCGACTGGTCGATGTTCACGACCTTGTCGATCAACTCCAGTCCGTCGATGCCATCGCAGGCGCCCGGACGGTCACGCGCCCCGTACAGGAGCTGCGCCGCCTTCTTGTGGAGGATCTCGGAGACGAGCGAACTCTTGCCCGAGCCCGACACACCCGTCACGCCGATGAACCGGCCCAACGGGAAGCGCACGTCGATGTTCTTCAGGTTGTTCTCGCGGGCGCCGCGTACGGTGATAGCGTGCCCGTTCCCCGCGCGACGCTGCTTCGGGATCGCGATCTTCTTTCGTCCGCTCAGGTAGGCGCCCGTAATCGAATCGGGTGCGGACAGGATCTCCTTCAGCGGCCCCTGAGCTACCACCTCGCCGCCGTTCTCGCCCGCGCCAGGGCCCATGTCGACGATCCAGTCCGCCGCCCGCATCATCGATTCGTCGTGCTCAACGATGATCACCGTGTTGCCCAAGTCGCGCAGGCGCTGGAGCGTACGGATTAGCCGTTCGTCGTCCGCTGGGTGCAGTCCGATCGTTGGCTCGTCGCAAACGTAGAGCACGCCCATCAGGCCGGAGCCGATCTGCGTCGCCAGCCTGATCCGCTGCGCTTCGCCCCCGGAGAGCGTGGCCGTCCCGCGGTCCAGCGTGAGGTAGTCGAGGCCGACCTCGATCATGAAGTCGAGGCGCGCACCGATCTCCTTCAGGATCTGCCGCGCGATCATCTGCTCGCGATTGCCTAGCGGAGTCTTCGGGCCGGCCAGGCGCGCGGCCCACGTCTGCGCTTCGACGATGCTCATGCGCGTCACCTCGATCACGTTGAGCTTGTCGATCGTCACAGCTCGGGATTCCGCCTTCAGTCGCGTTCCTTCGCAGGCGGGGCAGGGGTTCGCGGCCATGTAGCGTTCGATCTCGCTGCGCACGTGGTCGGAGTCGGTTTCCTTGTAGCGGCGCTGCAAGTTCGGGATGCAGCCCTCGAACGTCGTGTCCCATTGGTTCTCGTGTCCGCCGGCGCTCGTGTATGTGAGCGTGATCGGCGTCTTGTCGCCGTAGAGCACGAGTTCGAGGTACTTCTTCGCCAGCTTCGACACCGGCGTCGTGAGCGAAAAGCCGTGCTTTTCGGCGAGCGCCTCCAGCACGCGCTGGTGCCACGTGCTCGTGGCTGCCTGGCGGCGCCAGGGTTGGATCGCGCCGTCGGCCAGGCTCAGGTTCTTGTTCGAGACCACGAGTTCCGGATCTACCTCACGCTGCACGCCCAGGCCGGTACAGGCCGGGCACGCGCCATGGGGGCTGTTGAAGCTGAAGTTGCGAGGCGCGATCTCGCCCAGGCTGAACCCGCAGTGCGTGCAGGCGAACTGCTCTGAGTAGAGCTGCTCGTCCCAAGCGGCCTTCTCGGTCTTGCCTTCGACCGTGACCAGGACGACGCCTCCGCCCAGCTTCAGCGCCAGTTCGACGGAGTCGGCGAGCCTGGCTGCGCTCGATGCGGAGCCGTCGCCGCCCGGCTCCTCCGTGACCAGCCGGTCGATCACGATCTCGATCGTGTGTCGCTTGTTCTTCTCCAGGTCGAACTCGTCGGAGAGGTCCCGAACCTCGCCGTCCACGCGCACGCGGACGAAGCCGGCCTTCCGCGCGTCGTCGAAGACCTGGAGGCTCTCGCCTTTGCGGTCCTTGATGATGGGCGCGAGGATCATCAGCCGGCGTCCGGCCGGCAGGTCGAGGATCGCGTCGACGATCTGCTGCACGGTCTGCCGCTCGATCACGCGCCCGCAGTTCGGACAGTGCGGCGTGCCCGCGCGAGCGAACAGCAGGCGCAGGTAGTCGTAGATCTCCGTCTGCGTGCCGACGGTCGAGCGCGGGTTGCGGCTCGCGCCCTTCTGGTCGATCGAGATCGCGGGCGAAAGCCCCTCGATGTAGTCGACGTCGGGCTTCTCCATCTGACCGAGGAACTGCCGCGCGTAGGCCGAGAGCGACTCCACGTAGCGGCGCTGGCCCTCCGCGTAGATGGTGTCGAAGGCGAGCGAACTCTTGCCCGAGCCAGAGAGGCCCGTGATCACGACCAGCTTGTCGCGCGGGATCTCGAGATCGACGTCCTTCAGGTTGTGTTCGCGCGCACCCTTAACGATGATGGCATCTAGCGGCAACTTGTGGCTCCTCCGGTGGCGTATTGACCCATAGTAGCCGGCCCATAGTAAATGGTATGCGTGACCCCGGCTTGTCAGTAGTGTCAGGAGCCTCAGTGTACTACACGCAGCGAAATTGGAACAAGAGTGCTAACGCGGAACCGGCCGCCAGGCGAATCGAAAGGGAGACTTGGAATTCTGGCCCGCGAACGACTGGACGTCGATCTGCTGGTCACGCCGCTCGCTGATATCTCGAATGTAGAGAGTTACCGAATCCACGTCATCGTCGGAGATGTGGTAGGCGAGCTGTGTCAGGTCAGGTGAGAGGCTGGCCCCGAGCGTGGGTACTTCGGCCAGCTTCGTGAGGCCCGTGCCATCCACGTTGGCCATGTGGACAAGCGCTGGTGCGCCCGAGTCTACCCAGTAGAGTTGGTCACCGTTTTGGGAGAACTTGACCTGGCTTGGGTTGATGCTCTCGGTTGGGTTGCTGATGATGGCTTCCGGTATATTCGTCAGCGCTCCGCTTCGAAGGTCTGCGAACTGAAGACCGGGCCCGTGCGCGCCGGGCGGGCCTTGGGTCAGTAGGGCTACCGTCTCACCATCAGGCGAAAGCCAGAACTGACGGCCGGAATCTAGTTCTGGGATGCGGGTCACCAAGTCCCCGCTGGCCAAGTCCAGAACGCTCACCTCGTACGCTGGAGGCCTAAGCGTGTTGAGTTCATCACGCCGCTCCTCATAGTTCGCTGCCACCAGCAGCGCGTCTCCGCCCAGCGCCCACCCGAGTGGGTAGTAGTCTCCCTCCAACGTTTCGCTCTCGTCCGTCTCCAGCGAGTAGATGACCGTCTCGCCCGTGTCTGCCGTTCGATAGGCGACCCGACTGCCATCTGGCGACCATAGCGGAAAGCCTCTGTATGCTTGTCCTGGTATTCGGCTGCCAAACTCCCAGGGGCCCAAGTCAGCGACTAGCTCACCCGTGCGGTCCGCGATGTGCAGCTCGTATTCCGGTTCCTCTTCTGTCCCCTGGAGGGTGGCGAACAGGACGTGCTCGCCAGTTGGAGACCAGTACATCAGCCACATGTCCTCCATGGCGAGTTCTCCCAACACTTCGCCTTCTCCGTCCAGAAACACAACGCTCCCGTCGCCCCGTCCGCAGACCGGTGTTTCGCCAGTAGGCGACCAATGCGGGCTGGATGACTCGCACTCGACGCCGTTAGCAAACGTCTGACGCGTGCCGTTGGCGTCTACGAGCCAGAGGGCTCCATCAGCGTCCCAGTACAGAAGCTGGCTTGGCGCTTTGATCACTCCCTCTTCGCCGTCGCCATCCTGCGAGAACAGCAAGAGCGCCAGCAGGCCCAGCCCGCCGACCGCGGCAACGACAGTGATGAAGAGAGCGGCCCGAGCCGCGGTTCCGGACGCTCCGCTCGCCAGGGCGGCGCCCCTTCGCCACGCCGGAAGGAGTGGCGCAAACGCTGTCGCCCACCACGGCCGTGCATCCTCGTACTGCCAGCGGGCCACCTGCTCGCGGTTCTCCAGGCCCAGCTTCCCGAGGATTTGCGAGACGTGGTACTTCGCCCCGTCGCGGCTGATGCCCAGCTTCTCCGCGATCTCAAGGTTGCTCAGCTCGAGGCGAAGCAGCGCGAGAACTTCCCACTCGCGGGGCGTGAGGATGTCCGGATGCGGCGGCCGGCCTCGTTTACCCATCCACGTCAGCATACGTCGTTCTCGGCAGAATTACACTACCCAGGTTTGGAGTCGGTCTCCGTTGCTGTAAGACATGGCCGATGCGTTCGTTCGTGTAGGTAGGAGGGAAGTCTGCCTATGTCTGTCCGCGCGCTAGAACACGAAAAAGAGGATGCACCAGTGGAAACAGCCGAGTACTACTGGGACGTTATCGCCAAAACGGCGATGAGCCGCTATCTCACGGAGATCGAGACCGCATTCATCGAGCGGGCGATAGATCAGCTCGATCTCAGGCCCGGCGTCGCCGTGGACGCTGGCGCTGGTCGCGGCAGGCTGACGCGGTTGCTCGCGGAACGGGCCGCCCAGGTCATCGCGACCGAGGCGAAACCGGAGCTGATTGCTTCGCTGTCCGACATCGCTCCCAACGTTACCCCGCAGTTCGTCAGCCCAGATTCGGTCGAGCTGCCGCTGCAAGACGAGTCGGTAGACATCATCATCGCGATCGAGGCGGCCGACCTGACGCATTCGCCGGAGTTCCATCGCGAATGCGCTCGCGTCCTGCGTCAGGACGGCGTTCTCGTCCTCACCCTCCAGAATCGCTCGTCGTGGAAAGGGCTGCTTGGCCAGCTGCGACGCCGCCACTATCGTGCGGAACACGGAGCGACCTTTTACGCCTGGTCGTTCGCCGATCTCAAGCGAAGCCTGAGCGATGCCGGCTTGCGCGTAACCCGCGAGGCAGGCCTCAATTGGCTTCCCTTCATGCGCGACTCCGATAACGGACTCATCGGTCCGCTATCGACCGTAGAGAGCGCTCTCGGCCTCCGGAAGCTGGTGAGCGTGAGCCCGTGGGTGCTCATCGCCGCGCGACGCCAATCTAGTGCGAGCGCTCGTCGCGAAGCATAGCCCCTAGTGCGAGCGTTCGTCGTGCTGCTAAGTTCTACTTGCTCTCGGCGGGCGAGTTGCTGCTGAAGTCGAACTGGTACGTCCTGTAGAGCCAAGGGATTTTCAGCACGCCTAGCATGTTCAGTCCCAATACGATTAGCAGCACACCGGCGATCTTCTGGAGCAGAAGAATGTTGTCGCGAACGATGAAGCCGACGGCGCCTACTGACGCGCCAAGCGCCACGAAGATCAGCGAGAAGCCGAGCACGAACCCCAGCGCGTGACGGAACGTCACTCCACGCTGGTCGCCGGCGGTCGACGTGCTCACGCCCGCCAGGTGCATCACGTAGGCCGGCACCATGGGCAGGACGCACGGCGAGAGGAACGCAATCACCCCCGCGGCAAACGCGATCGCGAAGCCGAACGGCCCTGTGAGGCTGATCCCGCCCGAAATGCTCTCCTCGGCTCCGATGACGGTCGACGAGCCGCCGGTAAAATACTGGTTGAAGACCGTGAACTCGTCCAGGAAGATCAGCGCACCGATGAAGATCACCAGCACACCGCCTACGATCTCCAACACGGGCATCAGCGGACCGATCTTGCGCATACCGCGCATCATGGACCCAAGGGCCAGTCCGGCGATCAAGAACGGCACGCCTAGTCCGATCGACCAGGCGCCCAACAAGAACGCTCCTTGTAGTACGGAGCCCCACGCCGCAGCATCGGTACCCGCGGCCGCGCTGTCGGCAGCCGCCAGCGTCAGGATCGCGCCGAGGATCGGCCCGATGCAGGGCGTCCATCCGACGGCGAACGCCGCGCCGATGCCGAACGACTTGCCGTAACGCGCGACGCCGGGCAGGACGCCACGGGGGCCCGTTGGCGGTGCGGCAACGGTCTCCGTTGGCGGGGTCGTTACCGTCTCCGCCGGTGGTCTCGCTATTGTCTCTGTTGCCACGCTCGCTCCTGTTGTCTGCCTGATGCTATCTGTAGTTTCTGCCACGATCGGTCGTCTGGTATGTGACATGCCCTACAGGTTGAATGGATCATCGCCATGGGCGATATCGAGCCCCAGGAGCGCTTCTCGCGCCGTGTCGTAGCGCTCCTTCGCCCGCGCTTCGCGGTTGAGCAGCCCCTTCATCTTCGGCGGCTCTAGCGACTCACCTTCCAGTACCACGCGATGCAGGCCGGCAAGCTGCTGCTGCCAGGCCTGATACGCCCGCTCGTACTCCTGCTTCCGACCCGGATCGGTCGCCATGCGCGTACATTGTATCGGTTTGTGGCAGGCGCATGGCTACCGGAAGGAAGCGCGTGTGAGGGCCACATGGCTCTGGATTTCGAGAGCGGTTGGTTCGTACCCTCTGTGATATGGAGGTTCACGTATGACTGATTCCGATTTTGACGTAATCGTCGTCGGCTCTGGCCTGGGCGGGCTCACGGCTGCGGCGTACCTAGCTACGAATGGCCGGCGCACGCTTGTATTGGAGCAACACTACGTCGCCGGCGGGAACGCGCACGTCTTCAGGCGCAAGGCGCTTCACGGCGAACAGTCGTTCGAATTCGACGTGGGCGTGCACTACATAGGGGACTGCGGCCCGAAAGGAACGATTCCCACCATCCTTCGGGGTGTTGGGCTCGAGGGCAAGATCGAGTTTCTGGAGTTGGACCCGGACGGCTTCGACACGCTGATGTTTCCCGACTTCACCTTTCGCGTGCCGAAGGGGTGGGACCGTTACCGCGAACGCCTGATCGCCGCGTTTCCCGACGAAGAAACGGGCCTGCATCGCTGCCTGGACGTGCTCGAGCAGAAAGCTCCCGACCTCATGCAGTGGGCGTTGCGTCCCTTGAGCGAACTCTTCGATGAGTGCGGGCTCGGCCAGAAGGTGCGTGCGGTGCTAGCCGGCGAATCCGGTGCGTATGCCGTGCCACCATCGCGCGCGCCTGTGATCTTGCAGGCCGGCTTCATCGATCACTACATGAAGGGCGCGTTCTATCCCAAGGGAGGCGGGCAAGTATTGCCGGCTCACTTGGTAGATGTCATCCGCTCCAACGGCGGCGAAGTACGGACGCGAGCGAAAACGGAGCGTATTCTCGTGGAAGACGGCCGCGCCTGCGGCGTGCGCCTGACGACCGGTGAGGAGTTCCGGGCGCCGGTGGTCATCTCCAACGCGGACCTGAAACGAACCGTTACGGAGCTGGTAAGCGAGGAGCATTTCTCCCCTGAGACCGTCGCTAAGGTCAACGAGTATCGCATGGCGTTGCCGATCTTCTGCGTCTACTTGGGGCTCGATACTGATCTCCGGGACAGTCTGCCGAACTCCAACGTCTGGTTCTACGATTCATACGACATCGAGGGTATGTACAAGGACTGCGACGAAGGTCGCATGCCAACGGATCTTGGTCTGTTCATCACCATGGCATCGGTGAAGGACCCCGATACGGAGGCTATCGCCGCCAAAGGATACACGAGCATGGAGGTCATGATGTGGGTGCCGCCTGACCATCGTCTGTGGGCTGTCGAAGACGGACCAGCCGCCGGCGAACGCTACCACGGAAACCCGGAGTACCGTTCCTTCAAGGATCAGGTCATGGAAACACTCGTGGACGGTGTGGAGCGGGCGATCCCTGGCATCAAAGAGCACATCATCTGGAAGGAAGCGGCCAGCCCGATCACGCAGGAGAAGTACACGTTGTCGACTGCGGGCACGTCGTATGGAATTGAGATGGCGACAGACCAGGTGGGCCCGATGCGCCCTGCCCCGAAGACGGAGATCGAAGGGTTGTACCTGGCTGGCGCAAGCACCATGTTCGGACACGGGATCGTGGGCAGCATGCGTGGTGGCGTGGGCTGCGCGAGCGCCGTTCTCGATCGAGATCTCATGGCGGACGCGGAAGCGGGAAAGGTCTTCGGCGATCCGTCGAAGCTTGAAGGCGGCGGACCGGCTTGGGACCCCTGGGAGGCGAGCCGCTAGTCTAAGGCTCTTCCGACGGCTAAGGAAGGTTCAGGCAGTCGCCAATCTGAAGCGTCGTTGGGTCGACGCCTGGGTTCGCGGCCATCAGCTCCTCAATGGTGAGATCGTAGAGCGGAGCGATGTTAGCGGGGAACTCGCCTACCTGGACGATATGCACGTTGCCTTCGCAGGCCGGCGGGGGCTCTTCATCAAGCGGCTCAGCGGTGTCAGTTGGCTCGGGGTCCGTGGGCTCCGGTTCTTCCGCCGGCTCAGGCGTATCGGTCTCTTGCGGCTCGTCCGTTGGTTCCCCTGTCGCGCCCGGCACCGGCGTGCCGTCGTCGCTGACGCCGGGAATGATGATGATCTGGCCGACATCGATGCTCGTAGCGTCCGTGAGGTCGTTAGCCTCAACGATCGCATCGACTGTCGTACCGAACTGGTCCGCGATTCCGGAGAGCGTGTCTCCGGCCTGAACCGTGTAGGTCGCGCCGCTAATCGGTACCTCGCTTTGTGCGACGATCAGCGGGTCAGGCAACTCTGCCGGCGGCGTCGCCGTCGGGATGGAATCGAGGTCGGACGGCGCGGGATCGTCTCCGCCACCCCCGCAGGCGAACGACAATAGCATCACCGCGAGGAGCGTGAAGATCAGTTGGCGTGTCAAAAGGGAGCGCACCAGCACCTCCGCTGTGGGGTCGGGCCGCATAGTAACCCATCCCTGCTGGAGCGGCAAGTCTACGGCGAGCTGATCTCTTGGAGGAGGGCGAAGCCCAGGTCGGCGATCGGCTGCAGCGACGTTTGGACGAGGCTCTCGAACGTGTCGTCGGGCGCGTGCAGCGTGCCCGTGTCGGCTGCCGTCAGCATCAGCGCGGCGATGCCAGCATCAAGGAAGGCGGCGTGGTCGCTACCGATGTTCTCCGGAAGCACAGTGATGGTGGCGTCCAGGCCCAACTCGCCGGCCAGCGAGTTCGCCTGGTTGGCCAGGGATGTCGCGCCGATTAGCTGCGGGCCGCCGGGACCTGCCGCTGCGTCGTAGTTGAACACGCCTTCGAGCAGCTCGATCTCGCTGTCGGTCAGCTCGGACACGAAAAACCTGCTCCCCTGGAGTCCGCCCTCTTCGCCTCCCCACAGCACGAAGCAGTGATCAGTGAGGCCCGCTGATGCTGCCGCTCGCGCTAGCTCTAGCACGATCGCCGAGCCTGATGCGTTGTCGTTGGCGCCCGGCGACCACGGCACGGAGTCGTAATGGCCGCCGCTCAGCGTCCGGCAGGTTCCCGAGGCTGGGCGCGCGAAGACGTTGTGCGCCGCGACACGCTCGCGTACGTTCAGCGTCACCTGCACATCGCCATTCACTAGCAGGTCGCGCAGTACTGCGCCGTCCGCTGGACTGATGCCTGCCGCTACGATATCGACCGCCGGCTCCAGCACACCAGGGAATCTCCCTGGCTCCTTGTTCACGATCAGTACGCCTGCGGCGCCCGCTTCAAGCGCTCGATTGGTCATGTCCAGAAACGGCACGTCGTCGCGTTGGATCAGGACGATCGCGTTGCTTGCGTCCGCGGGAAAGTCCTCCGGCTGGCCCGTTCCCGCGTCGACTAGCCGCCCCCGCGCCTCGCCGGAACCGCTGCCGAATAAGGCCGCGACGATGAACTCGACGCCCTCGGGTCCCTCAACGGTGAGTGTCGCGTGACGCTGAAGGTCCGCGCCCTCGGCCTGAAAGTCCTGTACCTCCACTTCGTAGCCCCACGCCAAGAACTGGTCGCTCGCGTACGTGGCCGCCGCGTCCTCCTGTGGCGAGCCAGCGACGCGCGTGCCGATCTCGCTGGAGAGCACGCGGATGTGTTCCACGATGCGCGCGACCTCTGGCTGTGGCGGTCCGAGGTCGACCGCCGTTGGAGATGGGACGGGAGTGAGCGTTGCTGTCGGTTCGGGCGCCTCGTTCCCGCCTCCGCAAGCGAAGAGCACCAGGCTGAACAGCGCGATGAGGTAGAGGGCGGGACGCTGGAAAAGGTTCAGATCAGGGCTCCGGGTCAGTAGCGAGGGCGGCGGAGTGACTTCAGCCAGGCCTTGATCCTGTTTGGCAGGCTCGGCTCATCTAGATCGATGGGCTCGCCGCGCCAGCGCTTCTCGCTGGAGGACTGTGGCGGATCGCTTGAGCGACTGAAGAAGGAGAGCGCGAACGATGTCAGGAAGAGGATCACGCCCGCGATCAAGACGTAGCGGCCATAGAGCGGGTGGACCCGCATCGCTAGGAATCCAACGACCATGATCACGAGGGCCGCGAGCATCACCTGCTGGATCGAGATGCGGGCGAACGGCGCAAGAATCACGCGCAGCACCGAGGCGACCGCGCCCGTTGAGCGGCGACGCGCCTTCTCCGTGGCGCTCTCCTCCGGCACGAAGTTATCGAGCTTGTTGAGGATGTCCTCGATTTCGCGTTTGATCTTGTCGTCTGGCATATGGCGTCCCTACTCTCCTAGTCTATCGGAAGCGGCGCCGCTTTTCTATCCCTAAAACCGTAGGAGCGCTCGCTCGGTCCGTTGCAGGCAGCGCTCCTTGCCGAGTATCTCCATGCTCTCGAACAACGGCGGCGAGACGGCCCGGCCCGTGCAGGCGACGCGCAGCACCATGAACAGGTCACCGGGCCTCATCTCTAGGTCTTCAGCCAGCGTTCGCGCGGCCTGTTCGATTGCCTCGTGCTGCCAGCTCTCGATCGCACCAAAGCGCTCGTTAGCCAGACGCAGCGCCTTTTCCGCAACGTCCGGTGTCTTCTTCAGCCGCTTACCGAGCAGGTCGGCCGCAGCGTAAGGCAGCTCGTCCGTGAAGAAGCCCTCCACCATCTCAGCGATTTCGTCCAGGCGTTTGATTCGCTCGCGGACAAGCGGCACCAGCGCGCGTACCGTCTTGTCGTCGACCGGTCGCGGCGCCGATTCCGGGAGGTCGGTCTCCAGGCGTTCGGCGATGAGGTCGGACAGCCGTTCCTCAGGCAGATCGCGTAGGTAGACGCCGTTCATCCAGGTCAGCTTTTCAGCGTCGAAAACGGCCGGGTTCTTCCCCATCCGGTCCAGCGTGAAGTGTTCGACGAACTCATCTCGGGAGATGATCACCGTGTGGTCGTCCAGCGACCAGCCGATCAGCCCGAGGAAGTTGAACATCGCCTCGGGCAGGTAGCCGTCGTCCCGGTACTGCAGGACGGACAGCGCGCCATGGCGTTTGCTGAGCTTCGCCTTATCCGGCCCCAGGATCACCGACATGTGCACGAACGTCGGCGGCTCCCAGCCCAACGCCTGGTACAGCAAGATCTGCCGCGGCGTGCTGGAGACCCACTCCTCGCCGCGCATGACGTGGCTGATCTCCATCAGGTGGTCGTCCGTGACGTGCGCCAGGTGCGCCGTAGGGAAGCCGTCCGATTTCAGGATCACGAAGTCGTCGATCGTTGAATTCTCGAATGAGACGTCGCCACGAACCGCGTCCGTGAACGATGTCGTGCCGTCATCCGGCGTCTTGAACCGCACGACGGCACCGCCTCCTAGGGCCTGCTGCTCCGCGCGCTTCTCCAGGTCGCGGCAGTTACGGTCGTATCGCGGCGGTTGCTTGTTCTTCTGCTGTTCTGTTCGCAAGTCGGCCAGCCGCTCTGGCGAGCAGAAGCACTCGTAAGCCGTGTCGTCTGCGACGAGCTGACGGGCGTAAGTCTGGTAGTGCTCCAGCCGTTCCGATTGTGTGTAGGGCCCGTACGGGCCACCGATATCTGGCCCCTCGTCCCAGTCGAGGCCGAGCCAGCGCAGGCTCTCCTCGATCGCGCCGACGGCTTCCGGCACAAGCCGCGCTTGGTCCGTGTCCTCGATGCGCAGGATGAACTGGCCGCCAGTGCTGCGGGCAAGCAGCCAGTTGAACAGCGCGGTGCGCGCTCCGCCGACGTGCGGCAGGCCGGTGGGGCTGGGCGCGAAGCGAACGCGGACGGTCATATCTGGGCCATTGTACCAGTGCGAGCGCCGGCGTCGGTGACGGCGGTTGCTATCATTCCCGCATGCCTCCCCTTCGACGGCTCGATTACAAGGCGGTCCCCGGCCTCCTCCGCGAGGTCCGGCTCAGGGAGGTTTCAGTTGGACGGACCGGGCGTGTGGATGCCCTCGAGAAGGAGTAGGACATGAATAGTATCCTGCGTGACGCGGCGACGCGAGGAGCCCGGTACTTGGAGGATTTGGAGACGCGCAGCGTTGCTCCGTCCCTGGAAGCGCTGGAGAGACTTTCAGAGTTGGGAGGAGCGATACCGGAGAAACCAACTGATCCCGCGGACGTGCTTGCGCTCCTTGACGAAGTAGGATCGCCGGCCACGCTCGCGTCGGCGGGAGGACGCTTCTTCGGCTTCGTGATAAGTGGGTCGCTCCCTGTTGCCCTTGCGGCGAACTGGCTGGGAAGCGCATGGGATCAGAACGCCGCGCTCGTGGCTGCGTCGCCCGTCAGCGCTGCTCTGGAAGAGACCGCTCTACGTTGGCTTGTTGATGTTCTGGACTTGCCGTCCTCCTGTGGTGGTGCCTTCGTAACCGGCGCTACGATGGCCAACTTCACGGCACTGGCCGCGGCCCGACACGCCGTGCTGGAGCAGGCGGGCTGGGATGTGGAATCCGATGGCCTGTTCAGTGCGCCGCCTGTGACCGTGATAGTGGGCGAGGAGGCACATCCTACCCTCCGAAAGGCGTTGGGCATGCTCGGCTTCGGTAGAAATCGGGTGGTGGTCGTGCCGGTCGACGGGCAAGGGAGGATGCGGGCGGAGGCGCTGCCTGCGATCTCCGGCCCTACGATCATCTGCATGCAATCCGGCAACATCAATACGGGCGCAATGGACCCGGCCGTAGAGATCTGCGCCGCGGCCCGAAGCGCGGGTGCCTGGGTGCATGTGGATGGCGCGATTGGCATGTGGGCGGCCGCGGCGCCAGAGCGAGCCCACCTCGTTGCGGGCGTAGCAGACGCCGATTCGTGGGCCACGGACGCGCACAAGTGGCTTAATGTGCCGTACGACAGCGGGCTGGCCTTTGTGCGCGACCCAGAGCACCTTCGCGGGGCCATGGCACTCAGCGCGGCGTATCTGCCATTCGGCGGCCAGCGCGAGCCGTCAGAGTATACGCCGGAACTCTCGCGCCGCGCCCGTGGCATCGAAGTGTGGGCGGCGCTTCGGTCGCTGGGACGCACCGGCCTTGCCGACCTCATCGAGAGAACGTGTCGCTTTGCTGCACGCTTCGCGGAAGGCGTTCAGTCTGCGGGCTATGCTGTCCTTAACGATGTAGTGCTCAACCAAGTACTCGTGTCGTTCGGCGATGAGGAAACGACGGATCGTGTCATAGCGGGCATCCAGGCGGACGGCACGTGTTGGTGCGGCGGAACGCGGAACGACCTGGCAGGGCCGGTGTGCGATGCGCATCAACGTTTCGTCGTGGGCAACCACGCAAAACGATGTCGAGCGTAGCCTCGAAGCGATGCTGCGCGTCGCCGCGGCGGAGACCGGCGGCTAGGCTGCGGCTGCCCTGGCAGCGCGAGGGCTGATGTCGGTGACGGCGGTTGCTATGCTGGCCTACGCTGAGGCGATGTGCGAGAGGGCCTTCGGCTAGCGGATCCAGCGGCTGGGCACGCGCAGCACGCCGAGCAGCCCGAGGATCGCCATATAGGACACGGACAAGGCGGAGAGCACCCCCGTCAGTGCGATCGGGCGGTCGCGCGCGAAGTCGAGCAGGCCCATCTGCACGAAATCCGCGATCTCGTCCTTGAGGTCGTCCCATCCAAGCGAGATGAGCAGCACTGCCGCTATATCCAGCACGAGGAAGGCGAAGGTCAGCGTTAGGCTGGCGGTCACCAACTCCGATGTGGGCGCGCTGGACGTTCCTGGCGGCGTGTAGTAGCGGTTGACGTAGTAGTTGATCAAGCCGGGCACAATGAATATCC
Source organism: Chloroflexota bacterium (assembly GCA_003228685.1). Taxonomy (GTDB): domain Bacteria; phylum Chloroflexota; class Dehalococcoidia; order DSTF01; family RBG-16-68-14; genus SZUA-185. Next base: position 34,881 of record QIFC01000065.1, read on the forward strand.
CCAGGACCAACGCGAGCGTGATAAAGATCTCCACAGCCGACCTCCCTGCCGGTCTCACCGCCGGTACGTTACCTAGTTGGGCCAGATTGTAACAGAGGAAGCGAGCGCCTTCAACTGCGCTCCAGCTCCATGAGCGCTTGCTGGAGGTCTTCCGCCAATGGCGCCTCTAGCTCTAGCCGCTCGCCCGTGCGCGGATGTTGGAACGCCAATCGCTGCGCGTGGAGGAACTGGCGAGCTACGGGTGCGTCGCCGCGCCGTCCATACAGAGCGTCGCCCGTGATCGGATGGCCGATCGATGCCAGGTGCACTCTGATCTGGTGCGTACGGCCCGTGTGCGGCTGGACTTCCAGCAGTGTGCGCTTGCCGACCTCGCGCAGCACGCGGTATGTCGTTCGTGCGTCGCGCCCGTGCTCGACGGCTGCCATGCGTTTGCGGTGCTTGGCGTCGCGCCCGATTGGCGCTTCGATCCTGCCCTCCGGCGGCGTGACGTTGCCCTCCACCAGCGCGACGTACGTCTTCTCTACCTTTCGCTCCTTGAGCTGTCCCGCCAGCGAGACGTGAGCCGCATCGTTCTTCGCCACAATAATCAGCCCGGAGGTATCTTTGTCCAGCCGGTGCACGATGCCCGGGCGCTTCTCTCCGCCAATACCCGAGAGGTCGTCGCAGTGCGCTAGTACGCCGTTGACCAGCGTGTGGCTGGTGTGGCCCGGCGATGGATGCACGGCCAGGCCGGCGGGCTTGTCGACAACCAGCAGGTCGCCGTCTTCGTAGACGATCCTGAGCGGCATCGCCTCTGGCTCGATCTTCGTGGGCTTGGGCGGCGGTATTGTGACGTCTACGCGTTGGCCCGCGTCGAGTCTTGTGCTCACCTTGCTCGTCTGCCGGCCATCGACGCTGACGAGGCCTTCGTCGATCAGCTTGCTTGCGCGGGAGCGCGTCAGCTCGGGGATGGAGCGCGCCACAAACACGTCCAGCCGCTCGCCGCTCCTATCGGCGCGCAGCTCGTGCTCGTCACCCACCGGTCTCGTCGGACGGCTGCGGTGCCCGGTTCGATTCGATGAACAGGAAGAACGCGATGATCGTGACGACGCCGATGAAAATCGAGGAGTCCGCGACGTTGAAGGCCGGCCAGAAGCTGAAGTTAATGAAGTCGGTGACTTCGCCCGACCGTACGCGGTCGATCATGTTGCCCGCCGCTCCGCCGAGTTGCAGCGCCAGCGCGGCTCGCAGCAGCCCGTGTTCCAGCGGCGGGAAGACGTAGTAGAGGGCGATCGCGGCCACGCCAACAAGCGACGTGATCACCAGGAAGAGCGTCTGTCCCTGCAGGATGCCGAACGCCGCGCCGCTGTTGCTGACGTTGACGATGTTCAGGAACATGTCGTGGTCGGGCCACGCCTCCCCCGGCTCAAGCCAGGCGCGGATGATCGCCTTGGTGATTTGGTCCAGCGCGAGTACACCCGCCGCGATCAAGAAGAACCAGGCGTCCCGGCGCAGCCGGATGCCGCTCGGCGCGTCATCTGCATCCGGTGCGTCTAGTCGCGCCGGCGTCTCCACAGTGGTCGTTTGCTCGCTCACCTCGGCAGGATATCACAGTGCGGGCGCGCAGCAGACCCGCTTCGAAGCTCCGATTTTCACTGCGGGAGCTTCCGGGCCCGTTCCGAGTGTCCGCGTAGGGGCCTACTCGCTGACCGAAGCGCCTGAGAGCTTCTCCAGCGCCTTCACCAACGCCTGCGTGCCCTCCTCGCTCATGCCGTCCGCCTCCAGCGCTGAGAAGAGCTGGTGCACGAGTGCCGTGCCTGGCAGGGGTGTGTGGCCTTGATCGGCCAGCTCTAACGCCAGCCGCAGGTCTTTCTGCTGATGCGCGATCTTGAAGCCCGGCGCGAAGTCGCCGGCCAGTATCCGCGGCGCCAGGTTCTGCAGCGCCCACGATGAGCCCGCCCCCGCGCGCACGGCTTCGATCATCGTCCCGGTCGGTACACCCGCCTTTGCGGCCAGTACCAGCGCCTCGCTCATGGCGAGGTTGTTCAGCCCGACCACCACCTGGTTGCAGAGCTTGACGACCTGGCCGGACCCGCTCGGCCCGCAGTACACAATTGTCTTGCCCATCGCGTCGAACACGCCCTGGCAGCGTTCGAACACGTCGCGCTTGCCGCCGGCCATGATCGAGAGCGTCCCGTCGACCGCGCCCTGCTCCCCACCGCTCACGGGCGCGTCGATCAGCTCGATGCCGGCCTCCGCGTAGCGCTCGGCGATCACGCGCGTCACGGACGGCGACTGCGTCGTCATATCGACGTGCACGAGGCCGTCGTGCGCTCCGTGGATGATGCCCGCATCGCCGAGCGCCACCTCTTCCACGTCCGGCGCGTCGCCCACCATCGTGATCACGATGTCGGCGCGCTCTGCGACCTCCCGCGGGGAATCGCCCTCCTGCGTGCCCGCCTCTACGAGCGCGTCGATACCCGGCCGGCTGCGATTCCAGACCGTAAGCTTGTAATCTGCTGAAAGCAGATTGCGAGCCATTGGCCGGCCCATGATGCCCAACCCGATGAATCCGATGCGTTCGTTCTGTGCCATGACTCCGGTCGTTAGTATAATCGCCTCAAATCCTAGTTAACACGCGGAGGAGCATCGATGGCAATCGACGCCGGCGCGTTTCGCGCCTACGACATTCGCGGCAAGGTTGGCCCGAGCCTCACGGCGGAGTTTGCGGAACTGCTCGGAAAGGCGTTCGGTACGTACGTCGGTCAGGCTGGCGAAACGCGCATCGTTGTCGGCCGGGACAACCGCGCCTCCGGCGACGAGTTGAAGGGTGCGCTCATGCGCGGGCTCGTATCCACCGGCGCGACCGTGTACGACGCCGACATGAGCACGTCGCCGGCCCTCTACTACGCCGTTGCGAGTTGGGGGCTGCCCGGCGGCATCAACGTCACGGGCAGCCACAACCCGCCAGACGAAAACGGCTTCAAGCTCGTCGGCGAGGGCAATCATCCCATCGCCGGCGACGAGATCCAGGAAGTCAGGAAGCTGATGGAGGCGGGCAAATTTCGCACCGGCGAAGGCAGCATCCAGCCTCGCGAAATCAAGCCGGAGTACTACGCGCACGTGCAGCAGGCCACGAAGATCACGCGCCCGTTTCGTGTCGTCGTCGACACGGGAAACGGCGTCGCCGGCCTCTTCGCCCCCGAGCTTCTGCGCGCCGTCGGCTGCGAGGTGATTGAACTCTACACGGAGCTGGACAGTTCGTTTCCCAACCACCCGCCCGATCCGCAGATGCCGGAGAACGTCGTTGACCTGCAGAAGAAGGTCGTAGAAGAGGGCGCCGACCTCGGTCTCGCCTTCGATGGCGACGGCGACCGCCTGGGAGTGATCGACGAGCTTGGCGAACGCCACGAGGCCGACTACATCCTCATGCTGCTCGCTCGCGCGCTCCTCGCGGAGCAGCCGGGCGCGAAGGTGATCATGGACGTCAAGACGTCCCAGCCCGTGATGGATGACATACAGGAGCACGGCGGCGAGGCGATTGTCTGGAAGACGGGCCACTCGTTCATCAAGCTGAAGATGCGAGAGGAGCAGGCGCCCCTGGCCGGCGAAGCCTCAGGCCACATCTTCTTCGGCGAAAACTACTACAGCGACGACGGCGTCTACGCCGCCTGCAAGCTACTCACTTACCTCTCGACGACTGACAAACCGCTGTCGGCGCATTTCGATGGCATCCCACGCTGGTACACCAGCCCGGAGCTGCGCGTGCCATGCGAGGACGCGCGCAAGTGGGACGTCGTCGACGCCGTCGCGGCGGAGCTGCGCCAGCGCCACGAGGCTAACGAGATCGATGGCATCCGCGCGACGTTCCCGGACGGCTGGGCGCTCGTTCGCGCCTCCAACACGGGGCCGAACCTCACCGTGCGCTTCGAGGCGAAGTCGCAAGTAGCCCTCGACGCTATCGATGCGGAGATGAAAGCCGCCCTCGGCAAGCACGTGCAGACCTGGTAAAGGCGGGACGCGACTAACCAGGGCTGCCAGGATTCGACTCGCCAGGTACCGAAATCTTGAATGGCTCCATGATTGCCAAGTTCGCACGTACGCGAGGACCCTTCCTGACAATTAGCTCTTCCTTCACCAAGTAGTTCAAGTCGCGCGTGAGCGTCTTTCTCGAAAAACCTGCATAGGCGTTGCGGATGTGTGGGCTGTCAAGTTCTAACTCTCCGTATCCTACAAGAGCCCGAATGAGTTCAGACATCCTACTCCCCGCCTTAGTCCCGATCTTGCCAGCCATCATCAAATACTGAAGAGCGTAGTCGCGATACGCGATCTTGGTGATCTGTCGGAGAACTTCGTCGTGCACTGCCGCTAGTTCCGCAACTAAGCCGCTCGCTGCGAACTTGACGAATGGCGTGAGGTCTGCGCCTGACGCGAATCGAATGTGGTCTAACATCGCCTCATAGTCCTGTCGGCGGTTGTAGTAGTAGTTCGAGAGCGAGTAGAAGCCGCAGGCATTGATCCCTGCCTGGTACAGAAGATAGCTCTCTACTGCCCTTGCCGTGCGCCCATTGCCATCCCCGAACGGGTGAATGCTGATTAGATAGAAATGGGCGGCGATAGCGCGAACCACGTCCGGCCACTCGCTGGAACCTGGTTGGTTGAGCCAATCGATGAACTCTCCCATTAGGCGCCGGACGTCTTCGCCCGTCGGAGGTGCTGAATAGTCGCCCGCGTGGACCGCATGACTCCGATACTCGCCCGGAACATTATTCGGGTAGTCGATGTCCTGGGTTGTCAGGCGGTGAATTTCACATATTGATTCTTCTGTTATAGGACGGGCTGGATCGGCGTCCAAGGTTTGAGCCACCAGCGAAAACACAGCGTAGGCATTACGGATCTCTTGTTCTTCTCGTTGTCGGGAATCCGGCAGTACTTGCTCGCCCGGTTCTGCAAAAAGGACGTTGTCAACTTCGCTCTCTGTGAGGTCAGAACCTTCGATTCCTGTCGTCCCTCTAACTGCTCGGTGGATGTTGAGCCGGTCTAGTTCGGATCGCACAGTCGGAGGTATTGGGATGCCATGGATAACCCGTGCCAGTGCAGACGCTTCTGATATGAGCTTCACTAGACCTGGATCGTCGAATGCAATGTGCAGGTCAAATTTCACTTCCCAGCGTGGCAACTCAGTTCCTCCTTACGAAGTCCGCAGATTTGTCCAGCAGTTTGTCCCCAAGGTTAGTCGATAATATGTGCTGAAGTGCTATCTAATTATCGCCTTAGTAGTTATATATGGCAAGTGAGACGCTGGCAAAATGTCCTGGAGAATGTCCGTCGCAATGTCCCCACCAAGAGGCAAGGAAATGCCTATGAAGAACCAGAAGGGACCCACGTGGGTCCCTTCTCTGTACTACAGCGAGTGAGAGCTAGTTCTGAGCCGAGAAGAGCTGCACCAGGTTGCCCTCTGGGTCCTTCAGCGTTGCGATGCGTGGCCCTTGATCCGGTGTTTCGGTCGGCGACTCGATGAACTCGACGCCCGCCGCCTTGAGACGTTTGTACTCGGCGTCCAGATCGTCGGTATCCAGGGCTACCATGTGACGCGCTGGCTCCTTCGTGGCGCCGTGCAGATCGCTGTGGGTCCCCAACGCCAGGGCGGGCGTGTCGATGTCGCCGAAGGCGACGAACCCTTCGGCCTCGATGCCGACCTTCAGCCCCAATGTGTCTCGGTAGAACGGGAGCAGGTTATTCAGGTCCTCGCTCCAGATTGTGGCCAGTCGCAGCCCGTTAATCATGTCAGCAGTCCTTCCTACATGTCGCCTTCGGCCCAGGGGTCATTGCCGGGGTCGCGACCTTCGGCAAGCTCCAGGAGCCGCGGCAGGTAGTGGTCCCAGCCATCTTTGTGCGAGGCTGCCTGGTCGACTGGGAGGCCGCTGTGCCGCAAGCGGACGATTGTGCTGTCTCCGTCCGCGGACAGCGTAATCTCGACCGTGCTGGATCCCGGCGGTACGGCGTGACCTTCGCTCTCCCAGCCGAACGTGAACACGATCCACTCCGGGGGCACCATCTCGACGATCTCTCCCTTGGCGATGTCGCGCCCGTTGATGTCGACGCGCAGTCTGCCTCCCGGCTTCGCGTCCATCTCGACGCTGGAGCCAAACCATTGCGCCATGCCGTCCGCATTGTCCAGGAGCGAGAACACAGTGCTCGGGCGGGCGGCGATGCGGACCTCTACTTCTAATGCGTCTTCGCTAACCGTTGTCATGCTGCTTCCTCCGTTCTTTCGTTTCCGCTGCGTTGGCCAGGAGTTGCAGGCGTCCATCCCAGAAGTCGTTCAGGAAGTCGCGCAGTTCCTTCAGCCCCTCCAGGCGGGCGCGGTAGAGCCGCTTCGTCCCTTCGCGACGTTCCGTTACCAGGCCGGCGTGCTTGAGGATGCGCAGGTGTTGTGAAATCGCCGGACGCGTTACCTCGAAGTGCGACGCGATTTCGCCCGCCCGCAGTTCGTCGTCCTGCACGAGGCGTAGAATCTTCCGGCGGTTCGGCTCAGCGATGGCTCGTAGCGCCTGCTCCACAGCCATATATTAGCAGACGATTACGTAAGTAGCAACTAACGCATAACTAATACTCACGCAGAACTCAAGCCCTGAACCATCTCGTCCAGGAGCGAGACGAACTCGGCCGTCACCTCGTCCGTCACCGCGTCGATCGAGTAGCCACCCGTGTTGAACCAGGAGCCGTCGTCGTTCTGCTGCTTCAGGAGCGCACCGCCGACGCGAATCGCTAGCTCGCGGACGCGTTCGTCACCCGTCGCGCCGAACAGCAGCGCAGCCCCCCAACCCACCTTGCCGACCTGCGCGGTTTCGTACATGCCGTCCGTGCAGGCGAATGCCAGCTCCAGGTACTTGCCGGCCAGGTCGAGGTGTTGCGGCTCGCCCGTTGCCAGCGAGAGCTTCGTGAGGAAGGCGGCCGCGATGCCGATCTGGAAGTAGCGTTGCTTTTCTCCGCCGGCGCGGACCACGGAATTGCGCTCGCGGTCTTCGGGAGCGTCCGTGATCAGCCCTCGTCCCGGGCGGTACACGTAGTAGAGCGCATGCTCGGGATCGGGCTGGTCCTCCCAGACCGTGGCGAGGAAGCGCGCGACGCCTCGCGCCACGTCCAGGTGTCCGGTGTAAATCGCGGCGTTGCCTGCCTGGCAGGCGGACATCACGTCCTGTGCGCTGTCTGGCTTCTCGACCTGCGTCTGGAAGCCGCCGGTCTCTGAGTGCTGAAGCTTCATGAGAAACTCAGCGCCCTTGTGGGCCACGTCGAACTGGCCGAGCTTCTGCGCGCCGCAGATGATCCAGGCGTTGGGGTAAGCGTAGGCCCGCGCGAAGTTGGGGCCGCGGCCGGGCTCGCCATCGATGTCACCGTTCACTGCGAGCATGTGCTCGCGGATCCAGCTTACGACCCTTGCGCCGGCCTCTGCTTGGCCTGCCGCCGCCAGCGCCCAGGGCGCCTTATAGTACGAACCCAGCCCACCCGTGGGGTCGCCCACGGCGCCGTCTTCATCGCGCTGGCGCCCCAGCAGGAACGCTGCCCCGCGCTGCTTCGCCTCCGCCAGCTGTTCGATGCTGATCGTCGTTGTTGTCATACTCTGACTCCTATCCGGTCGTTTCCATGCGTGCCGCTATGAGTGCGGTGAATCTTACATCCCAACGCTTAGCAAGGCCAGGCGGCGTGGTATTATGCAGCGTTATGCGAATCCAACTGGCGGCCCCAAGAGATGGTGGGTAGGTGCGCAAGCCTCTCGCTATTCTCTCACTGGCCCTGGCCACTGGCATTCTGGCACTGGGATTCTATGGCGAATACGTCGCCAGCCAGCTCGATGAGCCCTTTTTCGGACCCAACCAGTTCTTTGTGTTCGCTCTAATCATCTCGTTCGTTCCATTCCTAGCTTCTTACATTCTCTGGCCGAAGTGACCGCCTGATGACTCGTTCAGCCCAGGTTTCCGCTACGCAACCGCCAGTCATTCTCAGTTGCAGACCCTCAGGTGGAGTGGTACAGTTAGGTTGACCATGCAGCTTCTGACGAAGTGGGCTCTGCCCACTTTTCTCTTTAGTTGGAGCTAGATCTCCTCAGTGTGAGGCCACGCATATGGCAAAGAACGAATTTCTGTCCGCAATCACACAGCTCGCCGCGGAGAAGAACCTTCCCAAGGAAGTAGTCTTCGAGGCGGTCGAGGCGGCGTTGGCGTCTGCCCACAAGCGCGACGACCTCGCCACCAAGGATGTCGTCGTCAAGATCGACGAAGCCACAGGCGGGACGCGCGTCTTCACGCGCATGACCGTCGTCGAGGAGATCGAAGACGAAGAAACGCAGATTCTCCTTGAGGAGGCGCGCAAGCAGAACGCTCAAGCGCAGCTTGGCGATGGGATCGACACTGAGGTAGTAGAAGCGAAGGACTCCGGCCGTGTTGCCGCGCAGACGGCCAAGCAGGTCGTCCTCCAGCGCCTGCGCGAGGCCGAACGCGAGGTCGTGTTCGACGAGTACGAAGGCCGCGATGGCGACATCGTCTCCGGCGAGATGGTGCGCATGGAGGGCCGCAACGTCATCGTCGACATTGGCAAAGCGGAGGCGCTTCTCCCCGGCTCGGAGCAGGTGCGGATTGAACACTATCGCTCGGGCCAACGCATGAAGTTCTACATCCTGGAGGTCTACAAAGCCGCCAAGGGGCCGCAAGTTGTCGTATCGCGGACCCACAAGAACCTGATCCGCAGGCTCTTCGAGATGGAGGTTCCAGAGATCTTCAAGGGCGTCGTTGAGGTCAAAGCGGTCTCTCGCGAAGCCGGCTTCCGCAGCAAGGTCGCCGTCTGGTCGACGCAAGAAGGCGTCGACCCCGTAGGCGCCTGCGTGGGGCTCCGCGGCATACGCATCCAGAACATCGTCAACGAGTTGAACGGCGAGCGCATCGACATCATCCTCTGGGACCCAGAGCCGGGACGCTTCGTCGCGCACGCACTCAGTCCTGCCCAAGTCGTGCATGTTGAGACGGACGAAGACACGAACACGGCCATGGTCGTCGTTCCGGACCGGCAGCTCTCTCTGGCGATCGGCAAAGAAGGGCAGAACGCGCGCCTCGCCGCGAAGCTTTCTGGCTGGCGCATCGATATCAAGAGCCAGTCGGCCTACGAAGAGGTGATGGACGAGCTGCCAGACCCATCAGACCCGCTCTCTACAATGGCGCCTACGCAGCCTGGGGCGGCCGAAGAGGCGCCGACTCTGGAAGAGCAGCCGGAAGCGGTGGCCTCGGAGGAACCCGTCGTCGAGGAGGTTGTCGAAGAAGAGGCCGCGCCGCCTGTCGAAGAGCCTGTTCCGGCGGTCGCGGAGAAGTCTGCCGCCCCTCCGGCTGGGCCGAAGATTCGCTTCGCTGAGGAAATTCTCGTGCCGGATCGCGAAGAGCAGGCGACTGAAGGTAAGGGACGAAGCCGGGCCAAGGGCAAGCGGGCTCCCAGCCAAGAAGGACCGCCAGCCAAGGTCAAGCGGCCGGCGCGTGAGCGTGTTGTGGTGCTGGAAGATGAGGACGAATACTTAGATGACGTCTAGCTCACCGATGCCAACGGCCAAGCGAATCCCGCAACGTACGTGTGTTGGTTGTCGCTCTACAGGCGGCAAGCGCGACTTCGTGCGCGTCGTAAAGACCCCGGATGGAAGCGTGCAGATCGATCCCGGTGGCAAGGTCAATGGCCGCGGCGCATACGTCTGCGGCAAGCCATCCTGCTGGCAGGACGCGCTTGCAAAGGACAAGCTTGCTCGCGCCTTGCGGACGGCGATCTCGCCGGATGTGCGGGCTGAGCTGAGACTTTTTGGAGAGAGACTGGCGCCTGAGACGGCGACGGTGGAGAATTAGCCATGCCAGCCGATAGCACTCCCGCTCCCGCCAGCGAAGCCGGCACAGAACCAAACGCGGCCCCGAAGGTCCAAATCCCTCGCGTCCTGACCGTCATGGAGTTCGGCGAACTCCTCGAGATCCCGCCTGTCGATGTGATTAAAGAGCTGATGAAGAACGGCGTCATGGCGTCGATCAACCAGAGCATCGACTTCGACACGGCGTCTATCGTTGCCCACGACCTGGGATACGAGCCAGAAGAAGCTGTTGGAGAGCTTGACGAGATCGTCGAGGCACAGGAAACAGGACTCGTTATCGAGGAGGAAGAAGGAGCCGTCCTCAAGCCGAGGCCTCCTATCGTGACCGTCCTTGGCCACGTTGACCACGGTAAAACGAGCCTGCTGGACACTATTCGCAAGACAGATGTACTCGCCGGCGAAGCGGGCGGGATTACGCAACACATCGGCGCCTACCAGGTGATGGTCAACGGCCATCCGATCACGTTCCTGGACACGCCCGGCCACGCAGCCTTCACCGCCATGCGCGCTCGCGGCGCCCGCGTCACAGACATCGCTGTGCTCGTCGTCGCAGCGGATGACGGCATCATGCCGCAAACCCGCGAGGCGATCGACCACGCGCGGGCGGCTGGGGTGCCCATCGTTGTCGCCATCACAAAGACCGATCTGCCGGACGCGAACACGGATCGCGTCAAGGGCCAACTCGCGGAACAGGGACTCAACATTGAAGAGTACGGAGGCGATGTTATCGCCGTCGCCGTCTCGGCCAAGACTGGGGAAGGCACTGATGAACTGCTCGAGAACATCCTCGTGGCCGCGGAGGTCCTGGAGCTAAAGGCAAACCCCGATCGTGAGGCCATTGGCACGGTTATCGAGGCGGGCATGGATCGGTCGAAGGGCGGACCCACGGCCACCGTGCTTGTGCAGACAGGTACGCTCAACATTAGCGATACCGTCGTCGTCGGCGAGACGTGGGGCAGGATCAAGGCGATGTTCAACGAGGATGGCAAGCGGCTGAAGTCGTTGGGTCCCGGCGAGCCGGCGGCCATCCTGGGACTGCAGGGCGTGCCGCAGGCCGGCGACCTCATGCGCGCTGTTGCCAACGACAAGACAGCCCGCCGGATTGTTGTCCAACTCCAACGAGAGAAGGAAGCGGCCGCGATGCACACGCAGCCTCGCGTGACGCTGGACACGCTGTTCGGAGAGATCAGCGCGGGCAAGATGAAGGAACTCAACCTAATCCTCAAAACGGATGTCCAGGGCAGCATTGAGCCGATTCGCCAGTCGCTCGAGGTGCTCAGCAACGAAGAAGTCAACGTAAAGATCATCCACTCGGACACCGGCGCGGTGAATGAGTCCGATGCGAACCTGGCCATCGCTTCGGGTGGCATCATCATCGCCTTCGGGACAGGCACCGAGCCCGGCGCCGAGCGTCTCATCGAGCAGGCGAAGGTCGACCTCCGCAACTACACCATCATCTACAACATCACCGAAGACGTTGAGAACGCCCTCAAGGGCATGCTGGAGCCTAGGTACAAGGATGTGGTCACCGGCCACGCCGAAGTGCGCGAGGTCTTCATGGTCCGGCGGCATCCGGAGGTCGCGGGTAGCTACATCAGCGACGGCGTCGTCACCCGTGGGGATCAGGCTCGTGTTCTGCGAGACGGCGAGGAGATCATCGACAGCAAGGTTGCAACCCTCCGCCGCTTCCAGGAAGACGTCCGAGAGGTCCAAACGGGCTTCGAGTGTGGCATTGTCTTGGAGAACTTCACGGAATTCCAGCAGGGCGATGTCATCGAGTTTTACCACCGCGAGCGGGACAATTAGCGCCCGCGCCTGTACTAGCTTCTAATGACCCGCAGAACTGAGCGGATCAACGACCTCCTGCGGGAGGAGATTGCGGAACTCGTCCGTCGTGAGGTTAAGGACCCGCGCATGGGCGGTCTCGTCAGCATTCTGGAAGTCCAAGTCTCGCCCGATCTGAGAAACGCCAAAGTCTACGTCAGCGTCCTGGGCAGCGATGAGGAAAAGGCATCGACGTTCGTGGCACTGGCGGCGGCGGCCCATTTCATCCAGCGCCAACTCGGCAAACGGCTGACCATCCGTCGTACGCCGGAGCTCTCTTTCCTCGCCGACGAGACTATCGAAGAGGGGACGAGGATCAACAGTTTGCTGGACGAGGCGTTGGGGAACAACTCCGCTTCTACGTCGTGACCACGGGCATTCTCAACGTCAACAAGCCCCGCGGAATGACTTCGTTTGGCGTCGTTCGCGTTATCCGGCGTCTGACCGGCATCCGCAAGGTGGGTCATGCGGGCACGCTTGACCCGATCGCCGACGGCGTCCTTCCGGTCTGCATCGGATCCGCGACACGCATGGTCGAACACATCGTCAGCGCTCCCAAGGCCTATCGAGCTACCGTCCGTCTTGGTGAGGCGACTGACTCTCAAGACAGCGAAGGGGAGGTCACCGCAGTGGGAGATCCCAGCGGCGTGACTCGCGACCAGCTACAGAGGGCCCTCCAGTCCTTTGTCGGCGAGATCCAACAGCAACCACCCATGTTCAGCGCCCTGAAACACAAGGGCCAGCCGCTGTACAAGTACGCCCGCGCCGGCAAGACGGTGCACAGGGCCCATCGCACCGTCAGCATCTACAGCCTCAAGCTGCTCGATGTTGAGATGCCTCTTGTGGAGATCGACCTCGAGGTAGGCCGCGGCGCCTACGTGCGCACATTGGCCCATGACCTTGGCGAGCTACTCGGCTGTCATGCTCATCTCCAGAGCCTGACGCGCACGCGCAGTGGCCCGTTCTCGGTCGCTGCCACGTGCACACTTGAGCAGATCGAGAAAGCAGCGGCCGCTGGTGATTGGGAGCGCTTGCTTCATGCGCCGGACAGTGTGCTCGAGTCGTGGCATGCCGCGCTGCTCGGCGAGGAGCATACGCGCGACGCTCAGAGCGGACGCTTGCTTGTGCTGGAACACGTGCGACCGGAGCTGAATCAGCTCGAAACTGAGACACCGTGCAGGGCGTACTCGCACGAAGGAGAGTTCCTCGCCATCCTCCGATACCGGGGTGCTGGACGCTGGCATCCTGAGCGAGTGTTCGCTGCGCTGTAGAAAATCCTTCGCAGAATCAGCGTAGATTCACTTGACATCCACACAAAAAAGGATATCATAGCTACCAGCCGTATCTACAGCCAGATACTGGGCAGGTTGCCAGAAGGGACGGCAACGGAAGCTGATTGAATCTGGGACTGTAGGGCCACCCAGACACAGCGGCGAGGGGCAGCCGCAACTGGACGAAAGGAAGGAAGAACTAGTATGGAAGCGTATTGCCTGAAGTGCCGAACGAAGCGAGAAATGCAAAACCCGGAGCAGGTGACCATGAAGAATGGAAAGCCTGCCACCAAGGGCACCTGCCCCGTCTGCAGCACGCAGATGTACCGCATCGGCAAGAGCTAGAAGCCGCACAAAAGCAACGCACACATGGGGTGGCGTACGCGCCACCCCATGTTGTTCTCCTCAGCGAAGCTCCTAACCAAAGGAAACTTTACCTTGACGCCTTCGCGTCATCACCGTACCCTTATATAGGTAACGAAAACTTTACCGCTGAGGAGACGGGTGGCCAAGATCAGACTGTTCGATGTGCTGGAGGAGCGCGGGCACAAGCAGCGCTGGCTCCTCGAACAGCTCCGCAAGCGCGGGCACCAGTTCAGCGAGACCTATCTGTCCCAGGTGAAGTCCGGCGCGAAGCCGCCAAGCCGCCGCTTCATTGAAGCAGTGAGCGAAGCGCTCAGCATGCCTGAAGAAGAACTCTTCAACAAGCCAAACCAGCAGGCAACGGAGGTACACATGCCAAAAGCCAAGAGCAAGGGAAAGATCAACGTCGCCATCATCGGGCTGGGGAATTGCGCCTCATCACTTGTGCAGGGCGTCCACTACTACCGGGAAGCTGAAGATGACCACAACGTGCCGGGGCTCATGCACGTCAACCTTGGCGGCTACCACGTCCGCGACCTGAAGTTCGTTGCCGCCATCGACATCGACGTCAACAAAGTTGGGAAGGATATCTCTGAGGCGATCTACGCCGAACCGAACAACACCTTCAAGTTCGCCGACGTCCCCAAGACAGGCGTGCGGGTCAGCCGCGGCATGACCCACGATGGCATCGGCAAGTACCTAGAGGACGTCGTTCACAAGGCGCCGGGCCCAACGGACGATATCGTGAAGATTCTCAAGGACACGCAAACGGATGTTGTAATCAGCTATCTGCCCGTCGGCTCTGAGGAAGCCACTAAGTGGTACGTCGAGCAGGTGCTGGCGGCCGGCTGCGCCTTTATCAACTGCATTCCCGTCTTCATCGCCAAGGAACCCTACTGGGCTGAGCGGTTCAAGGAGCGCGGCCTGCCGATCATCGGCGATGACATCAAATCGCAGGTCGGTTCGACTATCGTGCATCGCGTCATGACCCGTCTGTTCCAGGACCGGGGCGTCCGTCTGGACCGCACGTACCAGCTCAACTTCGGCGGCAACACGGACTTTCTCAACATGCTGGAACGCGATCGACTCACGTCGAAGAAGATCTCCAAAACACAGGCGGTCACCTCGCAGCTCGATAACGAAATGCCCGCCAGCGATGTCCACGTTGGCCCGAGCGATCACGTGCCTTGGTTGGACGACCGCAAGTGGGCCTACATCCGCATGGAGGGCACTACCTTTGGCGACGTTCCCCTGAATATCGAACTCAAGATGGAGGTCTGGGACAGTCCCAACTCCGCAGGCGTTGTCATCGATGCTGTCCGTTGTTGCAAGCTCGCCCTCGACCGCGGTATCTCCGGACCGCTGGAAGCGCCATCCGCCTACTTCATGAAGTCGCCGTCTATCCAGCACACGGACGATGAGGCGCGGCAGATGGTGGAGGCCTTCATCAGCGAGGCCTAACCAGTGGTCGTCTACTGGCTGTTTCGTCTCACGATTCTTCTCACCAGCCCGTTGCCACTGTGGCTCGGCTATCGGATCGCGGCGGCCGTTGCCCACGTCTGCTACTATCCCTTCTCTCGTCAGCGCCGTGGTCTCAATCAGAATATGGCCGTCGCCCTCAACTCCGATGATGAAGCTGAAGTCGACGCCATGGCCCACCGCGCCTTCCGCAACTTCGGTAAGTTTGTCATCGACTTCATCCACTTCCCCGCCATGACGCGCCAGGAAGTCCACCAACGCCTGGTCTTCTCTCAGTGGACGGAGCTTGATGAGGCCGTCGGCTCGGGCCGGGGGATCATCATGCCAACGCTGCACTTCGGCAGTTGGGACCTGGGCGCCGCCGCCCTGGCCGCCTACGATTACCCGATCAACGCGATCGCCGATACCTTCAGCGATGACAGGCTGGACGAGCTGGTTCACAGCTCGCGCAGGAACCTGGGCATGAATGTGATCCGAAGAGACCAAATCGGCCCCAGCGTCTATCACAAGATCAAGCGCGGCGAGGTCCTCGCTATCCTCATCGACGTTCAGCCGCCGGGACAGACCGTCAGGGTCGATTTCCTGGGCAGGCCGGCAACCGTCTCGGCCATCCCTGCCCGCATGGCGCTCAGCACAGGCGCCCGCGTCGTGCCATCCCTTGCCTTCCGAGGCCCGGAGAGGGATACACTGATCAGGCCCGTCATCGACATCCATGGAACGCGTTACGAGCCAACCGGGAACATGGACCAGGACGTTGTCGCCCTCACGCAGCTCATCATGGAATCGTTCGAGCGCATGATGCATGCTCACCCGGAGCAGTGGTTGCTGTTCCACCCGCTCTGGCTGGAGGAGGGACAGACGGCGGCGGTTCCCGTACTGGCGTCAGAGCGATAGCCTTCCTGACATGTGGAAGTACTATGCGTTTCGACTTACCTACCTCCTGCTGGGCAGGCTTCCGCTGCGCGCTCTGTACGGCGTAGCCAGGGTTGCGGGCGACGGCGCGTATCGCTGGCGCCGAGAGATGAGAGACGCCGTCGCGTCGAATATGCGGCGTCTCCTTGGCCCGGACGCTGGCGAAGATGAAGTGCAACGCGCTACGCGCGAGGTGTTTCGCAACGCCGGGCGCTACTACGCGGACCTCATCCACGTTGGCCGCCTCGATGTCGAGCGCTTCTATAACCAGCGGTTCGAGATTGAGGGCGAGGAGTACCTCCACGATGCGAAGGACTCTGGGCGCGGCGCCGTGCTCGTGGGAACGCATTTCGGCAATCCGGAGATGGCGGTCCAGCCGCTCGCGGCGAAAGGCTTCTCTATCATGGGACTCGTTGAACCGCTGGAGCCGAAAGCGCTCTCCGATTTCACCCTCTGGCTGCGTGAGCGCCAGGGCCATGTCTATCGCACCATCGGCTATGCGGGCCTGAAGGAGACCATCCGGCGTCTCAAGAGCGGTGGTCTCGTTGCCATCCTGATCGATCGCGATGTCGCGGGCACCGGTGTGCCAATGCAGTTCTGCGGCGCAGAAGCGAGCATATCGCTAGGCGCGGTGGACTTCGCGATGCGGACAGGAGCCGATCTCATCCCGGCCAAGTCGTGGCGCCTGCCCGGCTACGGGTTCAAGGTCATCGTCGAGCCGCCTGTGGAAATCATTCGTACCGGTGACTTCGAAGCCGACGTGCGATCCAATACGAAGCGCCTCCTCCCGATTTTTGAAGAACTGCTGCGGTCGGACCCGGGTCAGTGGGCCGTATTGGAGGCGATCTGGAAGGATCAGCCGGCCAAGGAGCGTGCGGTACAATAGCGGCGCGATGGGCAGCGCCGATCTTCACATCCACACTGCGCTCGGCGACGGCATGGCGGAGATACCGGAGCTTCTCGCCTATGTCGAAGAACAGACCGGACTTTCGGTGATCGCCATCACTGAGCATGATGAGCTACGCACAGCCGAGTTGGCTCGCGAAGCCTGGTCACGAGGCAGCTACAGATTCGAGGTTGTGCCTGGTGAGGAGGTCACCACGCTCGAGGGCCACCTCCTGGCACTCTATATAGAGGAGCCAATCGAAGGGCTGCGACCGCTTGAGCCGACGTTGGAAGCGATTCACCAGCAGGGCGGCTTGGCTATCATCCCTCATCCGATGAGCTGGCTTACACGCAGCGTCGGCCAGCGCACGATCGAACGCGTGCTTCGCCAAAACGTCGCAGGTGTCTCCTTCGATGGCATGGAGCGTTCCGTGAGTCCCGCTGCGCGCGTGACATCGAAGAAAGCGCACGGACTAAATCAGGAGCGCTACCACTTCGCGGAGGTAGGGGGAAGCGACGCTCACTTTCTGCAGGCCATCGGCAGCTCGCACACGCAGTTCTCCGGGACGAGCGCTCAGGACCTTCGGGCTGCGATCTTGAGTCGTGAGACCACGGCTGTGAGCGGTAGCCATCCGTCTCTGCTCCAGCTTGGGCTTGGCCCGGTGATCCGCCAGCAGTGGCGAGGGATCCTTGTCACACCACGCCAGATGGGCTGGTTGCCGACGATCTCCAGCTTCTTTCGCCGCGTCCGGTCATGAAGATCGCGCTCGTCTCGCCCTATGATTGGTCGGTTCCCGGTGGCGTCAACAGCCACTGCGCGCACCTTCGCGACCAGTTCAAAGAGGCGGGCCACGATGTCCGCATCGCCGCGCCAGCCTCTCGCCGCATCGATGACCCGGACGTCATCACGATTGGCAAGCGGCCGCTCACGCTGCCTGTCAGCGGATCGCTCGCGCGCATATCACTATCGCTTACACTCGCGCCGGCTGTTCGCAGAATCCTCGCGGAAGAGGCGTTCGACGTCGTCCATGTCCACGAGCCGTTCATGCCGGTGCTCTCCATCCACTTCCTTCGCTATTCGGAAGCGGTGAATGTCGGCACCTTCCACGCCACGCGCGAGAAATCGTATTTCCTGTATCGCTGGGGCAAACGGCATCTGAAGCGGTGGTTCCGCCGCCTGGATGGCAAGATCGCGGTCTCCAGTGCTGCCTCGGGCTTCGTTGAGGAGTACTTTCCCGGCTACTACAACATCATCCCCAACGGCGTGGATATCGCGCGGTTCTCCGCCGCGGTGAAGCCGCTGAAGCAGTACCAGGACGGCAAGCTTAACATCTTGTTCGTTGGCAGGCCGGAAAAGCGAAAGGGCCTCGACTATCTTCTGCGGGCCTACCACCAGGTAAAGGCGGCACTGCCGGACGTTCGCCTGATCATCGTCGGCGCGGGCAAGTTCGGTCGATACGAGCGCATGGCACGCTCGCGTAAGTTGGCTGACGTCGAGTTCTGCGGCTTCGTTTCTGACGATGAGCTGCCGCGCTATTATCAGGCTGCCGATGTCTTCTGTGCGCCCGCCACTGGCTTTGAGAGCCAGGGCATCGTGCTCCTCGAAGCGATGGCCGCTGGCGTGCCGATCGTCGCCAGTAACATCGAAGGCTACGCGGCCGTACTCACGCACGACGTTGAAGGCGCCCTCGTGTTGCCGGCCGATGTCGAGGGACTCGTCGAGGGACTTCTCGACGTCCTCGCGTCGTCTGGGAAGCGCAAGAAGATGGCAGCCCAGGCGCGGAGGCGGGCGCAGGCTTATGCTTGGCCGCGCGTGTCCCAGCAAGTGCTGTCGTATTACGAGCGCCTGCTGCATGAGAGGCGCATCGCCGAAGGCGAGCGGCCTGCGCAGGTGAGCTGATGATGGGCAGACTGCGGTCGTTTCGATTGGTCCCACGCCGGGCGCCGAAGCAGATCGTCGACCCGATTATCGGCGTAATCGCCCGTACGGGCCTTACGCCTAACCACATCAGCATTATCGGGTTCTCCGGCAACCTAGGCGCTGCCGTGCTCGCGGCGAGAGGCGAGTTCCTCTGGGCCGGCGTCGTCATGCTCGTGTTCAGTGCCATGGACATGCTGGACGGCGCACTCGCGAGGGCGACCGGCCGCGCGACGAAGTTCGGCGCCGTGTTCGATGCCACGCTCGACCGCATGTCCGAGGCGGCCCTGCTTGGCGGCCTGTGTTTCTACTTTGTGGAGCGCGGCCAGACCGAAGAGGCCATCCTCAGCTTCGCGGCGCTGGCTGGCTCGCTGCTGGTGAGCTACGTCAGGGCGCATGCCCTGTCACAGGGCCTCAACATGCAGGATGGCCTCTTTACCAGAGCGGTGAGGGTGATCCTACTCGCCGTAGTGCTTATGATTGACCAAGTCCGGATTGGTCTCTGGATCTTGGCCGTACTCACGTTAGCGACTGTCGTCCAGCGCATCTACATCGCCTGGCAGGGGCTACCAGAAGATGCGTTGTCGGACGAACTGGAGAAGGAACGAGACTCGTGATTCCGCTAAAGGAGCAAGAATACATCAAGGACCGCTTCGGCCAGGAACTGGCGGGGAAGGTCAAGATCGACTTCTTTACGCAGCGCGCGTCGAAGCTGTTCCTGCCCGGTCGAGAAGAGTGCGCAACCTGTGAAGAGGCGGGCAAACTCATCGACGAGGTGTCCGCGCTCAGCGAGAAGGTGCTCCTGACATCGCACGAGTTCGCGGACGAGGCGAAGGAGGCGCGGAAGCTTGGCGTCGATAAGGTACCCGCGTTCGTCCTTCGCGGGCCCGCGAACCGGCCGGTGCGCTTCTTTGGCGTTCCTGGCGGCAACGAGTTCCCGAACTTCATCGAAACGATCATCGACCTCTCCAAGCATAAAATCGAAATTCCACCGGAGACGGCAAAACAGCTCAAGAAGGTGAAGGATGCTTCATCGATCGATGTCTATGTCACGCCCACTTGTCCCCATTGCCCGGGCGTCGTTCGCGCCGCCTTCCGGCTGGCGCAGGCGAGTGCAAAGATAGAAGCGTCCGCAACTGAGATCGGCGAGTTTCCGCGCCTCGCCGAACAGCTCGGCGTTCGTGCCGTGCCGTTCATCGTGATCAATAAGCAGGCCGCGTTCGCTGGGGCCGTGGACGAGGCTGGCCTCGTCGAGGCCGTCCAGCAGGCAGTGTCAGGCTCGCCGAACGCTACGCCCTCTCAGAGCGGCGCGACGTCAACCACCGGTCAGGCGTCAGGGCCGCCGCCTGAGAGCGGCCTCATCCTCCCTCACTAAGCATGCAAGCGACTGTCGTTGCTCCCCCCCGGTCTCATAGCCTGCGCGCGACGACCGGGAGGATCTTCACAGCCTTCGTCGATCTCGACTTCACCCGGCCGCTCCCGTTTCTCATCCTCGCGATCATCTATGTCGCCTCACGCGCATACTGGCTCGACCTCGGCTACGGTACCGACCCCGACGCATGGCGCGTCGCCCTCGTAGCCGACTACCTCTGGGAAGAGGGCGAGTATCTGCCGTCGCGATTGCCCGGCTATCCACTGCATGAGTTTGTCACAGCGCTCTTCATCAAAGGCGGCTGGGTCGCGACGAACCTGAGCACGGTGGCGATTTCTCTCGCCGGCGTCTACGTGTTCGCGTGGCTGGCTCGACGCCTCGACACTGCGAACGCTGGAGTGCTTACGATTGGCTTCGCGTTCGCGCCGCTCCTCTGGATCAACAGCGTCATGACCATGGACTACATGTGGGCGCTGACGTTCCTGCTCGGTGCGTATCTGGCCCTCACATACAAGTCGCCCAGCGTGGCCGGCGTCAGCCTTGGCATCGCGGCGGGCTTCCGCCTCACGTCGCTGTTCATGCTGCCGATCTTCTGGCTGCTGCTGTTCCGGACGAAGAGTCGAGAGCAGGTCCGGCCGCTGACGCTGGCCACCATCGCGACGGTTCTCGTCGCGTTTCTGCCCGTGATCCTGACGTACGGCATTAGCTTCTTGAACTTCTACGACCAGGAAGTGCAGTTCGAAGAGTTCATCAAGCGGCTCGGCAAAGACGGCCTTGGCATCGTTGGCGCGTCCGCGTTGGGCCTTGCGCTCTTGGTGTCGCTGCCGCGGTTGCGACGCCTCCCCTCCGATCTTGTGCGCGATCCGCATGTCCTGGTCTGGGTCTCCGCCATCGTGTTGCTCATGGCCTCGTACACACGCCTACCGCACGAGATCGCCTACCTGCTGCCCCTGTTCCCGTTCGGCCTGTTCCTGATGGCCCGCTACATGAGCCGCGGTGTGCTGATATTCGCCTTAGTGGCGATCGTAGTCTCCGGCTTCGTAGACATCACGTCTCCGGACGATGTGATCGGCATCGATAGCTCCACGTTCACCAGTGCGCGCATCGGCAAGGGGATGTTGCTCTCCGACATCGACACGCTCAAGAACCAGCGCAACTTCGCGGAGGAGGTGCGTGAGATTACAACGGAGCGGCGGGAGATTCGCGACCCCGCCGTCATCGTCGTCGGCTTCATCTACCCCGAACTCGCAATGCTCTTCAAGGACGAGCTCGAGATCGGCCTGCTGGAGCGCGACGAGAGCGCCATCAGCCAGCTATCCGATAAAGGTCACGCCTGCGATCCCAGATGCGATGACAGGCCGGAGATCGAATACGTCTGGCTGCTGGACTACGATCGCCTTCAGCGGTATATCACCGAAGGGCGCACCATCTACTACACCGCCGATGCCGCGCGCAGTACGTTTGCCGTCTATGGATACCGGCTGGGCTACTTTGGCGGCCTGGAACTCCCGCTCAGCCGCGAAAACCCATCGCTAGGGGCCGGCACAGCTACGTCGGAACGCTAACCGGCCCTTCGAACGATCAGCAGGCCCGCCAGCACGATCCCTCCCGCCACGACCGCGGTTAGCGCGACGATCACGGCGATCAGAAGTCCTGACACGCCGTCGTCGTCCGCGACGGGTTCTAGATCGGGGTCCGGCGTCGTGGTGGGCGCGACGTTTTCCGCGTCCGTCGGCTGAGCCTGAACGGACCTCGGCGGCAGCCCCACGCTGGCGCGCCACTCGTTCTCCAGGCCATCCTGGTCGAATCCATATACCTGCTCCAGCGCGCCCGCCGTCGTGTCGCCCGCTCTAAACGCGGCGAAGAGGTCCGCGAACTTCTGCTCGCCGTACGTTTCGATCAGGAAGTCGACGAGGGCGTACGACTGTCCGTAGAACAGCGAGACCTTGCTGGCGATAGCGCCGCTGCTGGCGGAGCTGAGGCTGCGAACGGAGAGCACCTGGCCGCTCTCGATCGCTAAGTCGAGCGCACTCTGCTGACCGCCAAGCGGTTGGATCTGCGAGTAGACGGCCGTGCCTTCGTTGAGCCAGTCCGGCACGCCGAACGGCCCGTTGATCGCCTGCCGGACGACGATGTGCGTGACCTCGTGGCGCACGATGTCGCCCGCGGCTGCGTCCGCCGAGACCATCGCTGTGTCCGAGTAGACGACCTCGCCGCGCGTGATCACTCCGTCCGTGTTGTTGGAGATGATCGCCGCCTGCATGTCGCTGGCCGTGTCGTAGTAGTAGATCTTGACGGGGAAGTCGACCGTCGTCTGTATCAGCGCGCCGATGCCGTCCAGCGCATCGCGGCCCGCGGTCAGCACCCCGCGCGCCTCGTCTTCGTCTCCGCTGTAGTACCAGACCGTGAGGTTACCCTCGCTCACGGTCTGCCAGTCGAACCGCGTGTCCTCGTACGCGACCACCTGCGGCTCGGTGTCTGTCGTCACGCCGCCGCTGGTGATCCGCCAGAAGTAGGTCACCTCCGCGCCCGGGATCAGGAGCGTCCGCGAGTTCCCGCCCAGCTCGAAGCGGCAGCTCGCGATCTGGCCCTCGGTGCAGGCCGGCACCGCCGTCGCCCGCACGCCGTCCGGCGCAATCTCGTAGACGAGCCGCACCTCATCCAGGCCAGCCGCGGCTTCGACTGTCATGTTGAACACGAAGCCGTTGGGGAAGTCGCTCCGCGCGTTGGACTCGCGCAACTCGACGTTCGTCTGGGCGTCTGCCGTCCAGACGGCGCCCGCGAGGAGCAGGAAGCCTGCTGATAGCAGGGCGGCGACGGTGGCGATTCTGAGAATGCGCATCATGATTAGTCCGAGCCTATTGTTGACTTCAGGTAGGCCGTAATGAAGGGATCGACATCACCTTCCAGCACGCCCTCGGCGTTACTCACCTCGAAGTCCGTTCGATGGTCCTTGACCATCTTGTATGGGTGGAGCACGTAGCTCCGGATCTGGTTGCCCCAACCCGCCGCGACGTGTTCGCCCTTTAGCTTCTCGCGCTTCTCCGCCTGGCGTTCGACTTCTTTCTCCAGCAGGCGGGCCTCCAGCACCTTCAGCGCGCTCTCCTTGTTACGCCCCTGCGAGCGCTCGTTCTGGCAGGTGACTACCAGGCCTGTCGGGAGGTGCGTGATGCGGACGGCCGTGGAGTTCTTCTGGACGTGCTGGCCGCCGTGCCCGCTCGCGCGGAAGATGTCGATGCGCAGGTCGTCCGGGTCGATCTTTACTTCGGCCGCGCTCTCCGCCTCCGGCAGCACCTCGACCAGCGCGAACGACGTGTGGCGCGCATGGTCCGAGTCGAACGGGGAGAGCCGCACGAGGCGGTGGACGCCGCGCTCCGATGTCAGGTAGCCGTAGGCCAGTTCGCCGCGGATTTCAATCGTGGCGCTCTTGAGCCCCGCCTCCTCGCCCATCGCTGAGTCCAGCACGCTCGTCTCGAATCCCTGCTTGTCGGCCCAGCGCAGGTACATGCGCAGCAGCATCTCCGCCCAGTCCTGCGATTCGGTGCCGCCCGCGCCGGCGTGGATCGCCAGGATCGCGTCGCGGCGGTCGTACGGACCCGAGAGCGTCAGCTCCAGTTCGAGCTTGTCCAGCTCCTCGACCATGCCGTCGATCTCTTGCTGCAGGTCCTCGGTGAGGCCCTCGTCGCCGTCGGCAGACGCCAGCTCGATCAGCTCGCTTGCGTCGCCCGAGCGGCGCTCCAGGCTGCGCCAGGTCTCGACGCGCGCGTTCAGTCTGGAGAGGCGCTTCATCGTCGCTTGGGCGGCGATGCCGTCGTCCCAGAAGCCGGGCTGCGCCGACGTCTCTTCTAGCTGCTTGGCTTGCTGCTCTAGTTTGGGGATGTCAAAGACGCACCAGGACGTGGCTGATGCGCTCGCTGACTGCGGTGATCTGCTCCGCAAGACTGGCCATCGTGATCTCAGTCTACAATAGGGGCCGGTTACGGCCCTCACCCCGGCTCGCCCTAGGCGAGCTTGAAGAAGCCGCGCTTGTCCCGTCCCCTCTCCCCCGCCTGAGGCGGGTAAACGCCGGGAGCGGGGAGAGCGCCGAGGCTGTGCGCCGTACCGCCGATTGAAATCGGCGGTATAGGGCTGAGGCGAGCGCTGCGTGCCCGGAAGTTTGTTTTGCAGAATCGCCCTCCTTTTCGATGCTTATGATCACTCGTGTATCTGTGACCGGCGGCATGACTTGCCATAAGATTCGCCCAACGGGCGGCGCATGCGGGAGACTAAAGGCCTCCCCTACGCTCCGCGATCATGCCATCGTAGGGGGAAGCCGGGATAGCTCGGAGGGGCGGCTGTCACGGCGGCTCACCCCGTACCGTCATTCTGAGCGCGAGCGAAGAATCTCCTTGCTCGGGCAGCGGCGGTTGCTGTATGGGCGGGCCAGGTGGCCCTACCAATCCTGCTTGGCGTCTGCTATAGTAGCGCCCTCTCTCCGTGCTGACAGCCCCGCAGTGCCTGAGGAGGCGGTAGACATGCGTTCATTCACCACCGTCCCGTTCTTGGTGCGCGGCGCGATCGTCGCGCTGCTGTTCGTGATTGCCGCGGGGCTGCTGTTGGGCCCGGTCGGCCTGACACCCGAGCCGCAGAGCGCCGAGGCAACATTCCTTAACGAAGTCAAGAAGCTCCTCGCTTCCGACGCCGAGGCCGCCGACAACTTCGGCCAAAGCGTGGCGGTCAGCGGCGACACTGCCATCGTGGGGGCGACCTACGAGGACCTCGCTGGCGCCGCATATATCTTCCAACGCGACGAGGGTGGGGCGAACAACTGGGGCGAGGTGATAAAGCTTACCGCCTCAGATGCCCAGGCGGGCGACGGCCTCGGCTTCAGCGTGGCGCTCAGCGGCGACGCCGTCGTCGTCGGTGCACCCTGGGAGGATGCCGGGGACAGCGGCGCCGGTGCTGCCTACGTCTTCCAACGCGACGAGGGTGGGGCGAACAACTGGGGCGAGGTGATAAAGCTCACGGGCTCCGACGCCGAGGCCCGCGACCTCTTTGGCGTCCGTGTCTCGGTCGGCGGTGACACCGCTGTCGTGGGGGCAGGCGGCGAGGATGCCGGGGGCGACCTGGCCGGCGCCGCCTACGTCTTCCAGCGCGACGAGGGCGGGACGAACAACTGGGGCGAGGTGGCCAAACTCACCGCATCCGACGCCCAGGCCCGTGACACCTTCGGCAACAGCGTGGCGGTCAGTGGGGACACCGCCGTCGTAGGGGCGTGGCAAGAGGCTGCCGGGGGCAGCGCCGCCGGCGCCGCCTACATCTTCCAGCGCGACGAGGGCGGGACGAACAACTGGGGCGAGGTAACCAAGCTCACCGCGTCCGACGCCCAGGCCTACGATTTCTTCGGCACCAGCGTGGCCGTCAGCGGCGATACCGCCGTCGTGGGGGCTTATTTTGAGGCTGCCGGGGGGCTCCTCCAGGCCGGCGCGGCCTACGTCTTCCAGCGTAACCAGGGCAGTCAAGACAACTGGGGCGAGGTGAAGAAGCTCACCGCGTCCGACGCCGATGTCGGCGACTACTTCGGCGGGAGCGTGGCGGTGAGCGGCGGCACCGCCGTCGCGGGCGCGATTCTCGAGGATGCCATGGGCGAGTTTGCCGGCGCCGCCTACGTCTTCCAGGCCGAGCCGCCCGCGCCGGGAGACACGGACGGCGACGGCTGTAGCGACAAGCACGAGAGCGGGCCTGACGAGACCCTGGGAGGCCGACGTGACTACCTGGACCCGAACGACTACTACGACGTGTATGGGCCGGGCCAATCGCTTGTGAGGGACGGCGTGATCGACCTGGCGAACGACATACTGGGGGTGATCCAGCACTTCGCGCCCCTCGGTACAGAGCCAGAGTACGATGTTCGATTCGACCGCGGGCCGCAGATCGGGGCCAACACCTGGAACATGGGCCCGCCGGACGGCGTCATCGACCTGGCGAACGACATACTGGGAGTCATACTGCAGTTCAACCATAGCTGTGCGTAAGGGTGACCTGCGGTCACCTTAGAGAACGCTTCGCGTTCTCTTGGCCGCCTTCGGAGCAAAACGAAGAACTGCCCCTTTTAGGGAACCTTCTACAGGCCGACCGAATGCGAGCCGGCCGGAACGCTTGACAGGCCTGCTAGGCTGTTCGTAGGCGTCTGGACTGAAAGCGCAGTGGTGTTGGGTTGCAGGTAGAATGTCCTCCTTTACGTTGCAGCTAGAATGTCCTCTACGGCCTGTTCGGCTTTAAGCGGCGCATCGCGCAGC
>QIFC01000093.1 GCA_003228685.1 Chloroflexota bacterium
GCTGCGCGATGCGCCGCTTAAAGCCGAACAGGCCGTAGAGGACATTCTAGCTGCAACGTAAAGGAGGACATTCTACCTGCAACCCAACACCGCTAGAACCCCTCAGGGTTGAATCGTCGGACGTGCGCGTCAAGGAAGGACACCACTCGCTGTGGACTGTAATCCGCCACAGGGAATTTGTCGATCCGGGACCAACTCGTGAGAGCGATGAACCCATCCTCCATCTCCAGGTAGGGCGCCATGACGAGAAGATCACCCGTGTTCAGTCTTGTGGTGACGAGGGTCTCCAGCTCATCGACGATGTCTCGTTCGGTGGTATTGAACCAGATGATGACGCCGCCGTGCTCCATGCTATGCACCAACGACTCCGCGTCCCACTCGGCGCTGTAGACGCCCCACGGAACCGGCCCGCAGAGGGGCGGCGAATCTGGCGGACTCGACCCGCATGCGGCGCTGCCCCAATGTGAGCCGCCCGCTGGCGGGATCGTATTTCCGTCGCCCTCGTAGTCAACCTTAGATCTCGTGTGCGGCGCTGTAGTCGGTCCATCATCGTTGCCGTAGAAGCCCCCGTAAACGCTTGGCAAGTCGACGTACTGCCCGGGCAGGGACCGGCTCGCGTCTGCCTCGGCGGCCAGAGCCGATTCGTAACGGCTCGGAGGCTCGGGCTCGTCTTCGTCGACCGGCTCAGTCGATGTTACGTCTGCTATTGCAAAGTCCAGGCCGAAGTCGTCACAGCTGGAGAACCGCCACTGGCCATCCTCCTTGACGAACTTCGTTGGGCTGCCCTCGACTACGCTGACGGTCTCGCCGTTGACGTGCACAACCACGTCGAATTCGGCCTCGAGTTCATCTCCGTTGGCCCGGATGACACGCAAGTTCTCCAGGGAAGGTTCGCTCTCGCCGAAGAGCAGACTGATGGATACCGTGCCGGACGCGAATTCTAGGAACGGGAGTTCCTCGCGGCACGCTTCTGAGAGATGCGTGTATGCACGAGGCGGGTCCGCGGCTAGCGCGCGGAAGAACTGCTCCGCGGAATCGCGGATGTCCGTGCTCGTCCCCGCGCTGTTGCAGGCGATGAGCACCAGCGCGGTCGCGGCCGCTATTGCTGCGGCCCAGCGAGTTCGTTGCATGCAGGCTAGTATACAGCGCAGGTGACTGAGAGCACGGGCGGGAGCGTGCCGGGCAATCGCGCCCACTGGCCGCCTCCGTTGATGCTTGCGTACACTTCGCCGTTGCTGGTGCCAACGTACACGCCCTCAGGATCGAGTCCGTCCGTGTCGAGTCCCTCGCGATACACGCTCTGGTAGTCGTGTGGCCCGGGCAGACCGTCTGTCAACGGCTCCCAGGTAGCTCCGTTGTCCCGGGTGCGATAGATGGTCATCTGGCCGGGCTGAACGCGGAAGTTTGCGCCCCCTACGTCCAGCGGCACGACGAACACAGCGTCCGGTTCGCGGCGAGAGATCGCGACAGGGAACCCATGGTTCGATGGCAGGCCCGTGGTGACCTCCTGCCAGCTCTCGGCGCCGTCATCTGTTTTGAAGACTCCCGTATGGGTCTGCGCCCAGAGCCGTGCGGGTTGCTTCGGATCCATGCGTAGACAGTGCGTGTCGAGCGCCTCCGCCGGATCCCGCTCTGGCGTTACGCCGGCCTTTACCTGGGAGATGAATGCCTCCGACTCGAAAGGCGCCTTGCCCGTGAGGACAGAGATGCCCGTCCATGTCTGGCCGCCGTCGGTCGTCTCGTAAGACGCCCCGCCGCTGATCGTCAGGTAGACGTGACTCGAGTCGTTCGGGTCGATCTGTATCGAGTGCAGCGCCAACGATACGCGTTGGGCTTCGGGCGTAGCGGGGCCGCCGGCGACAGGCTGCCAGAAGGCGCGGTAGTCGTGCCGGTTGATCGCGTCGTTGGGGGTCCAAGTCGTGCCCCAGTCCTCACTGCGGAAGAGCCCTGCTGGGCTCGTCCCTGCGTAGACAACACCCGATTCGTTATCCAGTCCGGCGCGAACGAACCATACGGTGTCAATATTGAGCCCCATGTCCTCGGGGAAGCCGAGCCCCTCGCTGCGCTGCTCCCACGTCTCGCCGCCGTCATCGCTCTTGGAAACCGAGGGTCCCCAGACGTCGTGGTTTGCGGCCGCATAGAGCCGGACGTGGCCGTCGCGCTGATCATCGACCACATGGAGCACTCGCCAACCACCCATCATCGGTCCCGCCAGCGACCATTCGCGCCGGGCTTCGTCGGCGGTGTAGATGAACGCGCCCTTCTTTGTGCCGATTAGTAGTTTGAGAGTTGCCATCAGTTCACCGCACACGTCAGCGACAGGATCGGAGGTAGCGTGCCCGGCAGCCGTTCCCAGCGGTCGCCGCCATCTAGGCTGGCATAGACATGTCCGTTGCTCGTGCCCACATACACGCCTTCGATGTCGAGGCCGTCCGTGTCCATCGATTCGCGATAGCAGCTCTGGTAGTCGTCCGGGCCGGGCAAGCCGTTCGTCAGCGGCTCCCAGGTCGTTCCCGCGTCCCGCGTGCGGTAGACCGTGTATTGGCCGGGGACCGTTCGTAAGTTGTCGGTCCCCATTTCCAGAGGCACAACGAAGGCCGCATCCGGTTCGCGCTTCGTCACCGTGATCGGGAAACCGTGGAACGATGGCAGGCCGTTGGGCGCCTTCATGTGGGTGACGTCCTCCCAGCTACGCCCGCCGTCATCCGAGCGAAAGACGCCCCAATGCGCTTGGCCCCAGAGCCGTCCTGGGTTCTTGAGGTCCATCTCCATGTGGTGAAAGTCGCTGATCGAGGCGGGGTCCCAGCCTGGGGGCACATTGGCGGCGATCTGCGAGATGAAGACGCGGGCCTCCTCGGTCTGTGCCTTCGCATGATGCGAGAACATGACCCAACGGTCCCCGCCGTCCAGCGTGACGTACGAGCCCCCGCCGCTGCTCGAGATGTACATATGCTTGGGGTCAGCAGGGTCCACCATGATCGAGTGTACGGGCGAATGGCCGCCGGGGATACCTTGCCAGAGTTCGCGGAACTCATGCGCGTTGAACGCGTCGATCCCCTTCCAGGAAGCGCCCCAGTCCTCGCTCTTGAAGAGGCCGCCTGGAGCCGTACCCGCGAACACGACGCCCGGCTCGTTCCCATGGCCCGGCACGACGTTCCAGATGCTCGTGATGGTCAGTCCGCTGTCCTTGGGAAAGCCCAGTCCTTCGCTCCGCTGTTCCCAAGTGGAGCCGCCATCGGTGCTCTTAGCCACCGACGGTCCCCAGACAGGATGGTTTGTGGCAGCGTAGAGACGTGGCGTGCTATCGCGGAAGTCAGCCGTCACGTGGGAGACCGACCAGCCCGGCATCATCGGCTCGGACAGCTCCCACATCTCGCGCCGTTCGTCCGACGTATAGACGAACGCGGCCTTCTTGGTGCCGACGAGCAGTCGAACAGTAGACACAGGGTCCCTCCTACTCTGTCACGGTGCAGGTCACGGAGAGGACCGGCGGCAGATCGCCCGGCAGGCGCTGCCAGTGATCACCGCCGTCGTTGCTCGCGAAGACCTGACCGTTGCTGGTGCCAACATACACGCCTTCTTGGTCGAGGCCATCGGTATCCAGTCCCTCGCGATACACGCTCTGATAGCTGTGCGGGCCAGGCAGGCCGTCGGTCAGCCGGTCCCAACTCGTCCCGGCGTCGCGCGTGCGGTACACGGCGAACTGGCCATCGACGACGCGGAAGTTGTCGCGCTCGAACGCCAGCGGCACGACGAACACGGCGTCAGGCTCGCGACGGGCAATAGCAATCGGGAAGCCGTGGAAGGACGGAAGCCCCTCCGTCACGTCTTCCCAGGACTCTCCGCCGTTGTCGGAACGATACACACCAATGTGCGCTTGCCCCCAGAGGCGGTCGGGGTTCTTGGGGTCGATGCGCAGCTTGTGCATCTCATTCTCGGCGGCCGGGTCGACACCGGGCGGCAGGGGAGGCGTGTACTTCTGCTCGGTTTCAGCGTCGCTACCGAGCTGCCCCTGCTGTTCGTCGAAGCGGCGGCGCGTCTCGGGCCTGGGGATAACGCGATGCGCGCGGATGTCCCATGAGTCGCCGCCGTCCTGCGTGACGTAAGCATAGCCGGCGCTGATCGCTACGTAGAATCGCCGTGCGTCCCGTGGGTCGATCTCGATCGAGTGGAGGCACGACTCGCCGCCGCCGGTCCATCCCCAGTACTTGCGGTATTCGTGTCGGTTCAGCCCATCGACGGATGTCCATGTCTCGCCCCAGTCCTCGCTGCGGAACAGGCCCGCCGGCTGTGTTCCGGCGTACACGACGCCGGGCTGCTCGTCAGGGCCTGGGCGGACGTTCCAGACGTTCTGGACTGCGATGCCCAAGTCCTCCGGAAACGCGAGCCCGGGGCTGCGGAAGTCCCACTCCTTGAGATCGGTGCTCCTTGCCACGGAGGGACCCCAGGCCCAGTGGTTTGCGGAGAGGTAGTAGTGAGGCTGATCTGAGCGCACGTCGGCAGCGGCGTTGTAGATCGACCAGCCGGCGAGGATCGGCTCTGACAGTTCCCAGTCTTCTCGTGTCCCATCGGTTGTGTAGACGAAGGCGGCCTTCTTGGTTCCGACGATCAAGCGGACAGTGGTCATGGCGCTCCTCCTTGAGGCTCCGGAAGATTCGATTCACCATCCTACACGAAACGCTCACCACTTTTAGTGAGCGATTTCACGCAGCAGGCGTGCGAGGTGCCGTTGTGGGAGGGACTAGCGCTATGTTTCTTGGAGCCAGTAGTCGGTCGCCAGCGAGAGGGCTCGAGCCGCGCGCTCGAACGAATGGAAGACGGGCAGTTCGCGCTCGATTACCTTGGCGCGTGCCTGAGCGGCGATCTCCTCAACGTGGCCTGGGTGGAGGGTGGTCAGGAATGGCTTCGTGGACCGCTCCTTATGCTTGACGAGTAGATCGAGCATTGAGTCGAGGCTGGACGGGTCGGCCTTCCAGCGGCGTGCCATGAAGCCAGACGCCAGCTCCATAGTGATCGCGTCGACGTTGGCGTCCTCCTCCAGGATGTCGAGTAGGCGCTGCAGGTGGTCGCTCTGGCCGCCGAACCCGATCGTCCCTCCCATGTCGAGTGGGTTCTGGTAGCTGCCGCCGATGATGTTGAAGAACTCGGCCAGCTTCGCATAGCTGCTCTCCGTTAGTCGTGGCACCTGTTGGCCCGCGCGTTCGAACGCGTCCGTGATCACGACGGACTGGCCGCCCGTCATCGCCATCAAGCCCATGCGCCTGCCCGCTGCGGGCTTACAGAGCAAGAGCGCCTTGAGGACATCGACCGTGTCATCTAGGCTTACGGTCGCGATCGCGCCAGCCTGTTTGACAACCGCGTCCCAGATCGCCGTGGATGTCGCCAGAGAGGCGGTGTGCGAGGCTGTGGCGCGTGCGCCGGCCTCGGTGACGCCGCCTTTCCAGATCACGACCGGCTTCTTGGCGGTAGCCCGCTGCAGCGACTCGATCAGGCGGCGGCCGTCCTTCGTGCCTTCAACGTACATCGCGATTACCTTGGTGTCGTCGTCCTCGGCCAGGTAGTCGACATAATCTGGCACGTCGAGGACTTCGGCGTTGCCCATGCTGATCGACGTGCTAATGCGCACCCCTTGGGCCGCACCTGTCAGGCTGAAGTTGATCGCGTGCGTACCGGATTGCGAGATGAATCCGACCGGGCCGGCTTCGCCGGTAGGCTGTTCGCCGGAC
Source organism: Chloroflexota bacterium (assembly GCA_003228685.1). Taxonomy (GTDB): domain Bacteria; phylum Chloroflexota; class Dehalococcoidia; order DSTF01; family RBG-16-68-14; genus SZUA-185. The sequence continues at coordinate 5,727 of QIFC01000093.1, forward strand.
TGGCGAACGCCCAACTTGGCGTTGTAGACGCCCATGCAATTCGGCCCGATCAGCGCTAGGGAGGCGTCGCGAGCGATGTTGCCCAGCTCGGCCTGCAAGGTCGCGCCTTCCTCTTCGCCGGTCTCCGCGAAGCCCGACGTGAACAGCGCAACGCCGCCCACGCCCCTCGCGGCGCAATCCGCGATGATGCGCGGCGAAATCTGGCGCGGCACGGCACAGAGGACGTAGTCGATATCGCCCGGCACATCGGCGAGCGACGTGAAGTTCTTGATGCCCATCTCTTCGATGCCGGGAATCTCGTTCGGGTCGACCTGCACAGAGTACACCTGGCCGGTGAAGTTCTGCATATTACGCAGCCACATGTAGCCGTTCATGCGCTTGTCGCCAACGACCACAACTACCTTGGGATTCAGCGTCCGAGCGAGGCTGGCCGTGAGGTCTGGCATCGCGCGCTGGCCTGGCGTTTAGCTCGGCTCGGAGAGCACGATGCGGGCGTCCACCGCAACGGCGCCCTTGGGGTAGGCGAAGACCGGGTTGAGGTCCAGCTCCGCCACGTCGGGGTGCGCCTCAATGAATTCGGAAAGCTGCACGAGTAGCGCTTCCAGCGCCGCGATGTCTGATGGCTCCGCGCCGCGGTGTCCCTCCAAGATCGGGAAACCCTGGATCTCGTGGATCATTTGCCTAGCGTCGCGGCGCGTGATGGGCACGACGCGGAACGCTACGTCCTTGAGCACCTCCACGAGGACGCCGCCGAGCCCGAACATGAGGACCGGCCCGAACTGCGGATCCATCGTCATGCCCGTGATCACCTCGACTCCGGGCTCCGCCATGCGCTGAACGGATACGCCGTCGATCTGGGCCTTAGCGTCGGCCTTCTTTCCGGCCTTGATGATCTCGCCGAAGGCCGCGCGCACGGCGTCGGTGTCTTCAACGTTTAGTACAACGCCGCCCACGTCGGATTTGTGGGTGATCTGCTCCGAGACGATCTTCAGCGCCACGGGAAAGCCGATATCGTCGGCGATGCTTGCCGCCTCATCGGCGGTCGTCGCGAGCTTCGCTTCAATGACGGGGATGCCTGCCGACGCGAGTAGCGCCTTCGCCTCCACTTCGGAGAGCACGGAGCGGCCCTCGCTGCGGGCCTGATCGATGATGCCGCTGCTGCCGGAATCTTTTGCCATAAGCTGTCGCATCTTATCTAGGTGCCGGATCAGCGTCAACGGCGAAACAACAGTGACCCTAGGCGGGAGCCTGAAAGTCGTCCTAGGTTTCTGTCGGATCGTGGCGGCCATGAGCGGTTCAGTGTCGCCGTACAGCCACCTTCAGCTATTCTGCGGATGTGTAAAAAGAGCCTGCCTACAGGCAAAGGACAAGGGTTGTCATCCTTCCACGAGGGTGTATACTAGGTGCAAAGCGGAAGTGGCTCAGTGGTAGAGCACGTCCTTGCCAAGGACGGGGTCGCGAGTTCGAATCTCGTCTTCCGCTCCAGTAAAACAATTAGGCGCACGCTCGAATCTAGAACTGGCCGATTTCCGGTCAGCAAAGGAGGTAGACCGTGCGTCTTGACGTTGGCAGCCAGCATCCACGACACCCTAATTATCTACTCGAACGTGATCAATTAGGCCTTGATGAGCTGTGCAAGCTAATCCAGCGCCGTGTCCTCATCGCGTCAGGACTCACTCGAAGACGTGGCGAGGGGGACGGGGTAGAGATACTGGAAGGTGATGCAGCCGGCAGAGCCGTCGTCGCAGTAGTACGAAAGGAAGGTGATAAACGCTGTTTCTCCAGTCGCCGTCTTCACTCCGTATGTGTGGCCCTTGCTGGAGATCACGTGCCTGATCCAGTCATAGCTGTACCAACCATGCAGCGCCGGGTTCTCCAGCCCGCGATCATCGTGAATCGTGTCCACCAGGTAGTCATCGGGTGGAGGGTCCTGCAACTCGCCCAGAGTTACGTTTCCGAAGTCGAACGCTCCGCCATTGCTGGCAGGGTTGGTTTCACCCCCGTTTGTTAGCAGGTCCGTGCGCCGAAACGCCAAGTCCCAATCGAGGCTCTCCTGGGAAGACGAGACGGCGGCCCCGCTCGAGAAATCGAAATAGGCCCAGTCACTCCGGCTCCGCGCATCGATGGTGTATTGGAGAACGTTTGGCGGCTGGCCGGGAATTTCCAGGGCTTGGCCGCTGGTTGGAGAGTAGCCGTCCGGCGGCGGGCGAAAGAAACCCCAGAGCGCCCATCCCGCAACGATTAACACTGCTACAGTTACGACTACGCCAAGGCCAATCGCCAGTCGTCTTGGGAGCCGGGGCTTCAGGCTACTCAGGACGAATATGGTCCAACTTCTTTCCGATTCAGCGCGTTGAACGCGCGCGTTGGTTTGGCCTGCCTGGGTGGTGATAGGCACCCAGGCAGGCCTCATAAGGGAGGGAACGTTACGGTAGTGTCACCTCAATCCAGCCGACCTCTGCGCTCTGTAGGTGCCCAGTGTCGGTCCAGCCCGTCGCTGTTTCGTCCGCGTCGAAGTAGGCGAGCGCCATGAGCGCTGTGCCTCCGCTGGCAAGCTGGGCATCTTGCGGATCGCCCGTCTGCAGCGGCCGGGACATCTCGAATATCCAGGCGCCGGGGGCGCCTGCGCCGCTCGCGCTGGCCGTGTGCGCCCAGACGCCAGACAAGCTGTTCTCAGCGGCGGCGTTGACGATCTCGTCTCCGCCGCCGTCGTCTTCGCGCTCCTCAGGATTCGTCGCGAACTCGTCGTCGAAGTTGCAGTCGGGGTCGTCGCCACTCCCCGGGTCGCCTCCGCCGGACAGCGCGCCTGCGGCGCAACCCAGCTCCCAGTGCCAGATATCGACCATACCGAGGCCAACCTCCAGGTCATCGTCGGTAGCGCCCATGTGCGGCCCGGCCGCCGGGTCGATGAGGAACATGACAGCGAGGGCTGCCGAAAGATTGGCGTCATCGGCGACGAAATCGTAGTCGTCCGGAACCTCCATCAACACGTAGATGTTGTCGGTGTCACTGGCGACCTTCAGGACCACATTGATGGGTTCCAGAGCGCCGGGCTCGTCCCAGTCCACGCCTTCCGGAATCTCGATCTGCTCTAGCGAGACCGTGGCCCCTTCGATACCAGCCCAGTCGGAGTCATCGCCGTCCACGGTGATGGTGGCAGACGCGGCGTCGAACGCCACCTCATCCTCCTCGTGCACAGGGGGCTCGTCGCCGTCGTCGCTCGGTGTGGGCAATGCGTCTGTTGCCTGTGGCGGGTCGGTAGCCGCGGGTACGGTGGTCGCGGTGGTGTCCGCTTCGTCGTCTCCGCCGCCGCAAGCGGCCCCCGCAACGGCGAGCAGGCTCGCGGCCAGCAGGAGCACGATCAACTTCGGTACGGTTCTCTTCGTGAGTGAATTCATCTCACAATTCCTTTCGCTGTATTCGTCTGCCGGGCGGATACCTGGTCTAGGGCTGTTGCCAGAATGGCGCCGATCCTCTCAAGCAAGCTCCCTCCTTCCAGGTATCCCGCCTCGCCCGAATTGAGTGGCGGATTTGCGGCCTCATCGCTGGCTGCTTCCGAAGATAGGCTTGGGTCTGACCGTAGAAACGCGATGATCAGCTCCAGATCTTCGTCGCTCAGCGTCGCTTCGGAGTAAGCCGGCATGCCCTTCGGTCCGTCTCTTACCTCTCGGCGAACTTCTGAGGGACTGACTTCATCGAGGTCCTCGCCGACGATCGCTCCCGTGCCGGTGGCTCCGTGACAGCTCCTACAGCCATACTGGAAGAACAGCAGTTGCCCATCTTGGACCTGGTCGCCCGTTGGGACAAATGGGTCAGCAAGGCCGGGACCCTCGAAGGGATACTCCTCACCCACGATCGCGACTTCCGTGCGGTCATAGCCCTGAGAAGACAGGTTCCCGTGTGTGTACGGGCTGCGCGCAATCACGATGCCGATGAGCATGAACGCGAGACCGCTAACCGTGATCAGGGCGGCTATTGTGGACAGTGAGGCTCTCAATTTCATTGCGACTCGGTCCCTGCGCGTCCTAGGCGCGTTCCGGCGCAATCAGGGTCTTCGCATCCGCACCCGCCCGGGCAATTGCGAACACACGCCATCCGACGCTGAACAGCAGGGTCCAGACGCTACCGATGATGGCGATGATGAACCAAACGTTCAGGCCGGGAACCTGAATACCAGAGGTTGACTGATGGAGCTGCGATGCTCCGGCGACCGAAATCGCGGCTCCCGTAATACTGGGCTCCGTGTCGCCCGGAGCAATATACTCCATGCGCAGTTCGTGAGCGCTATCGTGGCGTGGCTCGTACTCGAACAGAGCGATGCCGTCTCCATTCGTCGTCATCGTTCCTATCTCAACCTCGCCGGTGACTCCTCCGAAAGATGCATCTGTGTAGACGGTAACCACCGTGTCTGCCACCGGCCGATTCGCAGACAGAAGCGTCACCTGGATCTGACTCGGCTGTCCGACTTCAAGGACGCCTGGAGTCGTGACGGTAGCCACAACGTGCGCGGCGTTCGCCGTCCCCGCGGGACCCAAGCCTGCTATGGCGATGGCCAGGATGGCGGCCACTGCGATGATTGGGATCGTTTTCATGGTTATCCTCCTCCGGCCGGCGCTGCGGCTTCTTCAGGCGCGAGCCGCTCTGGGCCCGGCGATATCTCAGCGTTTTCATGATCTTCCACCACTTCCCATACGGAGATGATGGGGAAAACCTTGACAAAGAGAGTGATCAGCAGGGCGAAGAGCGCAAAGCCTCCGCTCATGACTGACCACTCCACCCAGGTTGGCGTGTAGCTGGCTGGTTCGTACGGCATCAGGGGAACGCGCAGGCCCGCCACGACAATGAAGAAGCGCTCAACCCACATGGCCACCGCAACTAATATCGAGGCCACGACGACACCGCGGATGTTCCTGGTCCAAGGAAGCAGCACCAGCACGATCGGTAGCACCAACCCGCCGACGAAGTAGTACCAATAGAATCCCGCGAATTGGCCGAGGAAGAGTTGCCTGAAGTGGAACTCGCCCTCACCTTCTAGCTTGTAGCCGACCGTGATGAACTCCGACAGGTTGGCGTAGATCATGATCGCGGCCATGGCCGCCAGCAGGTATCCGAGGTAAACGAAGTGCTTCTCCGTGATGTACTCCTCTAGGTGGTAGATCTTGCGCAGCACGGCCATCAGGAGGATCAGCACGGCGATGCCGGAGAAGATGGCGCCGGCGACGAAGAACGCCCCGAAGATCGTGCTGTTCCACGGCTCGCGCAGGGTCATCGCGAAGATCCAGGACACAACGGTGTGCACTGACACGGCGATCGGGATGATCAGGATCATCAGGAGCCCTATCGCGGATGCTAGTGAACGCCGCTGTGCATTGCTGCCCACCCAACCGACCGAGAGGATGCGGTAGATCCAGAGCTTCCATCGCGGCACCTTGCCCGGCAGCCGGTCACGGAAGAGTGCCAGGTCAGGGATCATGGGCAGAAACAGGTACATGAGGCTGGCTGTGAGGTACGTCGTGATGGCGACGACGTCCCAGACGATCGGCGACTGCCAGCGCCCGTAGATGATGACGTTGAGCAGCCGATCAGGGCGGCCGAGATCGATGATGACGAACATCGCGCCAACGGCAAGAGAGACGGCGGTGATGAACTCGGCCATGCGCGTCACCGGCGTTCTCCAGCCAGCCTGCGAAACTCTCAAGATGGCGGAGATCAGCGTGCCTGCGTGGCTGATGCCGATGAAGAAGACAAACGTTGTGATGTAGAGGCCCCAGGAAATCCGGTCGCGCATCCCCGTGACGATGAGGCCGTCACGGAGTTGCACCGAGTATGCGTAGAGTCCCCAGCCAAGGACTGCGAGAAGGAAGGCGACCCAGAGGTAGTACCAGCGGCTCGTGTCGATAACGGGCGCCAGCACTGTCTGCTCTAAGCGCTCGCGCCAGTCGGCTACCGCTTCCACTCGCGGGCTCCCTTCACGCGCTCGATCCATGGCCACTCGGTTGGCTCTCTGCCCTCGGTGAAGGCGTCTCGCCCAACGGCCTCGCCGTGGCCCGCAATGTAGTAGACGCGAGGCTTCGTCTTCAGGTCTTCTTTCAGGCGGTACGCCTGGTTCTGAGAGAGGAGCTGTGATGCGCTGACGATCGCGTCACCGTTCGTGGCGATGTCTTCCTCCAGGTCGCCGTAGTAGATGGCGTTATTGGGACAGGCCTGCACGCAGAATGGGAGCGTTCCGGCGCGCGCCATTTCCGGGCAGAAGTCGCACTTTACGACCGTACCCTTCCTCATAGGCGATTGATGCTCGGGCGAGTAGTCTGCCAGGCGGGACTCCGGCGGCACGGGTGGCGTCCCCCAGTTGAAGAAGCGGCGGTCGTAGGGGCAGGCGGCCATGCAGATGCGACACCCGATGCAGCGGTCCTGGTCGATGAGAACGGTGCCTTCCGGTGTATGGAACGTGGCGGCCACCGGGCAGACGTTGACGCAGGGCGCGTTCTGACAATGCATGCACGGCGTCGGCATGAACTGAGTGCCGCCGCCCGGCAACTCTCCCTCGTAGATCTGGATCCACTCTTGCGGCTCCGGCACGAAGCGGCCTTCGATGCAAGCCCTCGTGCATTGTGGCGGTGTTCCCTGGCTTTGGCACCCATCGCAGTAGCGTAGGTCGATGACCATCGTCCACTGGCGGACACGGCCGTTAGGCGCCTCAGCGGGCGCGCCGTCCGAGCGAACCACATCCTGACCGACGGTCTTGCTGAGGATCGAAGGCAGAATAGGCAGAGGCGCGACACCCATCGCTCCGAATCCAAGGTACTTGAGGAACTGGCGTCTATTGAGGCCAGACGCGTCTGGGTGTCGTTCTTCAGTGGACTCCTGGCCGATCTCTGACATTCTTTCCGCTCCCTTCGGTATCAGCATCGCTCAGAGCCGGTTCCGGCACATCTGCCATCGCCACAGAGTCGAATAGGCGAGAGTGCGTACCTGCTATAGGCCGAATGGCCTGTCCATTTCGGCCAGGTTTGCAGATGCTGGCCAGGGCCGAGGTAGCCTACAATCTGACGGAGAAGGGGGGTGCCTGTGAAAACGATCCGGATCATATTCGCCGAGGACCATGTCCTGGTGCGAGAAGGCACGCGGCAGATCCTCGACAGCGAAGACGACATCGAGGTCGTGGGAGAAGCGGCTGATGGCATCGAAGGGGTGGAGCTCGTGAAGCGCCTCAAGCCGGACCTGGCAATCCTCGACATCGCAATGCCGCGGATGGGCGGAATCGAAGCGACCCGTGAGATCAAGAAGATCGCGCCGCAGACAAGCGTGCTGATCCTCAGCGCGTACGATGACGACCAATACGTCTTCGCGCTGCTTGAAGCAGGCGCCGCCGGCTATCTGCTCAAGGACGTCTCAGGAGCTGAGTTGATCCGCGCCGTCAGGGCCATTCATGCTGGGGAGCCAGTACTGCACCCGGCCATCGCGCGAAAAGTAATGGCGCGCTTTGCTGAGAAAAAGCAGCGTGGCCCTCAGCAGCCGCCTGAGGGGATCGCACTGTCCGAACGCGAACTTGACGTGCTGCGGCTGGCCGCGCGCGGGATGAGCAACGCGGGCATCGGACAAGAGCTTTCGCTGAGTTCGCGAACGGTGCAGGTGCATCTGACGCACATCTTTTCCAAGCTAGACGTGGCCTCTAGAACCGAGGCTGTGATCACGGCGCTGCGGCGGGGCTGGTTTAAGTTGGACGAACTGGAGTGAGCGCGCAGACCGGCAGCCGGGTTGACGGCGGCCTGGGCGTGACGGGCTGGAAGTTCTGGAAGCTCGTTTCGCTAACGGCGCGGCGCTTGCCGCAACGGATCCGTGAGCGGAAGTTCTGGCATGTGCAGGCCATGATGGTCGCTGCCACGCTACCGCACTACGTGGTCGAGTCCGCAGGACTCACTGAGCCCTTCGACGCGTTCCGCGGCCTGGCGATTACGCTCTACGTGATACCCCTCCTCTACGCCGCGATCAATTTCGGATGGGAGGGGGCGCTGCTTACTGCGGTTCAAGCCGCTGCCTTGATGTCTCCAAGCATGGCAGTTTGGCACAGGAAGTCTTTTCATTGGCTGGCGGACCTTGGCCAGCTAGCGGTCACGCTGCCGGTCGGTCTGCTGGTGGCGTGGAGGATCGACAAAGAATCCGTGCTGCGGCGCAGGGCGGAGACAACGAGCGCGCGCCTGGCGCTCCTCAACCACGTCGGAGAGCGTTTGAGCCAGACGCTGGAGGTAGAGCAGCAGCTTCCGGATGTCCTGCGAAGTCTGCGTGCAGAACTCGCACTTCAGACGGTCTGGCTTGTATTGGAGCCGGAGCTTGAGGACGGCGACCAAACGGCCATCTTGGAGGGCCAGCCTCTGGCGTTGCACGCGAACACCGCACTTGAGGCCGAGTTGCGGCATAAGGCTGCCGCCGTCACAGACGGCACCGCTATTGCGATTCCTCTCGTGGGAGAGGGAGGCGAGCTTGGCGAACTGGGCGCCATGGCGGGCGCTGGCGAAACGCTGCTTGATGGACAGATCGACCTGCTGTCAACAGTCGCGCATGAGATCAGGGTTGCCGTCGAGAACGCGCGGCTCTATCGAGAGCGGCAGGAGAGCCTACGCTCCTACGTTCGTCAAGTGACACAGGCCCAGGAGGAAGAGCGCCTGCGGATCGCCCGGGAGCTGCACGACGAGACGGCGCAAGAGTTGGTCCACATCGTTCGCCGGCTGGAAGCTATAGGCGAAAGCGCAGTGCCAGACCAAGCGAGACGGATCGACGAGCTGCTGCAGATGATGCGCAACACTCTGAAGTCCGTTCGTCGTTTCAGCAGGGATCTCCGGCCCGCGGTACTCGATGATCTAGGTCTGCGCGCGGCGATCGAAATGGTCGTGGAGGACACAAGCAGCCGCCTGTCCGAAGGCGCGAATCTGGTGGTCGTTGGTGAGTCACGGCGCGTGGACAGGACGGTCGAGCTTGCTCTCTTTCGGATCGCGCAGGAGGCGCTGAGAAACGTTGAACGGCATTCGCATGCCACATCAGCCACCGTTAGGTTGGCATTCGAGGCTGACGAGATCCGGCTCAATGTGTTAGATAACGGTCGGGGATTCTCGCCACCGAAGAACCTCTCGCAGCTTGCCCGTAGAGGTAGTCTGGGGCTGCTGGGGATGAAGGAGCGTGCGGAACTCGTCGGCGGCCGCTTTGAACTACGCTCCAGTCCGGCCGGCGGCTGCGAACTGACTGTGACGGTTGCGGCTGCCTGAAGCGCCGCGCTGGTTGGCAGCTGTTCGAGCGCCCGGCACACCAGCAGACCTCCTAACTGTTAGCAGCTTGGAGAGCCGCCGCCCAATTGCCAAGGACGGGGTCGCGAGTTCGCATCTCGTCTTCCGCTCCAGTAGGCTCCTCGGGAGCACGGCCACTTGGCCGTGCTCTTCCTTTTGTGCCGAACGGCCCTTGACCGATTGTTACAGTTTATGAATGACGTTCACATGCCGTTGATTAGATTGCCATAATGTGCTATCTCTCATCCTGACCCGATCAAGGATGCTCAGACTAGGTGACCACGGAGCGGTTGCTTTAGCGGCCCTTCGGGAGGAGACGCTGTGAATCTAGACGAAGAACTGGCAATCGAAGTAAATCCATGGCGAGGACGCCTCATCACACTCGCCGTCCTCGGTGGTATCGCCGCATTGTTTGTAGGCTTGGGCTACGCCTTCTTCTTCCGCGAGGAGTCGGAGACAACGCGGCTCACGGAGGAGATCGAGGTAACACGTGCCACCATCAATGCCAACTTGATCGTCTCCGGTGAGGCCGAGGCTCAATTGATCAGCAACCTTACGTTTCGAACGTCCGGCCGCGTTGGCAGCGTCTCGGTCACCGTTGGTGACGAAGTGAGAGAAGGCGACATTCTGGCGTCGCTCGAGTCCGACGAGCTAGACAATGCAGTCGCCGCTGCCCAGGCTTCCCTTGCCGCATCGCAAGCTCGCCTTGCCTTGCTGCTCGAGGGGGCCACGGACGCCGAGCTGGCCGCGGCAACCCAGAACGTAATTCAGGCACAGATCGCGTTCGACAACGTTCAGCGCGACTTGGATGAGCTTCTTGATGGCCCCTCCGCCTCCCTGCTCACGGCTGATGAGCAGGCCGTGGTCTCCGCGGAGGCCGCCCTTAACCAAGCGAACCGCGACAGGCAGTCGCTGATCGACGGCCCTACACGGCCGCAGATCGCAAGCGCCAACCAGGTCGTCATCTCGGCGCAGGCCTCGCTCGACCAAGCCCTGCGCGACAGGCAATCGCTGATTGATGGTCCAACCGCCGCGCAAATCGCGCAGGCCGACCAGAATGTGGCCTCGGCCCAGGCAGGCCTGAACATGGCAGAACGGAGCCTGCAGGACATCCAGGATATCCCGACCAATGTCCAAGTCGCCGCGGCTCAGCAATCTGTCGCCGCCGCGGAAGCGAGCCTCGCGTCCGCTCAGGCCTCCCTGGATCGCTTAGAGTCGGGACCGAGTGACGCGGCCATCGCCGCAGCCGAGGCCCAGGTCACCGCCGCCGAACAGGGTGTCGCAAGCGCGGAGGTTGCACAGGACAATGCCGAAGCGAACGTAACTGTCGCCCAAGCGGCGGTTCTGGGCGCGGGCGCTGCCTACTGCGCGCTCAATCCCGGCGACTCTATCTGTCCCGTCGACATCCCCCTGTCTACAGGAGAGATTGACGACCTGCTCGATCTCCTGAGTGATCCGGGCACGGACCCAGGCCTTATCACACCCATCAATAGCTTGGTTCAGGCCAACTCCGCGTATCTCTCAGCTCTCAACCTTGTGGATACGGCTGAGCGGGCCTTGGAATCGGCGGAAGCGTCGCTCAACGCCGCCGAGGCGAACCTAGACGCTCTCACAGACGGCCCGTCCGACGAGGACGTCGCCGCTGCGGAGGCAGGCGTCAGGGCTGCCGAGGAAGGGCTTGCACTTGCCGAGCTAAACCTTGAAGAGGTGCTGGATGGTGCCTCCGCGGAAGACATCGCAAGCGCCCAAGATGCGATCGTCACGGCGCAGGCAGCACTTGATACGGCGGTCACGAGCCGTACCGGTCTCCTGGACAGACCAGACGCCGACGACGTGGCGCGCGCTGACGATGTCATCGTCACTGCTCGAGCTACACTCGATACCGCGGTTGCCAATCAGGAGGATCTGCTTGACGGCGCCGACGACGATGACTTCGCTCGCGCGGACGACCAGGTACGCTCTGCCCAGGCCGCGGTGAACGCGGCAGAGGCGCGCCTAAGCGACTTATTAGAGAATCCAAAGCCCGAGGACATCGAACGGCTGGAGGACAATGGACTCGTTGCCGAAGCTGCCGTCGAGGCGTCGCGCGCGGTTCTGGCGGAGACGGAACGCGGGGCCCGCCAGACCCAGATCAACCTAGAGCAGGCCAACGTTCGCTCTGCGCAGATTCAGGTCGAGCGGGCGCAGATTCTCAAGCGCAACGCTCAGATCGTCTCTCCGTTCGATGGCACCGTAGCCGCTGTGAACCTCAATCTCGGTGAATTCAGCGGCGCGTCGGCAGAACCGCCGATTGTTCTGCTTACGCCCGACGCGGTTGTGTTGGCGATGAGCATCGGCGAGACGGACTATCTACAGGTCCAGCTCGATCAGACGGGCGTGGCGCTCTTCGATGCGCTTCCCGGCCGGCCGTACCCGTTCCGCATAATCGAGATCGGCCTGGCGCCGGGCGCGAACCAAGGCGTGATCACCTATTCGGTCAAGGGTGCAATTGTCGTACTTCCCGATGCGCCTCGCCCAGCGCCCGGCATGAGCGCGAGTGGCCAGATCGTCACCGACTCCAAGGTCGATGTCATCGCAATACCTCCCCGCGCGATCCGGCGGAGTGGCGGCAGCCAAGTCGTGGACGTCAAGCGGGACGGCGCGGTTATGGAGCAGATTGTTACCACGGGCGCATCTGACAACAACAACGTGGAGATACTGGAGGGCTTGGCTGAAGGGGACATCATCGTGCTGCCGGCCCTGGTCAGCGGGAGATCAGGCGAGGACGCGCCGGACCCAACGCTCCCGGCAGGAATCAGATAGCGCGCGGCGATGATCAGCCTGACCGGCATCACTAAGATCTATACCGTCGGCACCCAGCGTGTCGCCGCGCTCAACGGCGTGGATCTGGAGATCGAGGACGGGGAGTTCCTCTCCATCATGGGTCCGTCCGGTTCCGGCAAGTCGACGTTGATGAATATCATCGGCTGCCTGGACAGGCAAACGGAAGGAGACTACATGCTCGATGGCGTCAACGTCAGGCGCCTTGTCGACAACCAGCTCGCCATGCTGCGGAACCGGCGGCTGGGCTTCGTCTTCCAGTCGTTCAATCTGTTGCCGCGGATGAGCGCCATCGACCAGGTAGCGCTCCCGTTGCTGTACCGGGGCGCGACGAACCGAAAGCGGGCCGCCGCGGCCGCGCTCAAGCTCGTCGGCCTCGAGGACCGCATGGACCACAAGCCAACACAGCTCTCCGGTGGCCAGCAGCAACGCGTCGCAATCGCGCGGTCGCTCGTCACGCGGCCCGCTATCATCCTCGCGGACGAGCCTACCGGCGCCCTCGACTCGAAAACCAGCATGGACGTGATGGCCGTGTTCCGCAGCCTTAATGAAGAGTTGGGCATAACGATCGCATTCGTCACCCACGAGCACGACGTGGCTTACTATACACGCCGGATCATCTCGCTTCTCGATGGAAAGGTCGTCGGAGATGAACGGAACGTGCCGTCATTCGAGCGCGACGGCGACGAGACGGCCCATGCGCCGGCCGCACCCGCCTCCATCGCGGAGGCTCCATCATGACGCTGGCCGATGTTCTAGGTACCGCCCTCGCGTCGCTCAGGAGCAATATCCTCCGCACACTGCTAACAATGCTGGGAATCGTCATCGGCATCGCGGCTGTGATCACGCTGACCGCTGCCAGCGAAGGCGCCCAGCAGGGCGTCGGCGACCAGATCAGGGGGCTGGGCAGTAATCTCCTGTTCATTCGCCCTGGACTGGAAGAAACGGATGGCATTCAGTTACCCGGTAGCGGCGTGAGTCTTTTTCTAGAGGACTCACGAGCGATCGAGAAGGCAAACTTCGAATACATCGACGCAATCGCTGCTCAAGGCACGGTCGGAGGGCCTGGCGACTTTATCGGCGCTCAGGCGATCTATCTGGGCCAGAACAAAAGTACGATGCTCCTCGCCACCGAGCCGAGCTATCCGTTCGTCCGCGACTTCTACGTTGATAACGGCCGCTTCCTTACGGAAGAAGACCTAACAAAGAAGTCTCTGGTCGTTGTCCTCGGTGGGGACGTCGCGGATGACCTCTTCGATACCGAGGACCCTGTCGGGAAAACGATACGCATTTCGGTCGGCGCTGGACCCATCTCAATCGGCTTCAACTTCACGGTGGTTGGCGTCATGGAGCGTCGGGGAGCCTCTGCGAATACCGATCAAGATGATGTCATCATCGTCCCCATGCCAACGCTGCAAGCCCGGATCTCGCTGATCCGCGATCCGCGTGGCCGTACGAATATCGACCAAATCAACATCAAGCTGAAGAATCGCGATGAGATAGATCAGGCGAAAGAAGAGATTGGCCAGCTCCTGATGGCGCTTCATGCGGTGGATTCGCCTGACTTCAGAATTCAGTCGCAGAGCGACATCCTCGACACGGCGACACAAGTCGAGCGTTCTCTGCAAGTACTCGTGGTGTCGATCGCACTCATCTCGCTTTTCGTTGGTGGCATCGGCATCATGAACATCATGCTCGTGTCCGTCACCGAGCGTACACGCGAGATCGGCATTCGCAAAGCGATCGGTGCGAAACGGATGGACATCCTCTGGCAATTCCTGATCGAGTCGATCGTCGTGACAACGATGGGCGGCGCGCTTGGCGTGCTGGCCGGCGTTGGCGCGACCGAGATCGCGGAACGTTTCAACATCGGTGGTGACACGCAATACGTGATCACGCCACTATGGATCATGGTGGGATTCGCCGTGGCCGCAATCACCGGGCTCTTCGCCGGCGTCTACCCCGCCTGGCAGGCATCACGCCTCGACCCAATCGAAGCCTTGCGCCACGAATAGGGACGCGCCTTCAGCCGCGGCGTCTAGATTCCGCTGATCGTCAGCTGCGACATGCGAATGCTGGGCGCGCCCATGGAGCCGAGCCACAGTACGTCGTCGCCGACAGCGTCGATGCTGGCGAGCATGTCTTTGAGGTTTCCTGAAACGTTGATCTCCGTCACCGGATAGGTGACCTTGCCCTTCTCAATGCGGAAGCCTTGGGCGCCACGGGAAAAGTCGCCCGTCGTCTTGTTCACGCCAAATCCCATCAGGTCTGTTAGCAACAGACCATCTTCGATGCCCTCGATGAGCCTTTCGCTGGGTTCCTCACCGGGCGTTAGCACGAGGTTGCTCGTGCCCGGCGACGGCGGTGCGGAAAGAGAGCGTCCCGCGGCGCCCGTCGTCTTGCGGCCCATCCGCCGCGCGGTATAGCTGTCGAACAAGAACCCGTTGAACGCTCCGCCCTCAAACAGCGATACCGTCCTTGAGCGGACACCTTCGCCGTCGAACGGCCGGGAACCGAGCCGGCCTTCGAGGAGCGGGTCGTCCACCAGATTGAACAGCGGCGAACCTACTTGCTGGCCTTCGAGTCCGGCCAGGAACGTCGAGCGGCGATAGAGCAGTTCGCCGGACACGGCCTCGCCAATCAGCGCCAGCAGCGCCCGGACGACGGGCGCCTCCCAGACGACCGGCAGCGTCGTGGTCTCCAGCTTCCGCGCTCCCAGCTTGGCGACGGCTCGCGCTGCCGCCTTCCGGCCTACATACTCGGCGTCCTCCAGGTTGTGCAGCGCCCGTTCGACGGTGTACCAGGAGTCGTTGCGTTTCTTGCCGTCCTCGTCGTCGCAGATCGCCTCGACCATGATGGCGGCGTTGGTGGCGGGGTAGCTCGCCGCGAAGCCCATGCTGTTGGCAAGCGCTACAACACCGCGCGTGACGCTCATCTCGGCGCCATCGGAATTTGTGACTTTACTGTCGTAATCGAACGCTGCCTGTTCACAGCGCAACGCCGTGTCTTTCATCTCGTCGATCGATAGCGATTCGATCCGTTCGTCGTAGAGCTTCAGGTTGGGCTGGCTGGCGAGCGCAAGTTCGTCGCGATCTGGCAGGCCGGCGTACTCGTCGGGTTCGGCAATGGTCGCCAGTTCGAGCGCTTGCCGCACCAGGGCGGAGAGCGCCTTGGGCGTCAAGTCGACGGTGGAGCACACGGCCGTGCGCTTGTCCTTGATTACGCGCACGCTTGCCGCATGCGAGGTCGCGTCGATAATGCGTTCGACCTCCGCCATGCGGACCCGCGCGGACGTCTCGGCGGACGACGCGACGTACGCGTCTACCTCGTCGGCGCCGAGCTTGCGCGCCTGTTCGACAATACCCGTGGCGATAGAAAGCAGATCTTCTCGCATGGCTAGCCGATATTCGTCCCGCCGACGGTCATGGCGGAAACGAGCGTTGTGGGAATGCCGACGCCAACTGGCACAGACTGGCCGTCCTTGCCGCACGTCCAGCGCCCGTCGCTCAGCTTGAAGTCGTGGCCTACGGCCGTGACCTTTGTTAGCACATCGGGACCGTTGCCGATCAGGTTTACGTTGCGCATGGGGGCCGTGATCTTGCCGTCTTCGATCAGGTAGCCCTCGGTGACGCTGAACACGAAGTCGCCGTTGCTGATGTTCACCTGGCCGCCGGAGAACGCGACGCAGTAGATGCCCTTGGACACGGACTTGATGATGTCTTCCGGGTCCGACGTTCCGCCCAGCATGTAGGTGTTCGTCATGCGCGGCATCGGGTAGTGTTTGAAGGACTGCCGCCGGCCATTGCCCGTGGGTTGCGTGCCGAACGCGCCGGCGCTGATCCGGTCCTGAAGGTAACCCTGGAGGATGCCGTTTTCGATCACTACATTCTTGCGTGGCATGTTGCCTTCGTCGTCAACGTTGATAGACCCGCGGCTCTCATCAATCGTACCGTCGTCGACAACCGTGCATAACTCCGAGGCGACGAGTTCGCCAATGCGTCCCGAGTAGTTGCTCGTCTTTTTGCGATTGAAATCAGCCTCTAGTCCGTGGCCGATCGCTTCGTGGAGGAGGATGCCGGAGTCTCCATTGCCGAGCACGACAGGGAACGTCCCCGCCGGCGCCTCGACAGAGGATTGCAGCAGAACAGCTTGCCGCGCGGCCTCCTCTGCCAGCGCCTCGGGTGACGAGCCCTCAAAGTAGGCCATGCCCATTCGCCCTCCGCCGCCCCAGCGTGCCGTCTGCCTGCTCCCGTCGCGCTCGGAGAGGCAACTCACGTTGAAGCGCACAAGCGGTTGAACGTCGCTGGCCATGCGTCCGTCGCTTGTGTAAATGGCAATGTGCTTCAGCTCGTCGACGATGTTGATGTCCGCTCGGGCGATCGATGGATCGTATGCTCGGGCAGCCCGGTCCGCGCGCACCATCAGGTCGACCTTGTCCTGTGCCGGGATGTCGACCGTGCTGCCTTCGGGCGAGTAGTACTGTGGGGTCTCGTAGTGGACAACGTCGATGGGTGGCGTCTTTTCGTCGCGGGCGGCGATCTTCGCCGCGGTTTCGGCGGCCTTGCGCAGCGCTGCGAGATCGAGATCCTCACTGTAGGCGTAGCCAACGGCCTCGCCCGAGAGGACGCGGACGCCCATTCCTTGGGATAAGCTGCGTGTCGCGTTCTTTACCGCTTGCTGTTCGAACACGATGCTACCCGCCTCCTTATGCTCGAAAAACAGCTCGGCGTAGTCACCGCCGCATGAGAGCGCGGCATCGAGAACGCTAGAGGCGATTGCGTCGTCGATGCCGAACTTCTCGCGAATATAGTTAGTGCTTGCGTCCGCGGCCAAGGCGTCCGCTTCGCGACTGTTTGCCATGCGGGAGTCTCCTGAACCTAATGTCGATGATGTTGGAATCAATAGTAACAGAAACGCTATGCCACTCATCCTATAGGAAACTAGGTGCTCCAGATACGAATGTGAATCTGTGGTGCGTCTTGATCTCAATACCATCTGGTCGTACTCTAACCGCAGCCTTGATGCGTCTGCCATCAAGCGAAAGCTAAGTTGAGGAGGGACAGCTATGACGACTTGGATTGCTCAATACAAGTGGCTGCTGCTTATCGCTGCGGCCATACTGGCGCTGTTCGTGTTCGCCGCCTGTGCTGGTGGCGATGATGACGACGTCGAGGAACCAACGGTGATAGAAGAGCCTGCGGAAACGCAAGTCGTCGTCGAACCGCCTTGCGAAGGCGGCGCCGGCGTGGTTGGCCGCACAGGCGCTGCGGGAGTATCTGCTTCCGGCTTGCAGGATGCTGATGATCTCAAGATCGGCGTGCTCGTGCCGAGCACGGGAGCGCTTTCCACGTTTGGGCCGGACTATATCAATGCCGCCAATCTCGCGGCCAAATGTCTCAACAACGCAGGCGGAATCAACGGCGGCCGCGTCGTCATCGTGACAGGCGACACCGGCACGGCGCCGGAGCAGGGCGTGACCGAAGCCGAACGGCTTGTGAGCGTTGAGGGCGTTGTCGCAATCATGGGCGCGGCATCCAGCGGCGTCTCGCTGGCGGTTGCGGAGTCCGTCACGATTCCGAATGGCGTCATTCTGATGTCGCCTGCGTCGACATCCCCGGCCCTAACTGATCTAGAGGATGATGACTTTGTCTTCCGGACGCCGATCTCTGACGCGGCGCAGGGCGTCGTCCTCGCTCAGGTAGTTTCTGATGACCTAGGCTTGACCAACGTCTGCGCGCTGTTCGTCAACAATGCATACGGCCAGGGTCTCTCCGACGTCTTCCGAGTGGCGTTTGCATCCCTGGGCGGCACCTTGACGGCCGCCGTGCCGCATGACGATGCGGAGGCGATCAGCTACACCGCCGAGTTGACTGAGTGCACCGCGGGCGACCCTGAGGCGCTCATTGCGATTAGCTACCCAACAGGCCAGGCGACTGTCTACCTGCGTGAAGCCCTGGAAGGCGGCCTGATCGACAACTTCGTGTTTGTCGATGGCACGCGCGAAGACGACATCTTCAATGACCTTGGCTGGGACGCGTTTGATGGCATGCTCGGAACGGCCCCAGGCACGTTGCAGACCGATCTTGGCGACGACTTCGATGAAGCATTTGAAGCCGAGTTTGGCGCGCTCTACAGCAGCCCGTTTGTGCGCGAGGCCTATGACGCGATCATCGCGATGGGACTTGCGGCGCAAGCGGCCGGCACGAACACAGACTCGGCATTGATTCGTGACAGCCTCCGCGGCACGTCGAATGCTCCCGGCACGGTATTTGGCCCGAGCGGAGACGACATCATCGCGGCGGTGGCTGCGGTGGTCGCGGGCGAGGACATCGATTACCAGGGGGCGTCCGGCTCCGTAGACTTCAACGACGATGGTGACATCACCTTCGGTGCCATTGAAGTTTGGCGCATCGATGCCGAAAACCAGGAGTTCGTCGTCGAACGGCGGGTTTCGGTCGATCTGGCAACAGGAGAAATCCTCGATCTCGACTAGCACCGCACACGGCTAATGACAGAGGGCCCGGCTTAACGCCGGGCCCTCTGTTTATGGTTCTGATGTGTTCGTTGCGGCAGGGTCGCCGGGCGTACTCTTGCGCATGCGGCGGTCGAGCCAAATCGAGACCCGGCGCTCTTCGGGTATCAGTCCCTGCGGCCGCAGCAGCAGGATGGCGACGATCAGCAAGCCCAAGAGGAAGTCTCGTATGAAGGAGATGCGACTCTCAATGAGGCTGGGCAGGTCATAGAGTTGGAGGTTGAGCGTGATCGTGAAGATGCCCCAGACAACGTACGCTCCCGCGATGGCGCCCCAATTGTTGCCGCTGCCGCCGACGATGAGCATCGCCCAAATGAGAAACGTGGCGAAGAAATGGTCGAACGTGGTCGGTCCGATCGACCCGCGGCTGAAGGCAAACACTGCACCGCCAACGCCCATAAACATCGCGCCTAGAATGAAACCCTGCATCTTGAAGGCGAAGACATTCTTCCCGCTGGCGGCGGTGGCAATCTCATCTTCCTTGAGCGCCCGCAATACGCGGCCCCAGGGCGAACGGATCACTCGCTCCACTAGCAGGAAGACGACGATCAGTACCACGACAACGACGGCAAGGTAGACAAAGCGGTTGGTGTCTGCCTCGAAATAGCCGCTGAACGGCTTCGGTATGCCGATCAAGCTGCGGCTGCCGTTCACCAGGTAGTCTTCCTGGATGACGATTCGTCGCAGTAGCTCCGCGATGCCGATCGTAGTGATCGCCAGGTAGTCCTCTCGCAATCTGAGCGTCGGGATCGCCAAGAGGAACGCCAGCAAGCCGGACGCGATGGCTGCCGCGAGCATTGCTACCAGGAACGGTACCCACTGATCACCGCCGAGGAATGGTGGCGAAAATACTTCGCCGAACCCGCCGACGTACCGCACTGAGCTCTCCGGATCCGCGGGTGGCTTCACGAAGATGGCCGCCGTGTATGCGCCGACTAGGAAGAACGCGGCAACGCCGAAATTGAAGATCCCCGTGTAGCCCCATTGGACATTGAGCGCTAGTGAGAAGACAGCGTAGATGGCGGCAGTGGTAGCGAAGAACGCCAGGAAGTTGATCGTGCCGTCAAGGCTACGCGAACGTTCGAGCGTGGTGCCCACCAAGAGTCCGGTGACGGTAAGCAAGACCAACGGGGTAAGCATTCGCTCGAATCGCATTAGGTTGCCGTCCCAAATAGGCCGCGCGGGCGCAGTAAGAGGATCAGAATCAAGATCACGAACGCTACTGCCGGCTTGTAGCCGATAGACAGATCTTCGAAGCCGACGGACCGGAGGAACTGGATCGAGGACTCTTGCGCCACGCCGACGACCAGGGCGCCGATAAATGCCCCCTGCGGCTTGCCAATGCCGCCAAGGATCGTTGCCGCGAAGAGCGGGAGGATTAGCTCGAAGCCAAGAATTGGGCGCAACAGCGCCTGAATCGACAGCAAGGCGCCTGCGATTGCCATCAAGCCCCCGGCAAACACCCATGTCCACATCACGATGCGGGTCGTGTTGATGCCGCTCACCAGCGCAAGGTCCGGGTTGTCTGCCATCGCTCGCATCGCCTTGCCTAGCTTGGTGTGGAATAGGACATAGTACATCACGGCTGCCAGGCCCAGCGCTACCAAGAAAATGAATATCTGGTCGGTCTTGAGCACGACACCGAACGGATACTCATTCGCGTAATGCAGGCCCTGAACGTACCGCCGGGGGTCCGGTCCCCAGATGATCAGCATCAGCGCCCGGATTGAGAAAGCAATCCCCAACGCTGCCATCGCGAAAATCACGATTCCGCTGCCCCGTCGCCTCAGCGGACGGTACACGACTCGATCGAGTCCGACCGAAAAAACCGCCAGCACGATCGCCGCCAGTGCGATCGCCAGCAGCAGTCCCCAGCCGAAGCTCAGGTCCCCCAGTCCCGCGGTCGCTCCGGGAAGGCGGTCGATGCTCCAGCCAAGATCGACGTCGATGTTCGTCCGCTTTCCGACGACCGTGCCGGTGAGGAAGAAGAACGCCATGTAGGCCCCCAGCATCATCGTGTCTCCGTGCGCAAAGTTTGCGAACCCAAGGATGCCATAGATCAGCGTCAGCCCGATCGCGCCGAGCGCAAGCACACTGCCGACGATCAGGCCCGCGATGAACAGGTCGGTTTCGAAGATGGCTGCCCAGGAGAACAGGAGCGCGATGAGGAACCAAAGGACCCCCCTAGAAATCGCATCGCTGTGGCGCCGATACCCTTCGGCGACGTCGGACAGCGAACTGGTCAACTGCGCCGGCAGGACCGTCATGACTCTCCTAGGTAGAGGCGGCCGACCTCTTCGTTGTCGATCAGTCCCGCCGCGTCGCCTTCGAGGCGGTTCTCACCGGCGACGAGCACATAGCCGCGCTGGGAAAATGACAGCGCTTCTCGCGCGTTCTGCTCAACCAGCAGCACGGCCGTACCCGCCTTGTTGATCTCCAGGATCTTCTTGAAGATGATGTGGACCATCTTCGGCGAGAGCCCGGCCGACGGCTCGTCGAGCAGTAGCACCGTGGGGTCCAGCATCAGTGCCCGCGCCAACGCCAACATTTGCCGCTGACCGCCGGACAGCTTGCCTGCCGCATCGCGGCGGCGGGACGTAAGGTCGGGGAACATCTCATAGACGCGCTCCAGGCGCTCGGGCAAGCCGTCGCGGCGGATGAACGCACCCATCTCCAAGTTTTCGTTGATGCTCAGGCTGGGGAAGACGTTCTCGACCTGCGGGACATATGACATTCCCGCCGCCACGATTCGGTCGGGCGTATGGTTGGTGACGTCCTCGCTACCCAGCCGTACCTCTCCCGCCCGGGCTGGCAGGAGGCCGAAGACGGCCTTCAGCAGCGTCGATTTACCCGCGCCGTTCGGGCCGATGATGGCGACCATCTCACCGTCCGCCACCGTGACCGAGACACTGTGAAGGATCTCTGCTTCGCCATACCCCGCGACGAGCCCCGTGGCCTCCAGCGCGAACGTCACCGGTACTGGCCGCCAAGATAAGCTTCTAGCACGCGCTCATCGCGTTTGATCTCCTCAGGCGTACCCTCGGCGAGTAGGCCGCCTTCGCTCATCACGAGCACCGGATTGCAAAGGCGGGTGACGAGGTCCATGTCGTGCTCGATGAGAAAGATCGTGATGCCCAGATCCGAGCAAAGCGCTTCGATCTTCTCCGCAAGCTTGCCCAGCAGCACACGATTCACTCCCGCCCCCGGTTCGTCTAGAAGCAGGAGCGTTGGGTCGCACATGAGGGTCCTCGCCAGTTCCAGGAGTTTCTTCTGTCCGCCGGAGAGGTTGGAGGCGTACTCATCACGCAGGTCGACCAACTCAACGAAGTTCAGCACCTCCATCGCTCGCTCGTAGTGCTGCTCCTCCTCCCGAGAGACGCGTCCGTTGAACAGCCACGGATTCCAGATGCGCTCGCCGCTCTGGCGCGGCGGCATGAGCATCAAGTTTTCCAACACAGTCATCGTCTTGATCGACCTAGCGATCTGGAACGTGCGCACGATGCCCCGGTGGAACGTTCTGTGGGGTGGCTGGCCATCGATCCGGCGGCCTTGGAAGCGGATCGTACCGGAGGTCGGCTTCTCCGCGCCGGCAATGAGATTGAAGAGCGTCGTCTTGCCGGCCCCGTTGGGGCCAATCAGCCCCGTAATCTTGCCCTTGCTGGCGGAGAGCGTGCACTTGTCCACGGCGAGCACGCCGCCAAACGATTTCGTTAGCTGATCGACTTCAAGGATTGGCGGCTGCGCAGACATTGTCTCGGCCGCTTCAGTATAGTTGGAGGCAGATTAGGGAGCCACTGCGCGTATCGGCGCGCTCCCTTGGAAGCCTCGTTCACCAGTTCGCTTAGGAGGGTAATATGGCAAGCGAAGGAACGCGAACCGTAGTCATCACAGGCGCGTCCACAGGCATCGGCGAGGCTTGTGCCCTGCGTATGGACCGGCTTGGCTGGCGCGTCTTCGCCGGCGTCCGCAAAGAAGCGGACGGTGCGGCGCTGAAGGCGCAGGCGTCGGACAAGCTCACGCCCATCATCCTTGACGTGACGGAACAGCCCACGATCGATGCCTCCGCGGAGACCGTGACGGCTGCTGTGGGGGAATCGGGGCTGGCAGGTCTTGTCAACAATGCCGGGGTCGGCGTTGGAGGGCCGCTGGAGTTTATCTCCGTGGACGAACTCCGTCGCCAACTGGAAGTGAATGTGATCGGCCAGATCGCGGTCACGCAGGCGTTCATGCCGATGATCCGGAAGGCAACCGGACGCATCGTGAACATGGGCTCCATCGGCGGTCGCATGGCGACGCCGTTCCTTGGGCCATACAACGCCTCCAAGTTCGCAATGGAGGCGTTGACGGACTCACTCAGGCAAGAGCTTCAACCATGGGGAATCCACGTCTCGATTATCGAGCCTGGCAGCATCGCGACGCCAATCTGGGACAAGTCGAAAGCTGCCGTCGATGAGCTAAAGGAGACGCTTCCTGAGGAAGCGATGATGCTCTACGGTGAAACCGTGGAGGCGGTCGAGAAGGCCCTGATCAAGTTCGAAGCCGCCGGCATTCCGCCGGACGACGTCGCCAAGTTTGCCGAGCACGCGCTCACGGCGCCCACGCCGAGGACGCGCTACGTGGTCGGCCGCGATGCGCAGCTTCAGCGTATGCTAGTGAAGTGGGCGCCCGACCGCGTCCGCGATCTGCTCGTTCGGATGCAGCTTGGGCTGCCGGGTAAGTAGGGTAGGGGGTTGAAGCCAAACCAGCAACGGTGCGATGCCCCCTCGTACCCGAGGGTGTTACTGCCGTTCGTTACCTCGCGCATCGGCGCATCGTGCATCCGCAAGGTGATCTCCTAACACCCATGTTTCCACTGGGACACGTGGCTGCCGCGTGCGGAACGGCCTGGCTCGTTCGCAACGCGGGGCGAAACGACACGCCGGGCTCCGGTCTGTTGATGGGTCGCATCGACTACCGAGCGGTGGCCTTCGGTGCGCTGCTACCGGACCTAGTCGACAAACCGCTGATTTGGTTCATCCTGCGCGATTCCGACTTTGGCGGTCGCCACGTTGGCCATTCGTTGCTCTTCATGGCCCTGCTTCTTGCTCTGGGGCTCGCAGTCCGCGCCCGAGGCGATAACCGAGTGCTCCTGATCGCCTTCGGCGCACTCACGCACATCGTTTACGATTCGGTGACGAACATTCCATGGAGCATCCTCTATCCGTTTGTAGAGTTGGACGTACAGCATAGTGAAATCCTCCTTCGCGCAACGAGCATTGCCGCGGAGGTCGTGGCCGTTTTCGTCGTCGTCTTCGTTCTCCTGAGGCCTCGGGCCCGAGAACGGGTGTCGCTGTTCCTGCGCGAAGGACGCATCGACTAGCCGCTCGTGAGCCGGTTGCTGGACGCTGCGCCGGGTTCTCCGTAGGATACTCTCATGCTCGACATGGATTTCATCGTGCAGAATCCAGACACTGTCAGACACGCGATCGACGTCAAGAACGTGGACCTCGATCTCGACGTGGTCCTCGGAAAGTACGAGGCTGTGAAGGCAGTCCTTGCCGGGGTAGAAGCGCTTCGCCACGATCGAAACATGCTGTCGAAGCAGGCCGGCAAAGCCGAGCCGTCCGAGCGAGAACAACTGATCGAGCAGAGCCGCGAGGTCGGAGCGAAGCTGAAGGAGATGGAGCCCAGCCTGCGCGAACGGCAGGACGAACTTCGCGACCTGCTGTTGCTCGTGCCGAACATCCCAAGCAAAGACGAACCAGTAGGTCCGGATGAGGAGTCGAACGTCGAGCTTCGCACGTGGGGCGAGAAGCCTGAGTTCGGCTTCGAGGCGCGCGACCACGTGGAGCTGCTCGAGCTTCACGGCTGGACCGTACCGACAGTTGGCAACCTCGCTGGGTCTCGCAGCTACGCGCTGCGCGGCGAGCTTGCGCTGCTAGAGATGAGCCTCTGGCGCTTCGCGCTCGATTACATGGTGAAGCAGGGCTTCACGCCGGTGGCGTTGCCTTCGTTCGCTCGCGAGGCGGCGCTCGTCGGTACCGGACACTTTCCTGGCAGCCGCGACGAGGCATACCAAGTCGAGGATGATCTCTTTCTCTCCGGCACTGCCGAGGTTGGCCTCAACTACCTAAGAAGCGGCGAGATCCTCTCGCCGCCGGACCTGCCGGTGCGAGACGCCGGATTCTCGTCCTGCTTCCGCCGCGAGGCCGGAGCGGCGGGTAAGGATGTTCGTGGCCTGCTGCGGGTGCACCAGTTCTACAAGGTCGAACAGTACGTCTGTTGCGTGCCGGATGAGGGCGAGTCGGATCGCTGGTTCGAGGCGCTGCTCGCGAATGCGGAGGCGCTCGTGCAGGCACTCGAATTGCCGTATCGAGTGGTGCGCCTCTCGACCGGCGAGATGGGCGCTGGCAAGGTGCGTATGTGGGACATCGAGTGCTGGCTCCCGGCTGCGGGAGAGTACCGCGAGACGCACTCCGTCTCGGAATTCTACGACTGGCAGGCGCGCCGCGCCGGCCTTCGCTACCGGGACGATGATGGTAAGGTGCGTTACCTCTACACGCTCAACAACACGGCGATCGCCACGCCGAGGATTCTGGCGCAGCTACTGGAGGTCCACCAACAGGAGGACGGTACCGTGCGCGTGCCGGCCGCCCTGCGGCCGTATCTGGGCGGGATCGAGGCGCTGGGCGCGCCTTAACCGCTAGCGTCGCGGTGAGTACGCCGGACTCACCGGCGCGGCGAGTATGCCGGACTCACCGGCGCGGTGAGTACGCATAGTCGAGCCCCTTACGTACCGTTACCCGCATCACCTCTCCGGACCTCGAATCGTCGTTAATCAGTTCCAGTACGCCCGCCGCGACGTCCTCCGGCTGCAGAATCCCGCCCACCTCTTGTTTCATCGCCTCCATCGCGGCCTCGCCAGCCCCCTGGACGAGAGGCGTGTTCGTGAACGTCGGGCAGATCGCATTGACGCGAATGCCCTCCGCCGCCAGGTAGCCGAGCGAGCGGCTGAGGTGGATTACGCCGGCTTTGGCCGTCGCGTAGATCGGGCTGGTTGGCATGGGCAGCAGGCCGCCCATCGAGGCCGTGCTGATGATCACGCCGCCGCCGCCTTGGCTCCGCATGAGCTGGACTTCAAGCTGAACAGCCTGGATCACGGCCGTCAGATCGATGTTGAAACAGCGCTCCCAACTGTCGTTACCGGGTTCTAGGAAGTTGCCTCCCTCGCCAATGCCGGCGTTGTTGTACGCGATGTCCACGCGGCCGAAGCGTTCGACGGCCTGATCCAGCGCGCGCTGCAGGTCCTCTTTCTTGAGGACGTCCGTTTCGACGAAGTGCGCCTTGCCGTGAGCCGCCTCGATCTCGGTGACGGCGTCAGCGCCGGCTGCGGCCTGCAGGTCGGCGATCACAATGCTCGCGCCGTTCGATGCCAGGAGCTTCGCGGTCGCCAAGCCGATGCCGGACGCTCCCCCTGAGATGACAGCCACTTTACCGTTCGGGTCCATCAGTTACTCCCCTTTACCTAGCCACTTCTCTTCCATTCCCGTCTCTGGTTGCTCGTTGGCGTGCTCCCACGTCTCGCCCCAGCGATTCCTAAACGCCACCTTCGAGACGGGCTTTCGTTTGACCGGCCCGGGTTTGTCGAGCGGGTAACCCACGGGCACCAGACAGTAGACCTGGTTGTCGTCCGGGATGCCCAGCGTCTCGATCAGCTCCGGCGCGTGCGTGAGTGGCAGGTTGAAAATGGATGCGCCCAGCCCAAGCGCCCGCGCCGCCAGGAGCAGGTTCTGTACCGCCGGGAACGTGCTGCCTCCGGGGCTGGAGTGCCGTCCCTTGCGGCCACAGAAGACGACCACGGCGGGCGCTTCATGCAGATGTAGGGCCAAGTACTCCACCGAGCGCAGCGACAGGCGTTGCGTCTTTGGCAGCGCGTCCATCTTTTCGGGATGTTCCGCAAGATCGGGCTGATATCGCGACCAGCTCTCGTTCGCCCATTCGCCCAGCTTTGCCATCACGTCTCTGTCAGTTACTACAATAAAGCGCCAGTCCTGCGCGTTTTGCCCTGACGGGGCTCGGATCGCGGCGTCAAGCAATTGGAAGAGGACGTCCTCCGGCAGCGGGTCCGGCTTGAGCCGCCGCAGCGCCCTGGTGCTGTAGATCGCTTCAAACAGGGAGATGGGTGGTGTGTCACTCACAGTGCGGCATCATAGCGGAATTGGCCGAACCAGGAAACGTGATATACTTTCAGTGCCGGTTCGTCCGGCACATCACGCGGCCGCGTGGTGTAGCGGCCTAACACGCCACCCTGTCAAGGTGGAGATCGGCGGTTCGAATCCGCTCGCGGTCGCCATAATAGTTCGACCACCAGGCATTTGCCTGGTGGTCTTACATTTCTGCCTTTCTGCCGGCTTCTGCCGTCGCCGCTTAGGGGCGTCCTACATCTTTAGTGGCGGGTAGTAGTTTTCCGCGCCAATCTTGCGCACGTCGCTCAGCCAGTCGCCCTCGTACTCTTCGGACGGGCCCTGCGTTGGGTTGACTGAATTCCAGGCCTGGCGCCTGTAGGTCCAGTTATCAGGCTGGAGCCTGTGCGCCTCGCGCCAGTGCTTCACGGCTAGCTCCGTGCCGCCTGTCCGGTGTAAGTGCTCGCCCAGCTCGAAATGGGCGGCCGCCAGGCCCTCGTCGCGAGGCCGTGGGCGGCTTTGTTCGATCACCTCTTTAGGTCCGAGAGCGAAGCGGCTTTCCGATCCATGTTCGACCCAATCGCGGAGCGCGCCGACGTAGACCTCAGGTTCGTTTCTGATCTTTTTCGCTTCCGTCAGCATCTCACGCACCTGGTCAGGCAGTCCTTCGGGGATCTCAGCGTTCTGCAGTGGTGAAGGGGCGGGGAAGGCGGGCTCCGGCGGCCTCACGATTATGCCCTCTTCGTCGATCCAGATGCCGGAAGGCACGTTGACCACGCCGAAGAGCGCACCCAGACTGTGCTGCGCATCGATCAGTGATGGGTGGTTGGGCGCGTTTGCCTCGATCACGCCTCGCGCCGCGTCAACATTCGAGTCCAGCGCGACCGCGACGATCTCCAAGCCCTTGGGGTAAAGCTCGTTGCGCAGTTCCTGCCACCCGGGCAGGTCCATCCTGCAGCCTCACCACGAAGCCCATGCGACGAGCAGCACCTTTCGTCCGCGCAGCGAGCTGAGGCGGAAGGGATTGCCCTTCCAATCTGGCAGCTCCATCTCTGATGCGAGAGCGCTGGTGAGTGCCTTACCGCCGCTCTCGGGGCCGAGCGCCCAAAGGCCCGCGTCTGGCTCGAGTATGAGGGGCATCGAGAGATGATCGGAGATCGTTGTTAGGTCGACAGTGTCCGATACCGGGTCTGGCAGTGGGACGCAGCGGTCACCCTTGCAGGCGCCTTCCGGACGGAACTCCCAGCCGGTTTCCTGCTCGAACTCACGGCGATCGATCGTGACGTTGTTGGAGATCATGATGTCAGCGCGAGGATAGCACAGTGTCGCTCTAGAGCGGTTCCGCTGCTAACTGTCTGACTGACTCGGGATGTATGGGCTGATGTGCCTGAGGACGTCTCTAATCGAGGCGATGCGCGTGGCCTTGCCGTCCGTAACGACAGGGATGTGGCGAAAGCCGCCTACTGACATCTTGTGCAGCGCCACAGCGAGCGTATCGTCTTCTTGCAGGATGACCGGATCCGGCGACATCAGTTCGCGAACGGCGAGCGCGTTCAGGTCGACGTCGTCTCCCGCGGCCTTGAGGAGCACATCGCGCTCCGTCAGGATCCCCACGAGTTCGTCGCCGTCTCTCACGAGCACGGCCGAAACGCGGTTCTCCTGCATGCTGTGGATGACCAATCCCACCGGATCACCGGGAGCGACGGGCGGTGGCGCGTCGGCGTCGACGGCTCCAATGGTGTCGGTGATGATGTGTTGTGTGAAGTCGTCCTCGGCGTCCGGATGCGTGAGGTCGTGCAGGTCGCTGCCGCAGCTCTCGCAGAACTCGGCCCCTGCGATGTTTTGTGTGTTGCAGTTTGGGCAGATCA
>QIFC01000092.1 GCA_003228685.1 Chloroflexota bacterium
CGGCTGCGCGATGCGCCGCTTAAAGCCGAACAGGCCGTAGAGGACATTCTAGCTGCAACGTAAAGGAGGACATTCTACCTGCAACCCAACATGCGGAGCTACTCGGCCTGGGGTTCCCTGCTGACCACAGCCTGGGGTTCACCAAACATGATGGCGAGCCTGTCCAAACCGGCCACATCTTCGATTCATCTCAGCAACACATCCGAGCGGCTTACGTCGCAGGAGCTTCCACAATCTGCGCCACACAGCCGCCAC
Source organism: Chloroflexota bacterium (assembly GCA_003228685.1). Classification (GTDB taxonomy): domain Bacteria; phylum Chloroflexota; class Dehalococcoidia; order DSTF01; family RBG-16-68-14; genus SZUA-185. The sequence goes on from QIFC01000092.1 coordinate 256, forward strand.
GCTCCTGCTGGCCCACGGCATTCATCCGAAGATCGTCTCGGAGATGCTCGGCCATTCCTCGATCGCCATCACGCTCGACCCTTACTCGCACGTCACGCCCTCGATGCAACGCGAGACCGCCGCGTAACGGACTCAGTGTTCAGCGGCCCGTGATCCGCTGGCTGTCCGTGCGGCTGTTGAACTAAGATGGCGCGGCTCGGAGAAAACTCGCGACGCGCCTACCGTAGATTCTCGTCTGGTGCCGGGGGTGGGATTTGAACCCACAAGTCCCTTGCGGGACGGCGGATTTTAAGTCCGCTGCGTATGCCAATTTCGCCACCCCGGCACGTGGACCGCTGCGTTTCTTTTGATGCAGTCTATCATTTGCTAACGGTTTGCTAACGCCCGGTCAAGAGCACGTTTGGTCAGCGAGGCGAAGGGATCATCGCGGTGCTGCCTGACACCGGCCTCCAAGCTGCCGAAGCGCTGGCCGTTGCCGCCGCGATGCAGTCGCGAGACGTTCAGCCGGCCATGGCGGTCAGAAGGCAGGTTCCAGCCCTAGCGTAGGCCGCTAAGCATAATGGGGCGGCGCGAATGATCCACACAGACTTGCGGACTTAGTGCGCATCGGGTTCCTGCCAGCGCAGGTCCCTCAGGACCACCGATGTTTCGATCTGACGGGGTGGCACGGACCAGTATTTCTTCAGCAGCCGGTCCTTCTCTTCCGCCGTAACGAGACCGAATCCGTGCTTCTCGTAGAAGTGGATCGCCCAGACAGCCTCTGCCCACGTTCCGACAAGCATGAGCAGCGACGCTTGCTCGCGCAGGTAGGCGAGCAAACGTCCTCCGATGCCTTGATTTCGCTTCGCCGTACGGACGTAGGCATGTCGGATGAGGGTCACGTCCTGCACGTCTTGGATCCCCATGACGCCAGCCAGCTCGCCGCTCTCCTGCCATCCCCAGAAGACCACCTCATCGGCGATCTCACGCCGGAGTTCCTCCCGGGACATGTATGGCTCGTTCCAGACGTCGGCAGGGATAACGCCCTCATATGCCCGGGCAGCGTCGTTGATGATCTCGTAGATGAGTTCAAAGTCGTCGTCATTGCAGCGCCGGATCATCACATTCCCTTCGCTTCAATGTCGATCATAGCGAGTCCGTGCTCCATGGCCGCAGTCTCCGCAGCGAACTGCCACGTCAGGCGACGGGGCTACTACGCACTCCTGAGCGCCGCTTGTGCCGGCTTCGCGGCTCGAACCTGAACGCGACGCTGCGGCCTAGCCGTTGCTGGCCTCCTCCCCAGATGCTACAGTGGCCGGTGCCTTGACCATCCGAGGACAGCACCCATGAGCGCTCCAGTCATCGACCCCACACGAATCCGGAACGCCTGGGCGGGCAGGATCTCCGGCTGCCAGCTCGGCAAACCGGTCGAACTGCTGTCGATGCGACAGGGGCGAGAGGCCGTCGCTGCTTATCTGCGGGATGCCGGTGCGCTTCCTCTCCGCGACTACGTTCCTCTCATACCCGGGTCCTTCGTTGACAAGACAGGCCGCAGCTCCTGCCGTGGCGAGTTCTCCCGCAGCGAACCCGACGACGACATCAACTACACGGTGCTTGCGCTCTTGCTGCTCGAAGAGCACGGCGCTGAGCTATCGACAGAAAATGTCGCGCGCGCCTGGCTGAAGCTCCTGCCCGCTGCCGTGACATGGACAGCCGAGCGAGCCGCCTACATGACGCTGCTCGAACGCGCCCACGATGCGTTCGCGTACGGCGCGCCGCCTGGTTTCGATATCGGTGAGTGCGCGGAGAACCCCTACAACGACTGGATCGGCGCCCAAATTCGCGCCGACCTATACGGCTGGGTCTGTCCTGGCAAGCCAAGCCTGGCAGCGGACCTTGCCCGTCGCGACGCAGCTCTTTCGCACGTTGGAGACGGCGCCCACGGAGCTGCCTTCGTCGCTGCTCTAGGAGCTGCTATCCCGGCTGCTTCGTCGCTCGATGAGGCGGTCACCGCGGCCACCGAGGAAGTGCCACCGGACACCCGCGCCTGGGATGCCATCCACTTCGCGCGTTCGCTCGTCGGGGCCTCCGAAGCGGTCGATCAACTCCACGAGCGCTACGACGAACTCTCGCCCGTTCACACTGTGAACAACCTCGCGGTCGTCGTCTGGTCGCTCCTGACCTACGAGGACGACTATTCGGCGGCAATTGGAGAGGCTGTCGCGGCAGGCTGGGACACGGACTGCAACGGCGCCACGGTTGGCGGCCTGTGGGGACTCACGGGAAGGCCAATTCCTGAGCACTGGACGGCTCCTTGGCGGGGCCGTGTCGCCGTGACGCTTGCCGGCATCGGCGAACTTGACCTGGAGGACTTGGTGGCTCGGACAGTGGCCGTCGCCGAAACGCTGGCGGCGGATGCCTAGCGACACTGGCGACGGCCCCCTCCCAGGAGTCGTCGTCTTTGGCGGCTTGAACATGGACCTCATGGTGGAGACCCCGCGCCCTGCCGGCCCCGGCGAGACGCGCGAGGGGAAGCGCTTCTACACAACACCCGGCGGCAAAGGCGGCAATCAGGCCGTCGCGGCGGCCCGCATCCTCGGAGATCGCGCCCCGGTCAGCATGGTCGGTCGCGTCGGCGCGGACGCGTACGGCAACGAGGTTGTGACCTCCTTAGCCAATGCCGGGGTCGATACCAAGTTCGTCCGCCAGGATCCCGCCTCCCATACGGGCGTGGCGGTGATCATGATCGACGCTGAAGGCGAGAGCTACGTGAACGCCGTATACGGCGCTAACGGCCTCTGTGGCGAAGAGCAGGTGCGCGACGTCGACGAGGCCCTGGACGGCGCGGCTGTCCTGCTGGTGCAGCAGGAGATTCCTTCTGGCGTCGTCCTGGCGGCTATGCGCGCGGCTCGGGCAAAGAGTGTTCGCGTGATCCTCGACCCTGCTCCCACGCGGCCCTCGCTGCCCGCGGGGTTCCACGAGACCTGCGACATCCTGACGCCTAACGAACACGAAGCCGCCGACCTCTGCGGGTTTGCGGTGCGCGATAGCGCCTCAGCGCGACGAGCCGCGCAGCACATCCGCAGTCAGGGCGTCCCGACCGTGATCCTCACGCTGGGAGATGCCGGCGCCTGGGTGGAAAGCGACGGCATTTCAGAGCTAGTCCCCGCCCCTGCCGTCCGCGCGACGGCCACTGTCGGCGCGGGCGATGCGCTCAACGGCGCGCTGGCGGCCGCCGTGGTTCTCGGACAAGACCTCGTTCACGCGGTCCGACTCGGGACCGCCGCTGGCGCCTTCTGCGCGACGAAGGAAGGTGCGCAGTCAGCCATGCCCACGCTGGCCGAAATCGAAGCGCTTATCGTAGGCGGCTGACGGGCGCGCTGCTCGCGTTGACGCTGCGTGTTAGTAGCGAAGGATGGCGCCGATGCCGCCCTCAGTTCGCAGCCGTTGCGCTGCGGAACCACGCACCATCTCCACGCTCGCCTGCGTGTCCAGCGCGGCGCCTACAGCGGCCTCGGTCAAATCGTGGTTCGCGCCCACGTGCTCTTGACATCGCGAACACACACGGGCTCGGCCGGCTGCCACGTGGCCTCTCGGGCAGCTTCTGCCACGGTGTCGAAGACGGTCGACGAGGACGAGCTTGTGGACCCGCCCTTCAAGGAGCGCTGGCAACGTCTCCTCCCAGCCGATCGTGGCCAGGCCACCGCTCTTGGCGGCGTTTAGGACGTGACCCACGACGACGTCTTCCCCGTTACGTTCCGCTGCCTCCATCAGTTTGCGTGTTCGCCGCAACACGGTTTGACCGGAAGCGGAGAGTTCGCACGAGAACGTGCCCGAGACTCGCGCGCGCAGTCCTCGGGGCAGTGCGCCAAGCAGGGCGGCCAGCGCTTCGTCCGGCCCGCCGATCAGGATTCTGTCGAATCCTCGGCGTTGCTGCTCGCTCGCAAGCGCGTCGATAGCCTTCATGATGTGCGTGTGCAGTTGGCCTTCGCGACGCCGCTCATAGCGGGCCTGTGACCAACCGCCAGCGGCTGTCCGGCCGGAATAGCCGCTCTTACGTGTGACTTCGTCCTCGACCTCTCCCAGGTACACGCTCAAGATACGCGCGCGCTCCTTGTCCAAGATGAGAACGCCGTAACGCTCCTGCTCATCGAGAATTGAGGCGAGCTGTGAGACTGCGGGCCGCTCCGCGAACCGGGCGATGGAGAGGGAGGGTACTTGCAATTGAAACAGCTCCCACAGCCCTCGAGGCTCGCATGCGAAGAGGACCATGCTGCGTCCGCTCGGCTTGAACCGCCGCCCGAAAATCCGATGCACATTCGTTCGCTCTCGCTCAAGGCCTGTGCGCTGTCGTTCGGTGAGTGGGCTCTCGCTGAGGCGGTCCAACGCGGCGTCCACGGCCGCGCGGATGTTTCGTCGCTTGCCGTGGACCGCCGGTCCGAACGACAGATAGAGCGAGAGCACCCCGGCACGGACCGCCCGGAAGCTCGCGAGCCGGCGCAGGGTTCGTTCCGAGGGTAGCTCAGACAACGTTCGGCACCTTTCGCCCAGAGTTCATCAGCTGATTGCACCACGAAGCCTACCTAGAAGCAAGCAAAGGAACGTGTCGCTCCGTCCAATTCGTCCCGACTGTGATTCTCACCCTCGGGGATGCCGGCGCCTACTGCGCCACAAGAGTAGGCGCGCAGACGGCCATGCCCACGTTGGCTGAAATCGAAGCGCTGATAGCGGGTGGGTGAGGAGCGCGGCGCCTCAGCCGCGCCCGGATGGTAATCTTCCGGCTGGCCGTCTCGTTCAGGAACCGTCCTTCTCTGCCTCTGATCGAGCAGCCCGGAAGAATAGGAAGTCGAATATCTCAAAGGCTAGCGCCCCGAATTCATCCGCGAGGCGAGAGATCTCATCCGCAGAATGCCGTTTGACTGACAGCTTCCATTCACCCTTCACGACTGAGTCCTTAATCCGGGTGCTCTGACCCCCGGGACCAGCAGCCCAGAATGAGTGAGTAAGCGTGTTTCTCTGCTGTTCAGCTTCGAAAAGACGCTTTCGGAATTCGCCGGCTTTGTTGATGACGTCCGAATTGTCGCCTGCCCGCTCCACCACCAGCGCGTGAAATATGTTGACAAGCTGCTTAAACGATAGTCCGGCGGTCACGATCTGGCCGGTGCGCGGAAACCCACCGCCGACAAGGGACCAGATGCTAGTCGAAACCCGAAACTCCAACATCGCGAAATTGGCGGTCATCTTGCCAAGCGCAAGGAGGAGATCGTCTCGTATCGCTGGTACCATGCCGCGCGCTTCTGTCGTCTGCTCCTCGCCCATCTTCGACTCCTTCGGCTCTCCACTAACCTCGCCACTTCGATCATAGCAGCCAGCAGACTGTTGCCTAGTCGCGAGGCCAGTTGCATATCCAGCGCCACTAGTGAGCTAGAATGTCACTCTCAGCAGATTTCACACTGGAGAAAAAGCATGACTTCGGCTTGGCCCTCTATGCTGCCGGACGCGGTTATCAGCAAGCTTGGCGATCGGGAACTGCTTCAGAATTACTGCGGATTCGCTAGCCGTCATCGAGCAGTGGTCAGCGTAACACTGTTTCGGGCGCTCGGCGAAGATGAGCTTCAGCGCCGTTCAATAGGCTTGGAATTAGTCGGCAACTTCGCAGCCGCGCTGGAAGACGTTGCGCTCTGGTTCTTCGTCCTGAAGGAGTGGAAGGAAGGCACGTTGCTCTTCGATCTCTTGGACAAGATAAAGATTAGAGAGAGCGAAGGACACGCCTATAGCTCAGAGACGGCCTTCAACGAGCTAGCGGCTTGGAACATTGCCGATCTACGCAGGGAGTTGCGTTTGTTCTCCGATGAGACCTTGCTGAGCATGGGCTGGACGGAGCAGCGGATAAGGGAGTACATCAATCTGCTGAGGAATGCTCAGGAGACAATCAAGTCGGCACTTCAGGCTCGAACCGAGAGCGAACGAGTCTTGGTTAGCTCATACAACAAGATCAAGCACGGTACCGTAGCGATTGCTGCGAGCGAGGGCAGCAACATCGGTGTTAGCGTGCTCCTTCCATCACGGCGAGGGCCCCTCGACCCCGGCTCGGGCAACCGTAAGATAAACTCCGGCTGGATTCCATGCGAAGACGAGGAGTTGCGGAATATGGTCAGGAACACGGTCTCTGTTTCATCTGCCATGTCCGCGATTCTGAACCTCATCTACGCGAACCGCTTCGACCGGAAGTGGAGGATTCCGAAGCTGCCGGTCATTCTCGCAGATTGGATAGACGATGAGTGAGGATTGAAAGACCAACGGCACCAACAGCCAAGCGCCAATCTCTCAGTAGTATTCGGTCAGCAATGCCGCCCACAACCGAACGGAACCGGCCCTGATGGGCCGGCTCCGTATCTGAGGTACTGGAGGCGACGATGGGATTCGAACCCATGATGGGGGTTTTGCAGACCCCTGCCTTAACCACTTGGCTACGTCGCCCCTTGATCGAACAAGGCCAGGGCTCTCGCTCCAACCTTGTGGGCTAATCTGGTGCCGAGGAAGGGATTTGAACCCTTACGCCCGAAGGCACGGCCCCCTCAAGACCGCGTGTCTGCCAGTTCCACCACCTCGGCTCAGTGCGCTTGGCAGGAGTGGAGGGACTCGAACCCCCGACCTACGGTTTTGGAGACCGTTGCTCTAGCCAACTGAGCTACACTCCTATTCCTAAAGAGTATAGCAACGCGATTCTTGAGCGGGCAAACGATAAGCTGGTTGCTGGTAGGTGACGGCACGTCACCGGGCAACAACCAGCCGTTGACCGGACCGCCGCGCCGTCGCTACAATGCCGCCAAGGGAGCCTCTTCCGGCTCCCTTGCCCTTATGGACAACGTACCCTACCTGAAGACCACCCTCCCTAACGGCCTGCGCGTGCTCACCGCGCACATGCCGCACACGCGCTCAGTAGCGATCAGCATCTACGTCGGCGCGGGCTCGCGATATGAGACACCGGAGCAGGCCGGGCTGGCCCACTTCCTTGAGCATCTCTGCTTCAAGGGGACTGTCCGCTACCCGTCCCCGCAGGAGATCTCCCAGGCCATCGATGGCGTCGGAGGCGCCATCAACGCCGCCACCGACCGCGAACTGACCGTCTTCTACTGCAAAGTCGCGCAGCCACACTTCGCCCTCGCACTCGATGTCTTGAGCGACCTCGTCCGCCAGCCTCTCTTGGCCTCCGACGAGTTCGAGAAGGAGCGCAAAGTCGTCATCGAAGAGCTGGCCATGGTCGCCGACTCGCCGAACCAACAGGTCGACCTCCTGCTCGATGAGACGCTCTGGCCCGGCCAACCTCTCGGTCGCGACGTTGCCGGCACCGAGGCCTCCGTGAGGGGTCTCACGCGGGACATGGCCGCCCAGTACCTCCACCAGCAATACGTACCGAACAACATCGTCGTGACTGCCGCGGGCGCAGTCACCCACAACCAGGTCATGAAACATGTCCGTTCGTCGCTCGGCGATTGGGAGCGAGGCGTGCCGGAGGGCTGGTTCCCGGCAGTGAACGGCCAGGCCAAGCCTCGCGCCGCCTCCAAGTACAAGGCGACCGAGCAAGCCCATCTGTCGCTCGCCGTCCGCGGCCTGCCGATCCAGCACCCCGGCCGCTTCATCCTGAGCCTCCTCAGCGTGGTCCTGGGCGAAGGCATGTCGAGCAGGCTGACCCTGGAACTGCGAGAGAAGCGCGGCCTCTGCTACGACGTCCACAGCTACATGAGTTCCTTCCAGGACGCGGGCTCACTCACTATCTACGCCGGCGTCGATCCAGCCGACGCTGAAGAAGCGCTTTCGGCCATCCTTCTGGAACTGGTCCGAATGCGGGACGAATTAGTCGGCGAGGACGAGTTCGACCGCGCAAAAGAACTCATGAAGGGACGCCTTCTACTCCGTATGGAGGACACGCGCGTCGTATCGGACTGGCTCGGGGGACAGGAGCTGCTCACCGGACGTGTGCGCACCGTTGACGAAGTGACCGAACAGATCGACGCGGTCACCCGCGAGGACACCCGGCGCATCGCTCGCCAGCTCTTCGTGGCAGAGCAGCTCAACCTCGCCGTCGTCGGCCCATATCGATCGCCGCGCCGCTTTCAGAAACTGCTGCGCCTCTAGCAATCGGCCGCTCTTTAGTTTTCCGGCCAGGTGCCGTATCATCTGGATGCTCCACGCCGACAACAGAAGGGACGTAGATCATGACAACTGCCGAGACCACCGAAGGCACGCTCGCTCTGCCGGAACGCCTCGCCGGCCAGGGCCTGGACTCGAACCAGGAGGAGTCCGGAAACCGCGCCATCCATCTGCTGCTCACGCACCCCACCGTCAGCGAACAGGTGGATTTCGTCGCGACCTATCGCGACGGCGCATACGAAGTATGGTCCGCCCGTGGCATGATCCGCTTCCAGCGCTCCTACGCCGATGACGGCGGGTTCGACTACAGCATCATCGAGACGGCCGGCGAAAACCCCATCGAGAACCAGGACACGCACGCGGTGTCCTCCCTTGGGGAAGAGATAGACGCCGCCGGTAAATCGGGTCACCCCACGGACGACGCGAATACCGCCTTCATCGAGCCCGCCCACCTCAGCTACCCGTTCGCCTACGACCGCATAGCCCAACTCTTCGACAGCCCAAACGCGCCCGACATTGTCCTCAATCCGAAGAGTTTCGCCTTTGGCAAGAAGCCGGGCCAGCACGGCTCGCTCGATATCGTCCAATCGCGGGCCCCGCTCGTCTTCTCCGGCCCCGGCGTTCGGACCGGCGTCGTCGAGGATGCCGCCCGCCACGTGGACATCGCGCCGACGATCGCCCACGCGATGGGCTTCCCCAAGACCGAGGGCCGCGACAGCACCGGACGTCCCTCCTCAGACCTCTATCTCAAACGGCAAGATGGCCGCGTCTTGGAAGAGGTCTTCGACGACGGCGACGCGAAGCCAGAGCGCGCATACATCTTCCACCTCGACGGCCAGAGCAACAGCGAACTCAAGCATCGGCTGGAGGACCCCGGCGCCCTGCCAAACTTGCGCCGCATCATCGAGCGCGGCTGCATGTTCCGCCATGGCAGCATCACGAACTTCCCCAGCATCACCTGGCCCAGCCACAACGCCATCGGTACCGGCGCCTGGGGCGGCCACCACGACATCGTCAACCCGACATTCTACGTGCGGGAGACGCGCGAAGTCGTCACGCCCCAAGGCCAGCAATTCGACACCGCGAAGTTCCTCAGCAGTGACGTCGAGACGCTGCACGATGCCTTCCACCGGGTGTACGGGCCATGGGAGGGACAGAAGGGTGCGCTCACGGCCGCCATCCACGAGCCTTGTGGCCGCGGCGCGGACCATACCGTCCTGGAGCGCCGCACCATCGGTGACCGCGACCGGCTGCGGTCCATCACCAACGACATGCAAGACGAGATCAGCCCTCGCTGGATTGCCGACGGCCAGGAAGGCAACCATCGCGAGGCCATCGTCGACTGCCGGGGGATCGCGCAAGTGCTCGTTCTCTACACGGAGGACTCCCATCCGCCACCGGCGTTCACCTACCACAACTTCTTGCTGACGGACGGCACGGGGCACGACTACGGCCCCCATCACGCAGGCCAGCGCGAGGCGCTCGATCAGACAGACCGGCGCATCGGTTACGTGCTGGACATGCTGGAGGAGAACGGCCTCTTCGAGAGCACCCTCTTCATCTTTACCGCCGACCACGGCATGGCGCCCACGGACACGCAGCTGGCCGCCAACCCTGTCCAGGTCCTGCCCGGCGAAGGCCTCAAGTCCGTCGTCCCCTCGCCTCTCGTCTACCTGATCGACATGGACGTCGACATCGAGCACGCCCGCGACGGACGCACCGCGACGATGACCGTGCTTGCTAATGACCTCGACGAAAACGGCGAACGCCCCTTCGTCGCGGGCGCCGAGATCATGGTCAGCTCCCATGGCAAAGTCCTCAGCCATGCGACCACCGACGATTTTGGCGTCGCGGGCGTCCCGCTGCTCGTCGACCAGACCTCGCAAGAGGTGATCATTACCGTCACCCATGAGGACTACAACCCGCGCCACCTGCGGCTGGACGGCACGAACATTGCGCTCGATCTTCGTGAGACACTCTACGGCCAGTCGTAGGCCAGCAGGGTATTGGAAGCGGCGCACCTTGACATGCGAGTGGCCGTGCGCTACACCATGCCACCATGCCACAAACAGCGGCTATAGCTAGAGAGCAACGCAAGACCGCGCGGAGAGAAGCAATTCTCGCCGCGGCTCAGGACGTCTTCGCCAGGAAAGGATTCGATGGCGCCACCATCGCCGAGATCGCCCGCGCTGCCGGCGTCGCTTCGGGCACCGTCTACCTCTACTACGAATCCAAGATCGACCTCTTTGCCGCGTTGAACGCCCGCCTCTGGCAGGTCGTCAATGGTGCCATGCTCGATGCCGCCGTCCCGCCGGACGTCCCCGGCGCCACGGAGGCTCGCGTCCGGGCTGTCTTCACGACGGCTAACGAGCACCGCGACCTGCTGCGCATCGTTTTCCTGAACCCCGACCCGCGTACCGAGGTCGCGCGGAGACTGAGCGACACAGACGAAGCGCGCCTACAGCCCCTCAGCGAGATCCTCCAGGTTGGTATGGACGCCGGCAACGTGCGCCACGCGGGACCGGCCATGCTGGCACGGCTGATCAACAGCCTCGTCATCATCGCTCTCTACCAGTGTTTCATCGAGCGAGATGGTGCGAATGTCCGCGCCTATGAAGACACGGTGATAGCCATGATCGTGGGTGCGCTTACGCCAAGCTGATCTGTAACGCCATCCTCATTCGTACCGCAACGCCTCGGCAATGGGCACGCTTGCCGCCTGGCGAGACGGAATGTACGTCATCACCAACGACGCCAGAAACGCGAGCCCGCTAATGAAACCGATCTGCCTCCACGGCACCACATAGTCGACAACGGGAAACTCATCGCTGGTGAGGAGGAAGTACGACAGCCAGATCGCCAGCGCCACGCCCGAACCGATGCCCAGCAGCGTCACGAACGACGACTCGATAATGAAGCTCAGCGCAACCGTGCTGCGCTGGTAACCGATCGCGCGCAGCATCCCGATCTGCTGGCGTCGCTCCACCACCGTCCTGAACGCGATCACCCCGACAGCGGCAATGCCCACGAAGAGGCCCAGGCCCATAAAGCCTTGCATCAGCAAGAAGAAGTTGCGCTGGAGCGCCTGCTCGTCATCGATGAGCTGTTTCAGCGAATCCGCCTGTGCGCCGATCTCGAGCAGCGACCCCTCGATCTCCCGCGCGATCCCTTTGGACTGGCCCGGGTCCTCCAGCGCGATCACATGTCGCGACAGGAACGGGTCGCCGAATGTCCGCTCGAACGTCGCTTCCGGCACATAGATGCCGAAAAAGCTCGCGCTCGGACCGGCCTCCATCACGCCGATCAGTTCCACCTGAGACCGCAGCCCGGAGATCGTGTCCAGTATCTCCAGCGTTACCGGCTCGAACGTCTCGGCCTGAGCGTCGATGCTAGTTACGCGAAAATCCGCGCCTCCGAACAGCGGTCCGTCGTCGTGGCCCACGGCAAACTGGTCGATAATCGCAACGTCACCACGCGTCGCCAGCGCTTCCCAGACCGCTGCATCGCTCTCGAAGCCCGCTGCGCGCGTGCTCAGCTCGATCTCGCTCGCTTCAGCAAACCCGGGGCTCATCCCGGCCACGACGTACGCGTCGAACTCCGCAGGTACTGCCAGGCCCAATTCGCGCACGCGCGGCTCTCGCGCGAACTGCAGCTTGCCAACCGCCTGGAACGCCTCTGGAGCGGACGAACCGGCCTCCTGTAGCGTCACGGCTAAGTCATCGATGGGATTGTTCGGGTTTTCCTCAACGACGACATCCCAGCCGCCTCTCGCCGAGTCGGCGAGGAAGATGCGGTCGAAGTTCAGGTTCATCGTGGACATCATTGTTAGCGCGAAGATCACGAGCGAGATCATCGCCAGCGTCATGCCTGTGCGGAAGCGGTTCTGGAGAGGGTATGCAACGGCCGTCTTCACCGCGGGCAGAATTGTGCCAAATCGCCCTCCGATGCGGGACACAACGGCCAGCACGAGGTCTGCGTTGTAGACGATTACAAATGTAGATGCCGCGACCATCACGATGCCGCTCAGGAAGAACATCTCGATGTCGCCATCCAGCGGACCGAACAGTCCCTTCAGTCTGTTCCCCGCGATGAGCCCCCAGAAGACCACCAGGAATAGCCCTGCTGACGTGTAGACAGCCCGTGCCTGCAGTCCGAAATACGTCAGCAGGACGGCAAGACCGAAAGCGACGAGAGAGAAGCCCAACGCAAATGTGAACGCCGTGTTGCTATTGAGCCCCTGCAGGATCAGGAGCGCGCCGCCGGCCACGCCTACCGTCGCGAAGCCGGCTCCCCACGAGATCATCGCCCGCCGGTCCTGTAGCGCGACGAGCAGCAGGCCCAGCGGCGGGACGAGGATGCCCGCGGCGACCAGCCACGACGACATGCTGTCAGGCCTGCGGTCTCGCGTCAGCGCCACAACCCCCAGCGCTATCAGGTAGAACGGCGCCAGCGGCACAACCAGGAACGGCCAGAGCGGGATGCGCTCACCGTACACTCGTTCGGGCGCGGAGAAGCCGAACGTGTGTCCCCGCAGCATCAGCACGAACACGCTGATCGGCGCCAGCACCACCGCGACCGTCGCGTTGAGCAGCCCACGCAGATAGCCCCTGAGCGTGCCCTCCTCCGGGTTGGGCGAACTCACTTCGTCTAGGTCTCGGATCGCGGCGACAATATTCAGGTTCGACGCACGCCACGACGCGAACGTCACCGTGAGGAACGTTAGCGACACGCCAAGGCTGTACGAGATGATCAGGCTCCTGGCTGTCACATGTGGCTCGATGTTGAAGAAGTCGCCGAAAATGCGACCCATGACATTCGCGATCCCTACGGCGACCAGAACGCCCATCCCCACACCCACCATCGCGGCCAGCATGTTGTAGGCCATCCCCTCGGAGAGAAACATCTGCACCAGGTGGCCGCGCCGCGTTCCGACCGCCCGCGCCATCCCCAGTTCGGACCTTCGCTCCGCGGCCAGCATCACGAAGATCATCACGATCAGCAGCATCCCGGAAGCGATCGAGAACAAGCCGAAGATGAGGAAGAACGTCGTCATGAAATTGCCGATCAACTCAAAGTCCGCAATCAGGTCGCGCTTTACGTCGTACACCTCAAGCGCCGCGCGCTCGGACGACGCGTCGACGATCGCGGCATCCAGGCTCGCGACGACTTCTTCCGTCAGCCCGAGCCCCGACCTCACACCGCCTTCGTTCGAAATCGCGATGAAGTTCACCTCGCCGGGCTGGCCGAGCAGGCCTTGGAGCGTGTCGAGGCGGGTAACGAGCCCCTCTTTAGCGTCGAAATCACCGATGCCAGTGATGACCTTGTCTTCGACGATCGCCACGATTGTGAAGTCATTAGATTCGCTCTGCACGAAGATTTGGACCGTGTCCCCCGCCTGCGTGTCTAGCGCATCGGCCGCGCTCTCGTTCATGAACGCTTCGTCCGCCGCAAGTGAGGCCACATCGAGCAGTTCGCCACTGTCCGCGTCGATCACGTCCGGGAACCCGTCCAGCGACGTGGTATCAAGGCCGACGAAATTGACGATCGGTTCGGTCTGGCGGCTCCGTGGATTCACGATCGGCACGTCGCTGCGCAGGATCGGCAGGTAGCCGTCGATCTTGGCATCTGTGTCCGCCTCGATCGCCTCGCGCAGGCGCGTGTTCAGGCTCTGTGAAATCGTCGTGTCGATGTCGCCCGGCGGCCCATCATCCTCAACCCCAGGCTGGACCCATTCGTCAACGTGGCCCAGCATCGAATAGCCCTGCGCGGTGAGGCTGCGGTCGACTGTATCTCCCGTCGTGAACGCCGCCGTGATTATCAGCGTGCTGAGCATCAGCCCCAGGATGATCAGCGTCGTCTGCGCGACGCGACGCGGCATGTTGCGCAGCCCCATGAGGAACATCACTCGCGACCTCACCACCACGTAGAACACGACGCTGACCGCCGCGCCGAGGATGCCCAACAGCACCCACATGATGATGGTCATCGAAAGGCCGAATAAGGTGTCCATCGCGGTTAGTGACCTACCGCTTTGACGCGCGGGTCATGCACCGTCCTGCCGTTCAACGTCTGGCAGGCTCCGCCTGCGCGGCCGCCGTTGGCCCGGGCGCAACCGCCGGAAGGCAGCAACCGGAGTAATAGCGACATCCTTGCGCCAAGGAGGGCTTGCCGCGTCGTATCCGTCTTCGCTGTTCGTCGCCACTTCGTTGACGATCACCCCATCCATCATCTGGATGATCCGGTCGGTTCGAGCGGCGACTTCCTGAGCATGCGTCACAATCACGAACGTCTGATTCTGCGTTGCGTTCAATTCGCCCATCAGGTCCATGATCTCGTCTGCGTTCCCGCTGTCCAGGTCGCCGGTCGGCTCGTCCGCCCACACGATCGCTGGCTCGTTCACCAATGATCTCGCGATCGTCACGCGCTGCCGCTGGCCACCCGAAAGCTCCGCCGGCCTGTGCGACGCCCAATCGCTCAGCCCAACACGCCCGAGCGCCGCCAGCGCGCGTTTCCGCGACTCGCCCGTCTTCACACCGCCGACGAGCAGCGGCAGCTCTACGTTCTCGACGGCCGAGAGCACAGGCAGCAAGTTGTAGAACTGAAACACGAACCCCATCCGGTGTGCCCGATACTCCGTCTTGCGGTTGTCTGAGAGATGGTTGATATCGACACCCTCGATCAGGATCTTGCCCTGGTCGATCGAGTCCAGCCCGCTCAGGCAGTTGAGCAGCGTCGTTTTGCCACAGCCGGACGGCCCCATGATCGCGACCATTTCGCCGCGAGGCACCGTCAATGAGACGCCGCGCAGTGCGTGCACCTGCACCCTACCCGTGTCGTAGGTCTTGTGAACGTCAGTGGCTTCGATGATGATGTCCGCGGACACGGGTGCTGAGGTCATACGATCTCAGGGTATAGAACACGGTTCCCTATGCCAATACGCGAAACGCGAGCTAGGGTGGCAGTGAGGAGACCAGCCCGGCGCTAAACTGCAGGATCACCGTCGCGTCGATCACCGTCGTCTCGCCGTCTCCGTCCGCGTCGCCCGCGTCTGGACACGGCAGCTCATCGATTAGAGCGGCTGCCAGCTGCAGAAGAAATACAGCGTCGACCGGATTGACGGTGCCGTCGCAGGTCACATCGCCGAGGAGGCTGGGCCGTCGCGTAGGAGTGTGAGTCGGTCTGGGCGTCGACGTTGGCGCGTTGGCCGGCGTCGACGTCAACAGCGGCGTCACTGCCGGCGTTGCGGTCGCCGGCGTCAGCGTTCCAGTGGGCGTGGCCGAAGGCGTGGGCGTGTCGGGCCCGCCCTGTGTCGGCGACGGCTCGGCTGTATCCGACGGCGTGGGCGTGGCCGTGTCGGGTCCGCCCGGCGTGGGCGACGGCTCGGGCGTATCCGATGGCGTAGGCGTGGCCGTGTCGGGGCCGCCTGGCGTCGGCGTGTCCGGCCCAACGCAGTTCACGGTCAAGTCAGCCACGTCTGGAATGACGGACGTGAAGTCCGGCTTCTTCATAAGTGCACCGACAGAAGCTAAGGGCTGAGTCGCGGGGATCAGTTCGACGAGTGTATTGCTGCTCTCCAGCGAGCAAGTCACGGACAGAAGAACGAAAGTTCCTACGTAGTGGCTCTTGGGCTGCGGCTGCGTTAACCCGGTAAGGCAGCCGTGTATCGCGAACGTTGCCGTATCTGAACCGCGCAGGCTAATAGCGCAATCAGGCCACACGAACTCGGCTGTTAGGTCGACGCTCGGATTATACTCCAGCCACTCTCCGACGGCGACCGTGCTCTGCGCGAGAATATAGCCCTCCGCGGGTTTCTTCACGATGTCGACCGCCAGCGTGAATTTGGCCCCGGCGACAATGTCGCACTTGCCATCGGCGCAGGCACCATCAGGTGGATCGAGCACGGCCAGCTCCATGCACGCTTCCGCCTCGGCGCCGCAGAATTCGTCGCCCGAAACGGTGGCCCCTCCTGCAACGTCTGGTCTGTAGCCAAGCGCCACGCTCAGCAGCGCGACCCCGCTGAACGCTACGAGGAAGAGAATCAGGCCACGACGTGCGATCAGGCTCACTCCACCACCTCTAATTCAACCCGCATTCAATCAAAACTCGCATTCACTATATCCAACGTCCCTCAACCACCACGCCTTACCCGGCCCATTGCAGCAGCCAGAGCGCTCCCATCCCAACTCCCACCGTCAGCCAGACGTTCCTGGCCAGCCAGGCCGTCGCGCCCGCGATCAGCGCCGCCAGCAGCCGCTCGTTGCCGATCGAGAGGTCGAAGCTGGCGTCGTCGCCCGTGTAGAGCACGGCCGGCAGGATGATCGCCATCAGCACCGCCGGCATCACGAACTGCAGCGCGTCCCGCACCGCGGCCGGCAGCCGCTCGTGGCTGACGAACACCAGCATCGAGAGCCGGATCGCGTACGTCCCGGCGCCCATCAGGGCTAGTGCCAGCCAGAGGTTCATGCCGGCGACACTCGTTCTCTCAGCAGGCGCTCGGCCAGCATGCCCGCGACCAGCCCGCCGCCGATCGCCGTAATCAGTTCGGTCGCGTACGGCCAGTCGTAGCCAAGCACCGCGATCGCGCCCGCCACGCCCGCGGCCGCGAACGCGGGCCGGCCCGTCAGCACCGGTATCAGCAGCGCGATGAACGTCAGCGGCAGCGCGAAATCGAGCGACCAGCTTTCGGGCAGCGCCGCGCCCAGCAAGATACCCGCGGCCGTCGTCACCTGCCACGTCGACCATAGCGCGATGCCCGAGCCGAAGAGGAACCAGTGCTTGCGCGGCGACTCGTCGTCGCGCCGGTAGCGCTGCATGCCGACCGCATACGCCTCGTCCGTCAGCAGGTACGCCAGCAGCCATCGCCAGCGCGCGTCGAGGTGCGCGACGTATGGCGCGAGCGACGCGCTGTAGAGCATGTGGCGCAGGTTGACCAGCAACACCGCCAGCACGATCATCGCGCCCGGCACGCCGCCCGCGATCAACTGCACCGCGACGAACTGGCTCGCCCCGCCGAAGATCACCGACGACATCGCCTGCGTCATCCCGCCCGAGAGCCCCGTCTCGATCGCATACGCCCCGTAGGCCATCCCGAACGGCGCCACGCCCAGCAGCAGCGGGACTTGGCCGCGCATGCCCGCGAAGAACTCAGACATGCGAGATGGATACTGGAGCATCGCCCAGTATAGGCGCGTATCGCGCGGACACCCTAGCGCCGCGGCTACGGCGGGAGCGAGCTAATCATGCCAGCGCTGAACTGCAGAATGACTGTCGCATCTACGATATCCGTCGTGCCGTTTCCGTCCGCGTCGCCGCCTTCAGGACACGGCAGCGAGCCGATCAAGCCCGCGCCGAGCTGCAGAATCAGCGCCGCGTCTGTGGGATCGATCCTTCCGTCGCAACTTGTGTCGCCGGCCAGCGTCGCAGGCGTATTCGTTGGCACTGGGGTGTTGATTCGCGTATTCGTGGCCGTTGGTGGCGTCGTAGGAGTCGACGTTGGAGGGCCAGCCGGCGTCCAAGTGGGCTGCGGCGTCCACGTCGGCACCGGCGTCCAGGTAGCACCTGGGATGGGCGTGTTCGTTGGCGCCGATGGTGAAGGTGTGTTAGTTGGTGGGACAGGCGTGGCTGTTGGCGGCACAGGCGTGGCTGTTGCTGGCTCGGGAGTGTCAGTAGCGGTTGATGACGCAGGTGTGCTGGTGTGTGTGGGCGTGTTGGGAGCACCTCCCGCGCAGCCAGCATAGCCGATGTTCGGGTCGTGGTATGCGTGATTCACGCCGCACACGTCCCATGGCTGTGCCATAACCAGTTCCTCACCGCCATACTCAGCCGGGTCGATGCAATCGTAGGCCATAACGGAACGAGGAATGGTTCCTGTAGAGTCCTGACCACACTGGTCGTCGACACTCTCGTGGGCCAGGGATAAAGCGTGCCCTAGTTCATGCGCAGTACAGTACAGTCCGGAACCAGACAGAGATCCTGATTGGCATCTACAGGTAGCTGGAGGCCCAGTATGCCGGGATCGTCCAGGATGTAGTCGAAGACGCCAATCAGAACGTGATGTTCCGTACTCGAAGCGGTCTGCTGGTCGAACTCAACAGCAATGTCTTGGGCATTCCAGCTCGCAATCGCCTGATCGATGGAGTTGCCCCACCGCGCGGGACACCCTGAGAAAAAGCAGTCGTACACGGCCGGGCCGACGGTGAGTGCGAAGCTGCCGTTGCCACGGATCTCGCTAGCCCACCGATACTCAAGCAACTCCTTATCGGGCTCGGAGCTGTCATAGGCTAAGACCGAGCTGAGGCCAGCAAAAACCACAGCAACCACGCAGGCCGCAAACAGCAGGAAGAGTCTCACTTCTCTAGCCTTCTAATCTGACGATAACCCCGCAACGACCGCTCCGGCTTGCTGAATGTTCAGTTCTGCCAAAGTAGACATCGCGGCCATGTTCTCCCAGCCAGGGAGAGGTTCGAACCTCCCATCGCCGCTCATGGAGAGCCGCGCGAATGGACTAGTTACCAGCACGTTCTCATCGATGGGAGAGGGCGTCAAGAAGAACATGTACTTGTTTCCCACCACGAGCGCTTCGTCCTGCTCCAACAGGAGTCGGGCGTTCTGTCCGCTAGCGAGTGTAACGATTCCGCCCGCCTGCTGAACCGTCAGACTGTCTCCTACGGAAATGTCATTGGAGAGGGCTACTTCCACTGTTACGTCGAAGAACGTCACTGGAAGCTCAGGGAAGGCATTCAGTTGCTCAAGACCCGAGGTGAGGTCGCCATCGGATTGACCGATGCGTTTATCAACCGGGCCAACCAGAACAGTTGGGTAAGTTTCCAACAGAAGCGCGACATCAGTAGCTGGTCCAGCCGCCCACTGGGCGCTGACACGCACAACTGGTATCTCGTCGCTCGGGCCCTCGCGCGCCTCGGAGGCACATGCCTGAGAAAAGATACCTGCGATCACAAAGCCCACCACGAACAGAACCAGGCTCGGGCGTAGAAATGCGCGCAATGAACCGCCTCCCCCCCTTCGCCACCAGTAGCGCGCCAGTGTAGCACAACACAGTGCCACGCCGCGCACCGCGCACCAGCCCGCGACCCCCGACCCTCGATCTCAGCCTCCAGCCTGCCATCTTGCGCTCCGCGCTCAGGCGCCCTCGCTGTACGATCACCACGCAATGAACGCCAACCCGATGCCGGCACAGACACGTCCCACAGCCATCTCCTTCGCTCACGGGACGACGGTCGAATACCCGAATCGGCCCGTTCCGGAATCTGGCGGGGTGATCTTTTCAACAAACGAATGGCCGCGCCGCGCACCACCCGCGACCCCGACCCTCGACCCCCGGCCCTCCGCGCTGCTATACTCCCCCTCGTTCACAGAACGAGCCGTTCCGCAGAACGAGCGCGTTCGAAGAACGAGACCGCGCTACCCCGTGTAGGAGCGACCATCTCGTCGCCCGCCGCGCATCCAAGGAGACCGCGCCATGACGACCGACACCGCGCTCCACTACCTCACGCTCCACGAGCTGGCTGCGCGCATCAAAGCCAAGGACGTCAGCCCCGTGGAGGCGACCCAGGCCACACTGGAGCGCATCGAGCGGCTCAACCCTACTCTCAACGCCTACATCACCGTCATGTCAGAGCAGGCGCTCACCGGCGCCCGCATCGCCTCCGATGAGATCGCGAACGGCAACTATCGCGGGTCCCTCCACGGCGTGCCGGTCGGCGTCAAGGATCTCTGCTCCACGAAGGGCGTGCGGACGACCGCGGGCTCCAAGATCCTGGCGGACTGGGTGCCCGAACGGGACGCCACCGTCATCCGCAAGCTCCGACAGGCCGGCGCGATCATCGTCGGCAAAACGCACCTGCACGAATGGGCATTCGGCACCACCGGCATCAACGACCACTTCGGCACCGCGCACAACGCCTGGGACACCGACCGCGTCACCGGCGGCTCCAGCAGCGGCTCTGGCACCGGCGTCGCGGCGGGCCTCTGCTACGCCGCGCTTGGCAGCGACACCGGCGGCAGCATTCGCATCCCGGCCTCCCTCTGCGGCGTCACCGGCATCAAGCAGACCTATGGCCGCGTCAGCCTCCATGGCGTCGTGCCGCTCTCCTGGTCGCTCGACCACGTCGGTCCCATGGCCCGCTCGGTGCTCGATTGCGCGATCGTGCTCGAAGCGATCGCCGGCCGCGACCCACAGGACCCCTCGACAGTGGACATGCCGGTCGACGCCTGGTCTGAGAACCTCGACGAAGGCCTCGACGGCCTGCGCATCGCCGTGCCGAGCTATGGATTCGACGGCATCGAGGAGGACGTCGCCACGAAAGTCCGCGAAGCGATCTCGGCGCTTGAAGGCCTCGGCGCAACGATCATCGAGGCCGGCATGCCCGTCCTGCGCGACTACTGGATGGCCGCCAGCCAGATCGTCCTCAGCGAGGCCGCCGCCTATCACAAGGAGAACGCGGAGCAGCGGCCTGAGGACTTCGGCGAGAGCACTCTCGGCCGCATTCAAGCCGGACTCGATATGAAGGCCACGGACTACATCGAAGCGTCTCGCCT
Source organism: Chloroflexota bacterium (assembly GCA_003228685.1). Lineage (GTDB taxonomy): Bacteria > Chloroflexota > Dehalococcoidia > DSTF01 > RBG-16-68-14 > SZUA-185. Next base: position 20,947 of record QIFC01000092.1, read on the forward strand.
GCTGGCCGAAGCCCGGCGCGGCGCCGCAGACGCGCTCTTTGGCCACGCCGACCTGCTCGCGCTGCCCGCCACGCGCACGACGGCCCCGACAATCGATTCGGTCACCAATGCGGACCCAACGATCGGGCTCACGGTGATGTCGGCGCCGTTCGACCTCACCGGCCAGCCCGCGATCTCCGTGCCGTGCGGCCTCACAGAGGGAGGCCTCCCCGTCGGCCTCCAACTCGTCGGCCGCATGTTCGACGAGCGTACCGTCCTGCGCGCCGCGCACGTCTTCCAGACGCAGTCCGGCATCTCCATGCCGCACCCCCCGATCGACTAACTGTGGCGCAACCAGCGCGCTCCCTCACCTTCGCCAGCGGCGATATCACACTGGAAGGCGTCCTCCATCTCCCTGACCAGACGCCCGCGGCAGCCGCCGTCATCTGCCACCCGGGCGCGCAGTACGGCGGCGACATGGACAACCACGTCGTCATGGCGCTTTGCGAGGCGCTGAACGAACGGGCCTACGGAGCGCTGCGTTTCAACATGCGCGGCGTCGGCGGCAGCCAGGGCGAGATGGACATGGCAAGCGGCGCGGACGACACGCGTTCCGCACTCGACCACGTGCGCACGCTGCGCGAAGTTGACCCCGAGTCTATCGGGCTCATCGGCTACTCGCTCGGCGCGATGGCCGCGGCTGACGCGGCGAACGCCTCTCTCAAGGCGCTCGCGCTGGTGTCGCCGCCGCTCGGCTACGGCGACCTTCGCCTCGACCCAGGCTGCCCCATGCTCATCGCCTGCGGCGATCACGACGAGTTCGCGCCGCTGGACCGCCTGCGCATCGCCGGGGAACGCCCAGGCGTCGAACTGAAGATCATCCCCGACTCCGAGCACTTCTGGCACGGCACTCAGGACAGGCTGAAAGAGCCTGTTGGTGAGTTCTTCGTCGAGCACTTCGGTTAGGATCGCAGGCCACGTCGCGCGCCGCCGAAGCCCTCTGGCGAGACGATCTCGGCACGGTCCAGCCTGGCAAGCGCGCCGACATCCTCCTGCTCCGCGCCGGCCCGCTCGCGGACCTGGCCGCGCTGCGCGACATCCAGCACGTCATCCAGGACGGCCGCGTCCTGGATCCGGCCCGAACTCTTCGCGGAGGCTCGCGGTCCAGCAGTCTAGGCAAGTGACATTGGCATGGCGGCTGCCAGCAGTCGTATGATAGTGAGCGGCACATCAAAGGACGGATTGAACTGAGGAGGAACCCGATGGCAGGAGAGATGGTAAGGTTTCCGAGCAACGGCCACGAAGGCGAAGGCTACCTGGCCACGCCAGCATCCGGCAGCGGGCCAGGCGTGATCGTGATCCAGGAGTGGTGGGGCCTCGTCCCGCACATCAAGGAAGTCGCCGACCGCCTCGCGGGCGAAGGCTTCGTCGCGCTTGCGCCCGACCTCTACAACGGCAAGACGACGACCGAGCCCGATGAGGCCGGCAAGCTAATGATGGAAATGAAGATCGATGAGGCCGGGCGAGACATGTCGGGCGCCGTCGATTACCTCATCGGCCTTGACGCCGCGACGGGCGAAAAGGCTGGCTGCGTGGGCTTCTGCGTCGGCGGCGGGCTGTCGATGTACCTTGCGGGTCAGAACGCCAACATCGGCGCCTGCGTCGTCTACTATGGGATCCTACCCACCGCGCAGGCCGATCACGATTCGATCCAGGCGCCCATCCTCGGCCACTACGCTGACAACGATGACTTCCTTAAGGTGGACGCCGTCCGCGAACTGGAGAGCAATCTCAAAAACCTTGGCAAGGATGCCCGGTTTCACATCTACGAAGGCACCGAGCACGCGTTCTTCAACGACTCGCGGCCGGATGTCTACAACGCCGGCGCCGCCAAGCTGTCCTGGGAGCGCACACTGGCATTCTTCCGCCGGCACCTCGGATAGCGCATGCAGGATCCCGCAATTGACAAGCTGGTCGACCTTCGCGGCCTCGCGTTCCACTATCGAGAGTACGGCGGGCCAGGCCGGCCGCTCATCCTCCTGCACGGCGTCGCGTCCAATAGCAGGATCTGGATCACCACCGCCCCCCTGCTAGCGGAGCGCTTCCACGTCTACGCCCTCGACCAGCGCGGCCACGGTGAGAGCGCGAAGCCGGACGACGGCTACGATTTCGCCACCGTTGTCGCAGACCTCGACACGTTCGTGAACGCGTTAGAGATTGAACGCCCTGTGGTAATCGGTCACTCGTGGGGCGGCAACGTCGCGCTCGAGTACGCCGCCACGCACCCAGACAGCACCGCGGGACTCGTCATGGTTGACGGCGGCTACATCGAGGTATCCGCAAGGCCCGGCGCGACGTGGGAACGCACTGAAAAGGAGATGGCCCCGCCCGATCTCACCCATCTCACACCGGAGCAACTCATCGGAGGCGCCAAGAAGTGGCAGCTCGGCGGAATCTGGAGCGACGAGGTGGAAGCCGCGCTCATGGGCAACTTCGAGGTCACGGACGCGGGTACCATCCGTCCACGCCTCAGCCGAGCGAACCACATGCAGGTCGTTCGCGCCCTCTGGGATCAGAAGCCATCGCAACTCTTCCCGGACGTCCGCTGTCCCACACTCTTCGCGGCGGCTGAGACGAAGGGTGAAGGACGAACGAAGGCTTGGATGCAGATGAAACACGGAGCAATCGAACGGGCTCAAGGCCTGCTACAAGATTGTCAGGTCAGGTGGTTTGAGGACACCATCCACGACATCCCGCTTCACCGCCCTAGAGACCTCGCGGACACCATTCGGGATTTCGCCCTAGGACGCTAGGAACGAACGTTTAGACCAGCGGCCCGGCCGAGACGACTATCGTTCGGGCACGAAACGGTGCGGCCTCAAGGAAGCGCGTCGCTGCCCCTGGTCGCCGTCTCGTCATTGTCGTCCACCGGGATCACCAACTCTTGATCGATGCTGATCGCCGTCTCGTCCTCGAGGTCATTGGCCTCAACGATCGCGGTCACCGAAACGTCAAACTGCAGCGCGATGTCCCACAGCGTGTCGCCCTCTCCCACCACATAGGTCCCACCACTCGCCGCCGGTTCGGCGCCGCTGTCGAACGAGTCCGCGGGCACGACTCGCCTCGGTGACACCGCCGGTGCCTGACTGACGCCTGCGGTGTCCGAGACCGGATCTTCGCTCTCCTGCGATAACACAGCACCGGGTGACGCCAAGTCGGGAGTAGAGTCTCCGCCTGAGAAGTTCGGCAAGATCAACATCGCCAGGAAGAGCACGCCCAACCCTGCCAGCACTAGCGGCATTCTAGGCGTCTCTGGCGCCAGCGTCTGCCGTCCGAATTCCTGATCGTTCGTTCGCCTTGCCAGAAAGACAATCGCAGCTGCACCCAGCATGATGATGCCCACCGTCAAGAACCAGAGGCTCGACCCTGACCAGAACAGACGAATCAGGACCAGCGACAGAACAGGGACCGCTGCCAGCATCGCCATCCCTACCCAGGGGCGCTCTAACGTTGGCTGCCTAGTAGAAGCCCAAGGTGACGACATCCGTGCCTCCTTCGCGCTAAGATCCTAGTCCCACCATACACCAATGCTAGAAGGAATACAAGATGTTGCGTTCGCGGTGGCCGGCTACAACATACTGTAGTCTTATGTTGAGCGGGCGCACAATGCGCTCACTCTCGCTCTACTTCTGCACAGCGAGTCTTGACACACGATCACCGAGTGTTTACGTTCAGGATAACGTGTCAGCGAATCCGCCTCCTCTCCCATCTTCCGCGACCCGTCAGCGTCTTATCGTTGCCCTGGTCGGCGCTGGTATCCTGATCGCCTCTATCTGGTTGGCGCTCATCGTCGTTAGCCGCATCGATGAGATCTTCCTCCCCGGCCAGGGCATCGGCGGTCTTCCTGCGCTGCCCGGCGTCCAACAGGACAGCGCGGAAGGCCAAGTCAACATCCTGGTCATGGGCCTCGACCGCAGACCGCACGAAGGCAACGCACCGACGCGCACCGACACCATGTTTGTCATCACTATTGACCAGGCATCCAAGACGGCCGGCATCCTTGGGATACCACGCGATGCCTGGGTAGAGGTACCCTTCCGAGACGGCCAGGGCTTCGACGAAGCACGGGTGAACACAATCTACGCTCGCGGCGAGACGTTCGGGTACGACGGCGGCGGTCCGGAGCTGGTTAAGGAAGTCATCGAGCGCAACTTTGGCATCCCGGTCGATCACTTTGTCATCATCGACTTCGAGGGCTTTGTCGACGTCATTGACGAACTCGGTGGCATCGACGTCTACGTCACCGAGGAAGTCTACGACCCGACGTACTCGCGCACCGAGCTGCCGGGCGACTTCTATCCGCTCTTCTTCGAGGTCGGCGAGCACCACATGGACGGTCAGACCGCGCTCGATTACTCTCGCACTCGCTTCGGGAACTCGGACCTCGATCGCATCCAGCGCCAGCAGCAGGTCATCTTCGCCGCGATCGACAGGGCGCTTGAGCAGCGCCTGTTGAGCTTCGACACGCTCACCGGCCTCTGGGGCAAATACAAAGACGCCATCGATACCGACATCAACGATCTCCAGGCGCCAGGCTTCGCCGCCCTCGCCGCGCAGATCGACGCAACGCGCATTACTGCCCTCTCGTTGGCCTCCGCCACCGTGCCATACATCACTCCGTTCGGCGAAGACGTGCTCCTGGTTGATAAAGAGATCGTCCAGCAGCTCGTGGCCGCCCTCTTCAGTGATCAGCGCCTCAACGAAGAGGCCGCTCGGGTCGAAGTCCACAGTTCATTCGGCCTTACTGAAGAAGTGATGGAGTACCTGGCGCGGTACGGTTTTGCCGCTGGGTCGCTCTCGGCGGCCACAACGGCAGATGGCAGCGTTGGCCAGCTCACCCAGATCGTCGACTTCACCGGAAAGTCGCACACCGTCGAACGCCTGGCCGATCTGCTCGAGGTCGGGGCAGATCAGATTCGCTCCGCGGACGAAAGCGACCAGGCGCTCATCACCAACGGCGATACGGACGTGATCGTGATCATGGGAGCCGATCTGCTGGCGCGTGATTTCGTAATCGATGCGCAGGAGAGGCAGGAGAGCTAAAGCACCAGAGCCAGTGGGCCAGCAGTTTCAAAGAAACTGCAAAGCGACTGAGCTTACGACTCAGTCGCCCATTACCACCATCGACTTCAGGCCCTCGCCCCGCAGCCTTACCTCATAGGACTGCGTCGCTTCCGCCAACGGAAAGCGGTGCGTCGACACCTCATCAATCCTGGGCATCTGTGCCAACAGATCGAGCACCTGCCTGTACTGCCGGAGCGACGCGTTCTGGCTGCCCGTGAGCCTGATCTCCTTGTTGTGCACGATGTTCGGATCGAGCGAGACCTGTGTTCCAGGCGGAAAGCCGCCGAACAGCGTGATAACCCCCTGCGCTCGCACCGCGTCCAGACTGCCTTCCATCGCCTCCGCGAGCCCCGGCGTCACCACCACAGCGTCCGCGCCCAGCCCATCCGTCAGTCCCTTCATCACATCTGCCAGCGAAGCCTTCCGCGGGTCGATGACAAGGTCGGCGCCCATCCGGCGCGCTGTCTCCGCTCGCGCTTCATCGGGATCGCTCATGACGATCATCCCGGCGCCGAGCTGGCGCATCAGGAGTAGGTGCAGGATCCCCATCGGGCCCGCGCCTACAATCGCGACGCTGCCTCCTGCGCGCAGCTCACACCCCTCGACCGAATTCAGCACGCAGGCCAGTGGCTCAGTGAGACACGCCCGCTGCAGTTCAAGGCCGGCGGGCACAGGCAGCAAGTGTCCTAGCGACACGATCTGCGCCGGCGCCAGTAAGTACTCCGCAAGTCCTCCGTTGATATCGTAGCCCAACGTGTTTCGTTCAAGGCAGCGATGACGCTTGCCCAAAAGACAGAAGTGACACCGCCCGCACGCGACGATCGGACAGACAACCACCCGGTCGCCCACAGCGATGCCCTTGACGCCTTCACCCAGGTCGGCGACGACCCCGGCGATCTCGTGGCCTGGGATCACGCCCGGCTCAGCGTGTTTCAGGCCTTTGTAGACCCGAATGTCCGAGTGGCAAATCGCGGCCGCCTCCATCCGCACCAGCACCTCGCCCAGTCCAGGCGACGGGTCAGGTACCTGATCGACGCTGATGCGTTCCGGTTCGTGGAAGACGAGCGCCTTCATGGGCGAGCCTCGTTCATGTGACAGATGGGAAGAGCGGCCGGCGCGGACCGCAGCGTATTAGCTCTCGGAGGACGCGCTGCCGCCGTCCATCCCATGAAGCTGCTTCACCAGGCGCGACTTGCGCCGGGCGGCGTTGTTGGCGTGGATCACGCCCTTACTCGCCGTGCGGTCAAGGACCGCGCTGGCTTCTTTTACCGCGGCGGCGGCGGCGTCCTTGTCGCCATCCTCTATGGCTTCGCGGGCGACGCGCACCGCAGTGCGGGCGGCGCTCCTGTGCACCAAGTTCCGCTCCGCTCTCACGAGCGACTGGCGGTGGCGCTTCTTCGCGGACTTGGAATGTGCCAAATCGATCTCCTACGTGAATGCAGTCGCCACGCGCGCGGCGACCAACGCATGGTAGCCAACACCCGTCGCTATGTCTAGATACGCCACCACTGAGTCGAAGCTGGACGCTTCAGGCTAGCCCGGCTTCGATCTTGTTGATCTTGTCGTCGTCGTTGAAGCCAAGCAGGATCTTGAGCGTCCCGAAGGAACCGCCCGTGCCCAGCACCTTCAGATCGTCCCCCTCCTCTTCCGGGTCCGACCATGTGACGTTGCCCATGGGACTGTTGCCGCCCCCGCCCATTGGGCGATTCTTCATCTGCTCGGCCAACGCATCCTTGCCGCTGATCGTGCCCGTCATCGGGTTCGACATCGTCACGTCGTCCGCCAGCATCTCAAGCAACTCGTCCAGCTTTTGCTCAGTCTGGAACGCCATGTACTGTTTCACCAGTTCGATTCTTGAAGCCAATCTGGACCTCCTCCGTGCGCCTCTCGTAGCGGGAAAGTGGTTATGTAGCATGCGACAGCAACGCTGTCAAGCAAGGTGCGCCCCACGGGCGCATAGGGCATACTAGCCATCGTGGAGGGCCCAACAACGACTGCTGGCGACGCGAACGCCCGGTTCAGACGGCCCAGCCTCGCCACTGCCGCCGCCATAGTCGCGGCTGGCTTCCTCGCGAGCCGGCTCCTCGGCGTTCTGCGCAGCATCGCTATCGCGGTCAGCTTCGGCGATAGCCCAGAGTTGGGTGCCTACTGGGTCGCCTTCCGGCTTCCCGACCTGATCTTCCAGCTCCTCGCCGGCGCCACGCTTGCCAGCGCCTTCATCCCAACGTTTACGCGCCTCTTTACCAAGCAGAGTGAGGAGGAGGCCTGGCGCCTCGCCAGCTCCGTGCTCAACCTGGTCCTCGGCGCGACTATTGTGCTTTCCATCCTCGGCTTCATCTTCGCCCCGATCCTCGTGCCGGCGATGGCCCCTGGCCTCAGCGAGCGCGATCTCGCCATCGAACTCACGCGAATCATGATGATCTCACCCATTCTCTTCGCCGTGAGCGGCATGTTCATGGGCATTCTCAACGCTCGTCATCACTTCCTCTTTCCGGCCTTCGCGCCCGTCTTCTACAACATCGCCATCATCATCGGCGCCGTCGCCTTCGATGGTGTCTATGCCCTCTCCATTGCTGTCGTCATCGGAGCCTCACTCCACCTCGTCGTCCAGATCCCTGCCCTCGCGATGGTCGACATGGTCTACAGCCCGATCGCCCGCTGGCGCGATGCCGCAGTGCGGGAGGTTGGCAGGCTCATGGCGCCCCGCGTTGTGGGTCTCGCCGCGGTCCAGTTCAACTTTCTCATCACGATCTTCTTCGCATCCACGATCAGCGACGAATCGATCTCCGCCGTGAACTTCGCATTCCTCATCATGATGACGCCGCTGGGCCTGTTCGGCATGGCCATCTCGACGGCCGTGTTCCCCACCCTGGCCGAGCAAGCCATCGACAACCGCACCGAATTCCGAAGGACGCTGGAGCAGAGTCTCAAACTGATCCTATTCCTCACGATTCCTGCCAGCCTGGGGCTGATGATGCTCTCGGAGCCCCTGGTCGCCCTCCTCTTCCAGTACGGCGAGTGGACGGCAGCCGCAACGGACATCACGCAGGCGGCTCTCACGTTCTATGCCATCGGACTGTTCGCCCTCGCCGCGATCGAGATCCTCAGCCGCGGCTTCTACGCGCTCGGCGATACGCGCACGCCCGTCCTATTCGCGGTCGTGGCGCTGGTCACGAACCTGATCCTCAGTGCGGCCCTCGTCGGGCTGCTGGAGGTGCGCGGCCTGGCCCTCGCCGTATCGCTCGCTACCGTGTTCGAAGCAGGCCTCCTCTTCGCTGCGCTTCGCACGAAGCTCGGCGGCATCGACCTCCCCGCCATCGCCCGCTCGCTCTGGCAAACGATCCTCTCGGCCGTGCTCATGGTCGAAGTGATCGGCTTCTACCTGATCCTCCTCCACCAGGCGGACCGCCTGGACACCGCCGGCTTCCTCGATTCGTTCCTCGCCGTCGCGGGCAGCACGGTCCTGGGCGGGCTGGCCTATCTGGCCGTCGCTCGCGCACTGGGGTCGGAGGAGTTCGAGACTCTGTACGCCCGCGTTCCTTTCCTTGGCCGCGCGAGAGCCTAAGCCCGCATGCGTATCCTCGTCGCGCCCCAGGAGTTCAAGGGCAGCCTCACGGCTCAAGATGCCGCCGACGCCATCGCTCGCGGCATGAGCGCCGCCCTGCCGGATGCCGAGGTGATCGCGCTCCCGCTGGCCGATGGAGGGCCAAGCACGGTCGATATCCTCGTTCAGGCCACGGGCGGCAACTTCCGCGAATCACCAGCCCACGACCCGCTGGGCCGCCCGCTCAAGGCACGTTGGGGCGTCCTTGGCGATAAACGCACCGCCGTCATTGAGATGGCTGCGGCATCAGGCCTTGTGCTCCTGAACGCGGACGAACGCGACCCCACGCGGACCACGACTGTAGGTACTGGCGAACTTCTGCTTGCCGCGCTCGATGCCCGCTTCCGGCGCATCATCGTCGGCATGGGTGGCAGCGCCACCAACGACGGCGGCGCAGGCCTTGCATCGTCGCTCGGCGTCCGGCTGTTCGATGCCGATGGCCGCGACCTACCGCCCGGAGGAGCCGCACTGGCCGGCCTTCACGAGATTGACGTTTCTGGTCTCGACCCGCGCGTCTCGGAAACCGCGGTCGTCGCCGCCACCGATGTCCAGAACCGCCTCTGCGGCGCGAACGGCGCATCGCTCGTCTATGGACCACAGAAAGGGGCCTCGGACTCGATCGCCCGCCGGCTCGATGCCGCCCTCGCTCGCTACGCCGAGGTCATCGACCGCAACCTCGGGATCAGCATCGTCGATGTTCCTGGCGCTGGCGCCGCCGGCGGCCTCGGCGCGGGCCTGATCGCGTTCTGCGGCGCATCCATCGAGCCGGGCTTCGACGTCATCGCGGAAGCCGTCGGCCTCCACGCAGCGATCGAGCGTGCCGACGTCGTGATCACTGGGGAAGGCCGCCTTGACCGCCAAAGCGCATTTGGTAAGACGACCTCTGGAGTCTCGCGTCTTGCCCACGCGACTGGCACGCCCGTCGTCGCCGTCGCCGGCGAGATTGATGAACAAGCGCAGGGTGTGTTCGACGTGGCCTTTGCCCTCTCGCCGGATCTCGCCCCGTCCGCTGAGGCCAAAGCACGAGCTGCAGAGTTGCTCTCCGCGCTCGCTGAAACGAAGGTCGCCGAGTGGATCCTGGCGAGGAAGGCGTGAGTTAGGCGTCCGGCTCGTCGTTCGGAGCATCCGTCGCGGTCGCTTCGTCTGTCACGTCGCCGGCCTCGTCTGGAGCCGCCTCCTCATCGTCGGCCGTGAACTTGGAGAGAAGGTCGGACTCGGGGACAATTTCCAGGCTGCCGGCTCGCCAGATAAGGATCAGCAGCACTAAGAAGGTTACCGCTACAACCAGCGGCAGCAGTCCGTCTAGGAAATCAAGATCTCCAGCGACGATGTTCAGCACGGTGACCACCACCACGGCCGTTTGCACCGCGTACGGCACCCAGAGCAACATGCGATAGCGCTCTCGGTTCCAGGCCAGCAGCCCGTAGATCCCCGCCAGCACCAAGACATGCACACCCAGCAGCCGCTGCGCGGCTGGTCCTTGTCCGCCTCCTATCGTGGCCTCCGCGTTGCCAGGGAAGAACAGGAGCGCCACACCGGAGAACGCTGTCCAGAGTGTCAGCAGGATCAGGATGACCTGCAGCGCGCGGTCAGCGCTGATCATGCCAGGCGGCGTTTCTTGCCCGGTAACGTCGGGTTCTTTCTCAGTTGCTTCTGGGTTTTTCATGCTGGATCGCCCCAAATTCGGCCCATTCTACCATCGTCTTGATGCTGGACATAGTGCCTCTGGTTCGTTACCGTATGCGGGGTTCGCGCACTTCTTCACAATCGACCGATTTCGAACGTAAGCGCAGCCAAAAACCGCGCCGATTTACGGCGCAGAGGAGGACATCCCGTGCATATTGTTGTGTGCGTGAAGCAGGTTCCGGATTGGGACATCCCACCGTCCAGCTTCAAGATAGACGAAGCGCTCAATCAGGTCGTTCCGCCTCCCGGCGTAGCGGACGTACCCAGCCAATTCGACACCATTGGAGTCGAAGCGGCCATGCGGCTCAAGGACGAGGCGCCCGACACCAAGGTCACCATCATGAGCATGGGCGCGGAGTCCGCCCGTGACGTCATCAAACACAGCCTCGCGATGGGCGCCGACGAGGGCGTGCTGCTCACGGATGCGATGTTCGAGAACCTGGACTGGTTCCAGGTCTCGCTCGTGCTCTCCACCGCCATCAAGAAGCTTGAGGACGTCAACCTCGTGGTCTGCGGCCGCCAGGCGGTCGACTGGGACATGGGGGTCGCCGGCTCCGGCATCGCCGAAATGCTCGACTGGCCGGCCCTGACGATCGGGAAGCAGGTCAAGGTCAGCGACGGCACGCTCTCGGTGGAGCGTGTGCTCATGGACGGCTTCGAGACCGTAGAAGCCCCCCTGCCCGCTGTCGTCACCGTCAGCAACGAGCTGGGCGAGCCACGCTATCCAAAGCTCCAGCAGATTATGCAAGCCGCTAAGAAACAGGTCACCATCTGGTCCGCGGCCGACTTGAGTCTCGATGACTCACAACTCGGCGCCGGCGCCCGCAAGCTCACACTCGAAAAGCTGTACGTGCCCGTCTCGAATGTCGAGTGCGAATTCATGGAGGGCGACACGCCCGAAGAGATGGCGCAGAACCTCGCGAAGAAGCTCGCCGAAGCGAAGCTGATTTAATTCTGGTGCGGGGAGATCGACTCGCCACGCCAGCTTGAGGAGAATCAAACATGGCAAGTTCCATTCTTGTAGTCGGAGAAGTTGACGAGGGAAGCCTCGCCCCAATCACGAAAGAGATGCTCGGCGCGGCCCGGCGTCTCAGCGGCGATGGAACGGTAGCCTGCGCGCTCATCGGCTCCGGCGTTGACGCAGCCGGCCAGGCAGCCAGCGCCCTCGCGGATGAAGTCCTCATCGTCGACGATGCGGCGCTCGCCGAGTACAACTCGGACGCCTACCTTCAGGCCATGCTCAAGGTCGCCGAACAGGCAGCCGCGCCGATCATCCTGTTCGGCCAGACGGACCTGGGAAGAGACCTGGCGCCGCGGCTGGCCTTCCACCTACACACGGGCGTCATCATGGACACGATTGAGCTGGCGATGGAAGGCGATAGGCTGCAGGGCACACGCCCCTGCTATGGTGGCAACGCCCGCGCGATTAACGTCGTTCGCGGCGACCCCCAGATCGCCACGGTCCGCGCCAAGTCACAAGACCCTGGCGCCGAGGACGCCCCCCGCCAGGGCACGGTGACGAAGGTCGACGCGGCCATCGATCAGAGCGCCGTGCGCGTCAAAGTCACCGATCGAAAGGGCGTCTCGGCTGAAGGGGTCCGCCTGGAAGACGCCGACGTCGTCGTCTCCGGTGGCCGCGGCCTCGGCGGGCCTGAAGGCTTCGGTGTGATCGAAGAACTAGCGAGCGCTCTGGGTGCTGCCGTCGGCGCGAGCCGTGCCGTCTGCGACCTCGAGTGGCGCCCCGTGTCAGAGCAGGTTGGGCTGACTGGCAAAGTCGTCAGCCCAACGCTCTATATCGCCGTCGCCATCTCCGGCGCCAGCCAGCACATGGCCGGCTGCTCCGGCTCCAAGAACATCGTCGCGATCAACAA
>QIFC01000114.1 GCA_003228685.1 Chloroflexota bacterium
CTCTACATCGCGCACTTCGAAACCCGCGCTCTCGGCGATGAGGTTGGCCTCGCTTACAGGCACCAGTTCACCATCAGGGAAGATGTACCGTCGCGCAAACGAGCCCACCCCGATGATCCGCTGGTTGACGAAGTTCTGCCATTGAGACGACTTCCTGGCACGCTCGCGCCCGCCGCTAGTGAAATGCAGCACGGGCGCGCGGCCGGAGATACCGTGATTGAGGAACAGGCCTCCCGGTTTGAGTAGGCGGTAGGCCTGAGCAAAGTAGGCCGGCAGCTGGCTCCGGCCTACGTGCTCAAACATACCCACGCTGACTATCTTATCGAAGGATTCATCTGCCAGGTCGCGATAGTCCAGGAGCTTCACACTGACTCCATCCACCGGGCGAGCCTGGGCGTACTCGACCTGTTTCGCGCTAAGCGTGACGCCGAGAACTTCTACACCGTGTCTCTCCGCAGCGTAAGCGCCCAGGCCTCCCCACCCACAGCCGATGTCCAGCAGCCGTTCGCCGGGCCGGAGGCGAAGCTTGCGGCAGATGAGTTCCAGCTTGCGTTCCTGCGCGGCGTTCAGGTCTTCCGCGCCGGTGGGGAAGTAACCGCACGAGTATTGCATGCGCTGGTCGAGCCACAGGGCATAGAATTCATTTCCCACATCGTAGTGGTACTGAACGGCGGCGCGGTCCCGCTCACGGGTGTGAAGTTTTCCCTGCGGGCGGGCTGGCCCTCGGCCCACCGGCCGGACTGGGCTGGATTTGGGAAGGCCACGGATTGATCGAGTCAGGGCCACGATATCGCCCAGAGAGAATCGCCGGTTGAGGGAAGCGTCGATCAGCGAAAACGCGGCAAAAACATCCCCCTCAATGTCAAGGTCGCCGTAGATGTAGGCCTCGCCTAGCGAGAGTTCAAAGGGTGGCCTAAACATAAGCCGTAAAGCGCCAGGATGCTTGAGGACCAACCCGAACGCCGGGTTGGCGGCGCCAGGCAGTTCGGTACCATCCGGCAGACGCACGGCGAACGTGCGGGGCGGCGGAAAGAGGCGATCGATCAGGGGGGCGATCCGACCCAAGACAAAACTAGCGGCTGGGAGTGATTGAGTTTGAGACATCGAGACCTCCGAACGGATCGTGTGAACTGAGAAGCGCTGAGGTAGTGGCCCCCCTGTGGCAAGCTAGACGACACCCAGACCACCTTCGACTTTGTCCCTCACATGCCAAGCTCCGCTGCTACTTCACGATCAGCGACGCACCTCACTAGTGAGGTTCAGGTGGCCGTGTAACGCTTCGGGTCGGCCTTGAACTTCTCGTGACAGACTGTAGAGCAGAAGTAGTACTCTTTCCCATCGTGCGTTTCGCTTCCGGCGGCGGCGTCCGAGGCGAGATTCATCCCGCAAACTGGGTCGATTACTGTTGGCATTGAACTTTCTCCTTTTGTACTTGCGTCCTCTATGGTTGGTTCTTGTCGTGTTCTAGGCGCTCCTAGCGCCGTTTCAGCGGAACTGGTTGAGTCGCAGCGCGTTCGAGAGCACTGAAAGTGAACTCGCCGCCATCGCGACGGCCGCGATTGCGGGATTGAGCAACACGCCGATGAGCGGGAAGAGCACGCCTGCGGCGATCGGGATGCCGCCGGTGTTGTAGACATAGGCGAAGAACAGGTTCTGGCGGATGTTGCGCATCGTGGCGCGGCTCAGACGTATCGCTGTGACGATGCCCATCAGGTCTCCGCTGACGAGCGTAATGTCGGCCGCCTCCATCGCCACGTCCGTGCCGGAGCCGATGGCGAGCCCGACATCGGCCTGCGCCAGGGCGGGCGCATCGTTGATGCCATCGCCCACCATCCCCACTAACTTGCCTTCTTGTTGCAGCTTCTTCACTTCGTTCGCCTTGTCTTCGGGCAGCACTTCGGCCAGGACGCGATCGACGCCCACCTGCTTCGCTACCGCGTCTGCCGTACGCCGGTTGTCGCCGGTGATCATCACGACTTCGACCCCGAGCTCCCTGAGTTCGGCAATGGCCGCCGCGGAGGTCTCCTTGACGGTGTCGGCGACCGCAACGATCCCGGCTGCCTGGCCATCAACGGCGATGAACATGGGCGTCTTTCCTTCGTCGGCAAGAACTTGCCCGCGCTCGTCCAGGCCGTTCAGCGAGATGCTCCGGTCGGTCATCAGCTTCTGGTTGCCGGCGAGCACCTTGCGGCCATCGACTGAGACCTCTATGCCATGACCGGGGATCGCCTCGAAATCCGTCGGCTCGACGAGGTCGAGGCCGCGTTCCTGGGCTCCGTTGACGATGGCCTCCGCCAGCGGGTGCTCGGAACTGCGCTCGGCGGACGCGACGAGCCTCAGCAGCTCCTGTTCTTCCATGTCGTTGGTGGTGACGACGTCTGTGAGCGAAGGCTGTCCCCGAGTGATCGTGCCGGTTTTGTCCAGGATGACCGCCTTCAACTGGTGCGTCATCTCCAGCGCCTCGGCGCTCTTAATCAGAATGCCCCGCTCCGCTCCCTTACCCGTCGCCACCATGATGGACGTGGGCGTGGCCAGCCCGAGAGCGCATGGGCAGGCGATGATGAGCACCGCGACCGACGCCACGATCGCGAGGACGAGGGGGGTCTCCGGCGCTCCCAGATACCATCCGACGAAGGTAGCCATCGCGATGAAGATGACCGCGGGAACGAAGTAGCTCGTGACCCGATCCGCCAAGCGCTGGATAGGCGCCTTCGAGCCCTGGGCCTGCTCCACCAACTTGATGATCTGCGAAAGCATGGTGTCCTTGCCAACCTTGCTGGCGCGGAACTTGAAAGCTCCCGTCTTGTTGATGGTCGCTCCGATCACCTCTTCTCCCGCCGCCTTGGTCACGGGGAGACTCTCGCCGGTGACCATCGACTCGTCCAGCGTCGAACGGCCCTCCTCTATCACGCCATCCACAGGCACCTTCTCGCCGGGCCGGACGAGGATGACGTCCCCCACTTGCACCTGCTCGATCGGGATGTCTTGCTCCTGCCCGTCGCGCACCACGCGAGCGGTTTTCGCCTGCATGCCCATCAGCTTCTTGATCGCGGAGCTGGCTGCTCCCTTGGCTCGCGCTTCCAAGAGCCGTCCGAGCAAAATCAAGGTGATGATGACAGCGGCTGTGTCGTAGTAGACCTGGATCTGGTCGGCAGGCAGCAACTGGTCGAAGAAGGTGGCGATCACGCTGTAGATGAGTGCGGCCGTCGTTCCGATCGTGATCAGGGTGTTCATGTCGGCCGTCCGGTTCTTCAGCGCAGCCCAGGTCGTGCGGTGGATCGGCCAGCCTACCCAGACGTAGACCGGCATCGTCAAGACGAAGAGCACCCAGAATTTGGTGAGAAACTCCGGCACGAAGCCGAACCATTCCGGGAAACTGCCAAAGAAGATGGGGATGGAAAGGATCGTACCAACTGCCACGCGAAGCGTGAGGTTGTTGACTTCCCGCCGGTGCGCTTCGGCCTCCTTATCCGCTGTCTCCTGAAGCGGCGCCTCCGCGTCGCGCAGTTGCGCCCCGTATCCGATGGCTTCCACCGCCGGTACAAGCTCGCCGGTCGATACCTGCCCGGGGTTGTAGATTACCTTCACCCGTTCCGCGGCGAAGTTGACGTCGACGCCTTCCACGCCCGGCAGCTTCTCCAGAGCCCGCTCGATGTTCACGACACAGGTCGGACAGCTGACACCGCCACCGAAGAGGGCGATTTCGGCCTCGGCAGGCGCCCGGTCGATTCGGGGAGTCGCCTCATCCGCAGGCTGCTCCTCTTCGCGGCTGAACACCCCACCGGCGGTGTCGGGTGCTACGGGGGTCTCCTCCGGCGCCGCTCCGTTGTCGGTCACGATTAGCTTGCCATGGATCATGCCCATCTGACAGCCAAAGTCAAACTCGCCGGCCTTGTCGGGCAGCAGCTCGACTGTCGCGGTCGCCATGGCAGGCAGACTCTTGCTGACATTGAAATCGGCGAAGATCACCCGGGATGTGCAGTCGGAGCCTTCGCGCCGGTCGAAATGGATCCGCAGCGGCACCCCCTTGCGCGCTTGGATAACGGCCGGCGAGTAGCCGCCCTGCACCACAACCGTGGCCTCCTGCACGCCTCCCGCCTGGGTCGTCTCGCTAGCCGTCCGGCTACCGAAGAAGAACCAGCCTAGGAGCGCGGCGATGGCCACCGCTCCGACGACTACGAGAATGTCAACTACCATGACTTGGACTCCTTTCGCCTCTCACCCGTGACGTAGGCGTGTTGCTGGCGTGAGCGCCGCTGGCGCTGTGGATCCCGCACCTCGCCCATCTCTTCTATGCCCCTGCTCCTGGCTTGCCGGGGATCACGGGCAGGCCGAGTGTCATCCAATCGTGCAGCCCGCCACGGTAATAGAGAATCCTTTCGGGCGGGTACCCAGCTTGAAGCAGGGAGCGGATGGCAATCGGCGATTGTCCACACTGCGGCCCGTTGCAAAAGAACACGGTTGGCTCGTCTTCAGCCAACTCATCGATGCGCGCGGCGGCCTCAGCGTAAGGAACGCTGGAGGCACCTGGTATGGTGGACGCCCGGTAGAAGTCAGACGTTCGAGAGTCCACCACGGGAAGGCCGCCCTCCAGATGGGCGATCACGTCAGGCTCCCCGACCGTGCGTACGCCTGCTGCCAGCTGCATCGGCTCAATCGTGCCCCAGGTTGTGTCCACCCGCACTAACCCAGGCTGGCCAGCGATTGGTTGCGGAACCATCTGCGGCGCCGTCGTTTTCTCAGTTCGCCGAATGGGTGTCACAGTTGGGCCTTCTCTCCGGCTCCGGCATCTCGCCGGCTTACTGGACCTGTCCTAACAGGTCGCGGATTATCTGTCCGATCTCGATGATGTGGTCGGCGTCGGCTTCTTCTTCAAAGTCGTTCTCCGCGTCATCCACTGCTTCGTCTAAGGCGGCGGCCTGATCCGGGTCGCTGGTCTCCAGGCCCTCGATGACCTCGTGCAACGGGTCGTGCGCGGCTTCAAACGCGGCCTCGGCCGCCGCAAGGTCCCCGCCTTCTGCGGCTACGATCATCGCGTCGATTTGGTCGATGGCCTCTTGCAGGCCGGATGTCGCGGCCGGCGTGTCGGAAGGAGCGACCGGCGTGTCGGTCGGGGACGCCGCGTCGTCTCCACCGCCACAGGCCGCGGCGAACCCAGCCAGGGCGAGCGCCAACACTGCGATGCCGATACCCGCAATCTTTCTAGATGTCCTGTTCATGTCTCTGTCCTTTCTCCTTTGCTCATGTCCTCTTAGCTTGTCGTCCCGGATTTTCGAGACCCGGGCCTAGCTCCCTTCCGGGTCATCTGTCCGCTTCCCGCGTACCAGCAGCAGGCCCACGCCAGCCACGGTTAGAGCCGCCGCAAGAGCGACCACGCCGACAACCACGCCTGTCGACGCTTCGCGGTGGAATTCAATAGCTGCCTCGTGCTCGGCGGCGGCCTGTGGCTCTCCGGCCCCTTGGCTGATGCGGAAGTCCAGGAGAGCGCTGGCGTCGCTGTCCTGGGCCCGGATCCGGTACGAGCCAGGCGTAGCGGCGTCCGGAAGGGTCACGTCAATCTGGAAGGCCCCGTCCAGATCGGTGGCGGCCGTGCCGAGGACGATGTCGCTGCTGATGCCCTCCAGCGTTAGTGAAACCTCCGAGTCTTCCTCGAAGCCCTCTCCCTCGATTTCGATCGTGGCGCCGGCGGCCGCGGGGTTAGGCGTGATAATGATCTCTGGATTGCCATGAGCGCTGGCCGAGCTGCCACCGACAGCGATCAACGTCACCAGGGCCAGGACTGCGACAAGCAGTGCAGATAGAAAGTTTCTTGGTATGTTCATCATCATCTTAGTCCACCAAGTGCTCGGCCGGCGTCGTGACGGCGGCGTACGTGCCAAGTCCTATGACCACTGCGAGCGCGATTACCGCGATCCCTAAGACCACCCATTGCCGGCGAGTGGAGTTCACACGGAAACGATCCAGCAAAGGAACCGCGAGCAACGCTCCGATGAGAACGCCGGGTATCCAAAGCAACGACTCTAGGCCCCACCAGTTCTCGAAGGGATAGAGCCAGATGAAGAGCCAGGCCGGTTTTGTCACTTCAATGCCGGGCACCGGCGCCGGCCCGAGGGACGCAGCCCTGAAGATGCTGAGGACTGCGGCCAGTGCGGTCAGCAGCAGACCGTAGGCGACAATCTTCCGGACATGAACGTTGAAATGCGACATTCCCTGCACCGTCTCACCCTGTTCGGCCGCTTGCAGCTTCTGCGAAAGCTCTGCCTCCTCGTCGCCGGGGCGGGGCGCGATGCCGTGGAATCGGATCAGGTAGAGGTGGCCGAGCACGAGCAGCGTGAGGATCGCCGGCAGGATGCTCGTATGGCTCGCGTAGACGCGGGCGAGCAGGCTGGTACTACGGGAGAATTCGCTGGTGAACCAGACGCCTAGGCTACCCAAGATGGTGCCGATTCCTTCGTTATGGCCCAACGCCTCGAACGCCTCTTGGTCCCACTTGAGGACGGTGCCGGTGAAGAAGAAGCCCATCATCACCACCAGCAGCCCCACGCCCACGGCCCACGTGACCTCTCGAGGGGCGCGGTAGGCGCCGTTGACCACCACTCGGATGAGGTGCAGCAACAGGGTGATCATCACGATATTCGCGGTCCAGAAGTGGACGCTGCGAACGAAATCGCCGAACCGCGCCTCGTTCACGATGTAGAAGACGCTGGCATGCGCATCAGTCGGGTTCGGATGGTAGAACTGCGTCAAGTAGATGCCCGTAGCGATCAGGATGACGATCCCAAACAGCGTGATACCGCCTAGGACATAGGGGATCCCGTTTGCGTAGGACGGGACGTGGTAGGTCAGAGAACGAAGGCCCAGCCGTTCGTAGGCCCAATCCGTGGTCGCCCGCAGACCGTTACGCGCTTCTTGTAACGTTGCCATCACACTCCCTTCGTTCGCTATGCAGTGCATAGACCTCTACGAGTTCCTCCATGCTCTGTTCCTCTCTTCCGTTGCGGATGACCGGGACGATGCAGGTTTCGAGGTGCGCCCGCAGGAGAAGCGCTTCCGTCCTCTGGATAGCGCGGCGGACGGCGTACGTCTGCCTGATGATCTCGACACACAACTTGTGCCCTTCGATCATCCGCCGAATGCCGGCCAGATGGCCCTCCGTGTAAGCGAAGCGTCGTAGGAGCCTGTTGCGCATCGCCGTCTTCATGCTCTCGTCAACCCTTCACTCCGGTGCACAAGAACGTCGTCCCCAAGTGCATGTCGCGGTAGGACATATCCGTTAGGTACGTTCCCATCACCTCGCTCCACGGCCGCTCGTCAGAAAAGTTCACGCTGGGATCAGCCAATCCATACCGCTTTGTCAGCCACTCCAACACGGGAGAGAGTACGCGCACCGGCCCGCGAGCCTTCATCGTCTGCCAGTCCAGCACAGCGAAGCGCCCGCCTGCCTGCAAAAGACCGGCTGCGCTTGCGATGGCCTGTTGCCATCCCGGCACGAGCGACAGGCTGAAGGCGGCTACGGTGGCGTTCACCGGCCTCGCCACCAACGCGGCGACGTTCGCAGCATCGCCCCGTATGAAGGTGATGTTCTGCCACCCATGAGCCTCAACCTTGTTCGCAGCCTGCTCAAGCATGCTGGCTGTGTAGTCGAGCGCGATTAGACGCCCCTCCGGTCCGATCCGCTCTTCGATTAGAGGAAAGCTTAGCCCAGTGCCACAGCCGATGTCCAGAACCGTATCGCCAGCCTGGATATTCAGCGCTCTAATCGCAGCCTTTCTGTATCGCTGCACTGGATACAATGCCACCGCTGAGAAGAGCGCCGCGAGCTTGTCATACCTTGGAGCCTGTACGGTGTATTGCGCCAGTGCCTTGTCGGTGTACAGCGCGTGCTCCTGATACGTCAGCCGGCACTCCGAACAGACGAACCCAGTCTCCGGCGCTCGCTCTAGGCAGAACGGGCACGGGCTCACGACGACCTCTGCGTTCTTCGCCATCGTGCGTTTTCCAGTACCCATTACAAGTGCTCCAGAACACGCTGCAGGCGGGCTCGCGCCTCCTCACCGATCTCAATCAGCGCTGGATTCTCGGAGAGCCCGAGGGCAAACCTCGGGTCAAACGCTGTCACGACCGAGCCGCCATCGTCCTCGTACACCACCACGTTGCAAGGCAGCAGGAGGCCGACATCGATTTCGGTCTGCAACGCGCGGTACGCGAGCTGCGGGTTGCAGGCGCCAATGATGTCGTAGCGGCGGAAGTCCGTATCGAGCTTCTCGCGAAGTGTTTCCTTTACATCAATCTCTGTCAGGACGCCAAACCCCTCATCCATTAGAGCGTCCTTGACGCGCTTCACCGCCTCAAAATAAGGAACCGAGAGGCGTCTCGTGAGGCCGTAGGTAGTCGTTGTCTTTTCCATGTTGTGCCACCTCTCTGCGCTTAGTGCGTCGGGTTCGCTTCCCCGACACTTGGACGACTTCGCTTCGTGAGTAGTCCTCCAGGTCCTCCCGCAGTTGATCGAACTCGACCCGGGTGATCTCTCCCTCCGCGTAGCGCTTCCGTGCGATATCGAGCGGCTTCAGTTGTTCGCTACCCGCATTCGAAGACGCGCCTCGGTCTCCTCCCAGCTGTGTGCTGGCTTGGAAGGCCCAGACGATCAAGGCGATTATCGCTCCCCAGAATATGACCATCATCAGGCCGCCCCAGAGCATCCACCATCCCATGCCGTCTGCTGTGTACCACATCGTCGTCTTCCTCCTTACGTGTTACTAGCCGCTGTAATTCCAGCCGGCATAGCTTGATGTCAGAACCTCGCCCTCCCGTAGGAGCCCGACATCAATGACACGGCCGATGACGATGGTGTGGTCACCTGCCGGGACGAGATGTAGTGCCTGACGATATGCAGTAGGTTCATGGCTACGATCACTTTGGCGGTAGGACCGGACGGATCTTTCGCGTGTCTTCCACACGAGCGGGTGCGCCCCTGGGATGCAGCCCACGCATCAGCCTGACAATCCCCAGCTTCTCCGACTCCACGGAGTCGAGCCGGATGCCGGCTCTCTCGACATTGGCTACCGTGTCGCGGTTGATGTTGGCTCCAGTCAGCCGCACGGCAATCGGGTTCAGCCGGTCCATGAGCCATCCAAGCAGAGAGTTGGGTGCGCGCACGTGTTCGAGCAGGTTAACGTGTCCATCGTCGCGCACCACCCGCCTTGCCTCCTTGAGGCCGGCTATCGGGTCAGGCACAGAACAGAAGACAAACGTCGAAGCCGTCTCCTCGAACGCGCCATTCCGGAAAGGCAGGTGCTGCGCATCGGCCAGCACAAAGTCTGGCCGGTGCTCTAGACTTCCTGCGCGTGAAACGGCCCTACTCAGCATCTTGGGACTCAGATCGATAGCCACGACCCGAGCGTTCGCCGGATGGAACGGTATGTTCTTTCCCGTCCCGACACCGATCTCGAGGACGTGCTGCCCGTCGATCTGTCCCCAGAGGCGTCGCCTCAGCCCTCTGAATACGAGCAATTCCAGAGGCAGTTCCGTTAGGTCGAATAGCGCGGCCTGGCGATCGTAGCGCCTCTGCGTGGTCGCTGTGGCCTCGCCTTCAGGTGGGTTGCTGATCGATGTTCCCATTCGAGTTGCTCTCCTTTTGCTCCCAGGGTCCTAGTAACGGCCTGCCTTCAGTTGCTCGCGGACCCAAAGCGAACCAAGCAGTGCAAGGGCTGTGAACCCCCAGGCTCCGAGAACGAGGCGATGAGTTTCTACGATGCCGACCCAGAACATGGCGCCCGTGAAGGCTATCATGGCGCCCAGCATCGAGCCAGCGCCCATGAGTAGAAACAGCCTGCCAAGGCGCAGGTCCTCCATATACATCGCGACCTCAGCCCCGCATTGCGAGCAGAGATGGTCACTCTGCAGGAGTCTGGCGCCGCAGAAAGGACATTGGACCGTAGCTATCGCAAGCATGTTTATTGCCTCTGCTAAACTGTACAACGGTGCGGTCGTGCCGTCTGTCAGGCTGAGGCTGAAGTTCTCTCAGCCAGCGTCCTACACGGCCTGTGAGCGCCAAGCCATGAAAGAAACAAAGCTGCCGTCGCCATTAGCAGGGCTGGAGCCAGAAGCGCTTCGGGCCTTGCACGAAGCGGCGCTTGCCATCGTCGGCAGCACGGGCTACGATGCGCCGCTCCAGACCATCATCGATGCAGCCCGGAGGCTCGCGGGAGCGCACTATGGGGCGCTCGCTGTCCTCGACGAGGAGGGGGCCATCGACCAGTTCCTCACCTCCGGGCTGAGCCTGGAGGACCGGGACGCGATAGGCGGCCGGCCCGAGGGGCGAGGACTCCTGGGTCTTATGCTGCAGGGTACGGAACCGGTCCGGGCAGACCGTATCGATGCCCATCCGGCCTCATCCGGTTTCCCACCGAATCACCCGCCCATGACCTCGTTCCTAGGCGTGCCAATTACAATCGACAATCGCATAGCCGGAAGCCTGTATTTGACCGACAAGGCAGGCGCGCTGCCCTTCGCCGAACAGGATGAGCAGCTCTTGCAAGCACTCGCTGCGTATGCATCTCTCGCCATCGAACACTCGCGTCTCCTTCACGATGAGCGAGAGCAGGTCGAGCAGTGGCACATGCTCTTTGACGTCGGACGGGAGATTACGGAGGCACTACGCCCCGAGATGGTCCTCCAATCGATTGTGACTCGAACGTGCAGGCTTCTGGGCACCGATATGTCACTGATGACGGCACTGACGGATGATGGGAACCACCTCCGCACCGTTGCCTCGGAGGGCCTCAAGAGCGAGGCGATGCGGAGTCTGTACTATAGAGTGGACCAAGGCATGGCCCAGCAGATCCTGGCGCGTGGATCCGTGTTCGTCGTGGATGACTACCAGGATGATTCGAGGCTAAGCGAGCCGCTGAACAAGGCAACGGGCGAGGAAGGGATCGTCTCTGTGATCGGCGCTCCGCTCGTCGCCCATGGAGATCTGCTCGGCATCCTGTATGCGGCCAACCGCACGTCTACGCGATTCACTGAGCGCGACCGCGAGCTGTTCGACGCCTTCGCCCAACTCGCGGCAATCGCCCTGGAGCATAGCCGGCTATTCGCGGCTACCAACGACGCGCTACAGGTGAAGGTGGTTGAGCTGGAGGAGGCGACAGGTGCGCTGCGGCACCGCTCAGCTCAAGTGTTGAGCGCCCAGGAGGAGGAGCGGCGGCGGCTGGCGCGCGACCTGCACGACCAGACCGCTGGGCAACTGGCGACACTGCGCGTGCGCCTCCGTCTGGTGGAGAAGTTAGGCAGCGTGGACAAGATGCGCAACGGGCTTGCGGACCTCCGGGAGTTGGCCGGCCAGGCGCTGGACGACGTGCGGGCGATGGCGGCCGCGCTCCGGCCCGCGGTTCTGGACGACCTCGGTCTCTCGACTGCTGTGCGATGGTACTCGGGCCAGTTCACGACCCAGTGGGGAATCCCGGTGGAGCTAATGGCATCAGGACTCGATGGCCGTTTGCCGGCTCACGTCGAGCTCGCCGCCTATCGAATCGCGCAGGAAGCTCTCCACAACGTGGGAAAGCACGCCGAGGCTGGCTCGGTCCGAGTCGACCTTGAACATGACGGGCCTACACTAACGATTCGGGTCGCCGACGACGGTCGAGGGTTTCGTGTTCGGAAGCGGTCATCGACGTCCACCGAAGGATTGGGGATCGCGGGGATGCGGGAGCGCGCCGAACTGGTTGGGGGCGAACTACGGATCGACTCGCGGCCGGGGAACGGCACAATCGTGGTAGCGGTCTTGCCCACCGAGCAGGAGCCGGGCTAGTGGTCTCGCCGATTCGTGTCCTTCTGGCCGACGACCACGCGATGTTCCGGGCCGGCCTTCGGGCTCTGCTGGATGGCGAGCCCGACATGGAGGTCGTGGGCGAGGCCGGCGACGGCGAGGAGGCGCTAGAGCGTGCTGCGGAGCTGGGACCAGACGTGGTAGTCATGGACATCTCGATGCCACGGATGAACGGCCTCGACGCCACACGCGTTCTCCACGAACGCGATCCCAACCTGTGCATCGTGATCCTCACACAACACGCCGAGGAGGTGTACCTCTTCGCCGTCCTCCAAGCCGGGGCGATGGGCTACGTAATGAAACGATCTGCCGAGGACGACCTCATGGATGCGATACGAGTCGTTCACCAGGGCGAGGTGTACCTCTACCCGAAGGCCGTTCGGATGGTGCTCGATGGAGTCGTTCGCAGCGAGGAGCCCTCTTCCCACAAGGCCGCGCTGAGCGAGAGAGAACTGGAGGTCCTCAAGCTCACGGCAGAGGGCTACACGAACCAGGAGATCGGCGAACAGCTCTTCCTCAGTCCGAAAACGATCGACACCTACCGGCACCGGATCATGGTGAAGCTAGACCTGACCCGCCGCGCCGAGCTTGTCCGCTATGCCCTAGATTCCGGCCTTCTTACCCCCGGCTCCGAATAGCGATCCGTTCGCGATACCAGAAAAAGCCCCACCCCATCTCATCTCCTACCCGACAGACCGCGGACGGCGCCCGTGTTACGTTCACATTGATAAATTGATGAGACGTGAGACATCGGCAATGAAGACGAAACCACCTGTCCCAGTCCGCGTGCTCGTCGTTGAGGCGAGCCCGACATACGCCGCGATCCTGAAGGAAATCGTCGATGCGGTGCCCGGACATGAAGTCGTGAGCGTTGTGCCCACGGCCGACGAAGCTCTGCTCGTGAACGAGCGCGACCGTCCCGATATTATCATCACCGACATACAGCCCGCAGGCTCTCTCAGCGGCTTTGCGCTTGTCTGGCGGATCACCGAGAACTATGATTGCGATGTGATCGGCTTGCTGCGAGTCGACCACGAAGCGTACCGCGAAGGCGCGGCCAAGCACGGCACCTGCGCCTGTCTGCTCAAGGAGTGTGTCGCTGAGGAGCTGCCACCGCTGCTCCGATCCCTCTCTGACAGGCGCGTGCCTCGCAAACTGACGTAGGTTTCCGTTCGGTTCGGCTCGATCGGCGCCAAGCCTCGAACCCCTCTCTACATAGTTTCACACGTCCCCCGAACTGCTACTGAGTCGAGGGCGGCAGCCACTAGCCGACCCCCAGCGTCGCCATTCTTTCCAGGGTGTGAGGCAAACCCGACAGGAAGAAACGGACCCTACCCGACAGACATCGCCGGCTCCGCGTAGCAGACTGGAGCTAAGGAAACCGAAATCGGAGTCGAAGAGAGCAACTCCCTGGCCCGTAGAGAAGGAGGACGACAATGGAATCTACGCAACGTACTGAACGAAAAGTGGCTCCAGCCGTAAGAGAGGAATTCGACGTCATCATCGCGGGCGCCAGCTTTGGCGGGCTATCC
Organism: Chloroflexota bacterium; assembly: GCA_003228685.1. Lineage (GTDB taxonomy): Bacteria > Chloroflexota > Dehalococcoidia > DSTF01 > RBG-16-68-14 > SZUA-185. Next base: position 13,360 of record QIFC01000114.1, read on the forward strand.
GTGGCCAGCCGCCTGCAGGCCAAGGTCCTCATCATCGACAAGGATCCCCTTGGCACTCACCAGCGGTCCGCTTGCGGGACGTTCACCAGCGTAATCGAGAGCCTAGGCCTTCATGACGCGGTTCTTGCGACAAGCGATCGCGCCGTGATCCATGCATCGGGTGTCCCGTCGTACCACCTTGAGGATCCGTTGTGCACAGTGGACTATGGACGGTTCTGCTACGACCTCCTGGAGCGGGGCTCCGCGACATTCCTGCAGGCATCGGTCCAGGGCTTGGCGGGCAGCGCGTCGGCGCCTGAGGTGATCACAGATCGGGGGACGTTTCGCGCTCGATACCTTGTCGATGCCTCCGGCTGGCGTGCTGTGCTCGCCTCCGCATTGGAGCCGACGCTAGTCGATCGATCGGCGTTGAGCTTTGGTCTGGAGACAGACGCACGCTATCCGGCAGATCAATTCTATTTCTGGCTCGATCGGAACACGATGGAGGACGGTGTTGCCTGGGTCTTCCCGGCTGGCAAACGCAGCCGCGTGGGCCTAGCCAGCTACCGCGGCGAGACAGTTAAAGCCCAAATGGTTCGGGAGTTCTTGCGTACCACCGGGGCCGACCCCTCAGCGTTTCATGGCGGGTTCTTCCCGAACAAGCTGCGACGGCCAACAGTCGGGGACATCTTCCTGGTTGGAGATTCCGCGGGACAGTGCCTTCCTCTCACCGGAGAAGGCATCCGGCCCGCTCTCTACTTCGGCCAGAAGTGCGGTGATTTACTGCAGAGCGTCATTGACGGCGAGAGGAGCTTACGGCACGCGCTGCGTGACTACCGAAGAGACGTTGAGCGCTTCCGCTGGCCGTACAAATTTCTCGCGCTCGCCCAGCGCATCGCGCCCCGCCTGCCCAGGCTGCCGCTCAAAGGGTTGCTTCGTTTTCTCGAAGTGCCCGCGGTCGGCCGGTGGTGTTTGCGCCGCTACATCAGCATGATGCCACTGCAACCCCTCCGCCCGGCCGCCGCTCCGCTGGCCGCGCCGGGGCCGGTGACCGGCGAGCGCACGGTGAGGACGTCAGCGACGCATGCCTACAAAAGGAGACGCGATATGCCTGACAAATACATCCGCGCTCCCGCCGGTACAAGAGACGCGACGGAATCCACCCGCGGTAACCGGCTTGCCGGCCCGAAAGAAAGGAGGCAAGGCATCACACAAGGCTAGTGATCAGTGAACAGACGAAGCGAATCGGCCCGCAATCGCTCAATAGTAGTAGCAAGGGAGCAGCACAATGGCTACCAACTATGAATTCAAGTTTCGGCTCGGCGCATGCCAGCGGTGCGGTGGCGACACCTATCTGGACATGACCGACGACTCAGAGTGGCGCTGTCTGCAGTGCGCCCGGCCGGTCCCTGAGATGACGACGGCCATGCGCGCACCGATCGCCGCGCCACTGCGAGCGGCGTGATCGAGAAACGGAAAAGAGCCATGACTACCACAAGCCACGACAATGACACCAGAGCGCTGGTGAGCTTGACTCCAGAGGACATACGGACGATCCGCCAAGGGCTCCGAATGCTGTTGCAGATTCACACACGCAAGGAAGGCTTTGGCGCTATCCGCCAAGCCCTCGCCGACCTCCCGGATGAGGAGCATCTGCCTGTGCACGAGGTTGGCGAAGAGTTGCACACCCTTGCCTGCGCCTGCCGCGATGCCAGCCCTTGCGGTGACGAGACGCCACGCGCAGAAGCGGCCAGGGGCCTGCCTCCAAGAGACGAGGCGATCAGCGCCCCGTCGCACGCAACCAGGGAGCGGGTGACGCTTCCCGTCGCAGGTCTCGCCTGCGGAGGCGGCGGCGCGCTCACAGTGGAGCGTGCCTTGAAACGAACGGTTGGCGTCTGGAGCGTCTATGTGAACCCGGCGACGGAGACGGCATACGTCGAATACGACCCACGGAAAACGGGCCTTACCAGTTTGAAAGAGGCGATCACGTCTACGGGCTATCTCACCGAAGGAGGAGAAGCATAGTCATGAACCACGGAGATCATGACTCCGGATGGAGACACTGGGGATGGATGCTGCTCTGCTGTCTGCCCATGATCGCTCTTCTGGTCCTGGTGGCATTAGCGGCGCTCGGCCTCCGGTAGATGCCGTCCAAGGCCCAACTGGGCGAGCGATAGAGCCAGGGAGAGGAGTCCATGATGCGAGCGAAGAATGTTGGGAACATCGATCGAGCCGCACGGGTCTTTGGCGGAGCATTGATGGCAGCGCTGGGCCTGACTCTGCTGGTTGCTGCCGGCGGACCAGCGTGGCTAATCGCCATCGATGCCATGCTTATCGCCCTGGGACTGGACTTTTTCGTAACATCGGATTCTGCGCTCATGGTATCGTCGGCACGGTATGACCCCAGATCGTAGCTCGGCGTCGGGGTCGCGCGAAAGGGAACGCGGCAGAGAGACGCAGCGCATGGCGGTCAGCGGCTATCACCCCACGGACCAGGGCCGTTTAGCCCTTGACCGCGCAGCCCTCGGCCATCGTACGATTTCTTACGACTGCGGCTGTCGAGCAGACGTAAGACGATAACCTGGTGAGGCACTATAGAGCATGCTTTCAATACGCTCATGGAGACTGAGCGCGCTTGGCTCGGCGGTCGTTGATCTGGGTATAGAACGGCCGCGTCTCGTCATTGCGGTCGCGGCGTTCATAACGATCGTCCTGGCCGCGGCCACCGTCCTGGTACAGATCGACACCGATCCGGAGAACATGCTCCCCGGCGACGATCCCGTCCGGCTACTCAATCAGTCGATGCGGGAGGATTTCGGTACAGGCGATCTCATCGCCCTCGGCATCGTGGATGAGGGCGGGATACTCACGCCTCAGACCCTTAGGGCCGCTTCAACGTTAGTCGAAGATATCAACGCGCTGGACGGTGTCATGACCGGGCGGGTGATCAGCTTCGCATCAGCGGCTGATGTCCCTCCAGGTGACCTCTCTCAGCAAGACGTCGAGAACATCGCCGCCGCGGTGAACGAGAACGCGCTCTTCGCGGGGCGCGTCATCTCGCCTGGTGAGCAGGGGCTCGCTGTGTATGTGCCTCTCGAGAGCAAGGACGACGCCAACGGTGTCGCGTCATCGATCAAGGCGCTAGCCGACAGGAGTGAGCTGCCCGACACCGCGAACACCTACGTCGCGGGCCTTCCACTTGCGGAAGAAGCGTTCGGGCGCGACATGTTCTTCCAGATGGCCCTCCTGGCTCCTCTTGCCGGCCTCCTGATCTTTCTGTTGATGCTCTACTTTTTCAGAAGGCTGAGCTTGGTGCTGCCGGCCATGGCCGTTGCGATGCTCAGTGTGATCTGGACCATGGGACTGCTGATCGGAACCGGCTTCACCGTGCACATCATGGCGTCCATGATCCCGATCTTCCTCATGCCGATCGCGATCCTGGACAGCATCCACGTTCTGAGCGAGTTCTTTGACCGCTATCCCCAGTACCGGAATCGGCAGGACACGTTGCGTGCGGTCTACAAGGAACTATTTGCGCCGATCACGTACACAACGCTGACTACGGCCGCGGCGTTCGGGTTCCTGGCTTTGACGCCGATTCCGCCCGTGCAGGTCTTTGGGATTTTCGTCGCCGTCGGAGTGTTCGTGGCCTGGCTGCTAACCATGCTCTTCATACCTGCGTTCGTGATGCTGCGTGGCGAGGACGCGTTTGCTGGAGGCCTGAGTGAGAACGTCGAAGGTGGCAGCCGCGTCCTCGCAGGCGGACTGAAGTGGTTCGGTACCTTCGCGACCCGAAGGGCGATGCTGATCCTACCGGCCTTCGTACTCCTGGCCGCGGTTGCCGTTCCCGGTGTCCTCCAGATCAATGTGAATGACAACCCCGTTCGCTGGTTCAAGCCGGGAAGCGAAATTCGTGTGGCGACCGAGGTGTTCAACCAGCACTTCCCCGGCACCTACAACGCCAGTCTCTTGTTGGAGGCGGGACCGGGCGCGACACTCAGCAACCCCGCCGTGGCAGCCGCCGTGGCGGGTCTGCAGGGCAGGATCGAGGGTAACGAATCCGTCGGCCAGGTCACCTCGTATGTCGACGTCGTCACCACCGAGCGCTACATTTCGCACGGCCGCGACGATGCGTTCAGAACGCTCCCGGGTGACCAAGCCAGCCTTGAGCAGTCGCTGGCGTCCGCGTTCACGTCGCCCAGCCTCGCCTCCGCGACCAGTCTGATCTCCGACGACTACCAGCGCGCCAACATCCAGATCCTTATGAACGACGGCGATAACAGGGCCATGCAGGCTGTGGTTGATGACACGGAAGCGTACCTTGCCGACCAGTCCCTACCTGCCGGTGTGAGCGCAACTTGGGCCGGAGAGACGTACCTGAACTTGGTCTGGCAGGACAAAATGGTGAACGGCCTGCTGGTGGCATTCTTGAGCACATTCGCGGTTGTCCTTATCCTGATGGTTCTGCTCTTCCGGTCTGTGCGTTGGGCAGTGCTGGCGATGGTCCCCATGACCGTCACGATTCTCGTCGTATACGGGACGCTCGGCTTGGTCGGCAAGGACTACGATATGCCCTTGGCTGTTCTCTCCACACTCGTGCTCGGCATCGGCGTAGACTTCGCGATTCACTTCATTCAGCGTTACCGCGAGCTTCTGGCGGAGGTAGGCAGTCCACACACGGCCTTGGAACGCTTCTTCGAGGAGCCAGCCCGCGCACTGACACGAAACGCGCTGATCATTGCGATCGGCTTCGTCCCAATGTTCTTCGCGTCGCTCGTACCGTATATCGTGGTTGGCGCGATGCTGGCATCGATCATGCTGCTGAGCTGGCTGACTACGCTTCTGCTGTTGCCCTCGGTGATCACCGTGGGAGACCAGCTGAGAAGACGTCCAAGCGGGATCTGAAGGACTCGTGGGCCGCTATGACATCTACGACTGCCGGCTACAGGGAGACGTCTGGGACATAACGGCGCCTCCGTTATGTTCGCCAAGGCGATTCCTGAGGCTGGATGTATCCTTTTCCTCCTTGATCTCGTCTTTATGTAGTGAAAGGAGAACGCCATGAGCACGAAGAAGGCGAAGAAGCAGAGTACTGCCCTGAGGGCAGCCGGGGTCGCGAGTTTCGTCTCCCGCTCCAACCTCAACACTGAGGACGTTCACCACAAATCGAAGGACGACCGAGGTCTGCTTGAGAGCGCCCTTGGAAGCGGCGGCATAAGCTGCAACACGCTATCTGTGATCGATGGAAGCGGTTGGCGAGGTCAGAAGAGCGAGTTCAGGTATTGGGGGCTACCGCACCGGGCGTGATGGCAACCGCCGAATTTGGGCAAAACGTCATGACAGGGCCGGCCGCAACTAGCCACCCGCTCCCGTCCAACTCATTTCGCTCTAACAGGCCCGCTTACTGAACGAGTCGCCAGGCATACAGCGCCACAGCTACGGCGCTGGCCAGGTTCATGCTCGAGACGTTGTGCTCCATCGGGATGCTGATGCAATGGTCTGCCTTCGCTAGCAGCTCTTCACTAAGGCCCCGACGTTCTGAACCAAAGGCTAGAATCGCATCTCCGGGGACATCGCCAAGACGAAGCGTGTCACCCTTTGGCTCGAACGCAACGAGCGGACCTCGGTACGCGCCAAGGGACGTCGAATGGGCGACGGGCACAGCATAGTGCAGGCCCGCAGAGCCTCTTAAGGCTTCTTCGTGCCAGGGATCGTTCTTCCCGGTCGTCACAACCGCGGAAGCGCCCGCGCTCGCAGCCACCCGGATCGCCGCGCCGATATTTCCATGGTGCGACGGCTCTTCCAACAGGACCACCGGCGCGTGCCGGCGTTGTTTCAGGACGGATTCGGCTGACACAATGTGCCGGTGTGCAATGCCCAAGATTTCTGTTTTGCGCGAGTCCCGGAAGAGTCGATGAAAGAGTTCTTGTGAGACGACTGTAGTGGACCTTTCTATGGTGCCCGTGAGGTCAGGAGCAAGACTGCGAGACAGAGCGAGGACTTTTTCCATATCATCGGTAACGACATCGAGAATCTGAGCCTGGCACCTCAGTGCATGCTTCATTGGATGAAAGCCTTCAAGTACCGCCAATTGGCGGTCTCTACGTGCATCACGGAACCTCTTGGGCCAATCCATGTCGGTCATTAAGCGTCCAGCCTCCCAGGTGCGCAGATGGACCCAGCGTTGTCTCAAGCAGAGGGTCGCGAGTTCGGGCGGACGCCCGAGCGTCTGGGCGACTTTCGGCTCCCGCTCCAACCCGAACATCTCATGATAGAGGCTGCCTTCGCGGCTGCACACTCCGCGCCAGACAGACGACGGAACTGATCTAGCAAGAAGGCACCTGCAATCGCACCGCGAGCCCAGCTACGCGCCCTAATCGTCAGACCCACGTGTTACACCTCGCCATTCCAGCACCATGACCTTTGACTTGCCTGAGGTATCGGTTGCGATGACTGGATACGCGCCAAATTCGGCGGCCGGATTCGTATAGCGAGGGATCACAGCCTGCGCCAATTCGAGATCGGGATTCGCAAAGATGATGCAACCTACCCGGCTCACGGCGATCAAGTCCTCGTATAAGTCCTGCGGGCCCTCATAGGGTAGGTAGAGGGGGCTCTCATCCTCCAGCCGGTAGTAGAGGAACACGGAAGTAAAGCTGCCGAACCCTCTCGCCCCGTTGAAGACGACGTTACGGCGCCCTTCGATGTCGCACTTGTCGCTCGTCGCTTCGCGGTAGATCACCGCGGTGCCAGAGATTTGCAGGATGCTTGGCGTCTCCCACCAGAAGCGGTGGATGTTGAATCCTAACACTGCGGGAACGACAAGGGCGAAGGCCATGACGCTCAGGCCGAGTTCCATCCGCCTGCTCGACGAGAGACTGGCGAAGCCAGCCACGATCCGATCGAGACCGACACCGGCGAGCGCGGCCATCGGCGGCAATGCGAAGTGCATGCGGCTGGGGAGTTCGGTCAAGGCCCGCGGATGAAGGACCCCAGTGACGACGATCGCTACGACCGCCCAGATGACGATGAAGCGGTGACCGGGGTCGCGAAGCCGGTAGAGAGCGTAGGCCAGTCCAAGGATGGCCAGGACGGCTGACACCTCGTCAAGAAATGAGCCGGAGACGTAGTGGTGTCTTGCACGCTGGAAATTAAACGCCATGAAGGCGCGCGGCACGTTTTCGAGGACGAGGCCGAGCCCCTCTGTGAGGGTTCGACCCCTGAACAGGGACTCTTGCTGCATGACCTCAACCACGACCCACTTATCGACGGCGAAGATCGGCATGACGGCCATCAAAAAGCCGGCCGCGATCGGCAGCGGTACCTCTCTGGCCCAGCGAAACAGTTCCCCGCGCCGCCACTCGCCAAGGGCCACAAACATCGTGGCGATGGCAAGGATTACGATGGCTGTGCGAGCCGAATAGAACGTGTAGAACCCGAAACCAGCGGCGACCCCGGAGCCGAAGAGCAGGAGCGTACTGCGCTGGCGCAGACCTGCTGAGAAGAGGGCGAACGCGAGAATCGTGGGGAAGATGGCTTGCATATTGATGTAGCTAGTGTGCGCGGCCGCAAACAGCGTATGACTTGAACCGAGGACCGCCGTCCCGAAGATCGCCGGCCGGACGCCTAGTTGGGTTCGCAGCAGCCAGTAGAACATCGGCAGCGATGCGGCAATGGCGAGCGTGCTGGACAGCTTCCAACCAAAGATGTTCACTCCTGCCACACGCATGACCATCCCCTGGTAGACGGAGCTAAGAACAGGATGAACCCCATACGGGCCACGGAACGTGAAGTAGTTGTAGTCGTGGGTGCCCTCGGCAATGTTCCGGCCGTATTCGAAGAAGACTCCTTCGTCGCCGATGAGAGCATACTTCCAGCTCGTCAAGTCCTGAACCATGAGGCCGATGAAGGCACCGGTTACAACAACAACGAACGCCACCTCCAATGGGTGCCAGCGGAGCGTGGTGAGCAGCGCCACCCTGCCGCCAGCGTCGATGAGGAACAAGGCGCCGGCCGCACCGATGAGTGACCCCCAGAACAGCCACCAATTCTCCGGCTGGTTGCCGCCGGCGGCCAACTGATTGATGAGATACGACCATGCGGCCAGGGCAGCAGCGAACAGCACGGCGGCGATGATGAATCGCGGCGTCTTCGGCATACGATCCCGAGCCCGGCCCGAGTTGGCTTTGTTGTCCTCTACGGCTGGCTGGCCGGATAGCAGCCGGCTGAGGCTGTGCACGAAGAGTCCGCCCGCGAGGAAGAAGAGCGGAATCGCGTACGCGACCGACTGAGGCGCACCATAAATGTCATTGAGTCTAGTGTCGAACGATGAGAGGAGCGGCCAACCCTCTCCGAATGAGCCACGGTCGTCGATGATGTGCTGCCCGTAGGCCGCCAAGCCGAGCGACGCTATGAGTTCAGCGTACGTCAGCAGGCGCGCAACACCGCCATCCTTCGCATGCCGGACGGTCCCAACAAGGCGTTTCAGCATGTTCGAGTGGGGCGCCATCTCATCCGCATTCGCTTTCCCGAAGACTACAGGCCGCTACTCTTCAAAGAAAGAAACGATGGCTAGTGTCGTAGGCGTTAGGTCGTCCCGCGTTGAACTGGTCAGCTTCGCGAACTCCTGGAGCACTTCCGTAGTCGAGGGCTGACGTTCAGACGCAAACAGGTCCATGCTCTCCGACAGATACTGCACGAGACGCTTATGATCGGGGGCCAGCACCATCGGAGGTTCAAGGTCACGAACCGGCCCGAATGCGCGCCTCAGGGCGTCAGCTATTGCAGCTTGGAGAGCGTCCGCGGCCATTGCTTCTTCCTCCGCCACGTACTGCGTCGGAACGAACGTGAGCCGAGGCCGGATTTGTGCCGCAAGATTGCGGAACATCACCTGGAGCTTAGTTCCGTACTCGCCGCCTAGCAGAGTCTCAGACTCGCAGGCGCCTTGGGACTCCACCGCAAGCGCAGTTGTGCAAAAGAACGGTGACACCTCGACCACCATTCTCGCCCTCGCTACCGCAATCTGGACGGCGTATTCGTGAATCGTGAAGAGATCGCCGACGTCGATCGCCGTTTGAAAGTCCCGGCTTCCCGCAGCGATGTCCTTTACAAAGCGGAGATACCTCGAACGATCCAACTGCAGCGTATCGACAGGCCTGGTTTGCTCGACAATCTGACGCATGCGCGGCAGGTCCGCCACCGAATTGGCCTCCGCCAGCGCTTCGAAGAGTTGAGTTCTCTCCATGTCAGTATCGGAAAGCGCTTCGAGGAGCTCCTGTTCCACGCTGTAGACCAATTGATCGACAACGTTGATCTGACCAAGAAGCTCTTGCTCAGACTCGGTCAACTCTTCCTCGTCTATCGTGGGGAGTGGCGACGCGTCAGAGTTGGTTTCTCCCGCCATACACGCAGGCAAGATTGCCATCGCCACAAGAAGCGAAGGGGCGATGACGAGCAGTCGTGCTGCGCGAGATTTGTGCGACATCACATACTTCTTCCGGCGCCGCAGCCAGGCCGCCTATCTACGCTCGGCCTAGCGATGGATTCCCCACCGATGTTAGCGATCAGGCCGGCTCAGTGTACGCCGCAGGAAAGCCCAAATGCAATCTAGTTGTACAGAGCGGCACTTTCCGCAATGGGGAGATCTGTACCCGTGTCGTTGCCGCGGCAGCCGGTCCGCCAGACCACTTGGCGCCGCCAATGCTATTCCGCAAGGTGATGGCACCGTACAATGCCTCTCAGGAGGCTCCTCAACAACTATTCAGAAGGCGCGCGAGGAACGCCGAGGCTAAGGAGTCGGTGGGTCGATGACAAATCAAGCGTTTTCCCCCGAGCCGGAACTCATCCAGGGCGGCATGGGAGTCGGCATATCGGGCTGGCAGTTGGCGGGCTCCGTTGCCGAGACCGGAGAGAGAATCGGTAGACGGGTCCTCGGGGTAGTGTCAGGCACAGGCCTGGCCACAACCACGGTCCTCAGGCTGCGGAAAGGAGACGCAGACACGAGGCGCGCGCTCGAGGCCTTTCCCGCTCCGGAAATCGCCCGAGGAATCATCGAGAGATACTGGCTCAACGCTGACACATCATCCCGGTCCAGCATCCCGGCAAAACCCGAAGTACTGGTCAACGGAAGCGACAAGCGAAAGGCAGATCTCACAAAGCTCCTGATCGTTGCGAACTTCGCGGAGGTCTGGCTGGCAACGCAAGGGCACGGCGGTCTGGTTGGGATCAACTACCTCGAAAAGATCCAACTGCCCCGTCTTCCCGAGATATTCGGAGCGATGTTGGGCGGTGTCGACTATGTCCTGATGGGTGCGGGGATTCCGAACCAGGTTCCCGGAGTGTTGGACGGCCTCGCAAGCTGGAAGGAAGTGTCATACAAGATCGATGTCGCCGGGTCCGACAAGTACCTGCTCTCATTCGACCCAAAGACGATACTCCCAGAGCAACACCGCATGCCGTTGACGCGGCCGAAGTTCCTGGCGATTGTCTCGCATCACGTGCTCGCACGGGCCCTCGCTCTCAAGGCTACGGGAGAGGTGGATGGGTTTGTGGTGGAAGCCCCGATTGCAGGCGGGCATAACGCTCCGCCCCGGGGAAGAGAGACCAGCGAACGCACGGAGCCGGTCTATGGCGAGCGCGACAAGCCGGATTTAGCGAAGATGCGGGACCTGGGAAAGCCATTCTGGCTAGCTGGCGGATACGCGAGTCCGGAGCAACTCGACGAAGCAAGACGCGCGGGGGCGACCGGTATCCAGGTGGGGTCCGCCTTTGCACTCTGTGACGAGTCGAGACTAAGGAACGATATCAAGCGGAATCTGAGAAGCAGGAGCTACTCCGGGGAGCTTACGGTCATGGCGAACCGCATCGTCTCTCCGTCCGGCTTTCCTCTTCAGGTAGCGCACCTCGAAGGCTCATTATCTGACCCGATAGTCTACGAAGCGCGTGAGAGAATCTGCAGCCTAGGGTATCTCGCCGAGGCTTACAGGACGAGGAGAGGCGGGATAGGGTTTCGGTGTCCCGCGGAACCGGTCAACGCGTACGTGAAGAAGGGTGGGAACGCGGATAGCGCAGAGGGGAAGGTATGCCTCTGCAGTGGCCTTGGGGCAGCATCGCAGGACGGCCAACGCACCGAAGCAGCCAACGAGCCACCTATCGTCACGCTGGGACAAGATTACAGCTTCATTCGAAGTCTGCTGCCCAGTGCGGATGGTTCGTACTCCGCAGAGGACGTCATCCGCCTTATCCTGTCTCTGGCGCCCGCTGGGCGCAGTGAAGGACGGACAGCTGTCTCCGCTTCGGGTGTGTAGAGCCTCGTTGCGAGTTCGGGCAGACGTCCGCCCGTCTGGGTAAGCGACCACCCACGAGCTTGCAGCTAGGCGGCCTTCGCGCTACGCTCGCCGCGTGGCCATCCAAGGAGAATACGAACCGAGCCCGTGGGAGTTCGTCGCTGATCAAGTGGCGCGCTATGAGGCTACAGGTGGCGTCGAGGGTGGAACCCTCGAGGACAAACCGGTCATCATCCTGACCACGAAGGGCCGCCACAGCGGCAAAGTGCGCAAGACACCGTTGATGCGCGTCGAGGACAACGGAACCTACGCCGTGATCGCTTCGATGGGCGGCGCTCCGAAGCATCCAGTTTGGTATCTCAACCTGATCGCCTCATCAGAGGTAACGTTGCAGGACGGCGCGAACGTATACACGATGGCCGCTCGCGACGTGAGCGGCGACGAGAGGACGCGCTGGTGGACGCTGGCGGTAGACGCATGGCCGGCGTACGCGGAGTACCAGACCAAGACTGACCGCCAGATCCCGGTGGTCGTCTTGGAGCCAGCCAGCTAACCAGCCGCGCCGGAGAATTCGTCATCGCCCAAGACGTGGTCCCGCACCCGTGTCTCCCCAAGCAGAGCGATGAGTCCGGGCAGACGCTCACCCGTGTGGGCGAGTCTCGTCTCGCGCTCCACAGATGCTCGCGGTAGCGCAGACGTGGTCGCTAACCGTTGATTTCCTGTTCGACCCGCTCCAGCAGGTCGATGTATCCTTTGAGCACAACCGGACCGCTCACCTCCGCGTCTACTCGCTCGAACCGTTCCGCCAGGTCCTGCTGATCGTCCTCGCTTAACACCTGATCGGCCATCTGGAACAGCACGTTCTCCTCTTTCCAAATGTGCTCGGCTAGGAGCCGTGTGAAGCTCCCAATGTTTTCGGCAATCACCCGGCCGGAGGCCTCGTCGCCTCCTTCGTATGCCTCGATCGCGTCGTCAATCGACTGGATGAACCCACGCCCCAGGTCGTGCTCGTGGAGCATCATGCCCAGCGGCCCGCCCTCCTTCGGCACGCCTCGCTCCTCAAGCCGTGGAAACAGATTGTCCTCTTCCTTGCCGTGGTGGTTCTTGTCCGCGAAGTTTCGCACGAAGTCCACCGCCTCCCGGAAGAGCCCCGGCCGAACCTCTTCGCCTGCCTCTAAGCGTTGGGCGGCCGTTTCCATTACGGCCAGCATGCGCTCTATTGCACGGTGCTCTTCTTTCAGGACTGCTGTTACTGTCATTGCTTTGTCCTCCCTGTGGCGCAAGCGGGTTTCGTTGCTTAAGCATCCTCGTACTATTCTCTCCCGGGCCAGCTTCCAGCTGTAGAGCCGGACGGGCTGAGTGAGAAGCCAGATGGCCCTCGACAACCCACTAGACCCGCCATCATCACGCTTCACGACACCTAGGCATACGCGTACTCATCTGACGCCACGACGAAGGTGCAGGAAATCGTTGCGAAACTACCAGTGTCTCGTGATGCCGCTCGGTACCAAGCGGAGGATACTGGCATGGAGGGCTGCGTGGCAGAGTTCACGTTGACGCTCAGCCGATCGTTCGGAATACGTGCCGGGCTCAGCACCGTATCACACGCTCCGGCCGTGGGGCACGCCCGCAACTCGAATCACGTTTTGTTACTCGTTCTCGCTGGGCGCTGGCTCGCGTGGCCCAAGACACCGGCGCAACAGTGCACGCTGCTGCCGTGCCGCATTGGTGGAACGCGACCGCGTCGAGCAGACGCACCCACAGGCTGCGGCCACCAGGCCTTGCTGCTCGCTGTGGGTGGGCCGTTTGGCACTTACTGAAGACTGGGGCGCCTCCTAGACTGAGTTAGTAAGCGTTGCCTACGGGTTCCCGCGAGCAACAATGCTCTGGCGGGTAATCTCCCGTTAAGGACACGACACGTGTGGGAATGAAATGCTCGGTGTTAGCAGGCTGATAAACGGGACCGTACGGCCGGAAGACGCGCTCCGTTATGGGCGCCAGTCCGGTCGCGGGCCCGCTCATCTACTTCACTACTCCGGCGACAAGAAGCCCGTCATCGTCTGGAACATTACACGACGGTGCAACCTCTCATGCATGCACTGCTACTCTGACTCTCACGACCGCGCCTACCCTGGGGAGCTGACAACGGCCGATGGCCGACGCCTGCTGGACGACTTGGCATCGTTCGGCGCGCCAACGGTGATCTTTTCCGGAGGTGAGCCACTCACCCGGCCAGACCTGTTCGAGCTGGCGGAGCACGCGGGCGAAGCCGGGCTGAGGTGTGTGCTCTCCACTAACGGCACGTTCATCACGCCAGAGGTGGCGCGCCGCATCAAAGACGCCAAGTTCTCCTACGTGGGAATCAGCCTCGACGGAATCGGCGAAGCGCACGACAAGGTACGTGGCCGGAAGGGCGCCTACGATGAGGCGCTGACCGGACTGCGAAACTGCCGGGACGCCGGAACGCGCGTAGGCCTGCGCTACACGATCCATCGCAAGAACGTCGATCAACTTTCCGCCATCTTCGACCTGCTTGAGGAGGAGGACATCCCCCGGTGCTGTGTGTACCACTTGGCCTACGCGGGCCGCGGTGACAAGATCAAGGCCTACGATCTGGAGCCGCAAGAGACTCGCGCAGCGCTCGACCACATCTTCGAGCGCGCACGCGACTTCCACGCACGAGGCTTGGATAAAGAGATCCTCACTGTCGACAACCACGCGGACGGCGTCTACCTCTACATGACGCTTCGCGAAGAGGATCCGGATCGCGCAGAGGAGGTCCACCAGCTGCTCTCCTGGAACGGCGGCAATCAATCAGGCATCGCCATCGCATCTATCGACCCGCAGGGCAACGTCCACCCGGACCAGTTTTCGTGGAACTACTCTCTCGGCAACGTCTTAGAGCGCCCATTCGGTGACATCTGGACCGACACGAGCGACCCCAGGATGGCATTGCTCAAAGACAGAAAATCCTCGCTCAAGGGGCGTTGCCACTCGTGCCGTTATCTCGACATCTGCAACGGCAACTTGAGAATCCGGGCGGAGCGATACTTCGACGACTTCATGGCCCCGGACCCTGCGTGCTATCTCACGGATGATGAGATCGGCATTGCGCCGGACGCAGCCGAGACGCCAGAGGCGGAGCGGTGGTTAGTCCCGGTCCAACAGAACGAAACGGCCCACGCATGACCAACGCATCGATGCCTGAAGCCGCGCGGCGAGCGATCACGGAGCGGCGGGCGCACGATGGACGCCTGATAGACGCGAACTTTGACCTAGCGCCCTTCACGATCGCGTGGGAACTGACGCGCGCGTGTGCCTTCGCCTGCAAGCATTGCCGGGCTGAGGCTCAGCCGAAACGGGACGCTAACGAGCTGAGTACCGAAGAGGCGTTCCGCCTCGTCGACCAGATCCGCGAGTTCGGCGATCCGATCCTGGTCATCACGGGCGGCGATCCAATGATGCGGCCGGACTTGTACGACATCCTCAATTACGCCGTCCAGAAAGGCTTACGCACATCGCTCACACCCACAACCACGCGCCTGGTCACGCAAAAGGCGCTCGTACGCGTCAAGGAGGCGGGCGTGCGACGCGTGGCCGTCAGCCTCGACGGGCCAACGGCTGAGGTCCACGACGCCTTCCGTGGCTTCAGCGGCTCGTTCGACATCGCCACGCGCATCATCAGACACGTCGCGGCGGCCGGCCTCTCTCTCCAGATCAACACGACGGTGAGCCGCTACAACGTCCAACTACTGGACCAGATGGCTGACGTTGTTGGCCAATCAAACGTCGTGCAGTGGAGCCTCTTTTTCCTCGTCCCGACCGGACGGGCAAACCTCGCGGACATGATCTCGCCGGAAGAACACGAGCAGGTCTTCAACTGGTTGTACGAGATCGGCAAGAGCGCCTCGTTCGACATCAAGAGTACCGCGGCTCCTGCCTACCGCCGCGTCGTGATCCAGCGACAGCGCGCCGAACAAGAACGTTCGTCAACGACGAAACCCGCGCCTCCGCTTGCCGGCGCAGGCTATCGCTACGCGGACGGCTTGGGCCGTCCTGCCAAGGGCGTCAACGACGGAAACGGCTTCTGCTTCATCTCGCACACGGGCGAGGTCTGTCCCTCCGGATTCCTACCGGTATCCGCCGGCAACGTGCGAGATCAATCGCTCGTGGACATCTATCGTAACGCCCCCCTCTTCCGTCGCCTCCGCGACAGGAGCGCGGTGAAGGGCAAATGCGGCCGCTGCGAATTCCGAGACGTCTGCGGGGGGAGCAGGGCGCGAGCATACGCCGTCACCAGAGACCCACTTGGAGAAGATCCTTCCTGCGTCTATCTGCCTCCCGAGCGGTAGCTACAGCTATGCCCGCTCGCCATGTGGACTGTTTCAACAGGCCATTCGGCCCTGTGTGACTATTCTAGCGTCTGCTAGATTAAGCGACTGGAGGTTGTTTATATGGTGCAGAAAGCAGAAGTGAGCGGAACCTCAGGAGAATGGGCGGATGGCTACCGCGACAGGTGGAAGTGGGACAAGGTTACGTGGGGCAGCCACGCCGTAGATTGCTATCCCGGCGGTTGCCCGTTCCGCGTCTATACGAAGGACGGCAAGATCATCCGCGAAGAGCAGGCCGGCGTTCTGCCGCTGATCGACAAGAGCACACCCGACATGAACCCCATGGGTTGCCAGAAGGGTGCGTCTTGGTGCAACCTCCACTACAGCCAGGACCGCGTTACCACGCCTCTCAAGCGAGCAGGCGAACGCGGCGAAGGCAAGTGGGAAGAGGTCTCCTGGGACGAGGCGCTGACCGACATCTGCGATGCGATGCTGGACGCTGTCGAGGACCAGGGGTCGGAGTCGATTATCGTCCCCTTCACGCCGGAACTGGGCGCCGCCCCGGCCCGAGCCGCTACCGGCGCCATCGGCGCCTTCACCACAGACGGAAACGCCGAGTTCCAGGACTTCAGCCCCGGCTACCACATCACGTGGGGCAAGTTCAACCCAATCTCATCCATGGACGACTGGTTCCTGGCCGAGCTGACACTGATCTGGCATGCCAACCCCGTCTATACGAACATTCAGTGGTACCACTACCTGGCCGAGTCCCGATACAACGGCGGCGAACTCGTCACCATCGCGCCCGACTACAGCCCCTCAGCAATCCACGCTGACTATCATCTCCCCGTCCGCATCGGCACAGACGCCGCGCTTGCGCTCGCGATGTGCCAGGTCATGATCGACGCGGGCATCTACAACAAGAAGTTCGTGCAGGAGCAGACGGACCTATCGCTCCTGGTACGAAAGGACACGAAACGTTTCCTACGCGGCGATGATCTCGCGGATGGCTGGCGCGACGACCAGTTCTTCTGGCTTGACAGCAAGTCGAGCCAGATCGTGCCGGCGCCGCGTGGCACACTCGCTCTGGGCGACACCGACCCCTCGTTGGAGGGCTCACAGATGGCCCTGCTCTCGGATGGGTCGGAGGTAGAGGTCGAACCGGCGTTTGAGTTCCTGAAGCGAAACCTGAAGGACTATACACCCGAGAAGGCCTCGAAAATCTGCGAGATCCACCCTGGCACGATCCGCAAACTGGCGCACAAGGTCGCGACGCGGAAGACCAAGATCTTCATCGGCTGGAACTCCGGCAAGTACTATCACGGCGACCTGATGGAGCGTTCGATGGCGCTCCTGCTCGGCCTCAGCGGCAACTGGGGCAAGAAAGGCACGGGCACCCGCTCCTGGGGTATCTCCGGTTCGGCCGGTGGCGGCGCCGCGGCTAAGGACCGGCGCGGTTCGAAGGCTGCGTGGGAGGGACGCCGCCAGATGCTGTCGATGTTCCGGCTCCTCTCGGCCGACGACCCCACGATGACGCACGAGATCGCGGTCAACCGCGCCGCCTCCTCAGGCGCCGGTGGGCGCCTCGGCGGGCTCGGCAGAATGGGTCCGCCGGCGTTTCTCTGGTACAAGCAGTTCGGCTACAAGGAGCGCTGGAACAACAAGGAATGGCACGATCCTTCCATGAAGCGCGAGTTCAGCGAATACATGGATGAGGCGCTGGAGAAGGGCTGGTGGGACGCCGGCGCGGGCAACGTCTGGGAGGACACAGAACCTCGCGTCCTCATCGAAGCCGGCGGAAACATTCTTCGCCGCCAGCGCGGCGGCCAAGAGATGTTGCTCAAGCACCTATGGCCGAAGTTGAAGATGATCGTCTCGATCGACTACCGGATCACGACCACGGGCATCTATTCGGACTACATCCTGCCGGCCGCCCAGCACTACGAGAAGTACGGCACCAGCATGCCATCGATCCACCACCTCAATACGGTGCTAATCGAGCCGGCCGCTCCGCCGCTGGGCGACTCCAAGTCGGACCGCCAGATCGGCCTGGCGATGCTGAAGAAGCTGGAGGAGCGAGCGAAGGCGCGCGAGATGACGGAGGTCACCGGCCGCGACGGCACCACCGTCAGCCTGGAAGGCCTCTGGGACAAAGCCACGCTGGACGGAGAGCTGGAGGACGACGAGGCCGCCTTCGACGAGAACATTCAGGACAACGCTACCTACGGCGTGTTGCCGCACGGCACCAATCTAGAGACGCTCCGTCAGAAGGGAGCCGTGCGCTGGACCGCGTGGGGCGTGATGGGACACGGCCTGGCTCAGGCATCCACGATCAAACCGGACGAGGTGCACAACCCGTTCCGCTGGCATACGGAGGACAAGGTCCCCTACCCCACGCTCACGCGGCGCGCCCAGTACTACATCGACCATGAGTGGTTCCTGGAGGCCGGCGAGGAGTTGCCGGTACACAAGGAGACACCTCCGCAGGGTGGCAACGGCGAGTTCATGCTCACAAGCGGCCACAACCGCTGGAGCATTCACTCCATGAACATGACGAACAACATCATCCTGAACACTCACCGCGGCGAGCCGTTCATGTTTATGAACAACAAGGACGCCGCCGCCAAGGGACTGGAGAACGGTGTAGAGGCGCGCGTCTTCAATGACGCCGGCTCCATGCTCATCTCCGTCAAGATCTCGCCGGCCGTCCGGCCGGGACAGGTGATTATCTACAACGGATTCGAGCCGTATATGCACCGCGGTTGGTACAGCCAGGCTGATATCGAGCCCGGCATCGTCAAGTGGTTAGGGATGGCGGGCGGCTACGGCCACCTTCAATACCGTCCGCTCGCCTGGCAGCCGATTCCCGCGGACCGAGCCGTCAATGTCGATGTGGAGAAGGCGACGTGAGCTGCCCAGCAGTTTCGCACCGCCAAGTCACGGCAGATGGAAGCGAGGTAAGTTAGATGGGTACGATCACAGAGTCCAAACGACAGCTTGCATGGGTCTTTGACCTCAACAAATGCATCGGCTGCCAGACCTGCTCAGTCGCCTGCAAGGTTCTCTGGACGCAGGAACAGGGCGAAGAGCCGATGTGGTGGATGACGGTGAACACCAAGCCCGGCCTGGGTACGCCCAAGGGTTGGGAGGAGATGGGCGGCGGCTACAAGGATGGGAAGCAGACGCCCGGAAAGCTGCCCACAGCCGATGACTTCGGAGGCGGTTGGGACTACAACTACGACGAGGTACTCCGGGGCGGCAAGGGACGTGAGGTCCACCTGGAGAAAACCAAGGGCAACAAGAACTGGGGCATGAACTGGGACGAGGATGAAGGCGCGGGCGAGTTCCCCAACTCCTACTTCTTCTACCTTCCCCGCCTCTGCAACCACTGCAC
>QIFC01000113.1 GCA_003228685.1 Chloroflexota bacterium
GGGTAGTCGGCCTCGCCGACCTCGTTGAACGCGCGCCACCAGGTGTCATGCACGAACGTGAGGACGTTGGTCTTCGCGCAGAGCGTCAGCTTCTTCTCGCGGTCGCGCTTGCGGGTCAGCTCGAACGCGTAGCGGATGGCGCGCTCGGCGCCGAATCGGGTCGTCATGTGGACCTGGGTCGAGACCTCTTGCGGCATGCCCTTGTACTGAATGCCGCCCATGCCGCTGTAGAGGCCCTCGGTGTTCTCGCGCACGACGACGAAGTCGATGTCCTCCGGGCCCTTGCCCGCGAGGGGCGTTTCGACGCCGGGGTAGAGCTTGACGGGGCGGAGGTTGATGTACTGGTCCAGCTCGAAACGCAGCCGCAGCAGCAGCCCCTTCTCGAGGATGCCGGGCGCGACCTCCGGGTGGCCGACGGCGCCGAGGTAGATGGCATCGAAGCCACGCAGCTCGTCGACGACGCCATCCGGGAGCGGTATGCCCGTCTTCAGGTAGCGCTCGCCGCCCAAGTCGTAGTGCTCGAGCGCGTACTCGACGCCCGTCTTGGCCGCCGCCGCCTTGAGGACTTTGAGACCCTCGGCGACGACCTCCGGGCCGATGCCATCGCCTCCTATTACCGCAATCTTGTACATGGCCGACTTCCCCCTGTATGAACCAATAGGCGACCATCGGATCGCCCGCAACCATTTTATGACAGCGAGGGCATGGAGTCTAGCGGGGCTGACCTACGGTCAGCTTGGCCGATGCTTTCGCATTGGCTGGGATAGGCTACCCGTTTAGCGGTACCCCTGGCCTGGAAGCGGGAACTCTATGCTGTACCGGTCAAGATTTGCGCCCGTCAGAGCACCAAGCGTGAACAGCCCGAATACCCCGAAAATAATCGTGACGAGCGCGAGCGTTGTGTAGGCGGGTGCTGCCGTCCAGTTCTTCAAGGCTACAGCCGCTGTAACACTGCCAAACATATGCACCGCAAAAGCTGTGTAGAACAGCCCATAAAGGACGCCTGAACCTCTGTCGGCACCGCGATCATAAACGCTGTCCCCAATTGTAAAGTACACCCAGTAGATCAGGAATGCGAGCCCGATGAAAGCCGCAGCACTCCCTGCCCCAACTACTAGTACTGGAAGAACGCGAGTCATGATCGCCACCTCTGCTCGGGACTGTACGACTATTCGCTCATGCTGTCAACGCTAGATACCTCGCAGAGCCTGTCCTGAGCGTAGCCGAAGGGCTTGGAATGACGGGCCAATGTTTCGCCTTCAGCTAGCTTGCCCTCTGCTGCTCCAGTCGCTGGATGTACCAGGCCGGGAAGCCGTAGCGGTGCGCGGGTTCGACGATGGCTGACCTGCGGTCAGCTTGGCAGATGCTTCGCATCTGCTGCTCTCTCCTGCTCCAGTCGCTGGATGTACCAGGCCGGAAACGGCTGACCTGCAGTCAGCTTGGCAGAAGGCCTGACTTCGAGTCAGGGCTAAACCTCGATTCAGCTATGCTTCTGCACTCCGCTGCTGCTCCAGGCGCTGGATGTACCAGTCTGGGAAGCCGTAGCGGTGGGCGGGTTCGATAATTCGATCGATGTAGTCGTTGTCGGGTGGCGCCTGCTCCATGCCCGGCGCGATGTAGCAGAGCGCGGGGCGGAGCGTGCCGTCGGTCGTGGTGACGACGACGGGATGGGGGAGGTACGTGCCGACCCAGTCCTGTCCATAGAGACGCTCTACGTCGGCGTGGGTCGCCAAGGCCACTATCCCATAGACGGTATCGCCGTCCGAGCGCACGACGTTGGCGAGCGGCCTGATCTGGATGTCGTAGCCGTGGAGACGTGCCACCTCGTAACGCTCCGGGACGTAATCGACCTGCTCTAGCACGTCCATGTTGATGAACGAGCCGTAGAAGAACACCCAGACCGCTGGACCAGTCAACCTTTGGCTTCCTCCGTGTAGATTCGCATGGTGGCGCTGCCGGTCGCGATCAGCTGGCCGTCCACAGCGGTGAGCGTGCCTTCGGCAAACGCGACCGACTTGCCGGCGTGGACGAGATTGCCTTCGGCATTGAGCATACCGGGCTCTGCCGCGCTGATGAAGCTGACTTTCATCTCCAGGGTGGCGCGCGGGCTCTGGTTCGGCCGGAGCGACGAGCGCACGGCGGCAGAGATGATCATGTCGAGCATAGCGGCGAGGATGCCGCCGGTGATAGCGCCCTTTGGGTTGCGAAACTCCTCCTTGGCAACGAATTCGGCGCGCACCAGGCCGGGCTCCTCGCTGATGATCTTCCAGCCGAGGAGATCGGCGACGCCGGATCCATCCCAAGTGCCGCCTGACCTGCGGTCAGCTTTGGAGATGGGCTGACCTTCGGTCAGCTCACGCATCTCCTGGTCTTCCCGACTCGGCGGCATCACACCACGGCGCTGGCGGTGCCGACGACGGCTGACCTGCGGTCAGCTTTGGAGATGGGCTGACCTTCGGTCAGCTCACGCATCTCCTGGTCTTCCTGGTTCGGCGGCATTAGACAACCGCGCTAGCGTTACCGACGATCACCTTGGTGCCGTCGGCCTTTTCGGCCCAGATCTCGCAGTGGGCGCGCCTGCCAGAGGCCTCCGGCGTGAACTCGCGGACGACGCCCTTGCAGGTGACGCCGCCGTCTTCGCCCCAGAGGACGTTGACGAGGTTCACGGTCATGCGGCCTCCGCTATACCAGCCCTCGCCGAAGCGCTTGGTCATCAGCTCCGAGAGGAAGCAGACCGGCATCATGCCCTGCACCACGATGTCCGGGAAGCCCATCTTCTTCGCTGCGTCCAAGTCGTTGTGGTAGTTCGTGCCGAAGGAGAACGTCTTGCACATCTCCAGCGTCACGGTCTTCTCCAGCGGCGCGAGCGTCTCCTCGACATCGCCTTCGCCGATCTCGAATCGGCGCGTCGACGACTTCTCGCGCTGCTTGTCGACCACAGTGCCCTCGTTCGACTCGTCGAGGAGGAAGCTCTGATGTGTGCGGCCGCGGTTGAGCAGCCGACCGCCTTCGCCAAAGGTCTGCACCTCGTTGACGACGTAGTCGCGGCCACGCTTGATGTAGCGGTCGATGATCGTCGAGTGGGTGCGGACGGTCTCGCCGGCCATGATCGGCGCGAAGAGGTCCCACTCCTGGCGCGCGTGGAGGTTCCCGAAGATGTTCTTCAGGTACCAGCCGCCGTGGCGGTAGACCTCAGAGTGCAGAAGCAGGGCCGGCGCTGTGGGGCCGTCGAACGGCGAGGGGCCGGTGTACCAGGGGTTATGGTCATCGGTGCCGGCCATGAATTCGGCGACGAGTTCGGGCGTGATCTCCAACCCGCGCTCGCCGATGTCCTGGCCAACGAGTATGTCACCTTCGGCTGTCGTAACCATGGCTGATCTCCGATCAGCTTGGCAGATGGGCTGAACTGCGGTCAGCATCGCATCTGCTGGCTTGCTGATGTGTCGTGCGGGACGATCGTAGCACAGTAAGCGAATTCGAAGGGGTCTGCTCCCGGCAATACAGACGTTGGCGGTGAAGGGCTAGATTCCTCGCGTTGCTCGGAATGACGGCCAACCTTCGATGGGCTGTGCGTCCTTCGACAGGGCTCAGGGCTGAACCTCCGGTTCAGCTTGAAGAAACTTCGTTTCTTCGGCTATGTTTCGGCGCGATCGACCTTGAAGCTACGGGTCAGCTTTGCATCTGCGGCCTCTCGTAGCACGAAGGTTAGCGGTGAAGAGCTAGATTCCTCCCTTTGCTCGGAATGACAGAAGACACGTCCAGCATGGAATCGCCGCTACTCCTTTGGTGGCGGCTCATCGTCGTCCGAGTCGTCGAACGGCGAGAGGAAGAGGTTGGCTGATCTTCGGTCAGCTATGCAGACGGGCTGAACCGCGGTTCGCTACGCATCTGCTGGTGGAGATGTTTCGACCGGCGGTTCGCTGAGGCCGCTAATGCGAAGCATTAGCCAAGCTAGCCCGAAGGGCTAGCCGTCGTCATCGTCATCGAAAGGACTCAAGAAGAGGTTGCGGACGGCGGTGCGGACGGTCTCCGTTAGCGGGCGCGAAGGACCGCTCTCGAGATCGTCGTAGTCGCCGCGCATGACGCGCGGATACTCGGCGGCCAGCTCCGCGCCGACTAGCAGGATGTTGGACGTGAGATAGATCCAGAGCAGGAAGAGCAGCAGGATACCTAGCGCTCCGTAGGCGCCCGCGTAGTTGTTGAAGTTGGCGACGTAGAGCGCGAAGAGGTTCTTCAGCAGCTCGAACAGCACGGTCGCCAGCGCCGCGCCGGGCCAGATGTCGCGAGATGAGCACGAAGACGACGAACGTGAAGATGGCGGGCAGGAAGAGGGGCAGCACGGCCCAGAACAGGCCGCCGCTGCCCGACAGCGGCCCGAGCGCGTCGTCGCTGAGCGCTTGCAGGGTGCGCAACGCGGCCGTCCCGGCCACGGACGCGCCGAGGAGCACGCCCAGGCCCATCACGAGGCTGAGGTCGACGAGCTTCTGCTGCACCACAGGACGGTGGACCTCGATATCCCAGGCGATGTTGAGCGACTTGCGCACGGCGCCGAACATGGCCGCGGCAGCCCAGGCCATGCCCGCCAGGCTGACGATCGCGAGCGCTCCGCTGACATCGGCGACGCCGTCTAATGTCTCGGTCACGAGGTTGTCCGCGCGGACGCTCAGTTCGTCCGGCCCCAACGCTCTGCCGGCGAGCGTGATCGTCCGCCCCGCGTCTAGTTCCGCCGCGAATTCTTCGAACTCCACGTCGCTCAGGCCGTCGATCGCGAGCTGCACTTCCTCGACGGCCGGCTGCCCATACGCCTGCGCGATCGCCTCCTCGTCGGGCGTCAGCAGAGGCACGCCCTCTTCCACGCTCATGAAGTCGACGATCTCCTCCGCGAGGTCCTGCTGCAGATCGTCATCGCGCACGATCAGGCCGAAGATGGAGACCGTGAAGATCGTCAGCGGGATGATAGAGAAGAGGAAGTAGTAGGAGATGGCGGCCGCCATATGGGAGCAGTTGTCGTCGCCGTACTCCTGCGCGGTGCGCTTAACCAGCAGCCAAAGCATTGCTAACACGGCTGAACCTCCGGTTCAGGGCTAGCTCTCTGAGCTAGCTTGGCAGGAGCTTCGCTTCTGCTCTGCCCGAAAAATGTAGGCTAGCGGCTGAACCCTCGGGTCAAGGCTAGCGCTTCGCATTAGCTGGCCCAACTGGAGTCAGGTGCACTGATGCGCCTGCTGGAGGGCTGAAGGCCTCCCCTGCATGGCTGCTTCAGTCAGCTTACGCATCCTTCGACAAGGCTCACGGCTGACCTTCGATCAGCTTGGAGAAGCCACGCTTCTCCTGGCTGGTATATCTACGAGGGCGAGCGTTAGCAATCAGGTTAGCGAGCGCCCAGCCCGCCAGGAGGCAGAAGACCGGCATGAGCGGGAAGTGGAAGCGCGGGTCTCCCCAAAATACGAGGTAGCCCAGCGTCACGATGCCGATCGTGAGCGCGGGCAGAAGCGGCTTGCTCCCGCCCTGGCGCGCCCAGCGGACCATCGCTAGGCCGGCGAGCGCTAGGACCACGTAGTAGATGCCGTCGGCCAGGTGACCGAGGACCACGCGGAGCCTATCGGGCAGGAAGACTACCTGGCCATCCGCTTCCATGAGCGTCAGGCCGCTCCTATCTCCCTGATAGAGCCAGCGGACCTTCGCTCCGGCCAGCTTCACCTCCTCCACGGGATTCCGCACCAGGAAGCTCAGCCCTTCACGGATTCCCCGCTGATGAGCGTCCGCTTCGCCCCATAAGCGGGTCGATCGAGTCGAAGGCGCCCGTCGCACCTTCATGGTGTCCGCGCCAGAAGTTCGTCCCGGTGCTACTGCTGAGAACGATGAAGCCGTCGAGCTGAACCGTGTTGCGAACGGCCCACGGCACGATCAGCAACACCACCACCAACGCCGTGGCGCCGACGAGACGAACGGACGCCAGCCAACTCCGGAGTGACCAACCCCAGTACAGGGCCGCCACGAGGATCAACGAGAGGCCGGTCTCCCGCACATAGGCTGACGCGGCGATCATGAGGCCGGTCGCGGCCGCCCACGCGAGCCGTTCTCGCGCGGGGCGGTTCGGCAGCGCCGCGATCGCAATCAGCGTCAAGACGAAGAGGAGCGTGAAGAGCACCTCCGATCAGAGGATGCCCGCGAAGAAGATCTGTCCCGGCATGACCGCCAGGAGGAGCGCCGCAAGCAACGCCGCGGCGCGATCGAAGAGCTGGCGTCCGAGCACGTACACGGCGCCGACGGTGAGAGCGCCGAGCACCGCCTGGGCGATCCTCGCGCCTTCCACGCTGACGCCGATCAGGCTGTAGATGCCCGCAAGGAACGTCGGATAGCCGGGAGGCCAAGCCGCGGTCGGCAGGCCCGTGAACGGGTTCACGTAGTGGAGGTTGTCGCCGATGCCGATCGCCATGAGGTGATACGACATCGAGTCGTCGAACCGCCCGTCTGTCGGGTCGGCTTTGGAGTAGAGCGCCCACGCCAGCCGCAGGCCGAACGCTAGAAGCACGATCGCTATCGCCAGCCAGAGGTCAGGCCGGTGCAGCCACGACGGCTGAACCTGCGGTTCAGCTTCCAGATGCTTCGCATCTGCTCGGCTTGTAGCTAGCTGATCGGCCCGTCCCAACTGACGTTCAGTCAGCATTCGCGTTAGCTGGACCGCTATCTTCTAGACCTCCTTATGAGGCGGGTACCAGCGCCCGCGCAGACGAGCGCCGCGCCAAGAAGCACGAGTAGCCAAGAGGCTACGGGTGGGCCAGATCCAGCCACAGGGCCGCCGCCACCCGCCTGTGGAAGGTCACCGCTGACATCCATTTGAGCACGATCTCGCTCAGGGTGAGCGCGACCGCGGTCGTTCACTCGTGGGGTGCCGGTCATTAGCGGCGTGAGGCGCGATCCCACGGTTCCTGGGTAGAGGCGCAGATGTTCATACGTATAGCTTCCCAAGCCAGGCGCCGTAAAGATCACGGTCACCTCAGTTGGGTTGTCCGGGTCCGCGCTCACAGGCAGGTCCGAAAAGCTAAAGGAGCCGTCTGCGCCCAATGGCAGGTCGATGCCCAGTTCGGGAATGGCGATGCGCCCATCCGTGACCGGCACCTCTATCTCGTCAACAATCACACCGTCGACGATGATTCGCTCGACTAGGCGAGTTGCCATGCCAGTGAGAGTTCCGAAGGCCGGCGTCGGCTCCTGGGCGGCAGTCGATGATATGCTGCCCGGAAGCAGCCTGACACCAGCACCCACAGCGATGAAGACGGCAACGATGGCCAGTGCAAAGAGCAGTCTTCTGTGCACGATGCCTCCCGCCTGTCGCCTAGGTGACGGTTGACCTGGGCTCTGCTGCGCCGCCTGCGCGTCCGTTCAGTACGCGTGGATACTACTCCTGGGGCTGTGTGAGATCAAGAGCCACGTGGCTAACGCAGCCATGGCGCGCAGCCGGTTGCGAGGTGTCTTGGTCTCCAGAAAGACAAGAACGTCGTTGCCCTTGGATCAGACCCTGAGCCGGGGGCTCAGGATGGAGGTGTATCGACCGGCCAGCCCGAGTGCCGGGCGGCCCGATGGCCGCTCCTACGGATGCTGTTTAGCTGGCCGCGTCCACGGCTGTTGGCTGCCAACTGCCAGCGGTGAGGGTTGGCCTCGCCGGTTCCTCGTGCTAGCCGCCGAGGCTGAAAAGGGCAGTAACATACTTGACTCAGTATGCCCTGGAGAGCTTCAATGTATCAGGTAGCTGATTATATCCCGATGGCGAGCATCTCTCCCATCAATCGGAAGATCGATAGACATTTGATAATAGCGCTTAAGGCGTATTGCGACGGCAGCGGGAAGCGCGACGACCCCAACTCCGACTATCTAACACTGGGGGGCTGCATAGCAACCCCCGAAGCATGGACGACGTTTGAACTACGATGGGCCGAAATCCTAGAGCGGCATTGTAGTCCGCCTCTGCATATGAAGGACGCGTATCACGGTAAGGGGGACTTCAAGGACTGGACACGGCAACGTGTAAATGCCCTGCTAGTTGCTCTCTTAAATGAATGCTTTACTGGCGTGTCCCGCAAGGTCCACCCGGACGATTTCTACTTCGCTAGTTGCACAGTCAATCTCGCTGATTATCAGCGGGCGGCAAGAGAATCATCTGGTGTCCGCTCTCGAGAGCCTGAAGCTCTCTGTGCGTTTCACGTCACAGCCAATGCTCTGATGCTGCTGCCTGATGACTTCAGCAGTCCCACAAAGAAACACGGGGGGTTGGAGTTGTGGTTTGATCAGGGGGAGCGGTTCCAGCATTCCGTGCAAAAACTATGGGAGAAACGAAAGAAGAATCGGCGCGATGATGTAATGAGCCACATCATCACCATTGCTCCCGCCGACTACCGCAAGGTGATTGGTTTGCAGGCTGCTGACTTTGTTGCATGGCACGTAAACCGCCATCACGCTTCTGAGGACAACTGGGCAGGGTTCGTAAGCGAAATGGCGGCACCTAGACTCAACCAATATTGGGACTATGAAGGGCTAATGCGAGTCATGCCGGACGGGTGGACTGGGTGATCGCCGCTATGAACGGTTACGTTGCGCCTTCAGCTTCGCCTTATCGGTCTCAGTCTTCGGGACGGCGACCAGGCGCTTCGTCAGCAGGCGGAACTTCTCGAACGCCGTCTTTGCTTTTTCGGCCACGTTTGCCCCTTCCTTGCCGCTCGAACTCAGGCAGGCGTCGTAGAAGCGGTCAACTCGCGGTAGGTGAGCCGCTTCCCGACGATTCCACTGGCGACACGCCCGAAGCGCCCGCCGTCGTTGTCCTTGCGAGAGTTGTACCGGAACACCTCTTCATCGAGGTAGCGGAACAGGTGGAACGGTTCGACGTTGACGTAGGTGCCCTTGATAGCTCGCTTCAAGAGGCTCCAGAAGTTCTCGATGTTGTTGGTGTGAACCTTGCCCTCGACGTAGCTCTCAGCGTGGTCGATGGTCTCGTGGTCGAACTCGTCCTTGACCATGCGGTAGGACGGGTGAGCGTCGCTGTAGACGGTACTGCCAGCAGTGACATTGCGCTTGATCTCTGGCAGGAGTACGCGGCGTCGGTTATTGGCGACAACCTTCGCCCTGACAACGGTGTGGCCGTCTGGCCCGTGGCGGTCGAGCAAGCCGAACACGACAGTCTTACCAGCGGGTCCGGTGCTCTTGATGCGCGTGGCTCGGCGGGCCCTGTGCATGTTACTGGCCTTGCCGCCGATGAAGGTTTCATCGACCTCGACCTCGCCGTCGATTTTGTCGAACGACTCAGACTGCATGGCGAGCCGGATACGGTGCATCATGAACCAGGCGGTCTTTTGGGTGACACCCAGCGCACGGTGCATCTCGTAGGAGCTGACGCCGTTCTTGGCGTTGGAGATCATCCAGATAGCCGAGAGCCACTTGTCCAGCTTGATCGGGCTGTCCTCGAAGATGGTGCCGACCTTGATGGAGAATTGCTTGCGCGGGTGCTTGTTCTTGCACTCCCACAGGCTGCGAGTCTTGATGAAACGCGGCTCGTCCCGGCCACAGGTGGGGCACGTCACGCCGTCCGGCCAGCGAAGCTCTTTCATGAACTCCAGGCAGGTGTCCTGATCGGCAAAGTAGCGGATCGCTTCGAGCAGTGTTTCAGGTGCTTTAGTCATGTCTCTTAACCTCCAACACCCTAAATGGTACTACGAATAAGTTACTGAGTCAAGTATATTACTGCCCTGAAAAGCCTCGGCTACGGGCGGTTTCTAGCTGCCAGCCGCTACTGCAAATGGCTGAACCTGCGGTTCAGGGCTCGCTCTTCGATCTCGGGTAGCGCCGTGCCTTAGCTTGCAGAAGCTTCGCTTCTGCTGGCTTCTAGCTACCTGCTCCTACGGGAAATTCCGTCTCGATTTTCGAGGATGTGTCGAAGAAGTGCTGCAGGCTCTGGTTGAAACGGTAGAACGCGTCGCGGCGGTAGCCATCGTGCGAGCGGGCGAAGCCTTCCGTGATGTTCAGGTCGATCGTGTTCAGCGTCTGGCCGAGGCCGGCGCCGCCGTTCGCCTTGATGTCTTCGAGCATCGTCTGCCAGGCCTCCGGAGATTGCTCCAGCCAGAAGTCGACGTCGAGCAGGTCGGCCTCTTCAATTTCGCGGACGCCGGTGCACTCGAACGCCTCGAAGGTCAACTCCAGCAGCGTATCGCCGGACTTGATGCCGACCTTGGAGTCAAACGTGCCGAGACGGCGGTACTCGTCGTCCGCGTTAACCAGCGCTCGGATTTCCTCGAACCACTCGATTGATGGGAACTTGGCCATGGGATACCTCCTCTGTCGCTTCTCTCGTTGGCCCGTACAGGGTCAGCCCGGTTATACGGGGTTGACCGCGGCCATGCGTCCGGTCATGCTGGGCGCCGCGGCTGCTTCATCTTGGTCCTGAACGTATTTGCGAAGCCCCGGGAAGATCGTCGCCTCGCGCTCCAGCGTGGCCCAGCGGAGCCGGGCCAGATACTGTTGCACCTGGCGTTCGCGCATCTCTTCGTACGTCTGGAGACCTTCTTGGATCTTCTCCTGGCTCCCGACAAACAGAATTGCAAACGCCTCTCGCGTCGCGGTGTCCTTATCGTCGGCCACCAGCAGCGACTCGCCCTTGTCCAAGTAGCGCTCCAACTCCTGACGCCGGTCCGCCTTGTGGAGCAGGACGTACTTGAGGTGGGCGATGCCGTAGGCGATGTGGCGGGCCTTGTCTTGCATGGCCATGCGGAACATGCGCTTCTCGGCCGCGCTGGGCGCGTATCGCTCGCAGTACTGGTACTGGGTGAGCGTGAAGCTGTCCTGCAGCACCATCTGGACGGCGACCATCTCCGTGAAGTTTCGCGAATCCGTGACGGAGCGGAAGCCCCAGCCGGGACTCTGCAGGCCCAGCCCGCCACCGTTGGAGAGGGCGCGCTTGCGGAACAGCTCTGAGTGGCGCGCGCCTTCGAAGATCGTCGTTGAGAGATAGAGCTTGATCTCGTGGTAGCCGTAGCTCAGCTCCGGCTCCCAACCCGCCAGGATGTCGGCCTCCAACTGCGCCTTCTCGCTGAAGTGGGTGCAGATCTGGCAGATGGCCCGCTCGAGGTCGTCCGGGAGCGGCTTGATGTTCTCCCAGTCGACGTCGGTGGCGGGCCCCCAGCGACGCTGGATCGCCTCTTCGTAGAGGGCGCCGGCGTTGTCGGCCCACAGCTCCTGCTTCTCATAGATCGTGTAGCCCATGCTCTCGACGCCAGGAATGGGGATCGCGCCGCGAGGCATCTCGGAGTGATATTCCCAGACGTCCGGCACATCCCCATACTTGCCAACGTTGATGGCATCGATCGTGAGGCCGTGCGCGGTGGGCTTGGCCCTGATGCCCCACTCCGTGGGAACGTCCATCCACTCAAGGGCGAGTTCCATGCCGCCCTGGCCGCTGCCGTCGCCGCCTTGCGACGCCATGAACTGGCGGACCTGCTCTTCCGTCACGCCCGAAACCATGTAGCGGGTGAGGTCGGCGGGCGCGGCGCCCTGAGAGAGCAGTTCCAGGACGAACTCTTCCGACCAGTTGGCAGCCTGCGCCGTCTTTGCGAGTTCTGGCGGAATTTCGGTCACGGCCGGCACTTCCGTGTCGGTCGACCCTTCCGTTTCGGGAGTTGCGGTTCCTTCAGCCATGCAGGACTCCTAATTAAGTGTTTGCTCAGGCAGGGCATTCGTCTAGGCTAACGAATTTTGCCGCATCAGGACTGGTCACGTCAAGGTGCACGGCAGCCCGGTGAGGACGAGGTTGCTTAGAGAATGTCCGCGTCTTCCTTGATGAAGGACCACGGTAGCCCTAGGCGGGCTGCTTTAAGAATCTCAACGTTTTGATGAATGTCCAAGGCAGCCCGAACTGGGCTGCTTAAAGAATATCTAGGTCTTCTTTGACGAATGTCCAAGGCAGGCCGAAGTGGGCGGCCAGATGCTTTGCCAGGGCCTTGGGGCCTGGCGCCTCCGTGGCGTAGTGCGTGCCGAATACGAGGTTGATCCCGGCCTCGCGGGCGTAGAGCTTCGTGTACATGGAGCCTTCGCCCGTGAGGTAGGTATCGCACCCCAGCGAGCGCGCCTCCTCGACCATGTTGGTCATGCCTGCGCCACCGGTCGCGATGGCCACGCGACCGAAGTCGTCGCGATTCTCCCACGACTCCACAGCTACGCCGAGCACGTCGCTCGCCCGTCGCACGAACTCGTCGGACGTCCCATCACACGACCCGTAGACACCGGCCAGCCCGCCGCAGTACGGCAGGAAGCGGCCCTCCACGGCGACGCCGAGCTGCGGCGCCAGCATGCTGCCGTTGCCGAAGTCTGCCGACGCGTCGAGGGAGGCGTGGGCGCCGTAGAGCGAGACGCCAGCGTCTTGCAGCGCCCGTTCCTTCGCTGGCTTGAGATCGAGGTCGATGCCGCCCCACGTCGCGTGGTGGACGATTAGGAGCTGGGCTCCGGCCTCCGCCGCGCCTTCGATCGACGCGAATGAGGTGTTGACCGCCGCCGCGATACGCGACACCGGCTTGCCGGCGTCGACCATGAGGCCGTTGCCGCCCTCGTCCTCCTCAAACTGCGCGATGTTCAGCAGCACGTCGATGTAGGCAGCGATCTGGGCGACGGGGACGGCTTCGACGTGCATGATTGCTCGCCTTACGGTACGGGGGCCCGCCTACGGCACAGGAACCGTGTCGAGCACACGCTGCACGATGTCTTGGCTGGTCACGTCCTCGGCCTCCGCCTCGTAGGTGACGATCACCCGATGGCGCAGCACGTTCTGCGCGATGGCCTTGACGTCATCCGGAGTGACGTAGCCACGGCCGTCGATGAATGCGTACGCTCGGGCGGCCTGGGCGAGGAAGATGCTGGCGCGAGGCGACGCGCCGTAGGCGATCTGCGGGCCAATGTCCGCGAGGCGGTACGACTCGGGGTCTCGCGTGGCGTACACAACGTGGACGATGTAGTCGCGCAGCGACTCCTCCAGGTGCACGGCGAGCACGGCGTCGCGGGCGGCGATGATGTCGGCCGTCGTCGCGACCTGGTTCACGCGCTCCGGCTGGTCGAGGACGAAGCGTTCGAGGATCTGCTTCTCTTCGTTGCGGCTCGGGTAGTCGACGACCACCTTGAGCATGAAGCGGTCGAGCTGGGCCTCCGGCAGCGAGTAGGTGCCCTCTTGCTCGATCGGGTTCTGCGTGGCGAGCACCATGAACGGCTCCTCTAGCGGGAACGTCTCGCCGCCGATCGAGACCTGGCGCTCCTGCATCGACTCCAGCAGCGCGGACTGGACCTTCGCGGGCGCGCGGTTGACCTCGTCGGCGAGGACGATGTTGGCGAAGATCGGCCCCTTGCGGACGTGGAAGCTGCTGTCCTTAGGGTCGTAGACCTCGGTGCCGGTGATGTCGGCGGGCAGCAGGTCGGGCGTGAACTGGATGCGGACGAAGCTGGCGCTGATGGTGCTGGCGAGCGTGCTGACGGAGAGCGTCTTGGCGAGCCCGGGCACGCCCTCGATGAGGATGTGGCCGCCGCAGAGCAGGCCGATCAGGAGCCGGTCGATCAGCGCCTCCTGGCCGACGATGACGCGTGAGGTCTCCGCCTTCAGTTGCTCGACGAAGCGGCTCTGCTCCCGCACACGCTCGTTGATCGCCTCGATGTCGACGGCCATGGGTGGAGTGTAGCAGGCGGCGAAACCTAGCTTGTCAGCGGTAGCCTATCTCACGACAGAGTTCAGCGTGCAACTCCTGCGCGGCGCTCTTTCTCCCGGTTCCACGTGAATAAGCTACAAGGTCTGGGCAGGGGTCAGTTAGCTTGGGTTCCGTGCCCAACTCAATCCTAGGCGTGAAGTTAGGTCCGGTGCCTGCGCTGAGAACGAGACGGTTAGCCCATGTGGTGGGTCGGAATCCCTCGGCTTGTACCACCACGCTGACCAGCATATGGTCTCTAGAGAACTCTAGGCGTCGAAAGCTGAACGAGCCGTCTGGTCCCAACGGCTGCTCTACACCTAGCTCGGGAATTGCAACGCGTCCGCTTGTGACTGGTTCCGTGATCTCCTCAACCACAACTTGCCCCTCGAAGATCTGCTCCACGAGGCGACTTATGGTTCCGGTGAGCGTGCCGATAGCAGGAGCAGCCTCGGACACCTCTCTACCACGTGCTGATAATGAGACGCCTTCGACATCACCATGCACGCGAAGCACGGCGAGCCCGTCTTTCGTTAGCGTACCCGACACCGCAGCAGCCTTGACATACTCAAGGCGTACCGCAAAGTCGGTCTGCTCAAGGGCATCCAACACCCGTGCCCAACGCTCTGAAAAGTTCTGACTGCGGAGTTCAATTGTCCGGTGCTCCGCAGGGACATCGGGAGGCTTGAGGGACACCAACACCAGGACTTCCGGTGCTTGCTCAAGTGCGTCCAGTACCGCGGGATCAACGACCGCCGCGGAGGGCTGACCGTCCTTCCCGTTACCGCCAACGCTGAAGCTGATAGCAACGCCCGCAAGGATGAGGACTACCACGATGGCTACTGGAAGAATGTGTTTCACGCTCACCGCCTTCATGCGTCTAAGGTTGCACGCCGGCAGCTATGCCGTCAAGTACGGCTTTGCTCCCGCACGTGTGCGTTGATCGCCTCGATGTCGACGGCCATGGGTGGAGTGTAGCAAGACGCCCCGCCGATTGGCGGGGCAGGTAGTAGCTAGTTGAGCTCGCTTACGTCCGGGGTGTGGTAAGGCGGACAGTCGTCAACTGGTGGTGGCATATCCTCGCCGGCGCTGACCCCCAGGCCATTCGGCGAAGTCAGAGCGGCGATGGTCGCTTCCATAAGGCCTGGCGCGGTGTAGACCTTGACAGTGACGTCTCCAGTCCAGAGGCGAGTACCTCCGCCAACCTCGATCGCGTCAGCATCTCCTCGCACTGTCTCGATGCCCACCGGCCGGACGCCGTTACCGACGAGCTCCGGCGGCACGAAGCAGCGAGGCTCAGTGATGATCTGGATCGGCGGCGGGCAGCCTCCCTCCCCTACGATCTCGCACGTGCCGTAGAGAAAGGAGACGCCGTTCTCTGGCCTAAGGACGTTCTCACCAGAGAACTCGTTGCGAATGATGTGACGCAACTTGTGCCCGGCGAACTCCTCGCCGACCCAGTAGATGGCAAAGTCCACGAACTCGTTGGGGAACTCAGCGAACCCCTCATCGCCGGGAGTCAGCTGCAGATATGAGCTTTGGCCATCGCTCGGCGAGCCGCCGCCAACACTGACGCTGACAGCTACGCCCGCAACAACGAGGACTGCAACGATGGCTACTGGAATGAAACGCTTCATGCTTACCGCCTTCATGCATCGATCGTACACCTCGTTAAGCATGTCGTCAACGCAGGGATGAAGAGAGGCCGGGACGTGACGTCCCGGCCTTCTCTGCTGCGGTTCAGGTGTCGCTTCGCGGCTGAGTCTATCCCTCCTTGGGAAGGAACTGGTTCTCCAGGCCCTTGACAAGCTCTTCAGGCGCGCGCTTTGCGACGGTGTCGAGGTCCCAGGTGCCCTCGGTCTGGATGTTCGCGATGGGCTCCGGCAGGCTGTAGAGCGCGATGTGGTTGCCACCCACCAGGAAGTCGCGGCCGTTGACGTTCGCGGCCTCGTCGGTGCAGAGCCAGACGACCATCGGGGCGACGGCCTCGGGCGGGTTGGTCTTCTCGAACATCTCCAGCCCCTTGAGCTGCATGCCACCGGCGCCTCCGCGCTCGGCGGCTGCCCGCATGTCGTCGCTGATGACGAGTCGCGTGCCGGCCCGCGGGCGGATGGCGTTGCAGCGCACGCCGTACTTGCCCATGTCGCGGGCGACGGTGCGCGTGAGGCCAATGATGCCTTCCTTGGCCGCGCTGTAGTTCGCCTGGCCCATGTTGCCGAGGCCCGACTCCGAGGACGTGTTGACCATGACGCCCGAGCGCTGCTGGCGGAAGACGACGCAGGCCGCTCGCGTGAGGTTGAAGTGCCCCTTGAGGTGCACGGCGATGACGGCGTCCCACTCACCTTCGGCCATGTTGAAGACCATGCGGTCGCGTAGGATGCCGGCGTTGTTGATGACGATGTCCAGCCGCCCGAACGTGTCGACGGCCTGCTGTACCAGCTCCTCGCCGGTGCTGTAGTCGGCGATGTTGCCGTAGTTCGCGGCAGCCTTGCCTCCGACCGCCTCAATCTCCGCGACGACCTCGTCAGCGGGCGATTTCTCGCCGCCCTCGCCGGCAGCGGTGCCACCGAAGTCGTTGATCACCACTGCCGCGCCCTCGGACGCCAGCAGCAGCGCTTCGCCGCGGCCGATGCCACGGCCCGCGCCGGTCACAATCGCCACGCGATCCTTCAATCGATCACCCATGATAATGCTCCTCTCCTTGTCCAGTTATTGGATGCAAATTCAGGTCCTACCCCGCCACCGGGGAAGTACCAGGGTAGTTATAGAAAATGCTGGGGTGGGACGCAAGCGTTATGTAGGGCGACGCCGCTCCTTTCAAGCTGCGGGATCAAGCCCGAGGCTCAAGAGACGCCGGGCGCAATCTTCCACATCCAACCGATGAGCGGGAGCGCCAGCCGTTCGGCGACGCGCTGCGACGAGAGGTTGGCTGCGCCGGTACTGTAGAAGAGATGGCGGCCGCTGGGCGCGAGCAGGGCTGCCCAGGCTGCGGTCGCGGCAGCGGCGTGCCCTTGTCGGCGATATTCAGAATCCGTCGAGACACCCGCCTCGGCGCCGCGGTCGGCCAGGCGGGCAGTATGGCAGAGGCTCACGACTCGATCTCCGTTCATCACGAACGCCCATGGGCCAAGCTCGCCACCGAGCAGTTGACGCCAATCTTCCTCGCTCCAGTTGAATCGTTCGGGGTCCTGATCCCGCAGACGCTCCGTCACTTCATCGTCAGACCGGCATACCTCTGCCTCAGAATGAAAGCGGGTTCCCGGCGGAATAACGTAGCTTGGGCCACCCGAGCCGATCACTGGTTCAGGCGCGAGTTCTAGGAGCTGCTTGCAGCGCGCGAACAGCCGAGGCGGCTTAGAGAGATCGGTTGCGGGCGGCTCAGCGTCGAACGCCACCTGTAGTTCCTCGACGAGCGCATCAGGCACTTCGCTCCCGAAGGCGAGGGTCCATCCCTCGAGCGAAGCGCCGATCACTAGGTGCGGCGCGGAGAGAAGCTGCTCGTTCCGAACCTTGAGCAGCCGGCCCCGATCGTCCTTGAGCCAGAGCGTGTCGATCTCGATTGCGAGCAGCTCGAGGTCAGAGGGCATGCCTGAAGCTTGAACGGCGCTAGAAGCTCCAGCCGTAGAGCTGCTTCGCGTCGTCCTTGAGCTGCGGCTGGCAGTCGGGGTGGGCAACCGAGATCAGCTCACCGATGCGCTGACGGATCGTCTTGCCGCGCATGGTCGCGATGCCAAACTCGGTGACGATGTAGTCGACGGCGCTGCGCGGCACGGTGACGGGCGTGCCTGGGTCCAACGAGACGACGATGCGCGAGTGGTGCTCGCGGTCCTTGAGGTACGAGGACGGCACGACGATGATGCTGCGACCCTTGTCAGAGTGAGCGGCGGAGATGGCGAACGCGGTCTGCCCGCCTGCACCCGTGTAGGGCCAGGGGCCGATCGCCTCACCGTCGACCTGGCCGGTAAGGTCGACCTGCATCGCGTTGTTGACGGCGACGAGGCGGGGTTCCTTCGCGAGGACCTGGATGTCGTCGGTGTAGGTGAAGTCGTACAGTTCGAACGTGTCGTTCCCGTCGATGAAGTCGACCTCTGCCTGCGGGAGCAGAGCGAGGCCAGTCGCGACGACTTTTCCGGGATGCAGCGTCTTGTGCTTGCCTGTCGCGACGCCGGTCTGCACGAGGTCGGTGACGCCACCGGTCAGCAGCTCGGTATGGATGCCGAGGTCCTTCCGATGCGTCAGGTACGGCCCAAGCGCGGCCGAGATGGCGCCGGCGCCGATCTGCACGGTGTCGCCGTCTTCGATCAAGTCGATCCCGACGAGGGTGCAGATGACTTCAGCCTGGGCGATCTCCTCGTCCGTGCGGCCCTGGGCCCGCCGCATGGCGTCTCGCACCTTCACGCCGACCGTCTGATCCGCGTCGACGAGGCGCGCGATGCGGTCGACGTGGATGCGATTCGCGCCGCCGGTCCGGATCGCCTTTTCGTCGACCTCGGCGACCACCTTGTCGCTGTGCGCGGCGAACGTCGGGTTCATCCAGACGGAGCTGCCGAAGCTGCACCAGCCGTCCGCATCAGGCGGCGACACGATGCAGAGGTGATAGTCGAACGGGCCCGCGCCGTAGGGCATGCGGCCACTGCGCCAGATGGCCGCGGGCAGGTAGTCGACGACGCCGTCCGGGACACCCTGCCGATCGACGTTCGTCACGAACGGCGTGAGCGGTTTGAACGCCTTGCCATCGTTGAAGCTCGACCAAGGAAAGGCGCTCACGAAGTGGAACACGGTGACATCTTCCAACTCCCCGGCTCGCTGGCTCAGCGCCGTGCAAAGCGATGGCGGCATGCCGTCCAGCATGCCAACAGTGACCGACTGGCCTGAGGCCACGTCGGCTACGGCGTCTTCCGGCGAGAAGACCTTATCGGCGTACTGCTTGCGCCAGTCCACAACTCGTGCAGCTTACGAGGTGCGGGAGGGAGGGGGCAAGGCATTGCAGCGCCATACCCATTCGAGTATGCTCGTTTGGACACACAGAGCAGAAACTTTCGGGGGCGGTTACATGACCATCCCAGCCAAGAACGAGATTGAGCTGCCGGTGTTGATCGAGATCGAGTCAGCAGGTGGAGAGCTGCGCCCTACCCCCGCTCTGTTCCAGAAGGTGGCAGGGTACTTCCCGCAGCTCACTGACGAAGACCTGAAGCAAACAAACCGGAGCGGAACCAACAAGTGGGAGAATCGCGTTCATTGGGCTCGGCTGGAGCTCGTCCACAAGGACCAGATTGACAGATCAACCTACGGAATCTGGCGTATCACCGAAGATGGCCGCAAGCGCATAGCAGCAGAAGTAGGCGAAGTCCAAGAAGCGAAGGTTACCAAGGAGAGTGTGCACGGCAAGCTGCAACGCCAGTTGGAGGAAATAGGTCGCACCCTTGGAAAATTCGCCCGGCGTGAACTACGGGATGGCGCATATACGTACGATGTCATCTGGAAGGATGCTGAGTCTCTTCCCCGGGTAACGCACGTCTTCGAAGTACAGGACAAGGGAAACGTAGTGGAAGCACTAGTACGGCTGAAGCACGCATATGACAACTGGGGAGCTCGGCTATTTCTGATCGTCACGGGCGAGCGCGACCGAGCCCGGGTTGACAAACTCCTGCATCCGTACTTGTCCGGGGCATTCCATGAGATCAGTCCCCTCACGCTCGTATTGAACCCCGTGGAGGTTGAAGAGTTGCATTCGACCTTGACTCGGCACAAGGATGTCGTCGCCCGTTTCTTAGGGCGGTGATTGGATTCGAAAGGGGAGGCAAATGAAGGTCCACACAGTGTTGGCAGTACACGACGGGATGGTTATCGATCTAGAAGTCCATGGGCAGGGTGAGAACGCAGCCCGCCGAGGGCTCGAACTGGCGAGGGATTACGGCCTCGCTGCCGCCAGCACCGCAACGAATGAGAGCCTCGTAGACTTTGGGCCAGAGGTAGGTTCCGCAGGATTCTGGCGGCACCACTGGTCGGACAGCCGCCGCGATGTGATCGTCGCGGAATGTGAGGTTGAGTAGCCGAAAACAGTCAAGCTTTCACGCTGCCGGCGTCGCCGAGGACGTCCGATAGCTCCGTGAGCAGCTCGCCGTCGATCGAGACGCGGACCTTGCCGAGCTTGACGCCCTGCGATTGCCCGTCGAGCGTGTGCACGGTGAGGCGCACCTCTTCGTCGCCGGGGTGGCCGGCGAGGACGGCGAGCAGGCGCTCCAGGCGGTCGCGGTCCGCGTCTTCGTCGTCGGTCTCATGCAACTCGACGCGAAGGCCGGCGACACGGCTCACAGTAGCGACGGCCGCTTGAGGCTCCGGCGCGTCAGGTGCTTGACGCGGCGCTTCGGGTAGAGGACGCGGCGGCGTTTCGGTTTCCTGACTCGGCGGCTCTGGAGACGGAGCCGGCGGTGTGGCCGGCGCCGGCGTCGCGGGGGCATTGGAGGCCGCAGGCGCATGGGCCTGCGCATTCGAGCCGTTGAAGCCCGACGTCACGTCGGCATTCTTCTTCGCCTTGGTCAGCCACGCCGGCGGCACGAAGTTGGTAGTCTCGGTCTCCGGATCGAACGTCTCGACCCGCTGCACGGCGATGTTGATGCGCGAGTTCCTCTCGCGGACGCGCACCTCCAACAGCACGATGTTGCCTTCCATCCAGACATTTTGGGTCTTCTCGAACAGCTCCGGCCAGACCGTGACCTCCACGATGCCGGAGAGGTCCTCGATCGCGGCGGCGCAGAACGGGCGTCCGTCGCGCGTGTAGAGACGGCGCGTGTTGCCGACGACGCCGGCGACCGTCGAGAGACGGCCCTTGGGCGGCAGCGCCGTCGGGGCGACCGACTCCTCATCGCCGTTGCCGTTGTTCGCCGGAGCAGACTCGGCCTCGAGTTCACCGCACTGGGCCGTGACGAACGAACCAAGCACGGACGCCGCCGCCTTGAACGGGTGCTCCGACACATAGAGCCCGAGCAGCTCCTTCTCCCAGTCCAGCTCCTCCCTGCGGGGCACCGACGCCTCTTCCAGTTCGAGCGCGGGCATCGGCGTGTTGACTTCGTCGCCGAACAGGTCGAACATGGTGGACTGGCCGGTTTCGCGCAGGCGTTGTTCGCGCTGGGCGAGCGACATGATGCGCTCCAGGTTGGCGAGCAGCGTCGCGCGGGTACCGAACGGGGCCAGCGCTCCAGCCTTGGCGAGACTCTCGAGCGCGCGCTTGTTCACGGTCTTCAGGTCGATCCGGCGGCAGAAGTCCTCCAGCGACTCGAACGTGCCGTTGTCGTCTCGTTCCTTGACGATGCTCTCCGCGGCGCCGGCGCCGACGTTCTTGATCTGGCGCAGGCCAAAGCGAATCGACCCACCATCCTCGCCCTGCTCCCCATCACGCTGCTCCAGCGAGAAGTTCGCGCGGCTCTCGTTTACGTCCGGCGGGATGACATCGATGCCGAGACGCGCGCACTCGGCGGCGGCAGCGGCGATGCGCGACTGGCCGCCAGCTGGGTGGCTGGAGGCATAGCCGAGGACCGCGACCATGTACTCGGCCGGATAGTGCATCTTGAGGTATCCGGTCTGGTAGGCGATCATCGCGTAGCAAACAGCATGAGCCTTGTTGAACGCGTAGCCCGCGAAGGGCAGGATCAGTTCGAAGATCTCCTGCGCTTCTCCCTCTGTGTAGCCGTTGCGCTTGGCGCCCCTGACGAAGTTCTCGCGCTCCGCGTGCATGACTTCCACGATCTTCTTGCCCATGGCCTTGCGCATGACGTCGGCCTCGCCGAGGGTGTAACCGGCGAACTTCTGGGCGATCAGCAGCACCTGGTCCTGATAGGTGATGACGCCATACGTCTCGTCCAGGATGCCAGCGAGATCGGCGTGCGGATAGGTGATCTTCGTCAGGCCGTTCTTCGCGTTGCAGAACGTGGTGATGTGCTGCATCGGGCCGGGCCGGTAAAGCGCGACCATCGCTGAGAGATCGCTGATGCTTGCCGGGCGCAGCTCCTGGATCGAGCGGCGCATGCCACCCGACTCGAGCTGGAAGACGCCGAACGTCTCGCCTTTGGAGAGCATCGCGAAGGTCTCGGCATCGTCGTCCGGCAACGCCTGCAGGTCGATGTCGACGCCGCGCAACTCTCGGATCAGATCGACGGCGCGCCCCAGGATTGTGAGATTGACGAGGCCCAGCACGTCGAGCTTGAGCAGGCCGATCTCGGCGACCTGGTTCATGGCGAACTGGGTCGTCGGCAAGGCATCGTCGTTTTGCGCGTCGGCCCGCGGGGGGAGCTGCAGCGGCACGTGCTCGACGAGCGGCCCGCGCGAGATGACGAGGCCCGCGGCGTGCGTGCTGGAGTGACGCGCGACGCCCTCCAGCCGGCGCGACGTGTCGACGAGCGTCTGGACCTGCTCGTCCTCCGCGCAGGCGTTCTGCAGCTCTTGGGTCTCGTCCAACGCCTTTTCGATCGTCATGCCAACCGAAACGGGGATCATCTTCGCGATGCGGTCGGTGTCGCCGTAGCTCATGCCCAACGCGCGCCCAACGTCCCGGATGGCGGCCTTGGCGCCCATGGTGCCGAACGTGATGATCTGCGCGACGCGGTCCGAGCCGTACTTCCTGGCGGCGTAGCGCAGCACTTCATCGCGGCGGTCGTCCGCGAAGTCGAAGTCGACGTCGGGCATCTCGCGGCGCTCGACGTTGAGGAAGCGCTCGAACACGAGGCGGTACTTCAGCGGATCGACGTCCGTGACATCGAGGCAGTAGAGGATCACGCTGGCGGCGGCGGAACCGCGCACGCCCATGGGAATGCCGGCCTTCCTCGCGAACTGCGCCATGTCATAGACGACGAGGAAGTAGTTCGTGAAGCCCGTCTCTGTCACAACGTCCAGCTCGTACTGAAGCCGCTGTACCTGCTCCTCCGTGACCGGAGCATATCGACGTTCCAGGCCTTCTCTCGCTAAGTTGCTCAGGTGCTCCTCAGCGGAGACGCCGGAAGGCAGGTCCGCGTCCGGCAGGTGGAGCCGGCCGAACTCGAGCGTGATGTCGCAGGCGTCGGCGATGCGCTGGGTGTTGTCGACGGCCTCCGGCAGTTCGCTGAAGCGCGCCCGTATCTCGTTCTCGGACTGGATGTAGTAGACGGGCGCATTCATCTTCATGCGCTTCTCTTCCTGGACCGTCGCGTTGGTGCCGATGCAGAGCAGCACATCGTGGTCGGGCGCGTCCTCGGGCACGGTGTAGTGGCTGTCGCAGGTCGCGACGAGGGGGAGCGCGGTCTCACGCGAGAGCTTGACGAGGAGCTTGTTGGCTTGCTCGACGTCCGGCAGGCCGTTCTCCTGCAGCTCCAGGTAGTACTCGTCGAAGACCTCGCGGCTCCAGGTCGCCAGGGCGATCGCGTCTTCGTGGCGGCCGTCCAGCAGGTAGCGATGCATCTCGCCCGAGTTGCAGCCGGACAGCGCGATGATGCCCTCTCCGTACTGTTCGAGCAGCTCGCGGTCCATGCGGGGCTTGTAGTAGTAGCCTTCCAGGTTGGCCTTGGTGACGAGCTGCAGCAGGTTGCGATAGCCCTGTTCGTTTCTCGCGAGCAGGGTGAGGTGGTACGGCTTCTTGTCCTTGACTTCGCGTGAGCGGCGGTCGCCGGGCGCGACGTACGCTTCGACGCCAATGATCGGCTTGATGTCGCGGGCGCGGGCCTCGCGATAAAAGTCGAGGACGCCGTAGAGGGCGCCGTGGTCGGTGATGGCGCAGGCCTCCTGGCCCAGCTCCTTGACGCGATCGAGCAGCTTGGGTATCCGCGAGAGGCCGTCGAGGAGGCTGTATTCGGTGTGAAGGTGTAGATGTGTAAACATATTCTTAGCTTCGAAGCCTTCCAGCACGGCCATTATAGCAGCGTTCGCCAGGCATTGTGAGCGTTTATGTACGAATGCGGCGTTATGGCGGGATTTCGTTGCGGTGAGGGCGGATCTGATCCCTCTCCTTGGTCATGTGCCTTCTTCTTGCTTCTGGATTCGCCTGACTCTGCTGCAGTCTCGGAAGGTGTAGTCGTGAGGGCGGCTTTCAAGCACGTTTCCGTCATTCTCATTCACAATGTCATGAACCGTCCCGATGTGCCGACCCTTAGCAGTGAGGAGCTTGATTATGCGACTCGAAACATTAGGGAGAGCAGGGTCAGAGGCCCGCACTTGCCATGCTACAATCTCAGTGAATATACTGGATGCCCGCTTGTCTGGCATTTGATTGT
This sequence comes from Chloroflexota bacterium, assembly GCA_003228685.1. Taxonomy (GTDB): domain Bacteria; phylum Chloroflexota; class Dehalococcoidia; order DSTF01; family RBG-16-68-14; genus SZUA-185. The sequence continues at coordinate 23,942 of QIFC01000113.1, forward strand.
CAGACCAGAGGCGTTCTAGTTCTTCAGTAGGAACAACAGGTATGGACAATCAATTGGTCCCAGTCAATAACGTTCGGCGAGGAGATGTTCTGGCCGTTGTCAAGCGTGCCCTGAGCGCCGCCTTGGCCGCTGACGTTCTGGAAGATTTCCTGTCCAGCATCGATTGGTCTGGTACCGATCGTGAGCGCCCTGAAATTGCGGACATCCTCGGACAAATGGAGGGTTGGGCGTCGCAATACGGAGACGGTGGACTGACTCGCGCCCAGTATGTCGGTCACTTGCTAAGCCTTCTCCCTTCAGAGGAACAAGAGCGCTATCTAGTCCTAGGTGGAGGGCCCGTCGTGATCACGAAGGTGGCGCTGGCGGCAGCGGCGAGTCCGGCGTCACCGCAGGGCCAATCTTCTCGGCAACCTCAAACAGGATCTGGTGCTCCTGACCAGTCGGTTCAAGTCGAAGCCGAAAGTGATATTTTCCTGGCTGTGTAATCCAGTGTCGCACCTGCTCGGCCAGAACCGCAGCGTTATCTGCTCCAGGTCCTAGGTCGAAAGACCACTTTCCGTTGGGTCGCTCCCAGAGAACGTTTTCGTCAATGTCTCTAAGGTCCATCTCGACTTCGAAGTGGCCTAACCCCTCGCTGAAACCCACTGCCAGGACAGCGTTGAGGAACGCATGTGGGGCAACCCCTACACCTCCGGGCGGCTTGAAGAAAGCCACCTGATTGAAGACTCCTTGAAGTGTGATTTGGCCCGCTTGGTCGGTGCCTAGGGCTTGGCAGAGTACACCGAACCAAAGCCTGGGTGGCAGGGCGAAGGGATCATTGGTCACGGCGGCTTACCTCCCGCTACACAGTCAATTCGGCAACGTTTCGGACACTGTATCAGCCGTCCAGCTGGGGTATGTGTTCGCCTCCTGTTTCCAATTAATAGCATCCTCCGCGTTCTGTCAACGTTGAGATTTCAGTGTGTACAACGAACCTAGGTCCCTTTGTTTCGCCCCGACAGCCCACCTCCTGCAGGCTTGTGATACCCTTAGTTACGATGAAGACAGAGACGAAACTGAGCCTGGAAGAGCGCGTGGACGAGGTGCTGGATGAAATGCGCCCGTACGTGCATTCGCATGGCGGCGATCTCAACGTGCTGGAGATAACCGACGAAAAGGTCGCGCGCATCCAGATGATCGGCTCCTGCAACGGCTGCCCGATGAGCATGCTCACGATGCGGCTCGGCATCGAACGGCTGCTTGCCGAGAAGGTGCCGGAACTGAAGGGCGCCGAAGCTGTCTTCGTCGACGACTTCGAATGGCCCGAGGTCGAGGCGGAGTAGGCCGTTCCCAGTGATCGCGCTATAGTAGAAATCGCCACACACACAGGTCGCAGGAGGCACCGACGTGACCACCCAGACACCCAACCAACCGAAGCAGACGAAGGACTCTCAGCCTCGCGGCGGGCTGGCGCTGATCTTCCCTGGCCAGGGCTCGCAACAGCCCGGCATGGGCAAGCGCCTTGCCGATATCTCGCAGGCGGCGCGAGAGATGTTCGCGCAGGCTGACGAGGTGCTGGGCGTCAAGATCTCCGACCTCTGCTTCACCGGCAGCGAGGAAGAACTCGAAGACACCGTGAACACGCAGCCGGCGATGCTGACGACCAGCCTTGCGCACTTAGCGTTCCTGCGAGAACGGCTGCACGAGATCGGCCACCGGCTGGCGCCGGGGCTGATCGCGGGCCACAGCCTGGGCCAGTACTCCGCGGCGGTCGCAGCGGACTCGCTCGACTTCAGCGACGGCCTGCGCCTGGTACAGGAACGCGGCCGCATCATGGCGGACTGGGCCGGCAAGCACCCGGGCGGGCTCGCCGCCGTGCTGGGCCTGGACGAAGAGATCGTCAGGCAGATCTGCGCAGACGTCGCCTCTGACGGCGCAATTGGCGTCGCCGTCGTGAACTGCCCGGGCCAGACGGTTATCTCGGGCGAATCGGAGCCGCTGGAGCAAGCGATGGCCCTGGCTCTCGAACGCGGCGGGAAGGTACGGCGTCTTTCGATCAGCGTGCCGAGCCACATACCGCTGATGCGCGATGCGGCGAAGGAACTCTCCGGGTTCATCGACAAACTGCCGTTCCGCGACCCGAACCCGCCGCTGGTGTCCAACATCTCGTCGAAGCTGCTCACGACTGCGGAAGAGGTCCAGAGAGAGCTATCCGACCAGATCTGTTCAACGATCGAGTGGGCGCGCTGTGTGCTCACCATGGCGGACCATGGGTCGACTCCATTCATCGAAGTCGGTCCGGGGAAGGCGCTTACTAATCTCATGAAGCGCATCCGGGGCGACATCGAGGTCTTCACTGCTGAGACCGCTTCCGACGCGCAGCTCCTAGACCTAGCGAGCACCGTGCCCGCGAACCAACGCGAGCGGACGCTCGCCGGCGACGCTACCCAGTAGTGGGTCGCGCTCGCCAGTGGCCACACACCCGCCGATGAACAACGCCGCGCGGTATGCACCGTTCTTCGACCTGCCCGACGAGCAGCGCGTGGTCGTCACGGGCCTGGGAACTATTTGTCCCGTGGGAAACGACGTGGCGACCGCATGGCAGGCGTTGGTGGACGGCCGGTCCGGCATCGGCCCGATCACAAAGTTCGATACAGAGCCCTTCGGGGTCGCCATCGCGGGTGAGATACGAGACTTTCATCCTGAGGACGTGATCCCGAAGAAGGAATTGCGCCGCATGACCGTGCCCGCGCGTTATGCGGTCGTCGCCGCGCAGGAGGCGGTCGCGGACGCCGGGCTCGTCGTCGACGAATCGAACGCGGAGGAGGTCGGCGTCATCTACGGCTCCGCGGGCGGCGGCTACCACATGATCCTGGAGCAGGAGCAGATCTTCCGGACACGCGGAGCGCGTCGCGTCAGCCCGTTTCTGATCTCGCACATGCTGCCGGACGCGGCCTCCGGCCACATCGCGATCATGGTGGGCGCACGCGGGCCTAACATGTCACCGGCGTCCGCCTGCTCGACAGGCACCGCCGCCGTGGGCGAAGCGATGGAGACGATCCGGCGCGGCGATGCGCGGATCGTCATCAGCGGCGGCACCGATGAGCCGCTCCTGCCCGTGTTGATGGCCGGCTTCCAAGCGCTGCGCGGCCTGGCGAACCACGAAGACCCGACGAAGGCCTGCCGGCCGTTCGACGCGAACCGCACCGGCTTCGTCGTCGGCGAAGGCGCCGCCGCGCTCGTGCTGGAGAGTCTCGCGTCGGCCAAAGAGCGCAACGCCAACTGCTACGTGGAGGTGATCGGCTACGGCTCCAGCAACGACGCCCACGACATGGAGGCGCCTCATCCGTCGGCGCGCGGGCCGGCCCAGGCGATGAGCATGGCGCTGCGCAAGACCGGCCTGCCGATGGAGGAGATCGACTACATCAACCCACACGGGACGGGCACGCCCATGAACGACAGGGTGGAAACGGCCGCCATCAAGGCGGTCTTCGGCGAGCACGCGTACGACCTTGCCGTCAGCTCCACGAAATCGATGGTCGGCCATCTGATGGGCGGCAGCGGCGCGCTGGAGGCGCTGGCGACCGTGAAGACGGTCAGCGAAGGCGTCATCCCGCCCACGATCAACTACGAGACGCCCGACCCGGAATGCGACCTCGACTTCGTGCCGAACGTCGCGCGGCAAGCCCAGGTGGGCGTAGCGCTCTCGAATTCGATCGGCCTCGGTGGCCACAACGCGTCGGTGATCTTTCGCCGCATGGACGGCTAGGTCCGCCGGGCACCCATCACAGGAGGATCGATGACAACACGCGAAGACCTGATCGACGGCCTCAAGATGATTGTGCGCGAAGGACAGCGCATCACGTCGGCGTTTGCGCCGGAAGACTGGGAGAAGCAGGTGCACGACGACGAAGGCGGAGGCTGGAACAGGAAGCAGGTCTACTGTCACATCACCGCGGTTGGCGAGATTGCGCCGAGCATGGCCCCCAGCCTCGCAGCGGTGCCCGCGGGAGACGACGCGGGAGCCGGCGTCGACATCAACGCACTGAACGCGCAGCTCGTCGCCGCCAAGGAGGCGCTGAGCGAAGCCCTGCTGATGGACGCGTTCGCAGCGGCCTACGAAAAGCTGATCGAATTCGTCAAGGAGATGCCAGATGAGCAACTTGAGGCGCAGACGACGTTCGGGGCGATCTCCGGCTCGGTCGCGGACGTCGTCGACTCCCTGATCGTGCTGCACGCGCTCGCGCACATCTACAGCGCCGGAGGCTCGGCGACCGGCTAGCAGGCAAGGCAAGGGAGGACCGCCCTATATGACAACGCGTGAAGACCTGATCGACGGCCTCAAGATGATCGTCCGGGAAGGCGTGCGAACGACAGTCACCTTCGGGCCGGACGACTGGACATACAGCGTACACGACGAGGAGAACGGCTGGAACACGAAGCAGGTCTACTGCCACCTGACGGCCATCGCTGAGATCCTGCCAGGCATGGCCGCGCAGTTTGGGCAGGCCAGCGAAGGCGTAGACGCGGCCGCTGGGGTCGATGTCGGCGCGATGAACGCTCAGCTCGTCGCCGCGAAGGAGCAGCTCAGCGAAACGGAGCTGATGGAAGCGTTTCAGGCCAGCCACGAGAAGGCGATCGAGTTCGTCACAGGCATGCCGGAGGAGCAGCTCCAGCACACGCTTCGAGTGATGGATGTCGAGGCACCCCTAGCTGAGATCCTCGACACGCTTGTGATCCTCCACGGAATCATGCACATCTACCACGCCCAGGACCGTTCGGGGCACTGAGGAGGAGCGTGTGACGCAAACGACGATATCCGACGCAGTCCGGCCCGCCAAGCGCTGGCGCCTGCGGCCGGACCCAGCGTCCGAACCAGAAGGCGATTGGCCGCCGCTGATCGGCCGGCTGCTCGCGCTGCGAGGCGTGGAGACTACCAGTTCCGCGCGGGCCTTCTTCGAGGCGGCCGCGCCCATGCCTGTGCTGCCCGACCTGGAGAAGGCGGTGGAACGGCTGGCGAAGGCCTGCCGCGAAGGAGAACCTGTCGCCGTCTTCGGCGACTACGACGTCGATGGCATCACGTCGGCGGCGCTCCTTTACGAGAACTTGACGGCCATGGGCGCAACGGTGCTCCCCTACCTGCCGCATCGTGACAGCGAGGGCTACGGACTCAACAACGCCGCCGTCGACTCGCTGCATGCGCTGGGAGCGACACTGCTCGTGACCGCCGACTGCGGCACCAGCTCGGTCGACGAGGTAGCGACCGCGCGCAACCATGGCATGGACGTCGTGATCCTGGACCACCACACGGTGCCGCCGCTACTGCCGGCGGCGCTCGCCATCGTCAACCCGAAGCGCGACCCGAATTCGAGCGCGGAGCCGTCTGCGGGCGGCGTCTGCTACTACGTGCTACGCGCGCTGCGCGATGCATTGGACTTCCCGGAGAACGACAGCGCGATGCTCGAACTCGTGGCGCTGTCGACGGTGTGCGACCTCGCGCCGATGGTCGAAGGCAATCGCACGCTTGTGCGCGACGGCCTGCGCGCCATCGCGAAGACCGAGCGACCCGGCCTGCGGGCGCTGCTGGAGGTCGCGCGCATCGATCCGGCCGGCGTCGACATTGAAGCGATCGGCTTCGGGCTGGGCCCGCGCATCAACGCGGCGGGGCGGATGGCGCACGCGCGCCTGGCGTTCGACCTGCTCGTGAGCACCGATGAGACCGAAGCCCGAGAGATAGCGGCTGAGCTGGACCGGCTGAACCGGGAGCGGCAGCAGGCGACCCAAGACGCGCTCGCGCTGGCCGATGAGCTAGTCGCGGACGAGACGGACGCGCCGCTGATCATGGTGGGCCACGAAGACCTGCCGGCCGGCATTGTGGGGCTCGTCGCATCGAAGCTTGCCGAGACCTACTACCGGCCGAGCTTCGTCTACCAGCGAGGCGAAGACGAGAGCGTTGCCAGCGCCCGCAGCATCCGCGAATTCGACGTGACGGGGGCGCTGCGCTCCTGCCCTGAGCTGTTCGTGCGCTTCGGCGGGCATCGCATGGCGGCGGGCTTCACGGCCAAGAACGAGAAGCTGCCGGAGATCAAGGAGCGCCTGATCGCCCACGCGGCAGAAATGCTGACCGGCCAGGATCTAACACCAGCGCTGGAGATCGACGCTGAGCTGCCGCTCAAGGAGCTGCGCGGCGAGGAGATCCGCTGGCTCAGCAAGCTGGCGCCCCACGGTGTCGAGAACCCGGTACCAACGTTCCTAAGCCGGGGCGTGCTGGTACGCGGACTGCGCTCGGTGGGCAAAGACGGCGACCACCTCAAGCTGCAGCTCAAGGATGGCGCCGTCTCCTGGCCGGCGATCGCGTTCAGACAGCACGGCGACGGTATCGCTGAAGGCACACTGATCGACATCGTCTGGACGCTCACCAGCGACAACTACAGACAAGGCGGGCTGGAGCTGAACGTGCTCGACCTGAGGCCGGCTAGCTCTTCGAGCTAGCTCGCAAAAGGAGCTAACTGAATGACAAACGCGATGGACCTGTTCAAGCTTGATGGAAAGGTGGCGCTGGTCACTGGGGGGTCGCGCGGCTTGGGGCTCGCCGCGGCGGAAGGGCTCGCCGAGGCGGGCGCGGACGTCGCGATCTGTGGTCGCGACCAAGGGAGCCTAGACGCAGCGCTCAAGGGCCTGGCGAGCACAGGCAAGAACTGCATCGCGATCCAGTGCGACATCAGCAGCGAGGACGATGTGGTGCAGATGGCGAGCCGCGTGAAGGACCACTACGGCAGATGCGACGTACTGGTGAACAACGCGGGCACCAGCGCCATCGTCCCTTCGGCGCAGATGACGGCCGACGCCTGGAACGCGATGATGGCGACGAACCTGACGGGGACGTTCATGTGCTGCCGTGAGATCGGCAAGCTGATGATCGAGCAGGGCTCCGGGAGCATCATTAACCTCTCCAGCGAGAACGGGCAGGTAGGCTTCTCGTGGGGCATGACCGCCTACGCGACGACGAAGATCGGCATCATCGGCCTCACGCGGTCGCTGGCGGTGGAGTGGGGCCAGCACGGCATTCGCGTCAACGCGCTCCTGCCCGGCAACACCGAGGTGGGGATGATGGAGTCGATGAAGGATAAGGAGAGCCCCTTCTACAAGCTGGCCGGTGAGGCGCTGTTGAATCTGATTCCGCTGAACAATTTCGGGACCGCCGACGACATGAAGGGCGTCACTGTGTTTCTGGCATCGGACGCCTCACGGTACGTGACCGGCGTGAAGCTTGTGTTCGATGGCGGCTTTACCATCAACGCCGGCGTCTGAGCGGCTCTCGACGTGCGTCGAAAGCGGTGTATACTCGGCGGAGGAGATATTGGCGAATGAGGTTGTCGATCTCTTGGGCTGGTCTTCTCGCGGTTGCGATACTCGCAGCCATAGCTGTGGCATGCGCTGGCAGCGCTGTCGCGCCCGGACCAGCGTCATCGCCCACGCCACAGGCATCGCCTCAGATTGACCGAGGAGTGATCGCCTTCTCCATGCGGGGAAACATCTACACCGTTCGATCGGACGGATCGGAGTTGCAGCGCCTGCTGGAGCCAGCCAACGAGGCCTACTCAGCGCCAGCGTTCTCGCCAGACGGCGGCCGGCTCGCCTACATCGTCGACCGCAAGAGAGTCGTGGTCGTGGACGCGAGCGACATCAGCACCGTCCTGTCCGACATCGACCTGTACCTCGACCGAACGCCGCCCACGCCGATCGCGTCCGACTTCTCGATGGGTCCCGTCGCCGTGCACTGGTCGCCGGACGGCACGATGCTGCTGGTCACGCGCCAACGGCTGGGCGGCAGCGGCGCCTCTGACGTGCTGCTGATGAACGTCTCGGGAACCGAGCTGCGAAGCCTCCTGGACGCGGGCACGTTCATCGAGGCGACGTGGTGGCGGGACGCTGATGGCACGCCACTCGTCCTCGTCGTGGCCGCCGATGCCAGCCAGACCGCGGTCACCTACGACCTTGACGGCTCAGCCGTAGGCCGCGGGCTCCCCGCCACAGCGACGCGGTCTGCCGTCGCCTCGTTGCAGCATCCGGACGGCAGTTCCGCATTGATCCGTTCAGCGCTGGGCAGCCCCGAGCCTTTCGAGCCGATCGAGGTGGAGGACGCCGAGGGCACGAGTATCGTCGCGGGCGGCTGCGGCGCTACCTGGTCGCCCGACGGGGAGCGGTTCGCCTTCTACAACGGCTTCGGCATCGCGCTGAAGGACCCAGACGCGCTGCCGAACGATGTCGAACTGATCGTGACGAACGCCGACCTCTCAATCGCCGATGACGCGAGCGGGCCGCGCGAGGACCTCTGCGCCGGGCTAGGCATCTCGTGGTCGACCAATGCCGCGGTACCTGAGTTGGGGGAGTCTGTCTCCCTCTCGGTGCTGTCCTACAGAAGCTTCCGCAGTGAAGACCTCGGCATCGAGTTCGATCTGCCGGACTCTTGGGAGGGTGGCGCGGGGAATATGCCGTACGCCTCGTGCTTCGGCTGCCTCGTCATTGGACCGTCGGGTGCTGCACCGCCGTACGGGATCGCCATCTTTGATACCACACGGGACTTCAGCGGCCCGGAGTGTGGGAACGACTTCGGCGGCTGCCCCGTGATGGGGTCGTTCGGCATCCGCACGCTCACCGACGGTGAAGAAACAATGCTGACCGTTGCCGGACTGCCAGCGGCGCAGCAGCGCATGTTCCGGCAGCCACCGCTAGGGCTCACGAACGAGACCGGCGAGACGAGGAACTATCGCGATGTGGCCACGGCCATAGACACGCCTGTCGGAAGCGACCTGATCGTTTTAGGTTTCTACCGGGAGGACGATGAGGTTGGCGAACTGGAGGTCGGACTTGCCTACGATGCGCTGCTGGCGAGTGTGGTAATCGTGGAGTAGTGAACTAAGGCCAGCGCTGGATGTGCCGCTTCTCGCTGTCATAGGAGATGAGGGTGGCAGACTCGATCTCGACGGCGAAGAGGTGGCAGGGCTCCTCCAGCCGGAACTCGATCTTCTTGTAGAGCGCATCAGCGTAACGCAGCCGCAACTCCGCGTCCTGCACGTCCGTAGCGCGACCTCGCAGCTTGAACTCGCCGTCTTTGGCGTGTCTATCCGTGATCGCGCTGTGGACGAGGCAGCGTGGGTCGCGCAGGAGGTCGAGCGCCTTCTTAGACTGCCACATCATCCCCAGCAGCAGGAGCCCCTCGGTGATGAGGGGCTCTACCGGGCTGATGCGAGGCGAGCCGTCCTTGGTCAGCGTGCCGACGAGCACAACGCCTGAGCTATCGAAGCGCTTCTCGCCTTCCGCCGCCAGCTCCGGCGCTTGTTCGGCAAACGCGCCCCAATTCATGGCGAGTCCTTCGGACTCGCTGGCAGAAGGGCTGACCTCTGGTCAGCTATCCCTTCTGCGGCGCGCTTGCAGACCGTGGCCTGATGTCCCATAGGCCCTAAGGCCCCCTATACCTCGCGGAACTCGCCTTCGACGGTGCCTTCGGCCTCTTTCTCCTCTTCAGCCTCACCTGCCGCGGCTTCGCCGTCCGCGCCGACCGGGGCGCCCTCGCCCTCCGGCGGCTCCTCGTACATGGCGGCGCCGATCTTCTGCATCGACCCGCTCAAGTCCGTCATGGTGCTCTGAATAGCGCCGGAGTCCTGCCCGGCGAGGGCATCACGAACGGCCTTAACCTTGGCCTCGACCTCCGTCTTGAGGTCGTCTTCGACCTTGTCTGCATTTTCGCGGAGCGTCTTCTCGGCGGTGTACGCGAGCGAATCGGCCTGGTTGCGGACCTCGACCTCCTCGCGGCGCTTCTGGTCCTCCTCGGCGTGCAGTTCGGCCTCCTGCTGCGCTTTCTCGACCGCTTCTTTGTCGAGGCCGGAGCCGGCCGTGATCGTGATCTTCTGCTCCCGGCCGCTCGCCTTGTCCTGAGCGCTGACGTTGAGGATGCCGTTCGCGTCCATATCGAACGTCACCTCGATCTGGGGGAGGCCTCGGGGCGCCGGGGGGATGCCGTCCAGCATGAAGCGGCCAAGCGAGTTGTTGTCGCCGGCCATGGAGCGTTCGCCCTGGAGGACGTGGATCTCGACGCTCGGCTGGTTATCGGCCGCGGTCGAGAACGTCTGGCTCTTGCTGGTCGGGATCGTCGTGTTGCGGGGGATGACGGGCGTGCCAACGCCGCCCAGCGTCTCGATGCCGAGCGTCAGCGGCGTGACGTCCAATAGGAGGACATCGCTGACGTCACCCTTGAGCACGCCGGCCTGAATTGCGGCGCCGATCGCGACGACCTCGTCCGGGTTGACGCCCTTGTGCGGCTCCTTGCCAAAGTACTCCTGCACGACCTCCTGCACCTTGGGCATGCGCGTCTGGCCTCCAACGAGGACCACCTCGTCCACCGCCGACGCTTCGATGCCCGCGTCCGAGAGCGCCTGCTTCACCGGACCAAGCGTGCCATCCACGAGGTCGCCGACGAGCTGTTCCAGCTTGGCGCGCGTGAGCGTCATGGTGAGGTGCTTGGGGCCGGAGGAGTCCGCCGTGATGAACGGCAGGTTGACTTCGGTCTGGAGCACGGTGGACAGCTCGATCTTCGCTTTCTCGGCGCCTTCGCGCAGGCGCTGGAGCGCCATCGGGTCCTGCTTCAGATCGATCGCCTGCTCCTTCTTGAACTCGTCCGCCAACCAGTCGATGATGCGCTGGTCGAAGTCGTCGCCGCCGAGGTGCGTGTCGCCGCTGGTCGCCTTCACCTGGAAGGTGCCTTCGCCCAGCTCCAGGATGGAGATGTCGAACGTGCCGCCGCCGAGGTCGAACACGGCGATCGTCTCGTCGCCCTTCTTTTCGAGGCCGTAGGCGAGCGCGGCGGCCGTCGGCTCGTTGATGATGCGCAGCACCTCTAGTCCGGCGATCTTGCCGGCGTCCTTGGTCGCCTGGCGCTGGCTGTCGTTGAAGTAGGCCGGCACGGTGATCACCGCTTCGGTCACGGTATCACCAAGATAGGCCTCCGCGTCCGTCTTAAGCTTCTGCAGGATCATGCCGGCGACCTCAGGCGGTGAGTAGCTCTTCTCGCCCATCGTCACCTGGGTGTCGCCGTTGTCGGCCTTGGAGATGGCGTAGGAGAGCAGCTCGACGTCCTTCTGGATTTCGGCGTCGTCGAAGCGGCGGCCCATCAGGCGCTTGACCGAGTAGACGGTGTTCTGCGGGTTCGTCACCGCCTGGTTCTTGGCGACGGTGCCGACGAGACGCTCGCCGGTCTTGCTGACCGCGACAACGGACGGTGTGATCCGCCCGCCTTCCGAGTTGGGAATGACGGCCGGCTCTCCGCCCTCCATGACGGCGATCACGCTGTTCGTGGTCCCCAGGTCGATTCCGATTACCTTAGCCATTGTCTTGTTCCCCCTTCTCTGAAGGCTTCATTGGGTCCGAGCCCTGTGAGTACGTGAGATACTTGTGCTCGGCGTCTAGGTAGGCTTCCTCGAGCTGGCCAAGCTCGAACTGCAGGTCTTCGATGCGCTGCTCTTCGTCCGCGGTTGGGCCAGCCTCGGCAACGACGGCGTTGGTGAGAGCGCCAAACTGGTCGTCCAGGCGCTCCTTGACCGCGAGAATCAGATCGCGGCGCTCTCGCCACTTATCGATCACTTCGTTTTCTGTGCTCATTGAGTACCTCTCGTCGTCAGGCTGAAGCCTGACCCTCGGTTTCGCTGTTCGGCTGCTGTTTCTGTTCGCCGTCGCCTTTGCCGACGACGACCATGGCGGGGCGGATGACGCGGTCGCCGAGCTTGTAGCCCTTCTGGACGACCGAGATGACTTTGCCGGCGTCGCCGGGCGCTTCGCTGATCGCTTCGTGCACGGTGGGATCGAACTGTTGAGCGTCGGCCTCGATCTCGGTGACGCCGGCGTTCTGGAGCACCGCCTCGAACTTGCGGTAGATCATCCAGATGCCATCGATCCAGGTCAGGCCGGCAAGCTTCCGGTCGACGTCGCGCAGGGCGCGCTCAATGTCGTCCATCAGGGGCAGCAGATTGATGATCAGCGAGGCGGTGGCCAGCCTGGCCACCTCGCGCCGCTCTTCCTCCATCCGCCGCTTGTAGTTCTGGTAGTCGGCGGCGGAGCGCTGCCAGCTCTCGTAGTGCTTCCCGGCGAGCTGCTTCTCTTCCTCCAGCCGTACGCGCAGGCCCTCGACGTCGTCCGGCTCCTGCCGGCCGACTGCTTGCCCGGCCGCATCAGCCACCGCATCGTGCGCGGCCTCTTCGGGTTGTTCGTCAGTCATCGCTTCTACCCTGGGGGACCTTCGTACTGTTCCGCGAGCAGCTCGCTCATCACGTCCGCCAGGTAGCGGACGGTGGATATGGTGCGTGAGTAACGCATGCGCATGGGCCCGACGACGGCGAGCGCGCCCGAGG
>QIFC01000036.1 GCA_003228685.1 Chloroflexota bacterium
TGAGCCCCGAGGAGTTCCGGACGGACTGGACTACGCGGTTAGCCCCGGCCGGACTGTCATAAAGACTGGACCAGTTTTCGGGGGCAGGTCAAACCCTCAAGCGCTGCGCGGCCCCAGCGGACTGTTTGGGCCTCGCCTACCGCGGCCTCAACCTGTCGCTAGGGCTCACGCACTTGTGGGCTTCGATAGCACGCGATGTGGCCGCGTCCGGTTGCGCCTCTCAGGCCGCGTGATACAATAGCCCCGGCCAACCCCCGCCGATCCGCGGGAATGACTACGTCGATGTACGCTAGCTCGCGCGCTGCGACTGGCCGCCACAGGTAACCGTCGCATGGAAGACAAAGGTCCCTTCAACCGGATTCTGCAATCAGAGCCCCTCAAGGATCGTGATCGCGCGGCCGTGGTCATCGTGGTGCTGGGCATCGTGCTCGGCTTGGTGCTGCTGATCCTGGTGCTGCCGCCTGTGTCGATCTTTAGCGATGACGATAGCGGGGAAACCGGCCCTGTCAGTGGCCAGATAGTCGACGACATGCCACCGCCGCCCGCTGGGTTCGAGGCGGTCAGTCCGCTGATCGAACTCGACTCTGTCGAGCCCGTTGGCCCTAACGTCCACCCCCGATTGACCGTCAACCTGTCCGTTTCTGTGAGCGATAACGAACTCGTCGTCCTCTACACGTACGACGGCGACAGCTGGCGGCGCCTCGGTGAGGCCGTCCCGCTGGCGGATGGCAACGCTGTTCAGGCTGAGGTGACCGTCCTCCCGGCCAACGTCGCCGCCTTCCGCCCGGTCGAACAGACGAGAACGATCCTCGGATCGCTGCCGGCCGGCTCAGACCTCGATCCGAACGCTCTAGTGGGACTCACCACGCTGAACGCGCAAGGACTGCGTCCGGGCGCTGACGGGAGCGTCATCGGCACCGTGCCTCCGAACGACCTGGGCATACCTGTCGCGCCGACGATTCTCGCTGCGTCATCCGCCGACGCGCAGACGGTGAACAGTATCCTGGCCAGCCCGGAACTTCGCGCCACCCACGTTCAGGCGCTGCTCGACTTGGCCACCAATGGCTCCTTCGCCGGCGTCGACCTGGACTACCGGACGATCGACGCGGGGAACGAAGATGCGTTCACGTCGTTCGTCGAGAGTCTCAGTAGCGGCCTGCGTCGCGAGGGCCGGACGCTGACCCTCACATTGCCGCTCCCGATTCGAGACGGCGGTGGGTGGAACACCCAGAACGTCGACTGGGAAGCTATCGCTCCGTTGGTCACCGCCATCAAGCTGCCGCCGGTGGTGGAGCAAGACCGCTACGTGATCGAAATGGAGGGGGCGCTTGGCTTCCTGACGTCGCGGGTCGCAAGCAGCAAGCTCCTGCTCGCGATCGACCCGTACAGCCACGAACGCGGCGTGGATGGTCTGCAGTCGTACACGCTCATCGAGGCGCTTGGTCTGGCGAGTACGCCGGTCACGCGGCCATCCGGCTCGATCGCGACTGGCGAGACACTGGTCGCGCTGGGGCTGAACCTGTCGGGCGAGACAGGCGCAAGTGGCCTCGTCTGGGACGACACCGCTCGAGCCGTGACGTTCAGTTACACCGGTCCTGGAGGGGCGAGGGTCGTCTGGCTCGCGAACGTGTTCAGCGAGGCCTTCAAGCTCGACCTGGCGCGGCAATTCCAGTTGGGCGGCGTCTCGGTGCAGGACGTTTCCCAAGCGAGCCAGGATGCCGGTATCTGGCCCGCGCTGCTACAGTACGCCGAAACCGGGACCGTCACGCTCGTAAAGCCAAACGGCGCGTTGCTGACGCCAAGATGGGAAGTCTCCGGCGGCGTGCTGGAGAGCACGGCAGGACCTGTCGTGACCTGGCGCGCGCCGGACGAACCCGGAACGTACGTCCTCACGCTCATCGTGAGTGATGGCCTAACGCACGTGGGGCAGGAGTTGAGTGTGCCGGTGCAGCCACGGCTGGCCGTCACACCGTAAGCGGTGCGTGTGGTTGGTGGTGTCGCTCGCGGACGGATTCTGAAGAGCCCGCCCGCCGGTGTGCGGCCTACAGCGGACCGCGTGCGCGAGGCGCTGTTCGATGCGCTGGAGGCCAGAGGAGTGGAGTTTGAACAAATGCTAGATGTCTTCGCCGGAAGCGGGGCGCTCGGGATCGAGGCGCTCAGCCGTGGAGACGGCCGCTGTGACTTTGTAGAGAGCAACGCCAAGGCTGCGGCGACGATCCGCGAGAATCTGGCTTCGACCGGGTTTGAAGCGCGTGCACGTGTGTTTCGGATGCCTGCCGATCAAGCGCCGGGACGGCTTGACAAGCAGTACTCACTGCTCTTTTTGGACCCGCCATACGATGACGAGGCATGCGCGAGAGACGTGGAGCGAATCGCCGGCTCCGGCCTCATCGCTCCGCGCGCAACGCTCGTGTTGGAGCACAGTAGCCGGAGCGACGCTCCAACACGGCTGGGCAAGCTCCAACTGGACTGGAGCCGCCGCTACGGCGATACTCAGGTCTCGATGTATCAGGAGGTTGCACCGTGACGACAGCGCTCTTTCCCGGTAGATTCGATCCCGTGACCAACGGCCACGTGGACATCGGCATGCGGGCGGCAAGGCTGTTCGATCAAGTCGTCGTGGGCGTGTTCGACTTGAAGTCCGGCACGCTCTTTTCGACCGAGGAGCGCGTCGCTCTGTTCGCTAAGGCGATGGAAGCATATGAGAACGTCTGCGTGAAATCGTTCTCGGGGCTAACGGTTGAATTCGCTAAGCATGAGTCCGCGCAGGTGTTGGTGCGAGGCATTCGCGCTGTGACGGGCTTTGAGGCTGAATTCGACATGGCCTTGATGAACAAGCGGATGGCG
This sequence comes from Chloroflexota bacterium, assembly GCA_003228685.1. GTDB lineage: Bacteria > Chloroflexota > Dehalococcoidia > DSTF01 > RBG-16-68-14 > SZUA-185. Next base: position 2,848 of record QIFC01000036.1, read on the forward strand.
CCCGAACTCGAGTCCATGTATATGATGAGCAGCCTTGAGCACCTGTTTATCAGCGGGACGAGAATTCGCGAAGTGGCCCGTCTAGGGTATGATGTCACCAACTTGGTGCCGGAGCAGGTTGCCCAGGCGCTTAGGCAGAAGTTTCACTAGATAGCTGGGCTCGTACAGGAGGTACTTGCCATCGACCTCTTACACTTGATCGACCGGCTCGAAGAGGTCATCGGAGAGGCGCGCCGCCTGCCAATCGGTACCGGCAGCGTCATCGACCGCCGCCGGCTGCTGGACCTCGTCGACCAACTTCGCGCGGCGGTACCGGCGGAGGTGCGCGAAGCTCAGGAATTGCTCAATCGGAAGGAAGAAGTGCTCGCACAGACCGACGAAGAGGCGGCGCTCCGGCTATCTCGCGCCGATGAAGAAGTTGAGCGCCGCATCAGCGGCTCCGAGATTACCGTGGCGGCCGAAGCGCGCGCCGAACAGATCATCGCGGCCGCTCAGGGCGAGACCGAACGGATCATAGGCGAGGCGCAGACGCACGCCGACGCCAAGCGAAAGGAAGGCGAGCAGCTCGCCTCTGAGCAAATGGATGAGGCCGATCGCTACGCGATGGAGATGCTTAAGAAGCTAGAACAGCAGCTCGATGCCTTCACAGGCAGCGTGCGCGCGGGCATCGAGACGCTCGACCGGACGCCGGAGCCGTTTGAGGAGACGGCTAGCGCACCGCCGCTGTCCGCAGAAGCCCAGGCTGCGCCCATCACCCCGACAGAGCCGCCGCCTGCTGAACCGCGGACCGCGCCGATCTCTGAGGCAGCACCGACACCAGCGCCGCTGCCCGCAGAAGCCCAGGCTGCGCCAATCACCCCGACAGAGCCGCCGCCTGCTGAACCGCGGACCGCGCCGATCTCTGAGGCAGCACCGACACCAGCGCCGACCGGCCCGGCAGCGCCCCCAGCCTCACCGTTTGCAGATCCACCTCCCAGGCCAGACGAGGCAGCCACTGCGCCGGTGGCGAGCGAAGAGGTGCTGGAGCCACCAGAGCAGCTTCCGCCTGTGGATGAGGGCAGCAGTGGACCGGACGATTTAGTGGAACGGACTAGTTAGTCCGCGGACAGGCTAGTCCGCGTTCTCGTCTAAGAACCGGATGATCTTGGCTCCCACGTCATCGGCCTGAGACCCTTCCAGCAGCGCGGTTCCGTGTTCGCCTCCGGCGAATGTATCTGAAGCTACCGGCCGCCCCGCGCTCTCCAGCAGTTCTTCCAAGCTCACCATTGCGGCCGTGTCCTCTTCGGCGGCGATCAGGTACATCGGCGCTAGGACCTTTTCGATAGCCTCCGCCGCGTCTTGCCCCTGAAACTCTGCCGGCGCAGAGACAGCGACCACGCCCGCTACGTTTTCGTCTGCCGCCACAACGAGCGATGTCGTCCCTCCCATGCTGGCGCCAACGAGGAAGATCCGCCTATTGGCTCCCTCCGGGACGGCCCGCAGGTAGGAGATAACAGCGGCGAGGTCTTCGTCCAGCTTGGCGAAATCCTGATTGCCTGGGGAGATGCCGTAGCCACGAAAATCGAACGTGAGCGCGGCATAGCCGTTCTCGGCGAGTTCCATCGCGAACGACTCCCAGGCCGTCTGGTCATTCGGGCGCATGTGGCTGAGGATGACGAGCACGTCGTTCTCGTTTCCGTACAGCCAACCATTGAGCACCTGCTCGCCCGCCACGATGCCGACGCTGACCACATCACCGTCAGGAGGAACGATCGTGATCGAATTGGGGGTGCCGGTTCCGTCACCGCAGGCGCTGCTGGCAACTGCTAGCAGAAGTGCGCCGAGGGCGAGTGCTGGCAGGGAGTAGAAGTAACGGAACATCGTTCATTCGATCATCGCCAAAAGCACGTGAGGTTGTCAAGCGTGGAAGGGACTAGCCGCCGTTGTCGTCTGCTTCTGGTGTCTCCGCGTCGTTGGAGGAACTCCGCAGAGGATTGAGGCTCGAAAGGTATTCAGCGATCGACCGCATCTCCAGAATGGCGAACACAAGGGGCGTTGTCACCAGCGCCACGAGGTAGAGTTCTGCGCCAATCGCCATGCCGATCGCCGCGACGGACCACACCGTGGCGGCGGTGGTGATGCCGCGAACGGTCGCACCCTCTCGGAAGATGATTCCAGCCCCGAGAAACCCGACGCCGGTCACGATGTTGGCCGCGACACGGTCGACTCCTAGCGTGTCGTTCAGCCCGGTGAAGAGCGTCGCGCCGAGAGCAACGAGTGCCATCGTGCGCAAGCCCGCGTCGTACTGATGGCGGTCGCGCTGCCAACCGATCAGTCCCCCGCAAAACGCGGCTAGGACGATCTTGCCGACAAGTTCTGCTTGTGCTGCAGCATCCATGCTTTCATCAGAGAGGTCCGATCAGTCCGGCGATGGACTGAAGGATCAACGCTGCGTCTATGCTATCGATACTGCCGTTCAGGTTCACGTCGGCGTTCTCCGCGCACGAGGGCGGGCCAAGCAGGCCGGCGTTGATCTGGAGGACGATGGCGGCATCGATGGCGTTGACTGCTCCGTTGCAGTTGGCGTCGCCCAACAGCGTGCCGTTCGAACAACCGGGGCCGTTGATGTTCACTTCGCCACCAACGCCGTTCGTGTCGATCGATCCGCCAAGAGGGCTCGAGATCGAAACCGGAGCTACCGTGAGACCCTTGCCGACTGGCACAAACGCGACCTCGGTTTGGTCGGGGCAGATCGCCCTGAAGATGAGCGTGGCGAGCAGGCCCGAACCTGATGGCCCGCCCGACCCACCGGTTGAGGCGCACCCATAGCTGACGATCCCATTCGCAAGGTCATCGGCATCTGGACCCAGGCAGAGAGGGGTCCGCCCAGCGTTTTCCAGAATCTCACCGCCACGCGTGACGGACTCGAACACTAGTACGCTAGGGTCGAACGCGAGGTGGAACTCGTAGGCCGCGAATACCGGCGCGCCTTCGATCCTGATATCGACCATTACATCACCGCCGACAGCGACATTCTGAAATGACGGACTTACTCGGATCGTCGGGTCGGGGGCGCCGGCTAGGGCGGATGAATTCACTACCAAGCCCAGAGCGCCCGCTGTGATGATGACCAGGGCGGCCATCCGCAGACGAGACAACGTGAAGCTCATGTCTTGCTCCTTTGCAGATCCTCCCCCGCAGAAAGATGCGGCGCCCAGCGTCGCATCTGTCCCTATTCACAACGTCGTTGGGGACCGTACGTAACCATGCTTCTAGCGTTCGGCCCGCAGAGATCGTACCACATTATGTCTGGAAACCGGAGTTCCGGCCGTTTATCCGCAGCGGCTGAGGCCGTGCCACGCGTTCGGAGAGCGTCTGGTTCGCACCTTACACTCCATCTTCCAACTCGAGCCGGCGAGCGGCGATCTCATATAGCTGATCGAAGTTGCGGCCGTCCTGCGGGAACGCGGCGAGGCCCCATCGTATCTCAGCGACGTCCGTCCCAATGCGCCGTAGGACATCCAAGGCGCCGTCTTGGCCGGTCTCCGGCATGACGAGGACGAATCGAGCGTTTCCCAAGTAGCCTGGGAGGTCCGCCTTGCGAAGGCGCTTTTCCAGGGCACCCGTAATCTGTTCGGTAACGGTCCACGTGTCGGAAGTGTGCTCAGGTTCCACAACGGCAATGCTGAGGGGACGCTGGTAGCGCTGGGCCCGATAACACTCCTCTTCGCATCTGAGCGCGATATACCAGTACGCGAACAAGCCGGTCTCTCGTTCGTAGATCACCAGCTTGCGACCCGCGTTTACACGGCGCGACGCTTCGCCGAACGGGCTGGCATCGGCCCGCTCATTGTTGTCGGCTGAGATCGAATCCTGCATCTTCCCGTAGAAGTATCGGCCGGAAGGCCAGACGTATGCGCCCCAGAGAGAGTCGGCCCGTTTCCGGCGCCTTTTCGCGTCCTTCAGACCGCGGCGATCTGCCTCTTGGGCAGGGCTCTAGGGTGAGCGGAGCGAGAGTCTACGTGGCCGTGCCAGATTCGCTGCTACGGCTCAGCAGCACCAAGCTCACCGGAGTGGTGGCCTCAGAACCAAGCCAGGATGAAGGACGCGTAGGCCAGCGCGCCCTCGGGCCGCAGATGGAGACCGTCGGTCCAGAAGTACTCTGGATGGCCAGCGCTCGCTCCACGCCAGTCGGCAAGCACGGCGTTCGGATAGCGGCCAACGTTCGCCGACAGCATTGCGTTGACGGACCCCTCCCAGGAGCGAGGCACCTTCACGGTCAGGAAGATGACCCGGCTGACGCCGGCGAGCGAAGCCATCATCTCATCAAGTTCGCTCGCGCTGAAGGGACCGTTGTTCCCGAGGTGGACAACGACTACATCGCTAAGCGCTCCAGAAGCCGCGAGCTGTCCGATCAGTCCGACGCCGGCCGAAGCCTGGAAACTGACCGCCGCGTACAGGTCCAGGCCGCCAATATTCGCGTACAGCTGCGGTGCCGCGCCCAGCATCACGGAGTCTCCGATCGCTGTGACGGCGACGCCGCTCACGGGGGCGCCGGCCAGGGACGCGACCGCGACCGGCACGATCGGTTTCGGCGTTGGCGTAATGCAGTTGCTGAGGAACCACTGTCGCTCGCTCTGGCTACGGTAGCCGGTGCCACGCATCTGGTTGCAGTCGTCGCGGTCCGGCAGCGGCGTCGCGCGCAGGTTCGCCGGCGTTGCCGTGATGGCCACGACGGGCCGAGGCGTAGGCGTCTCGATCTTGCCTACTGCGACTACCAGCCGCGGCGGGGCCAGTGCACCGCCGTCCGCTACTCGGAACTGGGCAGGCGGCTCGAACGGCTGCTCGAGTGCCGCGATAAATGGGGGCTCCTCCGCTGCAGGGGCGCTACCTACCGTCACGCCCAGCAGGACGATGCCAATTGCCAGAATGCCGAGCACCGAGGTGTAAGCCGCGGCCCAGCTATAGGGCTGCACCCGGGCGCGCGCTCGCAGCGCGTCCCATGCGCGGTTCAATGCACCGCGCCGGATCGGTGTTTCGACGAGACGATAGGAGATCTCGGCCAGTGCGAGAACGATGCCGAGCCTGACGGCCAGCAATTGCCAACCGTCGATGGAAACATCCAGGCCGGGCCTGGTGACCATGTAGATGGGCCAGTGCCAGAGATAGATACTGTACGAGCGTTGGCCGATCCAGCGCAGAGGTTGTGTGCCGAGGACCGCGCCGAGTCTGGAACCCGACTGGACGACCGCGGCGATGACGAGGACCGAGCCGGCGGCGATCGCGGCGAACCCTCCCTGGTAAAGGAACGCGCTCGAATCGCTCAGCCAGACAGTAAAGTACACGAGCATCGCGAGCGAGGCGAGGCCGGCGACATCCAGTGCCCAGGCCCGGCCGGTGCTCGCGGAAGCTTGCGCCTGCGCGGGCGTCCAGACCAGTGCCAGCGCGCTGCCCAACAGAAGCCCCATGGCGCGCGTATCGGTACCGTAGTAGATGCGTGATTGATCCGCGCCGCTTTGGTACAGGAACGCCATGAGCGCGGCCGAGGCGGCGGCGCCCGCCAAGAGCGCGACCAGCAAGCCTTGAGGCCGCAACAGGCGTACCCCTCCGGCAAACAGCAGCGGCCACAGCAGGTAGAATTGCTCTTCGATGGCGAGCGACCAGAGATGCTGGAGCAGCGACGGCCGCCCCCAGCTTTCAAAATACGATTGCCCATCGACGATGAGGTACCAGTTCGTGACGTACGTAAGCGCGGCCAGCACGTCGACGCGGAGCGACACGACCTCTTCGGGCAGAAACAAGACCGCGTAGACGAGCACACCAATGATGAGCGCCGCGACAGCGGGCAACAGCCGGCGGGCGCGTCGCAGCCAGAAGCCACGAACGTCGATACCCCCGCCGCGTACGCGTTCCGATAACAGGAGGCTGGTGATCAGGTAGCCGCTGAGGACGAAGAAGACATCGACGCCGAGGAAGCCACCGCTGAAACGCACGGGCGACCAGTACAGCTCCGCGTGGAAGAGGAGCACAGCAATGACAGCGAGTGCGCGCAGGCCATCAAGCCCGCCAATGTACGGAAGTCGTCCCGACACTTCAATCCCACCTCGACTAATTCGTAGTGCAGTTTAGTGGCAGCGGCGGCAGAAGTCCATCTCACGAGACTGTCAGAGGGTTGACGGCCGAGCCTAACCAGATCGAATGATTAACTGGCCGGCCCGATGCACCTGTCCGTCCGCCAGTCCCGCGTCATTTGGATGACCGTTAGCAAACGCTGAGGGAGATATACAGAACCGGCCCTCGTCAGAGCCGGTTCTAGATACGATTCTGGTGGAGCTGGCGGGGGTCGAACCCGCTACCTCCTGTCTGCCAGACAGGCGCTCTCCCAAGTGAGCTACAGCCCCGTGGCTCGATCATGCTAACAAGAGCCGAATAGGGGGGCAAGCGAGAACCGCGGCCTCGTCACGGGCGGGGCGTGTGGTAGAATTCCTCACGAGAACTATGCAGGCGACTCGACAACAGATCCTCGATTTCATCAGGCGGCAGGGGCGAGCGACCGTCAAAGATCTCGATAGCTACCTTCACCTCACCCCGACCGGCGTTCGCCAGCATCTGACCGTGCTCGAGCGGGAAGGCTTGGTCACCGCGCACGAAGAGCGCGGCCGGGTGGGCAGGCCAGCTCTCGTCTACAAATTAACCTCAAAAGGCGACGCTCTCTACCCCAAGTCGTACGACCAGCTCGCGAATGCGCTGCTGGAGGAGGTACGCGCGTTGACTGGCGCGCAGGCCCTGCAGACGCTGCTCCGCCGGGTCGCGTCGAACTTCGCCGAGTCATACATGGAACGGCTGGAGGGACGTCCCCTCTCAGAGCGGGTGCAGGAGGCGACAGCTATCATTCAAGAGCGCGGCTGTCTGGCAGAGGCGTCTCAAGATGGCGATGATTGGCTAATCAGCCAGTACACATGCCCGTTCCCGAGCGTCGCCGGCCAGAACAGTTGCGCCTGCTCGCTCGACGTCGAGTTCGTACGCCAGCTCGTAGGCGCCGACGCGCGCCTCACCACTAGCCTGCTGCGGGACGATGCCGCCTGCACGTTCCGGATCCGCCCGGTTGAGGTGCCCGCCGGAAGCAAGCGTTAGTCCGTTGCTATACTGCAAGGCCAGCGCGATGCCGGCCCGCCAGCTCGAACTCGAACGGAACGTAACCGCGTGGAATACCTAGAGTCACTTCGTCTCCTCAAGCGCCGCGATGACTGGGAGCGCTCAGGTTCGGCCGCGGACGCCGGCCGCTGGGACCTGCGCAGAATGCACTCGCTGCTGGCGCGCCTCGGCGGTCCGCATCTCGGGAGGCGCACCGTCCATGTGGCCGGCAGCAAGGGTAAGGGGAGCATCTCGGCGATGCTCGCGGCAGTCCTCAAGGCTGGAGGCGTCACGACTGGTCTCTACACGAAGCCTCATCTGCACCGCTTCGTCGAGCGGATCGCGGTGGACGGCGAGTCAATTGTGCCGGAGGACTTCGGGCGTTTGGTTGAGCAGCTGGAACCTGAGATGAGCGTCGAGGACAGCGACGGCTCGTACGGCCGCGTGAGCACGTTCGAGGCGCTCGTCGCGCTCGCGTTCCTCTACTTTCGCGAACGCGGAGTGGACTGGCAAGTGCTGGAAGTCGGCCTCGGCGGCCGTCTGGACGCCACGAACGTCTTCGAGGAGAAAGAGGTCTGCGTCATCGCGCCGATCGGTCTGGAGCACACGGAAATACTAGGCGACACTGTGCCCAAGATCGCCGAAGAGAAAGCCGCGATCATCACGCCCGGCTCCACGGTGATCATGGCCCCGCAGCGAGAGTCGGCGGGCGACGTGGTCCGGAGGGTCTGCGAGGAGAAAGACGCGAAGCTGGTTGAGGTCGCGCAGGCCTGCCAGCTGAGCCGCGCGAGACGTTCGGCCGACGGGCAGGAGTTTGAGCTGAAGACGGACAAGGCGCGATACAGCCTCAAACTCCCACTGCTGGGCCGGCATCAGCAGGCCAACGCGGCGACAGCCGTCCTGGCCGCTGAGGCGCTCGGCTCGCACGGTCTCGCGATCGATCAGGCGGCGGTCCAACGCGGCCTGACGTCGGTGCGCTGGCCGTGCCGCATCGAGTTTCTGAAGCATCGGCCGCCCGTGATCGCGGATGGCGCTCACAACAAGGATTCGGCGCGGGCGCTCGCGCAGACCCTGCGAGACGATCTGGGGCTGAGCGATGTCGTCCTCGTGGTCGGCTGCTCTAGCGATAAGGATGTCGACGCCATCGCGGAGGAGCTGGCCCCGCTCGCGGTGCAAATGATCGCGACGCGTTCGCGTCACCCGCGATCGATGGACCCGCGCGAGGTCACCCGCGCGTTTGCGGACAGAGAGGCGCCGATTGCGGCGGAGGAGCCCGTTGGCGCCGCGGTCGATGCGGCGATTGCGTCCGCCTCAGGCGGACCGGTCGTCATCTGCGGCTCGCTGTTCGTCGCGGCCGAAGCGCGCGAACACGTGCTGGGCGTGGCGTACGACCCGCCGCTAGAAGAGACAACCCCTCCAAGGAGCGAGGTAAAGGTATGAGCGATCAGAACCACGGCCATCGCGTCGTGATCACCGGCATGGGCGCGATCACGCCGCTCGGCAACAACGTCGACGAGTACTGGCAGAACCTGGTCAACGGCGAATCCGGCATCGGTTGGATTACGCGGGTCGACGCGGGACCGTATCCGGCGAAGACGAGCGGCGATGTCCGCGACTTTGACCCGCAGAACTACATGGAACGCAAGGCAGCCCGCCGGATGGCGCTCTTTAGCCAGTATGCGGTAGCCGCGTCCCGGCAGGCGGTCGAGGACTCAGGGCTGAAGGACGGCGACGTCGCGCCGGAGCGGCTGGGCGTCTCGATGGGCAACGGCTTCGGCGGACTGCCGAACTCCGATGAGACGGTGCGCAAGATCGTCGAAAAGGGCGGCATGCGCATCGATCCGTTCTACATGCTGAAGTCGCTCCCGAACATGGCTGCCGCTCACGTTAGCCTCGCCCATGAGGCGAAAGGGCCCAGCACAACGATCTCCACCGCCTGCGCCGCCGCGACGCAGGCGATCGGCCACGCGACGCAGCTGATCCGCCTGGGGCGGGCTGACGCGATGATTACAGGCGGTACCGAGGCCGGCCACTGCGAACTCGGGCTGGCTTCGTTCAGTGTGATGAAGGTGCTCTCCACCCGCACCGACGATCCTAAGAAGGCCAGCCGCCCGTTCGATGCCAAGCGCGACGGTTTCGTCTCGGCTGAGGGCTCCGCGATGTTCCTGATCGAAAGCCTGGAGCACGCGCAGGCGCGTGGCGCCCGTATCCATGCCGAGATCATCGGCGCGGCGGCCAGCGCGGACGCCTATCACATGGTGGCCCCCTGCGCGGACGGCGAGGGCGCGGCGCGCTGCATGCAGTGGGCGCTGGAGGACGCGGGCATCGAGCCGGAGCAGATCGATTACATCAACGCGCACGGCACGTCCACGCCGCTGAACGATGTCTCTGAGACGCGGGCGATCAAGACCGTCCTGGGCGAGCACGCCTACCAGCTCCCCATCAGTTCGACGAAGTCGATGATCGGCCATGCGCTCGGGGCATCTGGCGCGCTGGAGTCAGTCGCCGTGGTGAAAACGATCCAGAGCGGCAAGATCCACCCGACGATCAACTACGAGTACCCGGACCCGGACTGCGACCTGGACTACGTGCCGAACGAAGCGCGCGAGCAAGACGTCAACATCGTGCTCAAGAACAGCTTCGGGTTCGGCGGGCAGAACGCCTGCCTCGTGTTCAAGCGGTTCGAGGGCTAGCCGCTTGCGCGTACTCGTCACCGGCGGCGCGGGCTTCATCGGTTCTCACGTCAGCCGTACGCTCCTCGCCGAAGGCCACGACGTCACCGTGCTCGACAACCTGTCGCGCGGCAGGCGCGATCTCGTCCCGGAAGGCGTCGCGTTCGTCGAAGCCGACCTCGCCAACGAGGCCGCCACGGAGCAGGCGCTGCGTGGCCACGACGCCGTGATCCACCTGGCGAGCTTCCTGGAGGTCGCGGTCTCCGTGGCGCAGCCTGTGCTCTTCGCGGAGAACAACATCGTGAACTCGGTGCGTCTGCTGGAGGCGATGCGGCGGGCCGGCGTCGGCAAGATCGTCTTCTCCTCGTCGGCGACGGTGTACGGCGTCCCGAAGAGCCTGCCCCTGCGCGAGAGCGACCCGCTGGGCATGCAGGCGAACCCCTACGGCGCGACGAAGGTGGCCGTCGAGACGTTCCTCGGCGTCTATCGCACGCGCTACGACTTCGACTGCACGATCATGCGCTACTTCAACCCCTACGGTCCGAACGAGCTGTGCGAGCCGGAGTCGCACGCCGTCCCGAACATCGTTCGCGGCATGCTGGAGAAGCGCCCGATCCCGGTCTACTGGCAGGGTCAGCAGCTGCGCGACTACGTCTATGTGGAGGACCTCGCGCGGGCGCACATCGCGCCGCTGGAGCAGAGCGGCTTCCACGTCTACAACGTCGGGACGGACATCGGCACCAAGGTGGCGGACATCATCGAGACCGTCTCGCGCATCGTCGGCTACGACGCGCAGATCGACGACCTGGGCGAGCGTCCTGGCGACGTCGAGGCGAGCTACGCATCGTCGGAGAAGCTGCGCATGGAGCTGGGCTGGGCGCCCCAGGTCGATCTAGAGGAAGGCCTCCGCCGCACCATCGCGCACTACCGCGAGCGGTTAGGGATCAGGGAATAAGTGGCGCCCGCTACAATGTGGGAGGCGGTAGTCTAGCTGTTGGTTCCGTTCCTATTCGCCTGGATCGCCGCCTGTGCAGTTCTATTCTTCGCTCTGCTCATTTCGCAGAGACGTGTTCTGTTGCAGCGCCCGCTCGCTGCCGTTATCGTGGTCGCGGCCGTCGCGAGACTCGTACCTCTCTTCGTGTTTCCAGAGCCCACCGGCCTCTGGGGCAACGATATCGAGAACTACCGAACGGTGGCGGAACTCGTCCTGGCACATAGCGATGTCTACGCCCTGGCAGGGAGGTGGATCTTCATCCATCCCTACCTCCCGTTCTTCATGTACATTCTCGCCGCCAGCGACTGGGCGTCCGGCCTCCCAGGACTCTCCTTCTTCACCGCCGTCCGGCTTCCGTTGGTGGCCGTGGACGTTGGCACCGCGGCGCTGGTGTTTCTCGCGGCGAAGGAGTTGCGCAAGGATGTTGGCATAGCCACAAATCTCGGGCTCGCCTATGCTCTCTCCCCGTTGCCCATCATTACAACGGTCTACCACGGGCAGTTTGACGTACTGCCCGTCTTCTTCGCATTCCTGGCCTGGTACTTGGTCTACTTCTCGAAGCCTGGCCTGAGGTGGGTTGGAGCCGCCGGTGCCGCCTTGGGACTAGGAATTCTCGCCAAGTCGTGGCCTGTTCTACTGTTTCCTGCCTTGCTCTTCGGATTGATGATGGGGAGAGGAGGATCAACGCCTGCGAGTAACGAGCCTACGGCGCGCCGGGTTCTGTATTCACGCCCACAGCGGGCGAAGAGATTGGTAGCGTTTACCGTCGCGGCCATCGCGGTGCCTGTCTTCGCTGTGATGACGTATCTGCTGAGTTTCCAGGCATCCTTCGATGCATTGAAGAGAAAAAACCTTGATTACCGAGCGCCGTTTGAGACCGGCTACCCTTACATCCTGAACCGCCTCGGCGACTTCCTCCCGAGCGCGACAGACTGGGCCGACTGGGCCTTCGCCCACGAACGGCTGATCATGTATCCAACTCTGCTCTTGGTGGCGCTGGTGGTGATTCCCAGGCGGGGAGTTCTGGTGGCCATCGTGACGCTCGTCGCGGCTACGTTGATGACTGCCACCGGCGGGGGGGGGCAACCACTACGTCTGGCTCGTGCCGTTCGCACTGGTCGCTGGGCAGCTCAGATTCTTTCTGCCCTTCAGCGCCTTGGCGTTCTTGAACATCCTCCTCGTCGCTTTCTACGTGGGCGGCCTCTACCGTGGTTTCGAGGATGTTTCACTTGAAGCAAGTCGTAACCGAATATGGTTCACCGATGCACTTATCTTGAGCATCCTCGTTCTGTGGGTGTTGTCAAACATGGCCGGCTCCTTCTGGGAGCGATTCTATGTTCCGAGCGCGGATGAATTGGATGACGTGGAACTGAAGGCATCAGAATCCAAACAGGCAACGTCCTTGGTGTAGCGAGCCTACGGTTCCGATCGCCGGATCGTATCAAGACCGTCAGGGCGACATCGAAGCGAGCTACGCAAGTTCGGAGAAGCTGCGGACGGAGCTGGGCTGGGCGCCCCAGGTCGATCTAGAGGAAGGCCTCCGTCGCACTATCGACCACTACCGCGAGCGGTTTGGGATCACGGAGTAGGGGATGGCCTACCGCACAGGCGAGCATTACCAAGATCAGATGAGGATGACACGTCGTAGGGGCCGACCTTGAGGTCGGCCCAGGACAGAGCTGAAGCTCTGTCCCTACGAGGTGGTCGCCTAGAGAGCGGGGGCTAGAAACAGACAGAACTCCGCCTCGATACCGTTCTCCTCAGCCAAGTCCATCAGCTCACGGCAGCCATCGCCAAGCCGTTCCATCGGTCTTTCTAGGACTGACATGTCGATGCTCGCATAGAAGGCCTCGATTGCATCGATCCATGATACCGCCTCGCTGTCAGGTCCGCCTGGCCGGACGGCCAGAGTTGTCTCACACAGTATAGACGCGCTTCGCGGGGCCGCGCAGGATCAGGGCCGACGCACTTGATGTCTTGGCGGGCTGCCAGAACGGGCCGACCAAGTTGTCCTCGGTGCCGCTCTCTAGCTGCTCGACGTTGCCGCCCGCGCGATAGCGGAGCAGCAGGCCGCCTTCGCCGCAGAGGAGCGCGTACGTGCCGTCGGGGCGCCAGGCAGCGCCCAGCAGCGACGTCGACGCCTCTACCGTCTGGTAGGCGAAGCCCGCGCCGTCGTACGTGACCAGCTTGTTCACAGCGCTCGCGCCGCGAGCGCGGGGCGACGTCGTCGGGTCGTAGGCGTAGCCCGCGATGAGCGCCTGCTTCCCGTCCGGATGCCAGTCGATCGCTACGAAGTCGTCCTCGGCGTCGCTCGTGAGCAACGCCTGGAGGTACATGCCGTCGCACTTGTAGAGCGCGTGCGGCCTGGGGTACCCGGCCCACGTGCTCGCGTAGGCGCCGATCAGCGCATAGGCGCCGTCAGGACGCCAGGCGATCGCTCGCAGCGTGTGCGCGCGGTCGCCGGGAACGGGGGTGAGTGAGTTATCCGCGTACCGCAGCACCGTCCCGCCGTTGCCAACGATCAGTGCGAACTCGCCTCCTGGATGCCATGCTACGCGACGGAGGTTTTCGCTCGTTGGCGACGCGAGCTGCCGGACCGGCGTTGAGCCTGCACCGAGCGGAGCCGAAGGGTCATAATGCAGCACGGCGCCGCGATTGCCCACGAGCAGCGCCTCGCGCCCGTCCGGCGAAAACGCGGCGCCCCGGAGGTTGTGCTTCGTGTTCGTGTCGATAGCCTCGAAGGTGTCGTTGCTGTAGAGGACGGCGCTGCCGCGGTTGCCAACCAGCAGGCAATCGCTGCCGTCAGGCCGCCATGTCGCCCACCGGACGGGCCGCTCCACGTCGACCGCGATCGGCGTCAGGGGGCCGCTGCTGGCCGGGTCGCCAGTCGCGTCGCCGCCTGCGTTGAATGCGTAGATCCGCTCGCTCATGGCGGCATTGTAGCGGACGTTGCACGGCGGCTCCTGATACGAGCGACTTGCGGCGTTGGGTTCCGGCGTGATACAACGCGACACGCTGGCGAATCCGGTGCACGATGGCAGGAGGTACATCATGACGAATGCGCTTGACGGTGACGCACTATTGCAGAAGCACAACCCCGTCCTCATTGCGTATCCCCAGGAGCCGCGCGGCAAGATCAGGCCCGGCGCATCCCAGCCGGGCCGGCTGGGATGGGGCGACTACCATCCCTGCTCCGCCGAGTTCTTCCTCGCCCGCTCCTACCTCCGCGATCATCGCCCCGGCTACGATATCGCCGGCCTGTTGCCACGCACGTGGAGGCCGCTAAGGCGCACCGAAGTCGCCGAGCTGAAAGGGCGGCTGCGGGCGGCCGGCGAGCCCGAGGACACACGACGCTGGGAGCTGGACGTCGCGGACGTCCCGTCGCAGAACGAGCGGAAGGCCTGGCAGGCGTATGGCGCAATGCTGGAAGAGCTTGGCGAATTTGCCTACGAGTGCGCCGTCTATGGCCGCTACCTACCCGGAACAAGCGAAGGGGCCCCGCACGCTCTCCAGTACTGGTACCTCTACCTCTACAACGACTTCCGCAACAACCATGAGGCCGATTGGGAGATGGTCACGATCGAGCTGACGCCGGACGGCGAGCCCACCCGCGTTGGACTCTCCAGCCACCATGGCGGTTCTCAGCGCACGTGGGATCTCGTGCAGAAGGCGGGGGACCAGCCGATCGTCCACGTTGCGCTTGGCTCCCATGCCGGCTACTTCGAGTATGCCTATGGCGGCCACGACATCCTGCAGTTCAAGTTCCTCTCGAACCTGCCCGGCCCGCTGGATGCGATCATCTCGCTGGTGAAGCGGATGCCGCTCATCGGACGCCTGAGGGACAAGGCCGCGGCCGATCCGGAGATCGACCAGCATGCCAAGCCGGAGCACGTGGGGCAGCGCATCCACCCCACACTCCAGGTCCTGCCCGAACATGTCGATGCGCCAGCAGACCTCGACCGCTGGTGGTGGCTGCGCTATCGCGGACGCTGGGGCTCGAGCCGGCCGCGTATCTTCGGCACCGTCGGCGTCTCGACACCGTGGCGCAAGGCCAAAGAAGGGCCACTTCGCGACTGGCGCTGGGACGATCCGCTGCGCTGGCTGGGCGACTGCGAGAAAGATCCGGCATAGCCGCCTGCTTGCAGTAGGTCAGCCACAAGCTCAAGGATCATGTTCTTGGCAGCGCCAGCTTTTTAGGACGATTACGCTTGGAAGCTCCTGATCGTCATGGGAGATATAAGAATATTATTATGCCAGAGGCCGTCTTGAGATATAATGTTGTTGTGATATAATGTCGATAAGGTACACGTTCAGAGATTGTTTAGATGGTAATACGAATGTCGTGGATAAATGGCTTCGGCAGCAGCCGAACTCTCTGCGCGTGCGGGCCGAGTTCTGGTCACTGTTCAAGCGCCTTGCCGTATTGCCGAAGGGCCAATGGCCGCCGAAACGGACCTTTATGATGAAGAAAGAATTCAGCGAGCTAAGGGAGTTTCGCGTCAAAGTCGGTCGCGGGCAATATCGGCTGGCAGGATTTGAGGGACCAGAAGGCGAGATCACACTCTTTCCTGGTTGGACGCGCAGCCAGAATAGAGCGGCGCAGAGGAGTGCCCAAGAACGCGCACTGGGTTTGAAACAAGCCATTGAACAGGGGGAGGTCACAACCGTTGATCACGAAATCTAACGAGCGAAGTCAGTTACTCGAACAGCTTGAGAACAAGGAGTTTCGTGACGCCTTAGTCGAGGCGGATATCACGAACGGAATTCTCTTTCAGCTACATGCCATGCTGGAGGAGCGCGGGTGGAAGCAAGAGGATCTGGCCGTAAGGGCAGGCACATCACAGCCGGTGATATCAAAATACATGCAGGGCTACGCGAACTACAGTGTCAAGACGCTTAAGAAGCTAGCGTCCGCACTCGATGTTTCGCTCACCGTCAGTTTCGAGCGGTTTAGCGATCTAGCCAATCGAAATCTCACCCTAGAAGAAACAGACCTAAAGATTCCAAGTTTTAGTGAGGACGCCGCCCTCTACGCACCAGTTACCGCGTACTCGCTGGCCTCTACCGTGGCTGTTCCTGAGTCATTCGCAACAGGCTCGTTCCATGCTCAATCGACGGTAATGGTCCCTGCGGGACAGTTCGACTTGGATATGGTGTGTGTAGCTCTTGGTTCTCATGAAGCTACTCTATTCGAGGCCAAGGCTCCCCGACAAAAGGAGGAGAAGAAATATGCCCTCGCTGCCTAAGCCGGTTCGCCAGCGGTTGGCGAACGAATTCCAATTCGCAGCTACAAAGATCGCTGAGGCTGGCGACATCGGCATGAAAACCTACTACTTCAGCGTCTTTCATGGCGAGACTGCCAGGCAGCTAAACGTGCACTGGGATGCTGACCTGGCCCTCTTGTGGTCGGTGGCCCAGCATCTCACTAACGCTGTTGGGGCTCGCAGCGCGCAAGCTGCAGGGGCCTTCCCCCTCGGTGGCTACCCGGATGGATTCTTGGAGGCTATCGACGAGATCAGTGTTGAGGTGGCCGGTGCCTTCGACGGCGTAGAGGTGGACGTGCCTCGTTTGCACGCTGCTCTGGAAAGAACCGCAGCTCTAGCGTTTTCCACGACCGGCAACGGTGCCTACCTCGTACAGAAGGGGACGATCAAGCTCTAGGCTTCCCCCAGCGCGCAGCCGCAGCCTTCTTGGCTATCTCCTTGCACTTGCTACGCTGGGACGACCCGCTGCGCTGGCTGGGCAACTGCGAGAAAGATCCGGCATAGCCAGCTGGCTCCCTAGCGGATGGCGTGCCTGCGCGCTACGATGGCACTCGTGACGCATATCGCATTCATCGGTGGGACGGGGCCCGAGGGCAGAGGGCTGGCCTATCGCTTCGCGCTCGCCGGCCACGAGATCACCATAGGCTCGCGCAAGGCCGAGCGCGCTGCTGAGGCCGCGGTCGAGGTTGCGGAACACGCGGCAGGTGCAACCGTCCGGGGCGTCGAGAACGCGGACGCGGCCCAGAACGCCGGCCTAATCGTCCTCACCGTCCCGCACACGGCGCAGCCCGCGTCCCTGCCGGCGCTGAACGATCTGGTCAAAGACAAGATCGTGGTGAGCACCGGGGTTCCCATGGAGTTCGCGGGAGGACGCGCCGCTATCGTCCCTCTGCCCGAAGGCTCCGCCGCCGAGCAGGCGCAGGCGCTCCTGCCGGACGCGCGCGTCATCGGCGCGTTTCAGAACCTGGGAGCGGCGAAGCTCTGGAAGGACGGCTCGGCGCTCGATCAGGACGTAATCGTCTGCGGCGACGACGACGACGCGAAACAAGAGGTCATGACGCTCTCCGAGGAGATCGCGGGCATACGGGCCGTCGATGGCGGCGCGCTCGCGAACGCTCGCTACGTGGAGGCCATCACGGCGCTGCTCGTGTCGGTCAACCGCAACTACAAGAAGACCACGGGCGTGCGGATCGCGGGTCTCTAATGGCGGCCGAAGTCCGCATCATCGGCCTCGATGACATTCCCGAGGTGCGCCCCGGTGACGACCTCGCGGCCCTGATCCTCGAAGCCGCCGCGAACCAAGACCTGGCGTTCGAGTCGGGTGATATCGTCGTCATCACGCAGAAGGTCGTTTCGAAGGCTGAGGGCCGCATCGTCGACCTCGACGACATCGAGCCAGGCGTCTTCGCCGAGGAGATCGCGGAACGCTGGGAGAAGGACGCGCGTTTGGTGGAGATCGTGCTGCGTGAGAGCGCCCGCATCGTCCGCATGGACCACGGCGTCATGATTTGCGAGACGAAACACGGGTTGATCTGCGCCAACGCGGGCGTCGATTCGTCGAACGTGGAGAAGATCGGCACCGTCACGCTGTTGCCGGAGGACCCGGACGGCTCGGCGGAGCAGGTCCGCCGGCGGATCGAAGAGGCGGCCGGCGCCGCGCCCGCCGTGATCATTACCGACACGTTTGGCCGTCCGTGGCGGGAAGGGCACGTGAACTTCGCGATTGGGGTCGCCGGCATGTTGCCGATCGTGGATTACGCGGGCCAATTCGACCCGGCGGGCTATGAGATCAAGGTGACGCAGATGGCCGTCGCCGATGAACTGGCCGCCGCCTCAGAGCTGACGCACGGCAAGCTGGCGCGGATGCCTGTGGCCGTCATTCGCGGCTACGAATACCCGCAGGGGTCGGGCACCGCGGACGAACTGCTGCGCGACCCAGAGAGGGATCTTTTCAGATAGCGCCAGTCTTGCGCAGCAAGGCCGTAAGGGCGACCATCAGGTCGCCAGCGCCGCGGGACCGCTTACAAGGGCTCTTAATCATCCCTAAAGCCGCTCCACGCCACGAAGAACGTCGCGACCGTCGCGAACAGCGCGGTGCCCCAGACGACGGGTACCGACGTCACATCGCCGGATGCGGTTTCCGTCGTGAAGTCCGCTCCGTAGATGCCTACGAAGAGCACCGCCATCCAGATCGCCACAATGGAGAAGCCCGCCCAGAAGTGTTTGTTCGGCATACTAATGCCTCCTACTTCTCCTCCATGAGATACGCGTCGATGAGCCTCCGTACTCCAGAAACGAGACTGTAAGCGTACGGCTTGGCCGTCAGCGCCGCAAGCCTACACCTCGTCGCTGCCGCGGACCGGGATCACCGCACCGCTGACGAGAGAGGCCCGCTCCGAGCAGAGGAAGGCCACGATTTCCGCGGTGTGCTGCGGCGTAATCTCGCCTGAAGGGTCCTCTTTCACGAGCCGCAGCGCTTCTTCCAGTTCGATGTACTCGATCGGGCCGGGCGCCACCGCGTTGATCGTGATGCCATTGGGGCGCTCGCGGGGGCCGAGCGTGCGCGCCAGCCAGTGGCGGGCGGCTTTCCCGAGCGGGTAGTCCAGTGGCCCGTCCGGCGGGCCGTACGGCCAGTCGTCGGCGAGCAGCCCGCCGATCATGACGATGCGCCCCCAGCCGCGCTTGCGCATGCCGGGCAGCGTGGCGCGGATCAGCCCGTAGGCGGAATCGACCTCGCCTCGCATAACGGCTCGCCAGTGGTCGGGCTCGATGTCGACGAACTCCTGCGGCTTCCACTTGCCGCCGGCGCTGCAGACCGCGATGTCCACGTGGCCGAAGTGGGCCTCGCCCGCCTGGACCATCGCTTGGACCGCGTCGGGGTCTTCGGTATCGGCCCGGTGGATGAATGCCTTTCGCCCAAGTGATTCAATAGCCGCTCCGACCTCGCGCGCTCGTTCCTCGTTGCTGCGATAGTTCAAGATGATGTCGGCGCCCTCGCGGGCGAGCGTCAGCGCGATGCTGCGCCCCATGCCGCCGCCCGAGGCGCCTGTGACCAATGCGACCTTGTTGGTGAGCTGCATTGTGTCGAGAAGCCTAGCATGGGCCGCACCGCATGCCAACGACCGCCTTGCGGGCCGCCCGCCCTTGCGGGCGCGTTCGCCCTTGCGGGCGCGTTCGCAAGCTCGCATACTCTCCTCATGGCAACCAAACCGTTTGCGGGCAAGGTCGCGGTCGTCACCGGCGGTAGCCGGGGCATCGGCAGGGCCTGCGTGTTGAAGTTCGCGCAGCTTGGCGCGGACGTTGTCGTCAACTACTCCCGCAGCGGCGAAGACGCGGAAGCGACCGCTCGCGACGCCGAGGAGTTCGGCGGCAGCGCCGTCGCGATGAAGGCCGACATGGGCGATCGCGATGCCATCGTCGAGCTGTTCAAGAGCGTCCAGAGCCAGTTTGGCCGCCTTGACGTGCTGGTGAACAGCGCCGCTCGCGGCCTCGAACGGCCACGCGGGGCGGTCGCATCGCTGCCGAAGCATCTCAAGCACTCCATGGACGTCAATCTCTTTGGGCCGTGGTTCTGCTCCCAAGAAGCGGCTAGGCTGATGACCGAGGGAGGCGCGATCGTCAACCTGCACAGCCCCGGCTCCGAGCGCTACATGCCGCGCTACGCCCCCGTAGCCGTCTCGAAGGGCGCGCTTGCGTCGCTCACCACCTACCTGGCGGTAGAGCTTGCTCCGCGCGGTATCCGCGTCAACGGTATCGCGTCCGGCCTCGTCGATGGCAGCGACGGCATCCGCGCGATCGCGGACGACCTGCTCCAGCGCTATCGAGAGGTAGCTCCCGCGGGCCGGCTCGTGAAGCCGGAGGAGGTGGCCGCCGCGGTCGCCTTCCTCTGCGGCGATGACGCCTCGATGATCGTCGGGCACGTATTGCAGGTCGATGGCGGCTACTCGCTCGTTGGTTTGGTGTAGCGGCCTGCTACACTGTCGCTGCGATGAGCACACCAACTAAGGACAAAGGCCACCGCTGGTTCGCGGCTCTCTGGGACCGCACCGGCGCCATGAGCGAGCGCTCTAACGGGCCGAAGATCCGGCCTCGCATCATGGGCGAGGCGACCGGCGACGTGCTAGAGATCGGTGTCGGCACGGGCGCCAGCTTCTCTTACTACTCGGACGACGCTCGCGTCATCGCGATCGAGCCCGATCCGTACATGATCGAGCGCGCGCATAAGCGGCTGGCAAAAGAGGGCAATACAAACATCCAGCTCAGGCAGGCGGGAGCGGAAGATCTGCCGTTCGAGGACGCATCGTTCGATCACGTGGTCGCCAGCCTCGTATTCTGCAGCGTGGGCGACCAGGCGAAGGCCTTCGCGGAGGTGCGTCGCGTGCTGCGGCCGGACGGCACGTTCCGATTCTGGGAGCACATCCGCAACGACGATAGCCGCTTCTGGGGCACCGTGCAGGACGCGATCACGCCGGTCTGGCGTTGGTTCGGCGCCGGCTGCCACCCCAACCGCCGCACGCAGCAGGCGATCGAAGACGCCGGCCTGCGTATCGACTGGGTCGAGAAGTTCCAGGCGGCGCCCGGCACGCCCGAGATCTACGGCGTCGCTCGCCCCACCTAACCCACATGCCTTCGTCCGACACGGTGCTCCTGCCTGAACAGCGGGTGCCCGTCATCGACCGTTGCGACGTGCTCGTCGTTGGGGGTGGCGCGGCCGGGCTCTCTGCCGCCATCGCCGCGAGGCGTCAGGGCGCGGACGTGGTGCTCGTTGAGCGCTACGGCTATCTGGGCGGGCTCGCGTCCGGCGGTCTGATCGTGCTGCTGCTCACGCTGGACGATGGTGCGGGGCGTCAGGTCGTTGCGGGCCTCTGCCAGGAGCTGGTCGAGCGGCTGGAGGCGCGCGAGGCCTGCTTCTCCCCGCCCAGCGGCGAGTGGGGCGAGGCCAACGACGAGCTGATCGAGCGCTACCAGGGCATGGGCCTCGTCTGGGGCGCGGCCCCCCACAAGGTGCGCTACTCCGTCGCGTACGACCCTGAGGAGTTCAAGTTCGTGGCGAACGAGTGGGTCGGCGAGGTGGGGGTAAGGCTGCTGTACCACCGTTGGGCGTCGGACATCGTCCGCGACGGAGACCGCATCACGCACGTCGTGTTCACATCGAAGGCGGGCCGCCACGCTGTCGCTTGCGATAGCGTGATCGACGCGACCGGCGACGGCGACGTCTTCACGCTGGCCGGCGAGCCGTCCGAGCTGGAGGAGGTTCATCCCTGGCTCTGGTTTCGCATGGCGGGCATCGATGACGACGACGCGATCGCGCAGGCTCGCGGGCTGCGCACGATCAAGCCGGGGCAGGCGCTGATGCCGTGGGGAGCGGCCGACCGCATCGAGCGCCGGATCGACGCGACGAACCCGGACGATCTCACCTACGCCGAAATCGAGTGCCGGCGCATGGTGATGGAAGAAGTGGACAGGCTGCGCAGGCAGATACCGGCGTTCAAGGACGCCTATCTGACCGACATGGCGCTGACGCTGGGCATCACCGAATCGCGGCGCTTGGTCGGGCGCTACGTGCTCGCGCGGGAGGACCTCAACCAACCCTTCGACGACGTGATCGCCGTGACGGGCCACTGGACCAAGTACGACTGCACCTACCAGATCCCGTATCGCAGCCTGCTGCCGGCGCGGACGGCGAACCTGCTCGCGGTTGGCCGCTGCATCAGCGTCGACCATCGCGTACACCACGCGACGAAGGAGATCCCGGCCTGCTTCGCGACGGGCGAAGCGGCGGGCATAGCGAGCGCGCTGTCGCTCAGCGGGGAGACCTCGCTAGAGAAGCTGGACGTTGGCGGGCTACAGAACGCCTTGCGCAAAGCGGGCGCCTGGCTGCCGGACTGACGTGGTGCGTTAAGCGGGAGCTTCCGGCAGCGCGGCTTGTTCGTCTGCGTCGAACGAGAACGGCGGGTACTCGTCCACGAGCGAAGCCATGTAGACCAATACACGAGCGGTCCAGCGCAAGTAGCCACGGATGAAGTCCGCTGCCCATCCAGGGTAGGTGCCGTTGATCAGGATCGCGATTGCGGCGACGATCCAGCAAATCGCGAAGATGAACCCCAGCAGCCAAAGGACGATCGCATGCGGAATCGCGAGGATGATCCGCATGAGCGAAGAGCCGATCGAAGGTTCGCCGTTCGGCTGCACGTCCAGGTCCACGACCGCCTCAGGGTCGCTCGCCGGCATCTTGTCGGAGGCGAGCGCCATGTAGCTGAAGAAGCCCATCAGGTAGCGAAGCCACTTCGCCGGCCCCTGCTCGGCCTCCGCTAGATACTGGCCAGCCCCCTTCTGCGAGATGAGGATCGCCGCCATGACGGGTAGCAGCAGATACGCGCCACCGAAGATCAGCCCGCCGACCTGGAAGATCGACAGCACGACGATGATGACGACGCGCAGCACAACCTGCGCCTTGTCGTATTCACCCGGGGGTGTCACGTTGAATGTTG
This sequence comes from Chloroflexota bacterium, assembly GCA_003228685.1. Lineage (GTDB taxonomy): Bacteria > Chloroflexota > Dehalococcoidia > DSTF01 > RBG-16-68-14 > SZUA-185. Next base: position 25,382 of record QIFC01000036.1, read on the forward strand.
CCGGATATGCCATGTTCGCCTCCTTTGCTGAATGAAGCGATGGTAAGCGAGAACGAGGAGCCTGTCTAGTGGTACCGGCCTCTATTCCAGCTCGACGATGCCTTCGTCGCCGTCGACGGTGACCGTCTGGCCGTCCTTGATCGTGGTCGTCGCCTCTTTGGTCATGATCACGGCCGGGATCTTGTACTCGCGGGCGATCAGCGCCGCGTGTTGGAACACGGCGCCCTGATCCAGCACCAACCCTGCCAGCAGCGGGAAGACGGGCGTCCAGTCCGGCCCCGCGTTCGACGCAACCAGCACGTCGCCTTCGGCGACGTCCGGGATCTGATCGGACTCGGCGAATACGCGCGCCCTGCCCGTGGCGCGGCCTCGGGAGCCGCTGAGGCCCTTGATCGTATCGCCGTCGCGTCCGGCATCGGCGGGCGCCTCCCACGTCTTCGCCATCTCCGGCGGTGGCGGCAGATCGCCCGAGCCGATCTTCATCGGCGGTTGCAGGCGATCCTGTTCTCGATACTCGCGTTCTCGCTCTCGTATCAGTTCGCGGAGCTTGGCCGGAGAGCGGCCGTTGGCGAACGCCTTCAGTTCGGCGAGCGACAGATGGAGTAGCTGCTCCGGCCTGTCTAGCAGGCCATGATCGACGAATGCCACCCCCGTGCAATGGATCGCTTCGCGCAGGCGGCCGCCCGTGTTCTGCTCCATCAGGTTGTTGTGGTCTTCCATCATGCGAACGAAGTTGCGGCCTTGCGCCAGCGCGACTTCGAATCGATGTAGGCGTGCCTTCGACCGTGCGAGGGACCGACGCACCCGTCTCGTTGCGCGGTCGCGCTCTTTACGAGCGTTCGCCTCAACGCGCTCCATCGCGTTCAGGTCCTGCTCCGCGTAGGCCGCGATGATGCGCAGCGGCCGCCGGTGGTCCATGTTCCACGTCGGCGTTTCGTTGAGCGAGGTCGACGAGCCGAACCCGTAGCCAGTGCGCAGCCCGTATCGCCTGAGGAAGCGGCGGAACGCCGCACGGAAGCGCTGGACGGCAGGCTTGCCCTGCAGCTCGAAGCTCTTGAGCTGTTCGAAGTCGCGTTCGGCGAAGAGCTTGCGCAGCGTGGGGCTGCGCTTCACCTGGAGCGCCAGCTGTCGCATCGCGCGGATCATGCGCGTCTCGATGTTGTCGGCCGCCTGCACGAACACGCCGACGTCCGGCTCGTCCATGCCCGTCAGCTCCGCGACCGTCTGCGTCCAGCTCATGGGGTCGCTATCGCCAACCAGACGCCAGTGCAGGTCGCCGAAGACGTGGCCGAAGCTGTTGATCGCCTGTTCCAGATATGCGACGTGCTCGGCCAGAGAAGCACGCCGCGCAGGCACGTCCGCGAGCGCTGCTAGTTCGCGCTCCACCTGGGGTTGCAGCACCTCTTCCCAGTAGGAGCGGCGTCGTTGGGTGTACCACCCCACGCGCTTCCGCTGCCGCGTCCGGCGCTTGCCAACGACGTTCTCGCTTACGTTTGGCCCGTGCCCGAAGGCGTAGCCGTTGAAGAACGAAATGTTGTGCATGCGCGTCATCGGTGAAGCGGTATCCACGAAGCAGACTCGCGAGCCGGTTGCTTGAGCAAGATGTATATCGCGCGCCAAGCGCTTCGTTGGCTTCGCGTTCTTGCGGCCCGAGAGGAGCAGCCAGCCGTGCTTCTCGTCCCCCTTGCGCTTCCAGTCGATGACGAACTCCGGCGTCTCGTCCACGCCGGTCACGGGCCGCGCCTGCAGCAGATGCACGCGGCCGTTGTGGACGGCGAACTCGATATCTTGGTGGCCGCCGAAGAGATGCTTCACGCGCTTCGCGAGCTTGGTGAGGTCGCCGGCCTGGCGCGGCGAGAGCGCGGCCCGCTTGCGGTGCGACCGGCTGACGGCCGTTCGCCTCAGGCCCCCGCGCGCCGCCAGGTCCAGCTTGTGCCGCTTGTCCGCGATCTCTTTGGACACCACTTTGCCGGAGCGCGGTTGCAGCGTGAACGTGTCGACCGGCACAACGCCGTCGACCACCCCTTCGCCTAGGCCATACGCGACGTTGATCACGAAGCGGTCATCGACACCGCTCACGGGGTCGCGCGTGAACAGCACGCCCGCCGCCTCCGCCGGCAGCAATCGCTGGACCACCACGGCCATGCGTACGGCCTGTTCGGCGATGCCTTGGCGTTTCCGATACGCGATGGCGTGCACGGAGTAGAGCGACGCCCAGACGTCGAGGACGCGCTGGAGGACGCTCTTGGGCGTCAGGACGTTCAGATACGTGTCGTATTGGCCGGCGAAGCTCGCTTCGGGCATGTCCTCCGCCGTCGCGGAGGAGCGCACGGCGACGGAGCCGCCGCCGAGGCCGTCGTAGGCCGCCGTTATCGCGTCCGCGATGTCGGCCGGCATGTTGTGTCGCCTGAGCAGAGCGATCGCTTCCTGGGACGCGCGGTCGATCGCGGTCCCGCGCGCCAGCAGCGGCGCCTGGTCGTCGGGAGGGAGGTCATCGATCGACTGCTCGATCACGGGAAGCAGATCGCCGGCGCCGCGCTCGAACGCGGCGGTCGTCACCACGAACCCGGCCGGAACCGGCAGCTTTGCTTTGACCAGCTTGGCCAGGACGGAGCCCTTGCCGCCGGTGGTTCCAGGATCTTGCGCCCGCTTATCGCTGAGCGGAACGACGAGGTCAGACATGTGGCTTAGTCCAGGTACCTCTCGCTTCGCAGCCATGCGCGAAGTGCCACAGAGTCAGCGGCATGTGTCAGACCCCCACGCCCGCCCACCATCACGCCCACCACATCCCCGCTGGCATTGATTACTGGCCCGCCGCTGCAGCCTTGGTGTGCTTCCCCTGAGAGAACGATCGCGTTAACAAGGATTTGCTGCGCTCCTGTACGGGGATCGTTGAGAGTAACGCGTTGGCTGGTTGCCTGAACCGTCATGGGGATTACCTCTAGCTCAGGATACGCACACACTCCCCAGCCGCGAGTTCCCACCTCTGCCTCGGCGGGTGAAAGAGAGAACACGAGGCCGGGGGTCGATTGTAGCTGTCGGTTCGGGGCCAGGATGGCTACATCTAGCTCTTGAGAGCTGTCTACGACATGTGAGACGTAATTCACCTCAGCGCCGTTGCTCACGCGGAAGTCCCTCTCGGCTGCATTTGTGACGATGTGACCTGCCGTTAGGAGACGATCCGGAGCTATGTAGAAGCCAGTGCCGACGCCCGTGTCAGTCTCAAAGAAGAGGAAGAACCCGGTACCAACATCCACCTGCCTTACCTTGCTCATCCAACTCTCAAACTGCCGTTGAGATGGGACGATCTGCTGGGATGCAGGGTCGTTCTTCTCAGAGACGATGAGCGCTCCAATAGACGATTCATCCTTCAGACCCGGCAGATAAGCTAACGGATCATCTTCGTTGCGTAGGCCGGCAAGCACTAATATCAGCACTACAGCAAGCGCGGCACCAACGAGTACCTCTAAGAATCGCCACATTCGGTTTCACCTCATAATCACTGCTAGCGTCACGACGCCTAGCCGCAGACGGCGCCCTCGGAGGCGGACGACACCAGATGCGCGTACTTCGCCAGCGCGCCATGCTCGTAGTTGGGGGCAGGCGGCGTCCAAGCAGCCAGCCGTCGCGAGATCTCATCTTGCTCCACATGCAGTTCCAGCGTTCGGTTTGGCGCGTCGATCGTGATCTCATCACCGTCCTTCACGATCGCGATCGGCCCGCCCACGTACGCCTCTGGCGCAACGTGGCCGACCATCAGCCCGCGCGTCGCTCCGGAGAATCGGCCGTCCGTCACCATCGCGACCTCGTCGCCGAGCCCCTGGCCGACCAGGGCGGCCGTTACGGCCAGCATCTCGCGCATGCCGGGCCCGCCCTTCGGCCCTTCGTAGCGGATCACGACGATGTCGCCCGCCTGGACCTCCTTGTTCTCGATCGCCGCGAAGCAGGCCTCCTCGCCGTTGTAGACGCGGGCCGGTCCCCGGCGCTGGAGCTTCTCGACGCTGGCGACTTTGGCGACCGCCCCATCCGGCGCGAGGTTGCCGCGCAGCACCACAATCGTGCTGCCGCCGGACAGCGCCTTTTCGATCGAGTGTACGACCTCGCCGTCGGGGATCGTCGCGACCGATGCCAGGTTCTCCGCCATCGTCTTGCCCGTGACGGTCATCACGTCTCCATGCAGCAGGTCAGCTTCCAGCAGCGCCTTCAGCACCACGGGCACGCCGCCAACCCGATGCAGGTCGGCCATGACGTAGTTGCCGCCCGGCGTCATGTCGCCGAGGTGCGGCGTGCGGGCGCAGACAGCCTGGAGGTCATCGAGCGTCAGCTCGACCTCGGCCTCGCGTGCGATCGCGAGCAGATGGAGGATTGAGTTCGTCGAGCCTCCCAGCGCTACGGCCGTCGCCATGCCGTTCTCGAACGCCTCGCGCGTCAGGATGTCGCGAGGGCGGATGTTGTTTCGCAGCAGATCGAGCAGCGCCTCGCCTGTCCTGCGGCAGACCTCGTCGCGGGCCGGGTCGACGGCCGGTACGGATGCGCTCCCCGGCAGCGCGATGCCGAGGCCCTCGCTGACGGCGGCCATCGTATTCGCCGTGAACATGCCGCCGCACGAGCCCGCCGCCGGGCAGGCGACGTGCTCCAGCTCGTTCAGTTCTTCGTCGGTCATGTTGCCGGCGCTATGCGTGCCGACGCCCTCGAAGACGTTCTGGACCGTGACGTCCTTGCCCCGGTATTTGCCGGGCATGATCGTGCCGCCGTAGAGGAAGATGCCGGGCAGGTTCACGCGCGCCAGCGCCATCATCATCCCCGGCAGGCTCTTGTCGCAGCCGGCGATGGCGGCCAGTCCGTCGTAGGCGTGGGCCAGCATCATCACTTCCACGGAGTCGGCGATGATCTCGCGGCTCACCAGGGAGGCCTTCATCCCTTCGTGGCCCATCGCCATGCCGTCGCCGACGGCAATCGTCGCGAACTCCCGCGGCGTGCCGCCGGCGCTGGAGACGCCCTCCTTGACGAATTGTGCCAGGCCGCCCAGATGGATGTTGCAGGGCATCGCCTCGTTGCCCGCGTGGCCCACGGCGACGATCGGCTTTTTCAGGTCGTCGTCATTCAGCCCCATCGCGTAGAAGTACGACCGGTTGGGCGCGCGCTCTGCCCCCTCGGTCACCTGCCAGCTCCTGGGCTTGCCCGCCACGGCGGACTTGCCGGGCGCGGGCGTTGGTTCTTCCGTTTCTGTAGTCATTGAAGCGTCCTCCTTGGTAGGCCAAGCGTATCGAAGCCAGGTGGGGTTCTCAAGCCGTGGCGGTGGCTGTGCGGATCCCACAGTAGTGGTGTCTCACTCGCCTTGACAAGTACCAAGCGCCGAGTATACTATGCGCGTCCAAGGGCGGTGCGTTCTGGGGCGTGGGACCCAGACGCTCTTGCCAGTCAAGACACCGCCTTGAGGCATCAGGTTCGCGTATGGTCGCTACGCGTATGCCTTGCCGACGTCCGCGTTCGAAGACGGAGAGCGCGAGCGAGCGGCACAGGCCCGTGGCGACGGAAGGAGGCGGCAGATCATGAAAACGAAATCGCTCGCGGTCATGAGCGTCCTGCTGGCGCTCGCCGGCGCGCTGGTTCTGCTAGCCGGTACGGCGATTGCCGAGCCGAGTCAGCAGGACTCGGCTCCGTCAGAGACCCCGTTCACCCCCAGTTCGACTCCTACCGTAACCCCAACGCCCGAGCCGATTCGTCTGAGCGGGCTTATCACGCTCAATGGTGTTGTGGCCCCACCTAGCCTGAGTATCAGTGTTCTCAACGCGGACAAGAACGTCTGTGGCGAAACCATCACTCAACAAGGAGGGCGGTACGAAATTCTTCTCGGGAGCAACTGCCCGGCTGGGACGACAGCAAGCCTTCGGCTAGAAGCTGTCCCGGACGCCGTAGGCACACCAGTGACGCTGACCTGCCCCCGAAAACTGGTCCAGTCTTTATGACAGTCCGGCCGGGGCTAACCGCGTAGTCCAGTCCGTCCGGAACTCTTCCGTGCTC
>QIFC01000076.1 GCA_003228685.1 Chloroflexota bacterium
TCGTGCGCCGCGACCAGCTCGCCGGCGAAGACGCCCGTGATCTCGCGTTCGGCGTTCAACGTCACGTTCACGCAGAAGGTCGGCTTCGTCAACAGCGCGATGTCGCGCATCTCTTCAAAGACCGGGTTGCCTTCAGTCACACACCACGTCGCCTTGGGATGTCCCAGCATCTCCGCGCCGTGATTGCTCATCACAATCTCAGCGCCCGCCACGCCCGGCAGCACCGCCTTGCCTCCGCCTGAGTAGCCGGCAAAGATGTGCGGCTCCACGAAGCCCGTGACGATGCGTGCGTCCGCGTTCAGATAGCGACGGTTCATTCGCACGCCGGCCCCCTGCGCCGTCGTCGTCACGCTCTCCAGCGAGGCTTCGTCGCGGGCATCGTGGTTCACGATTTTGTACGCGGCGGCGATCTCCGCGCCCAGCATTCGCTCGACCTCGTCCGGCGTGCTCGCCCGATGCATCCCCGTCGCCACCACGATCACGACCTCCTCCGGCGGCACGTCACGGCCGTGGATCGCGTCCAAGATCGGCGGCAGCAGCACGCGGTTCGGCACCGGCCGCGTAATGTCGCTTACAACGATTGCTACCTGGTGTCCCGGCTGTATCAGCTCCCGCAGCGGTGGTGCGCCAAGCGGCCGTTCGAGCGCGTCCGCAATCGTGCGCTCCGGGTCGGAGATGCCCGCCGTCTGCTCCGGCTCCAGGACAACGGCAGCATCCGGCAGCTCCACGTCGAGCCCATCTTCACCATATGGCAGGTGCACCTTCATATCGACTCGATGCTACGCCTCGCAAACGAGCGCTGTCAACGTTTACCAGTCCTTCGTGCCTTCGGTGAACGCGGCTCGCAGCGACGCCCCTTGCTCCTCCGAGAGAAAGTCCGCCAAGATTCGTAGCCGGTCTTCTAGATATTCCTGAGCGCTCGCGCTATCGAGTACGTCATCGCTCGAAGCCGCCTCCGCTACCAGCCCGCGAGCGACCTCTCCGAGCCGGTCATCGATCAGCGCTGCCAGATCCTCGTCCGCGGCGTCTGTGATCTGCGGCGGGCCAAAGCGCTCGATAAAGAGTTCGAGGCCCACCAGGCGCGCGAGCTGCGTCAGCGCCTCCCGTCGTGGAATCATACGCCGATGATAGCCAACCGCTGCCTGAGATGCGACGTAAGATGCACCGAGGCCGCCCGATCTGGGCGGCCTCGTTAGGCTTGCATGTGCGCCGGAGCTATGTAGCCGCTTCGACTACAGGCTCAGCCTGCTCTTCGTCATCTTCGCTGGTCGCTACGGCAGGCTGCCCATCAGAAGGCGAATCCGCCGCTTCGACTACAGGCTCAGCCTGATCTTCGTCATCTTCGCTGGACTCTTCGCTGGCCCTGTCGGAGGCCTGTTCGTCCGCAGGCAAGTCCGTCGCTTCTGCTACCGCCTCGACGTTCTCTTCGTCATCTTCGCTGGCCTTGTCGGAGGCCTCCTCAGCGGGCTGTTCATCGCCAGGCGAGTCGGTTGCTTCTGCCACCGCCTCGACGTTCTCCTCCTCAGCCTCGCTGGCCTTGTCGGAGGCCTCCTCGGCGGCAGGCGAGTCCGTCGCCTCGGCTACAGCTTCGATCTCTTCTTCCTCATCTCCGGTGACCCTATCGGAGGCCTCTTCGGCCGGTTGCTCGTCGGCAATCGCGTCCGTCGCTTCCGCTTCCGCCTCGACTTTCTCTTCCTCATCGTCAGTAGTTCCGTCGGTCGTCTCCTCGGAAACAGATGGGAACGCCGCCTCGGCCGCGGCGAGCACGGAAGCTGCTTCCGCTTCCGCGGGAGTCTCCTCGGAAGCTGCCTCCTCAGCGGCCTCTGCCTCGCCTGTCGATCCAGAGGCCGATGCTTCCGCGGCTGCTTCAGCAGCCTCCTGAGCACCCTTGATCTTATTGTAACAGGCGCTGCAGTAGACGGGCCTGTCGCCACGCGGCTGGAACGGCACCTCGGTCATCATGCCGCAGTCTGCGCACGTCGCCGGGTGCATCTGGCGCGGCGTGCGCCCGCCAAAGCTGGCGAACACACCGTATTTCACGTAACCATCCTCAGGCTCGGTCAGCCGGTTCGACTTCCTAGCGGAGCGGCATGGAGGACAGCGAACGGGCTCGTTCTGGAGGCCTTTGCTGGCGTAGAACTCCTGCTCGCCTCCCGTAAAGAGGAACGAATTGCTGCAATCGCGGCAGGTCAGCTGCTTGTCGACAAAGCTCATCTGGGGTCCTTTCGGTTCCAGGTACGAAGAAACGGCCCTCAAGAAGGCCGTTTTTCGGTTCGACCGGGCTGCTTTCAGTATAGAACACGCTCGCCAGGGACGGCAAGCCACAGATTCAAATTGGTAGCAGCGGGAGGATTCGAACCTCCGACCCGTCGATTATGAGCCGACTGCTCTGCCCCTGAGCTACGCTGCCACCTAAGGCTCGGGCCAAGGGCAGTATACCAACGCCCACGCTTGCCACGCCAAGCGCCTTGACACGCCAAGCCATGCCTACCTAGAATCGATCAGTACAGGCGAAGACGGAGACGCGTACGCTGGCCAGAAGCCGATGAGCGAGCCCGAGACGGTGCGAGCGGGCACGGCATCCCCGGCGGTACATCCCTCCTGAGCCGCCGACCGACACGTCCGCCACAAGGCGGACACGTAGGCTCGGCCGGAACGCCCCCCGTTATCGAGGGCAGTTGCGTGAGAGCGCGACACTAAGTGTCCCGGCGAGGCCGAAAGCCAGGTCGGGAAACAAGGGTGGTACCGCGGGTATGCAAGCCCGTCCCTATATGTGTAGGGACGGGTGTTTTGTTGGGAGCTGAGCGTGTTCGAACAAGTCGACCCCAAGCCGGATTTCCCCCAGATGGAGAAGAAGCGCCTCCAATGGTGGAACGATGAAGGCATCGTCGAGCGGTACCTCAAACGGAACGAGGACGCGGACAAGCGCTGGTCGTTCATCGATGGCCCCATCACGGCCAACAACAAGATGGGCGTCCACCACGCCTGGGGCCGCGCCTACAAGGACGCATTCCAGCGCTTCCGCACCATGCAGGGCTATCGCCAGCGCTACCAGAACGGCTTCGACTGCCAGGGCCTCTGGATCGAGGTCGAGGTCGAGCGCGAGCACGGCTTCACGTCGAAGCTCGACATCGAGGACTACGGCATCGGAAAGTTCGTAGAGGACTGCAAGGCGCGCGTCCAACGCTTCGCGGGCGAGATCACGGAGCAGTCGAAGCGCCTCGCGATGTGGATGAACTGGGACGATTCCTATTTCACCAACTCCGACGAGAACAACTACGCCATCTGGCACTTCCTCAAGACCTGTCACGAACGCGGCTGGCTCTATGAGGGAAGCGACTCCATGCCTTGGTGCCCCCGCTGCGCCACCGGGCTCTCCAACATGGAGATCGTCACGGAAGGCTACAAGGAGCTGACCCACGCCAGCGTCTATTTCAAGCTGCCGCTCAACGAGCGGCCCGGCGAGTACCTGCTCGCCTGGACCACGACGCCGTGGACGCTCGCTGCCAACGTCGCGGCGGCCGTCAACCCGGACCTAACCTACGCCAAGGTTCGCCACGGCGATGACATCCTCTATTTGTCGAAGGCCACAGTCGGCGTCCTCAAAGGCGACCACGAGATCGAAGCCGAACTTCCCGGTCGCGACCTGATCGGGCTCACGTACCGTGGCCCCTTCGACGAATTCCCCGCGCAAGATAGCATCGAGCATCGCGTCATCGCATGGGACGAGGTGAGCGAGGAGGAAGGCACCGGTGTCGTCCACATCGCGCCTGGCTGCGGCGCTGAGGACTTCGCGCTCAGCAAAGAGTTCGACCTGCCCGTCGTGATGCCCATCGACCAGTTCGGGATCTACGTCGATGGCTTTGATTTCCTGAGCGGGAAGTTCGCTGGCGACGTCGGCCCCGCGATATTTGAGTCGCTCGAGCAAAAGGGCATGCTCCTTCGCGTCCAAGACTACACACACCGCTACCCCGTCTGCTGGCGCTGCGATAGCGAACTCGTCTTCCGGGTCGTGGACGAGTGGTTCATCTCCATGGACGGCGCCGACGAAGCGGGCAAGCCACTCCGCGAGCACATGGTGGACGTCACGAACCAGATCCGCTGGATCCCAGAATTCGGCCTCGCCCGTGAACTCGATTGGCTCCGCAACATGGACGACTGGATGATCTCCAAGAAGCGCTACTATGGACTCGCGCTCCCCATCTACCCCTGCTCCTGTGGCCACGTCGAGGTGATCGGCGGGAAGGCAGAGCTGCGGGAGAGGGCCGTTGAGGGCTGGGACGCGTTCGAAGGGCACTCGCCGCACCGGCCCTGGGTCGACGAGGTGAAGATCAGATGCTCCGAATGCGGCGAGGCCATCTCCCGCATCAAGGACGTAGGCAACCCGTGGCTGGACGCCGGCATCGTTCCCTTCTCCACGCTCCACTACGACACGGACCCGGACTACTGGGCGCAGTGGTTCCCGGCCGACTTCATCACCGAAAGCTTCCCCGGCCAGTTCCGCAACTGGTTCTACGCGCTCCTCGCGATGGGCACGGCCTTGGAGCACCGCGAACCGTTCCGCACCGTGCTTGGCCACGGCCTTGTGCGCGACGAACATGGCGAAGAGATGCACAAGAGCAAGGGCACAGCCATCTGGTTCGACGACGCCGCGGACGAGATGGGCGTCGACACCATGCGCTGGCTCTTCCTGCGCCATAACCCGGCCACGAACGTCAACTTCGGTTACGCTCGCGGCGACGAGATACGACGCAGCTTCATCCTCACGCTCTGGAACACCTACTCCTTCTTCGTGACCTACGCCAACATCGACGGCTGGCAACCCGGCGACGATGCGGCTCCTGCCGGCGAGCTCGACCGCTGGCTCATGTCTGAGCTGCACCAGCTCATCGCGGACGTTACTGAGAACCTGGAAGCCTACGACACCATGGCGCCCACGCGCCGCATCGAATCGTTCGTCGAAGACCTCTCAAACTGGTACGTGCGCCGCAGCCGCCGGCGCTTCTGGAAGTCCGAGGACGACGCCGACAAGCAGTCGGCGTACAGAACACTCCACGTCTGCTTGGTCACGTTGGCGAAGCTCATGGCGCCATTCATGCCCTTTATCGCCGACGAGATGTACCAGAACCTCGTCCGTTCGCACGATGCCGGCGCACCGCCCTCGGTGCACCTCTGCGACTGGCCGGAGAGCGATGCCTCCCAGATCGACGCGGCGCTCAACGACGAAGTGCGCCTCGCCATGCGCCTCGCTTCGCTCGGCCGCTCCGCCCGCAGCAAGGCGGGCATCAAAGTCCGCCAGCCCGTGCAGCGCATCTATGTGAAGGTGCATGGGAAACAAGAAGAAGAAGCGTTGGACCGATTGCGAGGTCAGCTCAGCGAGGAGCTGAATGTCAAGGAACTCCTCGCCATCGCGGACGAATCAACCTACCTTCGCTATGAAGTGCTGCCCAACCTGCCGATCCTTGGCCCTAAGTACGGCAAAGACATCGCCAAGATCAGGGCTGCCCTTGCTAAGATGGACGCCGGTGAAGTCGCCGCCGCGGTCGACCGAGGCGAGAGCACTGAGGTCGCTGGGTTCGAGCTTGTGGCTGAAGAGATCCTCGTCTCGGCCGTGGAGCAGGAAGGATTCGCATCGGCCCAGGAGGGCGGCTACGTCGTAGTCGTCGACACGGAACTGATGCCGGCCCTGCTCGATGAAGGGCTGGCCCGCGAGATCGTTCACCGCATCCAGAACATGCGCCGCGATGCCGGCTTCGAAATCTCGGACCGCATCACCACATGCTGGCAGGGCGACGATGACATCCGGCGTGTCATGAGCGCCCACGCGGATTACATAGCGGCCGAGACGCTCTCCGTCTCGCTAGAGGATGCAGCGCCTCACGCGGACGCTCATCGCGACGACAATCCCATCGACGGTCATGAGATCACGCTCGGCGTGAGAAAGGCGACGTAATGGCTATTGAGAAGCAGCCCGAACAGGGCATCAACACGCTGGACCTGGCGTTCAAGATCGTTCAGGCCACGCTGGCCACGCTGGCCGTCTATCGCTCGGCCAAGAGCGCACTCAGCGCCTGGCAGAGCATCATATCGATGATTCGCGGCGACGCGCCCAGCAACGACGACAGCTAGGCGGCTCGCGAAGCCGTGCGCCTTCGAGCGCCCGCCACGGACGCTACCAGTGCGCCCACAACGCCGAGCGCCAGGCCGGCGACCGTCCCAACGCCAACGTGGATGGCGAACAGCGCAACAGCCATCGCCCGTTGAGACTCGTACGCCTCGTAATTGAGAAAGCCGCCTCTTGCGTAGTGGATCGAAAGATATAGACCTTCGACGATCGCGAAGGTCATGAGGCCAATAGCGGCGCCCGCCGCGATAACTGCGACCGGTCTTAGGTCGAAGGCCAACGCCACGCTGAACAGCGTCACCGCCATCGCCGGCAGTGCGACCGCCAGCAACAGCGGCGGGCTCAGATCGGCGAACTCCGCCCACACGCCAATACCAAGCGCCACGATCGGCGCGATCAAGATACCGAGCACAGCTTTTCGATTCACCACCGTATTTTAGCAGCGTTCCCAACGCGGACGCTGCGCTACACTATCGCTTAACATGCCACAGCAGCCCCGACTGCTCCTCGCTACCAACAATCAAGGCAAGGTCGCCGAATTTCGTTCTCTCCTCGATGGCTGCGGCTGGCAGCTCGTCACGCCGCCAGACGTTGGCATCCAGCTCGATGTCGAAGAGACTGGACAAACGTATCTGGAGAATGCCACACTTAAGGCACTCGCATTTGCGAGAACTAGCGGCCTGACCTCGCTGGCCGACGACTCCGGGCTCGAAGTCGACGCACTTGATGGACGCCCGGGAATCTTGTCGGCGCGTTATGCTGGTGAAGACCTAACGGACGGCGAACGAGTCGCCGCCCTGATGGAACAGCTAGCCGGCGTAGATGAGGACGCTAGGACGGCCCGCTTTCGCTGCGTCATCGCGATTGCGACAGCGGACGGCGAGGTGACGTCGGTCGAGGGCACGGTAGAGGGCCGCATCGCGGTCGAGCCGCGCGGCGAGAACGGGTTCGGGTACGACCCGGTCTTCGAGCTTCCGGATCGCGGCCTCACCGTTGCCGAGTTGACTGCTTCCGAGAAGCATGCGGTCAGCCATCGGGGCGTCGCCGCAAGAAAAGCTCGGAAGCTATTGGAGAACATGCTGCATGACCGATGACGGACAGATCACGCTAGCGCCTCGCGAGCCTGCGATCCCAGACGACGTGCCTGCAAACGGGCCGCTGCAGGACGGGTTCGGCCGTCTCATCAAAAACCTCCGCATCTCCGTCACCGACCGCTGCAACTTCCGCTGTACCTACTGCATGCCGGAGGAAGGCCTCGTCTGGCTGAAACGCGACGAGATCCTCTCATACGAGGAGATCGAGCGCCTCACCCGCATCTTCACCGGCATCGGCGTCGAGGAGATCCGCCTCACCGGCGGCGAGCCGCTCGTGCGCCACGATCTTCCCGTCCTGATCGAGAAGCTCTCCGGCATGGAGGGCCTGACAAGCCTGAGTCTCACCACGAACGCCTTCTCGCTCAAAGAGATGTGCGGCGACCTCGTTGGGGCCGGCCTCCAACGCATCAACGTCAGCATGGACACCCCTGTTCGTGAGAAGTTCAAGCACATCACGCGCCGGGACGCCCTCCCGCAAGTGCTCGCCGGCCTTGAGGAATGCGAGAAATACCCCCAGCTTTCGCCGATAAAGGTGAACGCCGTCGCCATTCGCGATTTCAGCGAGGAGGACGTCCTCGCCTTCGCCGAACTGGCGCGGCGTAAGCCCTACGTCGTCCGCTGGATCGAGTTCATGCCGCTGGATGCGGACGGCCAGTGGGAGCGGAAGGACGTCCTCACAGGCGCAGAAATCCGCGCGATCATCGAGTCGAAGTACGCACTCGAACCTGTGCACGACGACCGCATCGCGGTGGCGCAGCGCTTCCGCTTCGTCGACGGAACGGGCGAAGTCGGCTTCATCAACCCGGTCAGCGAACCGTTCTGCGAGACCTGCGACCGCGTCCGGCTCACCGCCGATGGCCAGTTCCGCACCTGCCTCTTCTCCACGTGGGAGACCGACCTCCGCGAACCGCTTCGCTCCGGCGCATCCGACGCCGAGATCGAACGAGTCATCCGCACCGCCGTCTGGCGCAAGGAGATGAAGCACAAGGTCAACGACCCCGGCTTCCAGCCCGCCTCGCGCAGCATGTCCCAAATCGGCGGCTAGCCCGCCCTACGCATCATGCCCACCACCGGCGCGGTCTGTTACATCCGCCAAAACGGTCGCGTCCTCTTGCAGCTCAAGGCTGAGGGGCGGTTTGGTGGCGGCTGGTGGAACGCCCCCGGTGGCAAGCTTGATGATGGAGAGACTGCGGAGGAAGCCGTCACGCGTGAGGTCGAAGAAGAGACCAGCCTGAGCGTGACCGACCTGCACCAACATGGCACGCTCACGTTCTACTTCGGCGACACCAACGAGCCAGACTACCTCGTCCACGTGTTCTCGGCGGCGCAGTTCGCGGGCGAACCGCGCGACTCTGAGGAGGGTCGCCTGGAGTGGTTCGACGAGGAAGCCCTCCCCTACGACCGGATGTGGCCCGACGATCACATCTGGCTGCCGGACTTGCTCGCTGGCCGGAGCTTTCGCGGGACGTTCTACCTCACCGCCGACTACAAGCGCATCGTGTCGTATGAGTACGAGCTGCTTAATCAGCCAGCGCAATGAGCAGGACCGGCGTCTCAATCGCCCTGCCATCTCTGGGCGCCTAACACCTGCCTGATGTTGCCAAATGCGGGCCGGGCTATCATTCCACAAGAGAAGTTGCGCGACTATCTCACGTCCACCGCTCATCCCATCGGACGATTCAAGGCCGCGTTCTTTCGAGGCCTCGGGTATACTGAGGAGAACTGGCAGGCAATCGACGCAGCGCTTCGTTTGCAACACCTGCCATTAGACGCGCGAGAGGAAGCGTCAACGTCGTATGGAAGGAAGTTCACGGTCTCAGCGACGCTTCAGGGCCCTGCCGGAGAGGCCATCGTGACGTCGGTGTGGGTAATTCGCACAGGAGAAAATGTCCCTCGCTTCGTGACCGCATATCCTGGAAGCAGCCGATGACATACAAACCTCTTGATACCGTAGTTCTGAAACGAGACCTCCCCGAGCACGGCCTGTGTGAGGGAGATCTTGCCGTTGTCGTCGAGACCTACGATCCAGACGGCGTCGAGGTGGAGTTCGTAGCGCCATCCGGCGAGACGCGCGCGGTGCTCACGCTGAACTTACTAGACGTAAGGAACGTCGCGGCAGACGATATCGTCTCCGTTCGTCCTGCGTGACTACCGGCTTCAACCAATGACAACGGATCCACGCCAACTATCCCACACAGACGAACAGGGCCACGCGCGCATGGTCGACGTCTCCGCAAAGGCCGATACCGATCGCGAAGCGATCGCGCGGGGTGTCATTCGCATGCAGCCAGAGACGCTGGCGTTGATCCAGTCCGGAGGCGTGCCCAAAGGCGATGTCATCGGCGTCGCGCGTCTCGCGGGCATCATGGCGGCCAAGCGCACGCACGAACTGATCCCGCTTTGCCACCCCTTGCTGCTCACGGATATCGGCGTCGACATCACGCCAAACGAAGCCGAGAGCGTGCTCGATATCAGCGCCACCGTGCGCACCACGGGTAAGACCGGCGTAGAGATGGAAGCGCTCACGGCAGTCACGATTGCTGCCCTCACCGTGTACGACATGTGCAAAGCCGTCGACCGCGGCATGCGTATCGAGTCCGTACGCCTGGCCGAGAAGCGCGGCGGCAGAAGCGGCGAGATCGTCCTCAAGTAGGCCTTGCGGAAGGCCCGCGCGCCCAGCGCCGGCCCTAAGGCTTCACTGTCGCTTCTGGTGTCGGAGCCACCGCCGTCTCAGTCGCCAGCGGCGGTGTCGGCGAAGGCGTTACTTCTGCTGTGGCCGTCGGCTCGAGCACTGGCTCGTCCGTCGCCGTCGGTGCCGGTGTATCCAACACAGGCACGTCGGTCTCGATCGGTACGTCCGTCGGTACGTTTGCGCCGGGCCCAACATCGACAGCCGTCGGTACAGCCGTGGGCTCATCTTCGTCCAGAGAGCCGCTTCCTCCGCCGCAAACGCTCGAAACGAGCACGGCCAGGATCGCGAGCGCCATCCCTCCCGCGATGCCGGTCAGGATGATCCGGCGCCACGAGTTGCGGCTGCCGAGCCATCGCTGGGAGCTGGACTGATCGCGCTGCCCCACGGCGGCCTACGCGCTGCGCTCCATCAGCTCCTCCGTGATGCGTGTCAGCGCATCGTAGGCCAATGCTAGGTAGTCGCGCGGATGTAGCTCGTCCAGCTTCGTCAGCGTCTCATCGCGAGCGGACACCGGGTCCTCCACATCCTCGGAGAAGTCGATATGCATCTTCAATTCGTACAGTTCGCCGTCCTCGCACACCACAACGCAGCCGCGCTCCGGCGAGTCTGACGCCTCCGCCTCTACTTCGATCGCGTTCGTGAAAAAGGCGCCCGGAAACGGTGGAAACGGCCGCAATGCGCCCGCCGCCTCATGCAACAGCTCACGTAGCTGCAGCGCGGAGCGGTCCAGGATCATGTCCGCCTGGTTCTTGCGAGCCATCGCGTCGTCCATCACAACGATTATAGAAGTGGCTCTCCTGATGTGGTAGCGCAGCCCTTGACAAGAACAGGTGTTCTAAGTTACTATCGACATCCGTCCGATCTGCACTGGAGGATCCAATGCCCCAAGTCACCTTCGAAGAGATCGAGTGCAAGAGCGCGCTCAACCACATCAACATCCCAGACATGTCGCAGCTTCGCTGGAGCCTCAACCCCTATCGAGGCTGCCAGCACGCCTGCGTCTACTGCTTCGCCCGCGGCAACCACGAGTTCCTCGGCTACGACACCGGCCGCGACTTCAACGAGCGCGTCATCGTCAAGACGAACCTGGTGCCCGTCCTCAAGCGCGAGCTACGCCGCTCCGGCTGGAAACGCGAAGCTGTTACCATCGGCACCGCCTGCGACCCATACCAACAGGCCGAACTCAAGTACGGACTCACACGCGGCGCCCTCCAGGCGTTCGCGGCCCACGCCAACCCCTGCTCGATCATCACGAAATCGCCCGCTATCGAACGCGACCTCTCCATCTTGCTCGAACTCTCCCGCGTTGCCGATTGCACCGTGATCTTCAGCATTCCTACGTTGCGCGAAGAGATCTGGCGTCACATCGAGCCGGAGACGCCCAAGCCCAGCAGCAGGCTCGCAGCGCTCTCGACGCTCTCCGAAGCGGGTGTCCGCTGCGGCGTCATGCTCGCGCCCATCATCCCCGGCCTCACAGACGACGCGGAGAACATGGAGACAGTCGTGCAAGCCGCCCGCGACAACGGTGCCGGCTTCGTCGGAGATAACGTCCTCTACCTCAAGCGGGGCACCAAGGAGTGGTTCATGCCGTTCCTGCGGGAGACCTACCCGCACCTGCTCCCGACGTACGAGCGCTTCTATCGCGGCGCGTTCGCGCCCAAGGCCCATTCGGAGGACGTCACCGCCGCAGTTCAGCGCCTGAGAGAGCGCCTGGGCATGACGCCAAACCAACTTCCTTCCCGCGAGCCCACGGGCCAACTCCAGCTCGCCGTCTAGGCACCATGCCCGGGAGCGCCATTTGGCAAGCCATCTCGGGTCGAACGGCCCTTTCGCCCCGCCCCCCATACGATCGATAGTAATGCTAGGGCAACGGCCACGGTTATGCTCTTAGAGGAGTGCGTATGGCGCCTGTTCAAAGCTCCAGATCGATACGGAAGAGGTTCCCGCTTGCGCTGGCGATATCGCCGCTTGTGCTCGTGCTGGCGATTCTGGCCGGTACGCTCTTCCTTAACAACTGGTCGGCGCACGGTGAGCCAAGTCAATCTCAACCTCCCGTAATCTTCGTCGACGAGGATGGCATCTGCCATCTCTTATCTCCCTCTTGCGCCGAACTCCTCACCGTATCCACAGGTTGGTCCGCCGGCGATGCGTCAATCACGACCATGCCGGACATGGCGCTTCGCGCCATCAGACCTGCGACAGCCACCATCCCCACCGAAGCCCTCTGGCTTCCGCCCTCACCACCTCCTCGCGCCGCATAGCGTCACCGTAACCACAACCTGACCACACTTGCTGGCAGGAGGTGGCTGCTGCGTGCCTCCGGCACACTCCAGGCCTGTAGAGCCGGTCCCACGCGGCCGACAGTTGAAGCGCCTCCAGCCGGCCAGACTCACGGGAGGAACATCATGCCTAGAAAGAAGTCAAAGCGAAACCGGAGGCCCCGCTCGCACAGCTTCGTTCGCAAGCTGACGCGAGGACCGGGACTCATCGGACTGATGATCGTCGGCGCCTTCGCCGCGTTTGCCGCGGTCATCGTGGTCTCAGAACTCAGCCAGAGCGGGCGCGGCATCGAGCGTATCCAGGAGATCAGCGCCGAGGGCCGCACGCGAGGCGCGGTCGACGCCCCCGTCGCCATTATCGAGTTTGCGGACTCCAGTGCCCGATGTGCAGGCGCTTCGCCGAGACGACAGGAAGCCAGATCGAGGAAGAGTACGTGGCCGCGGGCCTCGTCCGCATGGAGTTCCGCAACGTGGCCTTCCTCGGCACGGAATCGGTGCTGGCGGCAGGGGCCGCCCAGTGCGCGAACGACCAGGGGATGTTTTGGGAGTACCATGACACGCTCTTCGACGAGCAGCGCGGCGAAAACAGCGGCAGGTTTTCTCCAAATCGTCTGAAACGATTCGCGGGCGACATCGGCCTCGAGCAACAGACGTTCGACGAATGCCTCGACACCGGCCGCCACCTGCAACTCGTCCTGGACGAGACAGAGGCGGCGCAGGATGCCGGTGTCAACTCTACTCCTTGGCTCTTCGTCAATGGAGAAACGGTGAAGGGCGCCCAACCCTTCGATGTGTTTCAGCAGGTTATCGAAGAGAAGCTGCGAGAGGCACGAGGGCCATCATGAGCAGTCAAGTTTCGGACCGAGCCGCGGGTGACACGGACCCCGGCGGCCGGTAGCACGCGACGGCGAACCGGGGGATCCGAACGTGGCAGAAGGAGGCCGCGGGAATGCATAGGAGACGCTGGCTATCGATTGCAGGCGTCGTCGCGGCGGTATCGCTAACGCTCCTCGTCGCCACGTGCGGCGGCGGTGGCGACGACCGAAAACAAGCGGCGTCCACGGCAACAGAGGTTACGGCGACGTCGGGTCAGACCCCGGCTCAAGCGGCGCCCACAACGACGGACGTAGTGGCGACGCAGCCGCCAGTTCCGACCCCGGTCCCAGCGGAGCCCACAGCGACGGAGCCACCTGTTCCGACCCCGGTCGAGCGGGTAATCGTGGATGTCCCACACTGGGAATGGGAGATGAGAGTCTCGACAGACACTGCACCAGCGGGCACGGTGACCTTCAACGCCATCAATGAAGGGACCATCGTCCACAACCTCAGGCTGACCAAGACCAGCCTCGCGCCGGACGCGCTGCCCTTGGACGGCTTCATGGCCGATGAAGCGCAGTTGGACATTCGGGCTGCGACCGGGGACCTGGACGCGGGCGAGTCGGAGGAACTGACCGCCGAGCTGGAGCCGGGCAGCTACGTGCTCTTCTGCAACATCGCCGCTCACTACCAGTCCGGTCTGTACGCTGGATTTGCAGTGGGGTAGAGTTCCGGGCCTACCGCCTAGTCGAAAGGCATAGCTATCGACGAGGGAGGACGAGGATCGACATGAGAATTGACAGGTGTATGCGAGGCCTAGATGTCTGTGAGAAGTGAGGGCGTCGTTGCGGGTCGTCGCGGTGGAACATCAATCATCACCCAACTCCCAGCATGGGCGGCGCTCGCTCTCGCCTTCGTCGGGATGGGTATTTCTGCCTATCTATCGTTCGTGCACTTCAACGGCCTCCCCCTCTACTGCGAAGGCGCGGGCGGTTGCCACACCGTCCAGTCCAGCGAGTACGCGACGGTGCTCGGCGTGCCGGTCGCATTGCTCGGCTTCATTCTCTATGCGAGCATCTTCGCGGCAAGCGTGATTGGGCTAGGCGGCGCCGGAGTATGGATCAGTGGCTGGGCCGCTGATCGTGCGCCATTCATGGTATTCGGCCTGGCCCTCTCTGGGGTCCTCTACTCCGGCTACCTGACCTGGCTCGAGCTGTACCGCATCCACGCCGTCTGCGCCTGGTGCGTCGCTTCCGCCTCTCTGCTGGCCAGCATCTTCGTGATCGCAACGGTTCAAGTCATTACTTCCGGCCGCTGGAGAGATGTCGACATGGAGTAGCTGCAACCCTGGCAACGGCGTGTCGTGTCGAGCTATGATCGACGTATGAGGATCGCGCTCGGCAGCGATGATCGCACGCACCTGACCGACTTCCTTGCGGCGGAGTTGGAACGACGCGGGCATCAGGTCGCGCTCATAGGGCCGCCGGCCGGCGATGACGTCGAGTGGGCCGATGTCGCGGCGCAACTCGCCCGCACAGTTTCCGATGGCGCCAATGATCAAGGTGTGCTCTGCTGCTGGACCGGTACCGGCGTCAGCATGGCCGCGAATAAGGTGCCTGGCATTCGCGCCGCCCTGTGTCGCGATGCGGAGACCGCGCGCGGCGCCCGGCGCTGGAACGACGCCAACGTCCTCTGCCTCAGCCTGCGCGCCACGTCTGAGGTCGTCGCCAAAGAGATCCTCGATGCCTGGTTCGAGGCTGAGCCTGATGCGTCTGAGGCTGCGAATGTCGCCAAGGTCAACGCGCTGGACACCAAGCGCAGCTAGTTCGCCGTCGACCGCTCGCAGCGTCAGAAGGACGCCCTCCACATTGCCCCGTCACGCCTTGAATACAAAAGATTGACTCTATCCCTCGTCTGCGCTGGAATGAGGCCATGGCAGAAGCACCCACGCTGGAAGTCGAACCGTCTCTCATGGGTTCGCTGGAACTCGACAGCGGAGACGTTCCCTACGCCAACCTCGAACAAGTAGCCGCCATCCCCGTCCGCCTGCGCGTCGCCGATGTCGAGTACACCTACGAACGCAGCTTCCCCATCCGAGGCCACTCCGCAGTCTTGCCCGATGCGATCGCGGAACTGGAAGAGGGCCGGCGCGTCATCGTGGCGGAACGGCAAGAGCGCTACCTCGTCTATCTTACGTAGCGTTGGCAACCTCCAAGCCCCGCAAACAGAACCCTCCCCACGTAAAGCTCTTTCGCGCGAACTGCTCCTCCTGCGACCGTCACTATGAGGGCAACTTCCCCATGTGGGTGCAGATCGGAGACTTCTCCTGCATCTGCGGCCAGACCGTTCCCGCTCCGCTCATCATCAATGAAGGACCCCTGGGAGAGGACTGATCTCCAGACTCGGATCAGTGCTACAATAGGCCAATCAACGACGGGCAACCGCAAGGAGACTTCCGCATGGCAACGTATATCTTCCTCAGCACGCTGACGGATGAGGGCCGCAAGACGATCAAGGGCCGCCCCGAGCGTATCCAGGAGGTCAACAAGGAGATCGAGGCGATGGGCGCCAAGGTCGTCGATCAGTACGCCGTCCTCGGAGGCTACGACTTCATCTCAGTGGTCGAGGCGCTCGACAACGAGACCGTCGCGCGCATCTCGGTCGAGCTTGGCGCGCGCGGCACCGTTCAGATCACGACCCTCCCGGCCATCCCCATCCCCCACTTCATCGAACGCCTGAAGGCCTAACGCCCCAGCAGCAAGGAGGTGGCTGCATGGCCATCGTCACGCTCTCCGGCCAGATTGGCGCCAACGCGCGCGACATCGGCAGGCTCGTAGCCAGACGTCTCGCCATCGACTACGTCGACCAGGAGATCCTCATCGAAGCGGCGCGCGAGTTAGGCGTCCCGATGGAGTCGATCGTCTCTCATGACGAACGCACCGAGACGCTAAGCGAGCGCCTCGCCCACATGGTGACGAACTTCCTAGAGCGCTCTGCCGCCGCCGGCGCGGCCGACCCAATGCTTGGGGGCGCCGGCGGCCTGGACATGGTCCTCAGTCAGACTTACTCGGAGGCTGCCGCCGGCATGGACGACGTCTCCGACGACGACTACGTCCAGACCTTGGCCAACCTCATTCAGGACGTGGCCGAGCACGACAACGTAGTACTCATCGGGCGCGGCAGCCAGGTCGTCCTGCGCGAACATCCGAACGCTACTCACGTCCTCATCGTCGCGCCGGAGGAGTTGCGCATCGCAAACGTCGCGCAGCGTGATGGTATCTCAACCAAGGAAGCGGAGAAGATCGCGCGCGGACAAGAGAAAGGCCGCGTCAGCTTCCACCAGAAGTTCTTCAAGATCGAGGTCAACGACCCATCCCACTACCACCTCGCGCTCAACGTCGGGAGGCTGACACAGGACCAAGTCGTCTCACTGATCGCGGACACGGCGCAACTTCCCGCTCCGGATGATGCCTAGTGGCCACTGCGCACGGCTGAGCGTATGCGCGCCATCCGTACCATCATCGGAAGTTATCTGGTAGCTAGCATCCCCGTTGCCTACATTACGGGACGCCTCCTCAGCGGCATCGACCTTCGCGAACAAGGCAGCGGCAACGTCGGCGCGTCGAACATCTGGCAGAGCGCCAACAACGCAGCGGTCGTGCCAGTCGGCCTCGCCGAAATCGGCCAGGGCCTCCTCGGCCCGGCCATCGCTATCTACTCTGGGCTCGGCCCCGGAACGCAGGCTGCCGCCGGGGTTGCCGCCGTCGCCGGCCACAACTGGTCGCCACTGCTACGCTTTGCAGGCGGGCGCGGCGTCGCTCACGCCATCGGCGTCATGCTCGCGATCTCACGACAGGCGCTCGGCGCCTTCATCGTCATCTCGCTGATCGGCGTGCGCGTGCGGGCCATACCGCAGTTCGTGGGCCTTGGCGTCCTCTCCGCGCCCGTCGTCGCCAAGCTCACACGCCAGCCCGCCGAGATCGTCGCTGGGCTGGCCGCCATCGCCGCCCTGATCTTCGCGAAACGTCTCATGGCGAACGAGCCGCCCCCGACCGATGCCGATCGTGGGCAGGTGCTGATCAACCGTCTGCTGTATGATCGCGATACCAGCGATAGAGATATCTGGATAACGCGCGGCGCTGCCCATAGCTAGGAGGACCATCGTGGAGGAATTCAAGGACGGGACTGCCGTCATCACCGGCGCCGCCAGCGGCATCGGTTACGCGCTGGCCGCGCGGTTCGGCGCCGAGGGCATGAACGTCGTCATGGCGGACGTCGAGGAGCCTGCGTTGGAGGCGGCGCACAACAAGCTCAGCGACCTCGGCGTGAACACCATCGCCGTCAAGGCCGACGTCTCCCGACTCGAGCAGATCCAAGCGCTGGCAGATAGAGCCTACGACGAGTTTGGCGCCGTCGACGTGCTCTGCAACAACGCGGGCGTGAGCGGTGGGAGCATCAAGCCGCTCTGGGAACAGCCTACGAACGACTGGAACTGGGTGATGGGTGTCAATCTCTGGGGCGTTATCCACGGCATCCAGGCCTTCATGCCGCGCATGATCGCCCAAGGCACAGAGGGCCACGTTGTCAACACCGCCTCAACCATGGGGCTCTTGCAGGGCTCCGGCATCTACGGCGTGACGAAGCACGCCGTCGTCGCTCTGTCGGAGGCGCTCTACCAGGAGCTGGCTGGGCTGGATGCGAAGATCGGCGTATCCGTGCTCTGTCCCGGCGCCGTCGACACGAACGTCATGGATTCACAACGCAACAGGCCGGAGGACCTCCCCGGCGACGATCCTCCCGAGCACATACCAGAGGATGTCCAGCAGCGCATCGACTTCGTCCGCGGAATGTTGAAGGCTGGCTTCCCCCCATCAGACATGGCAGACGCCGTCTTCAACGGCATCAAGGAGCGGAAGCTCTACATCGTGCCCGCCCAACCTATGATCAAGGAAGCCATCCGTACTCGACTCGACAACGTTGCGAACGAGCGCAACCCGTCGACCACGGATAGCCTGCTCGGATAGCCTACGCGCCCTTCCTCGCAACGAATACCATTTCTGGGCTCGTGTCACCGAACGGTGCCCCAAAACAATCGCCAAACACGTCCTCGACCTCGAACCCGCATCGCGCCAGCAGGTGCTCCATCTCGTATCGGAACACGTAGCGCAACCGCAGCCCGCGGTACACTTTCGAAACCACCACGCCGTCATCGTCCAGCTCTTCGTCAATGAACGTCGACTTCAGCTCCTGGCTGGCTGGATAATAGTCGCGCGTCTCCCAAGCCTTCACAACGCTCGCTGTATCAGGGCTGACGTAGTCGTCCCGCCGTCGCTGGAGCCCGCCCCGCTTCGCGCCGAGCCACTGCCCCATCACGACGATGTCCGGATTGAACAGATCGAGCGCCAGGCGGCCCCCGGGCGCCAGGTGCCGGTGGACGCACTCCAGGCAAGCGATCTGGTCCGCGACCGTCAGCAGGTGTTGGAACGATCTGAATGGGATGCAGATCAGCCCGAACTTCTCCGGTAGAACGAACGCCTGCATATCGCCCTGCACCCAGCGCACGTTCGCCAGTTCCCCGCTCTTCTCCGCCGCCTGCGCCAGCATCGACTCCGACAGATCGAGACCGACGACTCGAATGCCGGCGCGCGCGATCGGGATCGCGATCCGGCCTGTTCCCGTCGCCAGCTCCAGCACCGGATGGCCTGCGGTGTCCGCTTCTTTGGCGAGGCCAAGGAAGAACTCGACGTCGCCCGGAACGCCCTGCGCCCGCGCATCGTAGACCTCGGGCTCGTAGAAGTCTTCCGTGTTAGACACGGGCAGCCTCCGCCTCCTCCGCGGCAACGTGCAGCGCATCATACTCGTGGCGCAAGATCGCCATCACGATGCTATCCCAGTAGCGGCCTTCCGCGTAATAGTGCTGGCGTAGCCTTCCCTCTTCCTGGAAGCCGCACTTCAAGTAGCACGCGTACGCCCTGCCGTTTTCCTCGAACACATGCAGCCAGATCCGGTTGAGGTTCATGTCATGGAACCCGAAGCGCAGCAGCGTGAGGATTGCGTCCGTGCCGTAGCCCGCGCCCCAGTAGTCCTTCTCGCCGATCATCACGCCCAGCCCAGCCTTACGGTCCTCTGGCCTGACCTCGGTCAGGTCCAGATTGCCAATGTGGACGCCGTCCTTCGTTTCGATCGCCATCCGCACCCCCGTTTCGAAGCTATTTGGCGGCCCGCTCTCCAACCAGTTCGCCTCGTCCTTGCGCGATAGCGGATAACGCGCGGCAAGGTTGCGCGTGACCTCACGGTCGTTGATCCACTTGTAAACGCGCTCAAGGTCCGTCGCTTCAAGCGGCCTCAGTATCGTCAGCTTTCCTTCCAGCATCGATCTTCCCTTCTAACTATCTCCATTGCGAACTTCCGCGAACTCGGTCTCCAGGACGCCCATCATGACCACGTCGTAGTAGCGGCCGTCCTGGTAGACCTCCTGTCGGAGCCGGCCCTCCTCGCGGAAGCCGCACTTCTGGTATAACCCGATCGCGCGCTCGTTGTCCGCGAACACGTGCAACCAGACGCGATGCAGGTTCATCTCATCGAACGCGAACGACAGCAGCGTCTTGATCGCGTCCGTGCCGTACCCGTTCGACCAATGGTCCTTCTCCCCGATCATGATGCCTAACCCCGCCTTGCGATCCTCAGGATTGACCCGGTGTAAATTGATCCCGCCGATGTGCTTGCCATCCGTTGTGTCGATGGCGAGACGCACACCGCCGAAGCTGTTGGTTGGTTCATCGTCGATCCATTGCTGCTCAGCTTTTCGGGACACCGGGTAGCGCAGCGACGTCAACCAGAGCGTCACCTCGCGGTCGTTCACCCACTTGTAGGCGTCCTCTAGGTCTCCAGGTTCCATCGCCCGCAGCCGTACCAGCGTTCCTTCTAGCATGATTGCCTCCTGATAAAACGCAAAGGGCCCGTCACATCTGCGACGGGCCTTCGTTCCTGTTGCTTCCGATTTGTCTCTAGTTGGTGGCGGAACTCCTTGGCCCATGAGATGCAGCGGCTCGCGGCAGGCGACCGCATCGCGCTCCCGTATCGGCTCGGATCATCATTACGTATAGTTCAGACATCTTCTATATCCCTCGAATATTGAGCGATACTACCACGCGGCCCCGCGAGCGTCAATAGGGGCCGGCTGGCAGATTGCGGAGCGGTTGCTAGCTGCCTATAAGCGGCTAATCTACCCTTGGCCAGCGGAAGGAGCCGCGCGATGACGCGAAGCCCCCACGTAATTCCCCTCGTGATTCTCATTACTGCGGATCAACGGGCGCATCAGTCGTTTGGAGAAGTAGATCCAGTAGGACGCCGAGATGGCCATAGAGAAACTACAGCGACCATCATCGCCGGCCACGCGACTCGCGCTCTGGTACATCGAGACGTACCGGGCGCGGGTGGCACACCGCCTGCGCGCAGCGTGCAGCTTCGAGCCGAGCTGCTCCGCGTAGGGACTGGCCGCCTACGAGAAGTACGGCTTCTTTCGCGCCACGGCGAAGACAGTCTGGAGACTGCTCCGCTGCAACCCGCTACGCGGCGCCACCGGCATCTACGATCCGCCGTAAGCGCCCGCCTGCGCCGTGTATAATGCACCCCAAGCATGCCGAAGCCGCCCCGTAAGTCGAAACTCTACACCCGCGCCGGCGACGCCGGTAAGACGAGCCTCTTCGGCGGCAGGCGGGTTGCCAAGGACCATCCTCGCGTCGTCGCCTACGGCACGATCGACGAACTGAACTCCGTCCTCGGTGTCGCGATCTCCTTCGTTCGCCAACGATCGCTCATCGCGTCGCTGCACACGATCCAAAACGAACTCTTCAACATCGGCGCCGAACTCGCGAGCGACAAGCCTGTGCGGCGTCGCAAGACGCGCGCTGCTACGTTTGACCTCGCCGCGCACAGCACAGCCTACCTTGAGCAGCTCATCGACGAATACGACGCCAAAGTCCCACCACTCAAGACCTTTGTCCTGCCGTCCGGCTCGAGCGCGGCCGCCTCCATGCACCACGCCCGCACCGTCTGCCGGCGCGCCGAACGCAACGTCGTGACCCTTGCTCGCAAAGAGAAAGTCAACCCCGAGATTCTCGCCTACCTCAACCGCCTCAACGACCTCCTGTTCGCTCTCGCTCGTTACCTGAACAAGGCAGCGCGACGGCAAGAACTCCTCTGGGCGCAGGACTCGTAGCGGCGAGCCTCCAATGATCCCGATTTCGGACAGCGTCCGCTCCCGTACGACGCCTTATGTCAACATCACGTTCATCGCCATCAGCGTTCTCGTCTTCCTGTACCAGCTCACGTTGAGCACCGTTCCGGAATCACGTACGTTTCTCTCTGAGCTAGACCTGTTCTTCTTTGATTGGGGCAGCATCCCGGCTTGCCTCACCGATCGATTCGGCTTCGACCCAGAGACCAACCCGGACGCGCTCGCCTTCGTTTGTCCAGAAGGCGAGCGCGTCCTCGCCACACCGTTCACGTCAATGTTCCTCCACGGCGGCTGGCTCCATCTCATCGGCAACATGGTCTTCCTCTGGGTCTTCGGCGACAACGTGGAGGACGCCATGGGCCACGCTCGCTACGTGGTCTTCTACGTTGTGGTTGGGCTGGCTGCCGGCGCGGCGCACATCTTCATGAACCAAAACGACATCATCCCGGCTATCGGCGCCAGCGGCGCCGTCGCCGGCGTGCTAGGCGCCTACCTGGTGCTCTACCCTCGCGCCACCGTCGCCGCCATCCTGCCAATCTTCATCCTGTTCTGGGTGCCATTCCGTGTGCCAGCCGTGTTGCTAATCGGATTCTGGTTCTTCCTCCAGCTCTTTAGCGGCATCGCAGCCATCACGGCGACGGACGTTACCGGCGCCGGCGGCGGCATCGCCTGGTTCGCCCACATCGGCGGCTTTGTTGCCGGCCTCGTGCTCGTCCGCGTGTTTACGGTGGGCCGTAGCCGGCGCGGCCGCCTGCGCGTGGTGCCTGGAGCCTGGTGACATCTTGACCATATCTCTGCTACTTTGTTAGGGTAGTGTTTGCAGCCAATCATCAACGCGAGCGGCAGGAGCTCGGGCGGAGCCAGCACATACTCGCTCCCGCTGGTGAGGCAGCAACGACGTAGCACTGGAGGAAGAGCTAACCATCATGGCTGAGACAACGCTAGCGGTCGACCCGCGCAACGTGACCGGAAAGAAGGTCAAGGCGCTCAGGCGCCAGGGACTGGTGCCCGCCCACCTCTACGGTAAAGAGACCGACTCCCTGGCGCTCCAGGCTCAAAGCGATGACGTGATCAACGTCATCAAGGCCGCGGGCCGCAACGCGATCATCAGCCTAAGTATCAGCGGCGAGGGTGAGCCCCGGCCCGTCGTGCTCCGGGGCGTTCAGCAACACCCGATTACCGATGAACTCCTCCACGTCGACTTTTTCCAGATATCGCTCAGCGAGACGCTCACCGCCGACGTGCCGGTCGTGACCGTTGGCGAACCACCCGCGGTCAGCATCTACGCTGGTGTGCTTCTTCAGAGCCTCGACCACATCCAAATCGAGGCGCTGCCCGTGAACATCCCCCAGAGCATCGAGGTTGACATCTCAGTCCTCGAGGAGTTGGATGACGCGCTCTTTGTTCGCGACCTCAAGGTGCCAGCCGATCTCACAGTCTTGAGCGCACCTGACCAGGTCGTCGTCAAGGTCTCGCCGCCGAAGGTCGAACTCGAGATCGAGGAAGAAGAGCTGGCTGAAGGCGAAGAGGGTGAAGAAGGCGAAGAGGGCGAAGAGGGCGAAGAGGCCTCGTCAGACGACGAGCAAGACAACTAGTCTCTTAACGACCGGGAACCAAGCGCCCTCGCAGACTATGAGGGCGCTTGTCGTTGCCCCAGCCGTTTGCCCATCAGCGGACTGTACCCTCGCAGTAGTTCGACGCCGCTGAGAGGACGCTTGCCCGCCCGCTGCGCGCGAACGATCACGAGCGCCCCGGCGCCGCACGTCACCGCGAACCCTGCCCCGGGCGGCAGGTCGCTCTGTTCCGGTAGCTCGATCACAACACCGGGATCCTGGCCCGCCCCAGCCTCGGTCGGCCATGCCTCCAATATACGCAGCCGTTCGCCATCGACCGTAGTCGTCGCCACCGGCCACGGTGCGTACGCCTTCACGCGACGCCACACGTCGGCCGCCGTCATCGACCAGTCGATAACGGCGGCCTCACGCTTCACACTGGATGAGACCGTAGCCTCGTGCTCATCTTGTGGGATAGCGGCGCTCTCGCCTCGCTCCCAAGCCGGCAGGACTTCGATCAGCAGCTCCGCGCCAAGTTCGCTCAGCTTCTCGTTCAGCGAGCCAGTCGTGTCGTCATCCAAAATGGCCAAGCGGCGTTGACCGACGATCGGGCCAGCGTCCAGCTTCAGCACAACCTCCTGAATCGTGACACCGGTCTCGGCATCGCCCGCGAGTAGCGCCCCGACAGACGGCGCCGCTCCTCGATGGCGTGGCAGTAACGAAGCATGTACGTTCAGCGCGCCGCGGGTCGGGATCTCCAGCAGCGGCTGTTTCAATATCTGGCCGTACGCTGCAACTACAAGCGCCTCCGGCCTCAGTGCACACAGGGCCTCCAGCGAATCGTCCGTGTTCACGTTGCCTGGCTGCAGCAGCGCCAATCCGTTCTCCACCGCCAGGACCGCGGCGGGAGGCATGCGCATCGAGCGTCCACGTCCTGCCGGCCGGTCCGGCTGCGTTACGACGCCAACGATTTCATGATCGCTGTCGATCAGGCCCCGCAGGGTTGGCAGCGCGAACTCAGGCGAGCCCATAAAGACAATTCGCATACGCTGGTCATTCCGTCCCGACGATGTCGTTCACATGGCCTCGGACGTGCAGCACCGCGACCGCGTGGATCACGTCGGCCAGCACACCCGTGATGCCGCCGGCCGACCGGATTTCACGGCTAAACAGCTCCTCGTCGGCCGCTTCGACCGCCGCAATCGTCGCGGCGCGATTCGTCTTGAACTCTTGCAGCAGTTCCTCCACCGTGGCGTCCGACCGCTTCGCCACCTGTCGCTCGTTATAGGAATCGATACCGCCGGTAGCGGTGCGCGTCGGTACCTTGGATGCCTCATCCGGCTCGGTCCTTCGTACTCCCGTAGCGCCGCTTCCGCTTGGCGCCGTTCCACTCTTCGCGATGTCCAGGAGCCGGGGATACGTCCACTCGATGGCCGCCGCGTGCGCCAAGATCTGACGGCCGTTCCAGCCGCTCTCATACCGCCCTCGATCGAACTCTTCCGCTGGAAGCGCTCCCAGCCTCTCCGCAACATCCCGCCCGCTCGCCCGCAGATCTCCCAACAGCTCGGCCTTCGTTCTTGTTTGTGCCATCAAGTCCTCCTAGACCTCAGTCGATCCGTGCCAGGCGCGTCCAGGTCCGATGCAAATTAAGTGTCGGGCTGCAGCCGCACCGGCGCGCCGATCTGGATGTCGAGCAGCCCCGCTGCGCTCCCGTTCGGAACGGCGATTTCCAGATAACCGCTGCTCCCCACCAACGCTCCAACGCCGTCCAGTTCAGCGTACGTACTGAATGGCCCCCGCATCTTCCTCTCACCCGCCTCGACGGAGAATCCGCCGTCCGGCAGGTCCCGTGAACGAATGTCAGAGATGACATTGCCAAAGCGATCGATGTGAACCACCTTCGCCTCGAACGCACCATCGGCTTGCTGCATCGCTTGGATCGGTGGCAGCGCCATGACCTCATGCACTGGAGCCCCTAGCTCCTCCGGGGCAACGCCCAGCGCCAAATGCGCAGCCGCCGGCGCGAACACGTCCCGGCCGTGAAACGTGTTGCTCACCCGCTCCTGTATGTATCGCGCATTCGATATCTCGAATGCGTTGGTCTGGGCGGGGAGCGGAATACGGCGTGGTTCGTCCGGACGCACGTTATCCGGCAACGCGGCGGACAGCACCCCATTATCCGGCCCAACAAAGACTCCCTGCAGGGTATGGAGCACAATTGGACGGCGGTCGCTCCCAACGCCCGGGTCGACCACCGCCAGATGAACAGCTCCGGATGGGAAGCATGGCCACGCCGCCTGCGTGAGGTATGTCGCCTGCAAGATCTGGTGGGGCAGCACACCGTGGCTGATGTCGACGATACGTGCCTGTGGATTGATGCTGATGATGACGCCGCAGATTTGCGCGACGTATGAGTCTGAAAGACCAAAATCCGTTGTTAGCGTGATGGTAGGCGGTAGGTCACTCTGTTCTGATGACATCTTCTTCACTACCCGTCTCTATGTACCAGCGGAACGCATCGCTGAACCGAGAACTCAAACCGATAAGGAGCCCCGGGCTCAGCCCCTGAAGTTCGGCAGGTACCACGTACTGGTACGTTAGCGTATAGAGAAGCACCGCAGGCATCTCCTCGCTGAAGATCTCCTGGAACGCGCGATATGCCTCGGCTCGCTCGCCGTCCGACGTCGTTTGGCGTCCATTCTCCAGCAACCGATCGACCTCCAGGTCGGAGAAGCTCGCAAGGTTCCGTCCGTCGCCGAACGCCTGCGAACTGTGCCAGAGTGGATACGGGTCCGGGTCCGGGCCCGGGTCGACAGTCACCAGCGCGGCGTCGAATTCTCGCGGCAGCAGAACACCCTCCACGAAGACACTGGCGCCGCTCACCTGGAGTTCCACCTGGATCCCCAGCTCGCCCCACTGCCTCACCAACTCCTCTGCAATGGCGACCTGTATCGGATCGTCGCTCACGGAGAGCGTGAAGGCCAGCGGATCGCCGTCTTTGGTCAGAACATCGTCTTCAAGCGTCCAGCCCGCTACGTCCAGCAACGACGAAGCTCTCACAAGATCGTAATCGTACTCCTCTGGCGAGCCGACGTACGCCCAGAGATCTCGCACGATCGGGCTGTCCAGCGCCAAGGCCTGACCTTCCAGGACGCGCTCGAACAGCACCGCGCGGTCCAGGCTTCGTTGTAGCGCCTCTCGCACGAACCGCTCCTCGAACACACTGGATAGCGTGTTCAGATAGACCAGACTATATGCTGTCGTATGTAAGACGCGGCGCACCGACTGTTCCTCACTATCGATGACGAGTATCGCGTCCGCGTCCAGCCCCGGCCGGAACAGTGCTCCGTCGACATCGTCGTTCAGAAACGCATTGAGCAGCGCACCTTCATCACGGAAAAAGCGCAACTCCAGACGCTCCAGGAACGGCCGGCCCTGATGGGCCGAGTCGAACGGGGCAAGAGTCGCCGAAGCTGCCGTCAGGTCCACGAGGCGGAATGGGCCGCTGCCCACGGGCTTCCGGTTGAACGCATTGTCGCGCAGTGCGGACGGCTCTACTCCAGACAGCAGATGCTCTGGCAAGATACCCACCGTTGCCGCGCGCGCTAGGAACGGAGCGAAGGGCTGCTCAAGGGTCATCACGACCGTCAGATCTCCAGAAGCCTCGACCTCTACGTCCCGATACAGATCGGCCAGCACTGGGTCGCCGTCGAAGCCTGGCGCCTTGATCGTTTCGATGGTGAACAAGACGTCCTCGACATCGAGCGTCTCCCCGTCGTGCCAGAACAGTCCCGGTTGCAGTTCGAAGATGTACGTGAGCCCATCCTGCGTGACGTTCGGGATGTCCGCAAGATCCGGCTGCACCTCACCCTTTGGCCCTAGCCTCACGAGCCCTGCGAACAGCAACCTTGTAAGATCACGATCGACTTCATTGAAGGACGCATAGAGCGGGTTGACGACGGAAGGCTCTCCCGCGATGCCTTCAACGTACACTCCACCTTGCGTTGGCACTTCCCCACCGGACGGCTGAGACGGAAGATATGTGACGCCAATGATGGTGGCGACGCCAGCCACCAAAACGAAGAGCAACGGCCAGCGTGGACCGTAGACCTGCATCATCGCCTGTTTGGAGTTGCGAAAAGCCTAGCCAGCGTACCTGACACTGACCGCCGACATGGCAAGGAACACGACCGAGAGCGCGATCGTGAGCTGAAAGAGCGTCTTCTCTAGTCCTCTTCGCGTCCGGAACGAGGAACCGCCGCCGCCGCCCCCGCCGAACGCAGCGCCAATGTCGCCACCTCGCGCCTGCAGCAACACGACGATCACCAAGATGATCGAGATCAGCATCTGCGCTAGGTTCAGATAGCTATCAAAATCCATGCTGTTTCTCCTAGAGGGCAGTGGCCTCTTGCGGCTCGGTCAACGTCACCACGGGACTGTTGTCCTCCCGACGCTGATAGTACAGTCCCATCAACAGTGACGCCAGCTTCGACGTGTCGTGATGGTAGCGATTCGCTTCGCTGATCACGTCCGCGGCCACCACCGAAACGTCTGCAATCCCGTTGCGGTCGACCTTCACGGGCTCAAACCGGGCATCGACGGCCCCGTTGGTCGCGATATTGTTGTTCGCCACCACGTAGCTAAATAGCTTCTCCTTAACGTGTTGCTCTAGCACCTGGTAGTGGTCGCTCACGGAGAAGCTATCCGTCTCTCCACGCTCAGTCGCCACGTTGCACACGTACACCCGCACCGCCTTCGACATCTGGATCGCCCGGCGAATGCCGTCCACAAGCAGGTTCGGAAGCACGCTCGTGTAGAGGCTGCCAGGTCCGATCACCACCATGTCTGCACCCAGGATCGCTCGTATCGCTTCCGGGTTCGCTTGCGCGTTCTCAGGGTTGATGTAGACCTTCTTGATGCGGCTCCCACGTTCAGTAATATTCGACTCGCCATGGATCTCATCATCCTCGTCCGTGACGGCCGATAGGGTTACGTTCGTGAGAGTCGAAGGCAGTATCTGACCGCGGACGGCGAGCACACGGCTCGTCTCGCGCACCGCCTCTTCAAAGTTTCCCGTGACTTCGCTCATGGCCGCGATGAACAGGTTCCCAAAGCTGTGGCCATCAAGGCCCGAGCCTTCGTCGAACCGATACTGGAATAGCTTCGTCATCAGTGGCTCCGCATCTGCCAGCGCGGCGATGCAATTTCGCAAGTCCCCGGGCGGCGGCAGGCCCATCTCACGGCGAAGGCGGCCTGAACTCCCACCGTCATCTGCGACAGTCACAATCGCCGTCAGGTTGCCCGTGTGCTCTTTCAAGCCTCGCAGCAACGTCGAAAGGCCGGTTCCTCCACCAATCGCGACGACCTTCGGGCCACGCCGCAAATAGCGATGGTTGTAGATGATGTTGACCAGACTCTCTTCGTTGCCAGGCCGGATGAACGCCGACAGCAGCGATCGATTCAGCTTCCAGACCGAGAACATGATCAGCGCGGCGCTCCCGCCAACGAATAGCACACCTCGGACATATCGAGGCAAGAACTGAAGCGTGACATAGTAGACCCAATCAGGAAACGTGTATGAGAAATACACTTCCCGTAGGAAGTAGCCAAACCCAAGGCCCATAATGGCGACGCCAAGCAGTAACAGCAGCAGCCACCGCTTGATGTGCATCCCAAAGTAGAGCCATTTGAGAAGGCTCGGATCAACCTTCAGGAGTCGCATAACCGGATTATAGCATAGCTATGCTAAGGGAGAAGGGGCCTTAGCAGATCATCTAGCCCGACAGATGCTCCTTGAGGAGGTCGTGTACCAGCTCTGGCTTCGCTCTCCCCCGCGTCTCGCGCATCACCTGGCCCACAAGAAACTTGATCGCCTCTTCCTTGCCGCCCTTGTAGTCCGCCACGGGCTTCTCATTGTTCGCAATCACCTTCTCGATGACCTCCGTCAACTCGTCCGCCGCGCTGATCTGCGTCAGGCCCTGCTCAGACACGATGTCCCCAGGCGCCTTGCCCGTCTCAAACATCTGCTCGAAAACGCCCTTCGCACCGGTTGTTGAGATCGTCCCCGCTTCGATGAGCGCAACAAGCGCCCTGAGACCCGCCGGCGTAACCTTCGACTCCTCGATCTCAATTCCCGACGCGTTCAGCAATCTGGCGAAGTCGCCCAGCATCCAGTTCGCCGCAGCCTTCGCGCTTTCGGGCTGCTTCCCGCCTCCATCGGCAGCAACGGCCTCCTCGAAGAAGTCCCCTCGAGCGCGGCTCGCCGTGAGTAGGTTCGCTTCATATGACGTGAGGCCATAATCGTTCATGAAGCGCTCTCGCTTGGCATCCGGAAGCTCTGGCAGCTTCGATCGCAACTCTGCCACGTAGGCCGAGCTGATAATCAGCGGCGGCAGGTCCGGCTCGGGGAAGTAGCGATAGTCCTCCGCCAGCTCCTTCCCTCGCTGACTCACGGTGATGCCCTTATCGTCACGCCAGCCGCGCGTTTCTTGCTCTACGGGCTTCCCCGCCTCCAGCAACTCCGTCTGGCGCTCCACCTCGTAGTTCACTCCCAGTTCAACCGCCCGGAAGCTGGCTAGGTTCTTGAGTTCGACCTTCGCGCCGAACTCCTTCTGCCCGAACGGCCGCAGACTGATGTTTGGCTCGCACCGCATGTTGCCCTCATCCAGATTCGCGATATCGCAGTATCTGCTGTAGCTTCGTTACGTAAAGCCGGGCCTCCTTACCAGAGCGCACGTCCGGCTCAGAAACCATCTCCATCAGCGGCACGCCGGCGCGGTTTACATCGATCAAGCTGAATCCTTCGCCGCCCTCGCCGGCCTTGTGCGAACTGCGAGCTGTGTCCTCCTCCAAATGCACCCGCGTCACGCCGATACGCTTCGTTTCTCCGTCCACGTCGACCTCTAGCCAGCCTTCCTTGCAGAGGGGCAAGTCGAACTGCGAGATCTGATATCCCTTCATCAGGTCGGGGTAGGGATAGTTCTTGCGATCGAACTTGGCGCGCTCTGGAATTGTGCAGTTCAGGGCCAATCCCGTCATGATCGTGTACTCCACCGCCTGCCGGTTGATCACCGGCAGTGTGCCTGGCATGCCCAGGCACACTGGGCAGACGTGCGTATTCGGCTCCGAGGCGTAGTAGTCCTTGCTGCACGAACAGAACATCTTGCTCTTCGTGAGCAATTGGGCATGCACCTCGATGCCTATGACGACCTCGTATTTGGATGGAGCTTCCGCAGTCATCGAATCGGAGTATAGCATTAGAACCCGTCTGTTCCTCTAAGGCCTCAACCTCGCCAATAACTTGCCGACTATGTAAACGTAGGGGTTTCCCCTAAGGGAATTACCTAAGGATTCCCCCCAAAGCGGTCTTGTTAAGCGAGGTGGATGGAGCCCAAAACAATAACAAGCTGGATTGGCAACATAGCAGGCCGTTCAACCGCCATTGACGGCGATAGGTATCGCAGGCGAACGCCGAGGGACCGGCGCCAGAAGGAGAACCGACATGGAAAAGATCATGAAACGTCTGGGCCGCTCCGCTCGCAACGAGCAGGGCATCACCGGCCTCGAAACGGCCATCATCCTGATCGCCTTCGTGGTCGTCGCTACCATCTTCGCCTTCGTCGTGCTGACGACGGGTGTCTTCAGTTCCGAGCGAGCCAAAGAAACCGTGTTCGCCGGCCTCGAAAAGGCTCGCGGTAGCATGGAGATCCGCGGCGGCATGGTGGTCACTGCCACCGGTGTGACCCTTGCCGTCGACGAGATCCAGTTCGCCGTCGCCACCTCCGCCGGCGGCGAGTCCGTGCCCATGAATCCCCTCGGCACGAGCAACCGGACCGTCGTAGCTTACCGCGACTCCACCACGGTCGATAACGATGTGACCTACACGGTGGTGGACATCGTTGGTGATGGCGACACGTTGCTGGAGCCCGGCGAACTGAAGGTCGTCACGATCGACGCGACGACAGGCATCACGCCGCCTCCATCGCTCGCGGCAAACGAGCGGTTCACCCTTGAGGTCCAGACACCCGTCGGCGCCACGCTCGACATTACGCGACAGCTCCCCGCGGAACTCACCGAAGTGATGCAACTCCACTAGCAACCCGCTGCTGCCTGTCGTGAATGACGGACAGCCCGCATGCCAACCTAAGACCCGCGCTGCGATTCTCCAGCGCGGGTCTTACTAGTTCATCGCGGCGTCTGCTGCATCCACGTGCGCTCACCAGCTGGCAAGTTTCAAGACCAGGTCAAATCCTACCTCCATTTGCCCCTAGTCACATCTGCAGCACCTACCTCTCCAGAACTCCTAGTGGCTTGCAGTACCCCAAAGGTAGGGGTTTCCCCTAATGCGCTCTCCTAGCCTCGTAGGCGAAAACGTCTAAGGAAGCCAGGAAAACGAGACCAGTCATACGCACCCTGGAGAGACCACCTGGCGGTTCATCCGGGCAGCATGGAACAGCACACGAACGCCGACGGACCGGCGCCAGAAGGAGGAACGACATGGAGAAGATTCAGAGGCTTCTCAACCGCTCCGCTCGCAACGAGCAGGGCATCACCGGGACGGCCATCATCCTGATCGCCTTCGTGGTCGTCGCCACCATCTTCGCCTTCGTCGTGCTGACGACCGGTGTCTTCAGCGCTGAGCGTGGCAAGGAAACGGTGTTCGCCGGCCTCGAAAAGGCCCGCGGCAGCATGGAGATTCGCGGCGGCATCGTCGCGACGGCTACGGGCACCACCCTGACCGTCGATACCATCCAGTTCGCCGTCGCCACCACCGCAGGCGGCGAGCCCGTGCCCATGAACCCGGGCGGCGCCAACAACCGGACCGTAATGGCCTACCGCGACGACAACATCGTCGACAACGATGTCTCCTTCACCGTGACCAACATCGTCGGCGACACCGACACGTTGCTGGAGCCCGGCGAACTCAAGGTCATCACGATCGATGCCAAGACAGGAGGGGACATTACCCCTGACCCAACCCTCGACCCGAACGAGCGGTTCACCATCGAGGTCCAGACGCCCGTCGGTGCCACCCTCGACATCACCCGCACCATGCCGGCTGAGCTGCGCACCGTCATGCAACTCCACTAACAGACATCGGAAGGCTCGCCTCGCAGCGAGCAGACAGGCTCGCCTTCCACTGCAACCTCAGAAGCCGCGCCGGTGCTACCCCGGCGCGGCTTCGCGTTCCCCTTTACACATGACCTGCCAACACCGCCGTACAGCCGGGATGTTCTTCACCCGCACCACAAGATACTCAAAGGCGGCGTTTCTTTGCTCTGGGAGCCCTCAGTACGGTTACTCACATCCTCACCAGCATCAGACCTCTCGTCTAGGTACTAGCGTGAGCGCACCCCAAGAGTATTCTGGCACCAGCGATCACACGGTTCTGGCATATCGCGACCACCACGTCTTCGACAGCGACGTGACGTTCAAGGTGGCCGGCATCGTCGGTAACTCCGACACGGCGACCTCAGGGTCGTTGCCATCGACGTCACCACCGGCGCTTGGCGGCGTCCGCCCTCAACCCGAACGAGCGATTCACCGTCGAGGTCCAGACACCCATAGGCGCAACGCTCGACATCACCCGCACGATCCCGGCTGAGCTGCGCGACGTCATGCACCGCCACTAGCGGACTCGCGCTGGGATTCCCTCAGCGCGGGTCTGTCGATCTCTGCTACGTGGCCAACTCCCGCAGGAGCTGCGGCATCTCCTCTACGAACGTCGATCGCACGACAACCGCATCGCAGCCCGCCTCACGCGCGGCCCGAAGCACGCCGGCCTCAGTGTGCCGTCCAAACGCCAGCACCGCTACCTCACGCGCCTTCGC
>QIFC01000068.1 GCA_003228685.1 Chloroflexota bacterium
ACCTGCTTCTTCGCATCCTGTCCTCCTTCATCTACCCGGAGGACTGTCAGTTTACAACTGGTACAGTTTTCGGGGGGCAGGTCAGCGTCACGCCGAACGTCACCACGGTGAACAAGAAGATCACTGTTTCCCCACAGCCCCCGGGCGAACTCACGGTGATCAAGAACGTCGTCAACGACGACGGCGGTACTGCGGTTCCGGGTGACTGGACGATGGACATCACCGGTTCCGGAGTATTCCCCAACAACTTCCCAGGCCAGTCCGGCGCCGGCATCATTGTCACGCTCGACGCTGGTGCCTACAACGTCGCTGAGAGTGGCGGCCCATCAGGCTACGCGGCGACTTTCTCACCTGGCTGCTCGGGTACCATCGCTGGCGGCGAGAGTAGGATCTGTACCATCACGAACAACGATATCCAGCCGTCGATCACGGTCATCAAGACCGTGATCAACGACCACGGCGGCACCGCCGTGTCCGGCGACTGGACGATGAACATCACCGGCACCAACGTCTCGAGCACCGGCTTCGCCGGATCTACAGCCCCAGGCACCAAGATCACCCTGAACGCAGGAGTGTACAGCGTCACCGAGAGCGGCGGACCCTCGGGCTATGCCGCGAACTTCGGGAACGACTGCTCCGGCACCATCGCTATCGGCGAGAGTAGGATCTGTACCATCACCAACGACGACGTCCAGCCTTCGCTCACCGTGATTAAGAACGTCGTGAACGATAACGGGGGCACCGCCGTCCCTGGCGACTGGACGATGGACATCACGGGAACCGATGTCTCGCCGAACAACTTCCCCGCCGGAAGCGTGAAGGTGGGCCTCGACGCTGGTGCCTACAGTGTGGATGAGAGCGGCGGCAACCCGAACTACACGAAGAGTCTCTCCGCAGACTGCACCGGCACGATCGCCATCGGCGAAACTAAGACGTGCACGATCACTAACGATGACATTCAACCGTCGCTCACGATCATCAAGATGGTTGTCAACGACCACGGCGGCACCGCCGTGTCCGGCGACTGGACGATGGACATCACGGGAATCGATGTCTCGCCGAACAACTTCTCTGGTCAGGCGAGCCCTGGTGTGAAGGTGGGCCTCGACGCTGGTGCCTACAGTGTGGATGAGAGCGGCGGCAACCCGAACTACACGAAGAGCCTCTCTACAGACTGCTCCGGCACGATCGCCATCGGCGAAACTAAGACGTGCACGATCACTAACGACGACATCCAGCCGTCGCTCACGGTGATCAAGACCGTAGTCAACGACAACGGCGGCACCGCCGTGTCGGGCGACTGGACCATGGACATCACAGGCACCGATGTCTCGCCCAACAACTTTCTGGGCCAGTCCGGCGGAGGCGTCAAGATCGGCCTCGACGCTGGTGTCTATGACGTGGCCGAGAGCGGCGGCCCGTTCGGCTATGCAGCTACCTTCTCTGCAGACTGTTCCGGCACCATCGCCATTGGTGAGAGCAAGACCTGCACGATCACCAATGACGACATACCGCCAGAGTTGACCATCATCAAGACCGTAATCAACGACGACGGTGGTACCGCGGTCGCAAGCGACTGGACCATGGACATCACCGGAACCAACGTCTCGAGCACCGGATTCCCGGGCCAGGAAGCGCCCGGCGTGACCATTACGCTCGACGCTGGCGCCTACAGTGTCGATGAGAGTGGAGGAGTGGACAACTACAAAAAGAGCCTCTCGGCGGACTGCTCAAGCAGCATCGGCATCGGTGAGAGTAAAACCTGCACCATCACGAACGACGACAACCTACCGGTGTTCAGCAAAGGACTGAGGCTCCAGAACGTCTGGCTGACACGGCAGGGGGCGAAGATTCCTCCGCTCGACTGTCTCAGCGGGACCGCCATCGCCTCGATGGCTCAGGGGCTGGACCATCCAATAACGTCTCCAGATCCGAAGGATCCATCGCAGTTCCAGCAGCTGGCAGCCTTTGAGTTCGAGATGCAC
Organism: Chloroflexota bacterium; assembly: GCA_003228685.1. Classification (GTDB taxonomy): domain Bacteria; phylum Chloroflexota; class Dehalococcoidia; order DSTF01; family RBG-16-68-14; genus SZUA-185. The sequence goes on from QIFC01000068.1 coordinate 1,986, forward strand.
TACGACAACAAGCGGGTCTGTGTCGGCCTGACCGAAGGTGCGGCCTGGGTCACCGCAGGTGCGTTCTGTATCGTCGAGGACTCCAACACCAAGCCGCAGCTGGAGGGCGTAGCGCGGATTGGCTGCGTGACCACGGGCAAGGGCAACAACATCGACGAATTGGATCCACTGGCCTTGATCAAAATTTACCCGCAGCCTGAAATCTACACGCTCGCGAAACCGAACCAGGACAACGGCGTTGTAGTTCAGGTCAGCAACGTGAACTGTGACCTTAGCGACGAACAAGGCAACGCAATTCCCATCGCGGCCTGCAACGACGTTGCGGTCACCTTCCGCTATCTGGAGGGAGACGTTCAGCCTGACTGTGTCGTGGACGCTGCTGACGCGCAGGCGATCGCGTTCCGATGGGGCGTGGACAAGGGCAGCCTGATCTACAACGACTTCATGAACTTGGAGCCCTCAAGCCAGCAGCAAGACGACGACATCGACATCAACGACCTGCAGTTCGTATATGGGCGATTCGGTAGCACGTGTGACAACCCGCATCCGGCGCAAGAGCCAGTCAATCCGATGTCTTAGCCGTAACTGGCGGTCTTGCTGAGCCTCCGCTGGACGGTGAGGTCACCTAGACCAGGGCTAGGACGCAGCGCCTAACGCTGGTGGTCTAGGCAGACGCCTGTTCGCGAAGGCGCAGCTTGACGTCGATGACGCAGGCGCCGTAGCCCCACTTTTTCTCGCGGAGCAGCGTGTCTTCGGCATCGAGGCCGAGCGCCTCGTACCAGCCCTGACGATGGTGCCAGTTGCCGCACGCTGTCACGCCCCGCCAAGAGGCTGTCTCGATCCGATTAAAGGTCGGGCAATCGATCACCCTGATCTCAAGATGAGCTTCTCCTTCATCGGCGGGCAGTGCCTTAAAGCTGATGCCAGACACCCAAAGAGAGAGCGCCACTAGCAGGAGCTGCTCGGCCTCATAGAGAGAAGGCCGCTTTTCGACGTCAGCCGCGTCCATCAGCGCGGTCATCTCTTTCGCACCACGCGCGCGCATCGATTCAAGATAGCTACTGTTGGCCTGCCGCCAGCCCTTCTGCCTCGCCAGCCTCAACACCCATTCCGTATCATCAACGGCTGAAAACTCGCCGCGCAACGAGTCCGCTGTTTCACGAGATAGCTGCACTACGCCCATGTCCAAACCTCCACTACTACGCGCAACCACCCAATACTGATCCTGCACCGTTCCCGCAGGATGTCTAGTGCCATTCGGACGTTATTGAGTCAGCCTTTCGGCGCATGCTGGGTGGGGAGCCCACATGTGCGATTGGTTACATAGGCCGCGACGGCTATGTGCTACGGTGCGGCCACGGGAACCTCCAGGCGGAGCCTGATCTACGTAGGAGAGAGGGAACATGACCAAACTGATCATGGTTGTGGCTGTCATCATCGTGCTGTCAGCGACTACGGCCCTGCTGGCGACTGCCGCCAGCGCCCAAGAAACGGATCCGGACGCGGTCTTTGACGAGTTCGTAGACGCGGTTAACGGAGGTGATGTTGACGCCGCTCTCGCGCTTTTCACGGAGGACGCAACGTGGACACGTGGGGGGCGGTGCCCTCCGGGAGCCTGCGTTGGAACGGATGCGATCCGCGGCGAGCTGCAGAAGGATGTCGCTGACCACCATCAGATCGTCATCATCGAAGTTGAGGTGAGCGGCAGCATGCTGACTGGCAGGACCGAGCTGCGAACAGACGTGACCCGGGCGGAGGGGATCGAGCGCGCCATCCAGACGGTCACGCTCGAGTTTTACGGCGAGAAGATCTCGTCGCTGGAAATAGCACCGGATTTCACGGACCCGATGACGGCAGAGCTTCGTGCCCGCCGCTTGCCAGCGTCAGGCAGCGGACCGCAGTCGTCGACAGACGCAGGCCTGCCAGTCGCGCTGCTTCTGGTAGGCGGTCTATTTCTGGCCGGAGTGGTTCTGATGGCTGGCGCCTTCCGCATGAAGACGCTCGTGCGGATGCGGTAACGGCGCTGGCTCTCGCGTTCGCCACCAACTGGGCGCCAGGTTCTGAAGCGAACGCACGGGTCCGTCAGTAGCTGACGTCCTCTACGTCTTCTCCGAGCCAGAATTCGGGCAGTTTGCTTAGGCTGGCCTGCTCAGAGATGTCCTTGAGCATGGCGGGTTCGGAGGTCGATTTCACCCAGGCATTCGCCTGCTCCACGTCATCGAATCGCACGACGACGGTCACGCGCTGTGGATCTTCCAGGTCTCGCGAGAGTGTATGGCGGTGCCCGAAAACTGCTTCCGATGCGCATTTGCGCTGTCGAGGAACGGCTTGAACTTCTCCCAGTCGGAGTACTGGAGCTTAACGATCATCGTCGCGGTTGGCATGAGGACCTCCTCGATAACCATCTGTTGTGTATCGCTCGTGCGCGAGCGCCACAGCTTAGCACGGCTACTGCCGAGCAGTAGCTTTGCAGAAGGACTGACCTTTCGGTCAGCTCGCTTCTGCTGGCCTGCCGGATGCGGGCGGCTGAACCTACGGTTCAGCTTGAAGAACGCTACGCGTTCTTCCGATCGAGGCGAACGAGCATGGCAGGGCTGGCCCCTACCGCGGCCTCGCTCGTGGGCGGCGCTTCCGCTCTCCCTGGGGAGAGGAGAGCTTTGTGGCGGTGCAGGAGGACGTTCCTATGTGGCTGGTGAAAGGATGGTCGTCGCGGGCTGGGCCCGAGTGATCCAGATCCATGCGGCGAAGAGCGTCGCGCCGACGCCGCCGCCTCCGTAGGCGGCGGTGTGCGCCCAGGCGACGGCGAGGAATCTCTGATGAGCGCCGCCGGGCGGGATGTCGGCGGCGAAGCTATCGCTGAGCGAGATCGCTCCCGCACCGGCCGCGATGTAGCCTGCGACTCCCGCGATCAGCGATAGTACGCCGATCGCCAGCATCAGGCTCGCGCCGGGCCCCGCGAGGTCGCGAACGGCGATCTTCCGTCGCTTCCCGAATCGGGCCGTGAGCGCGATCAGGCCACCAAGCAGCACGCCGGCCCACCACGTCGCGACGACGCCCCAGCCGAAGGCAAGGAGCGTCGGCGATTGTGTCTCAACGATGCCCGCGTGAGCGACGGTGAAGTACTCGAGGCTGACGCGCGTGGTCACGAGGTCGTGAGCAATGCCGTAGGCGACGGTCGCGACGATGGCGACGAGCCAGATCTTGGCGGCTTCCATGCTGTTCTCCCAGCGTACGTACCGGCGCTCCTATGGGCGTGTCGGTAGGCGGGAGAGGCTTGTAGATACGACGAGGCACCTAGTTGCCTTTCGGCGCCTAGGTGCCAACAGGTGCCGTTTCGTCTCCAGCCGCTAAGCCGGAGCGTCCACATCACCTGGCGCGTCGCGCGGCGGTTTGCATGTGACCCCGGATGAGTCAGCGCGCTGGACAGAGCGCACGTCGCGTCCGAGACGCCTACCGCTGGCCTAAGCGGCGGTGGCTTCCGCCGCCCGACGGGTGCCTATGCCCGTCAGAACTACGACTCTAGGAATCTCCCCAGATTGCGTACCCCGAAGGGCTGCCTGTCCTGGAGCTAGCCTGCCAAACGATCCGGCTCTTACCCCCGTCGCTTCCGTTCAAGAGTCTTTGCCGGTGTTGAGCCCGACTCTGGCTCGAGACCGGCGGGGGCAGTGGACCTTCTCGCCTGGCAATCGCGGCTGTCCACACCGCTACCTAGACTAGGCGCACCAGGCATCGAGTTTTGTGCCCGGGGAAACCCCGTAACACGTCCCCCGAGTGGCCTCGCTTGTCGCCGGACGAAAACGCCGTCGACGCGAGACAAGCACGATGCTATCACCCGTTTGGGGGATAGTCAACGCTCTTATGTTGGGCACGCGAAAATTCTCTCGCGTTATGTGAGTGCGTTATGTGAGATGAGTGCGCGGCCAGGCAAGCAACGAACCTGAGCTACAAGAAACAGGGCCACGCCGGGCCCTGTTTCCGTGCATTCTTGCTCCGTGGCCTCAGCTAGCAGACAGCTCCCTTTTCAAAGCTGTTGGCAGGGAACGTGCCGTCCCAGCTCAGTCCCGCCGCTGTCACGTCCGTGACCTCCACATCGTAGCAGCCGGAGGGGGAGTTGGTCGCCGTAAACGTGATAGTCCCAGCTCCTCCCGTGGAGCCTGTACCCGTTGCGTACAGGCCACTGTCGAGGTTGAGATCGATCGAAACTGAGGCTCCGCCGACGGCCTGGCCGTCGCCGTCCACCAGGCTGATCGTGATGCTCAGGTGCTTGTCACCCGCCCTGCCACCGTTCGTGGTGTAGCTGATGTCGTCGACGATGACGCTGGTCGAGCTTGGGGTCGCCGTCGCTGTCGCGGTGGCCGTTGGCGTGGGTGTCGGGCCGCCGGGCGTGTTCGTGGTGGTCGGTACCGGCGTGTCCGTCGGCGAACCAGAAGGATAGAGGGACTCGACGCCAGCTATGTCGTCCGCGCCCAATGAGCACTGCGCGCCGCTGTATGGCGTGAACATGAGTGCGAGCGGGTCGGTCGAGTGGCCGAGTCCGACGACGTGGCCGTTCTCGTGGCCGATGACGGTCTCGACGTCGAGGGTCCCGGGGACGTTGTCACAGGTGTCGTCCCAGGCGATCTTCGTCGTGATCGCCATGTCGGCCTCATCGATGACTGAACTGGACCAGGTGACACCGATGGTACAGCCGAAGCGCGCATTGCATGGTCCTTTGATGGCCAGGAATGTGACATCGTTGAAGCCATCGAATAACTGTTGGCCTGGACACTCATCCACGAGCGACGGACAGCGATCCGTTAGCCCTCCGTAGTTGATGTCGAAGGCCGACGTCCCAGCGCCGCTCCACATGTTCTGCGTGCTGATGAGCGCGGCCTCGCCCTCGATACCGGCCGGCTCGTTGCTGTCGTTGTAGTTCTGCACGACGGGGAGAACGTCCCAGACGAGGCCAGTGACCGTGAACTCCTGGGACTGGACATCCTCCAACGCGAACGGACGCGCGCCCTGCGCGGCGAGGGCGGCAGCCGTCGCCGCGTTCGCGGAGCGGCCTTCCGGTACCAGGACGATAACTTCGACGAGGACCTCGTGGCCTTGAACTTCGGCGATGCCGAAGGCCGAGGCGATGTTGGCAGGACTGTCCGCCTGACCTTCGGTGGAATCGAAGGCGAAGAACGTGAGCAGGCCTGCGGTCGCTAAAACGATGGCTAACAGAAAGAGAACTGGATTTCGCATGATGTGTGCTCCTGCCTGCGTAAACGCATCGTAATGCGCAGTCTTTCGCGCCACCAGTATAGCAAGGCGATGTTAATTTAGCGTACGTAGCCGAGGCGGCGTCTCGCGTTCACTGGCCGATGGCCGGTCCTTGGCGAAGTGGCGGGCGAGCGGTACAGCTACTTCTGCCTGGCTTCATTTCCTATGAGCTGTGGCGCGGCAAGGACGGAGAGGCGCTGACAATCGCGAATTTCGAATCGGAGGAAGCAGTATCGAACTGGCGTGAGCAGGCAGGGCATCGCGCCGCTCAGGAGCGAGGCCGCGCTGAGTTCTACCAGAAGTACAGTGTCCAAGTCTGCACGACGGTTCGGGAGTACGACTGGGAGAAGCCGGCTTAAGTTAGGGTGCTTCGCAGCCTTCGCCGTCACTGTTTCCGTCGAAATTGTGCGGGTCAGGCGGCAGCACACGGATGTTCCTGAACGAGACATCGGCACATTGGAGGTCGGGCGGCGGCGGCGGGATACAGACGTCTGGGTAAGCGGGATCGCACTCGCCGGGTGAGGCGGGCGGCGACTCGACGCAGGCGCTCGCCTCCCTCCAGCACGACGGTGTCGCCGTCTATGGCGCGAACAACCAGCGCTTCGTCGAGGCCGGAAACGAGTTTGGCGGTGGGGGTGGGCGAAGGCGGGAGGTCGATCGAGGCTTGCGTGGGGGTGATGTGCGTGATGGGCGTCGGGGCCGGATTATCGGAGGCGCCGCTGGTGCAGGCGATGAGGACTGCCGTAGCACAGGCGGCGGCGAATGCGCTGCGCGTCAAGCGGTCGAGAGCCCTGCGAGGGCGGCGGGAATCGCGGCGATCCGGTCGAGGAGGTAGCGCGTGTAGGTGTCTAGCTCCGCGTTCATGCTCCTAGGCTACGAAGAGGCCGGGCCTGCGGCAAGTGTGATCGCACGCTATACTTTCGTCCGAGTATGAGCTTGCGAATCCTGCTGCCCGCGTTCGTTGTCGTCGCCGCGATCGCGGCTGCGTGCGGTGGCGGGGACGACGGGACGCCCGACTACAGTGGCTCAGGTCCGTTCGACGTAGGCGTGACGTTTCTGACGATGGAGGGCGAGCGGCCGGTGGACGTCTGGTATCCGGTAGACAGGGAGTCCCGTCAGATCGCCGATCCGTTCACGCACAACCTCAACGACCCATGGCCGGACTCGATCCGCGACAAGGTGCCGCAGGTGCCCGACATCGTTGTTGACGCGTACCCAGAGATCGAGGCCAGCGAGGACGGGCCGTTTCCCGTGATCTTGGAGAGCCACGGCTTCGCCAGCACGAGGCGCGATGGCTCACTGAACCACCGGCACCTGGCGTCGTGGGGGTTCGTCGTGATCGCGCCGGAGCACTTCGAGCGCAACCGCGCGACGATCGTTGGCCAGCCGGTGGAGTTCGTCGAGATGGAGAGTGTGGATGTCCTGCTAGGGGCGCTGGAGTTGGTCCAGCAGGAGAGCCTGCGCGAGGGTTCGGTGCTGGAGGGCATTATTGATGGCGAGCGCATCGCCGTCGACGGCGTGTCGGCGGGAGGCAGGGCGGCGTTGGAGCTGGCCGCCGACCCGCGGATCGGCGCGGTGGTAGCGAGAGCGCCCGCTGGAACGGACGCGCCGAGCGGCGCGCCGTTCATGATTATCGCGTCCGATCGAGACGTCGCGGTCGAACTTGCGGATGTGCGGGCGCTCTACGGAGAGCTGCCGACGCCACGCTCGCTGGCCGTGATCCTGAACGGGGGCCACAACACGTTCACGGACGCCTGCGCGCAGATCCGGGCCGAAGGCGGGCTCGACATCGAGGCGTTCGCGGAGGCGACGGGGTTCCCGCCTGAGCTATTGGAGTTCGGGAATAACGGGTGTACAGAAGAGTACGTCGACCCCGCGGTTGTGTGGCCGGTGATCAACCACCTACAGGTGGCGCACATCCGCTGGGCGCTCGGCATCGATGGTGACGATGCGGCGCTGGCCGAAGCGTATATCGAGGCGACGTTTCCAGGCTTGCTGCTGGACTATACACACGAGCCGTAGCGGCCGCGAGCGTGCTTGGCTGAGCTGGCCGCCTTCCCCGCTTAGGAACCTTCTGGTGAAGCTGCGAACTGGCTGAGCCGCGTCTCGCTCCAGGTGAGACGCTCCGGGGCCGTCGAAAACTTCCGTTGGAGTCCGCAGAGCTTGCAACGTCCTGGGGCCTTGGGCCCGTTTGACGTCTGAATAACCCAGTGATGCTTGCAGTCTCGCTGGTTCACCCAGCGGGTCTTCGGCTGTTCCGCGACTGTGTCTGGCATGGCTTCTCCTCCTTGTCTGAGCGTGCGGCTTCGAGAGCCGCCGGAGAGGCTCGGCCTGCCCGAGCGCTTCCCGGCACACTCCACGGAGGCCCGGCCACCCGTCTACCACCCCTCCGCACACTTCCCGTGCCTCCCCCTAAGCGTAGAGGAGCGCGCTGTCTTTGCTAAGGCCCGAACGAATCAATTTCTGCGGGCAAACGCACTAGGCTCCGCTGGGCCGAATGACACGGCGGTCTAGTCCGAATGGCATGCCGAGTCATTCGTCGCCGGCATCTGCATCCGACAGCCGATCGCGTGATCATCTCGACCAGGAGCCGCATGCTGGACGAGTGGACGTCGTAGGCGCAGCTATGTTTTGCGTGGAACGGCGCGCTCCAGCCGTCTCCTCAGGACATCGCCAACGTTGAACAGCAGCGGTGTGAGCGCGATGAGGATGACTGTGGTCGCGATGAAGATCTGCGCTCCGCCATCTACCCGCCCTCCAGGACTGAGCCCCGCCTCCCGACCTACCTTCTCCAGAATGAACGAGAACTCGCCGATCTGCGCCAGCACGAACGCTGAGGAGGCAACGATGGGCAGCGGGCGGCGGAAGACGGCAGCCGCGACTCCTGTACCGACTAGTTTAATCGCGACGACAAGGCCGCAGAACAACAGGATCTCCGGCCAGAAGTTGACCAACGAGCGGGGGTCGAGGAGCATGCCGATCGAAGCGAAGAAGATGGCAGCGAACAGGGCCTGGAACGGGAAGATCTTTTCGCTCGCGCGCTCCTTGTGCGGGCCAGATGCTATGACCAGCCCGGCTAGGAATGCTCCAAGTGATGCTGTCACTCCCATGAGTGTCACGACGTACCCTACGCCGGCTGCGATGGCTAGCACGGCAAGCAGGAAGATCTCATCATCAGTTCGGTCATAGACGGCATCTAACGCGGGCGGGATCGCCCACCTCGCCAAGAACAGCGTGACGACGATCACGACGAGAGCTTTGCCAGTCTCGAGGAAGATTTCTCCAACGTCCCCGCCGCTGTCGCCGAGCATGGGAATGAGTAAGATCATGATGACAATGGCCACGTCCTGGAACAGGATCAAGGCGATCGCTGTTTCACCTGTCGGTGAGTTGGTCTCACCGCGGCTCGAGAGCAGCTTCATGACGACCGCAGTTGAACTCAGCGCAACGAGGCAGCCCGTGTAGATGCCTTCATTCGTACCGACGCCGAACATCGCTGCCACTCCCGTGACGATCGCGATCGTTACGACGATCTGCACGGTCCCGCCTCCGAACATGAGCGATCCGAGCCGGCGAAGCAGATTTCCGCTCATCTCAAGACCGATGAAGAACATCAAAAAGATGATGCCAATCTCCGCCATCTGTTCGACGAGGTCTGGGTCTTCGATGAGGCTGAACCCTTCAGGGCCGATCAAGATGCCGGCTAGAATGTATCCCACGATCGCGACGAGTCTGAGCCGTTGGGCGAGATAGCCGAAGATGGCCGTGGCCGCGACGGCGATTGCGAGGCTGGCGACCAGCTCAGGCGCCTCGATAGCCAGAAAGGTCAGTTCCACGTCACCCTCGTTCGTGCTGCTTGGATGACTGCTGCGAGATCGGCTCCTGTTACTCCCAAGAGCTAACTTCTTGGCCAGACCCACCTAGGGCTGAGCGGGCGAGACCCGTTGGCTGTGGCGGCTGAGGCCGAGTCATTTGTCGTCGGCATCCGTTTCCGGCAGCCGGTCGCTCAGCGCCTGAGCGCCTCGTTCGCCGGCTTCCTCAATGCCCGCGACGCCCTGGGCTAGGCCTCTGGACACACGCGATCCCGCATCCGATACGGCGTCCGATACGGCGTCCGATACGGCGTCCGCGGCGCTACCGGCTCCCTGTTTGATAGCGCGTTCGCCTTCACGGAGACTTCGAACGATGATCGTCGCGATCGCAATAGCCACCAGAAAGGCCACTATCAGGCATCCCTCTGTCCGGTTTGCCATGCTGTCCCTCCTTCAATACTCCGCGAGCGCACTAGATCCCCGCCTTGAACGCAGTCAGTGCTGTGTCAAACTCGGATAGCCGTCGCCTCATGAGGGCGGCAGATTCTTCGATCTGCTGCGCGACAGGCGTTTCCTGCGTTCGCGCGCTGACGTAGGACTGCAGCGAAAAACGCAGTGTGTTGAGCGCTGCGAGCAGCTGCGACGTCAACTGGGCCGCTGCGGAAGTCGCCTGACCGTCTTCTAGGCTGTGGAGTTGTGCCGACAGGTCGTTCATGCGGCGCTCGGCGTTTCGCCAGCGCTCTTGCTCAACGCCAGACGCGCCGGCGCCCGTTCCACCTGCTGCTTGCAATGCAAGCGAATCGTGGATGGCTGCTCCGACGCCGGTAGCCGCGAGCGCCCGGTCTCGCCAGGCCACCTGCTCGGTCGAAGCGGCGCCGCGGCGTCCCAGCCACGAGCCTACGACCAGCAGCAGTAGGACGACGATGCCGCCGCCAATCAGGATCGCCGTCCAGGGCACATCGGTGCCGTCTCCCTCGTCCCCAGTTCCCGGCCCCGGGTCTACGGGCTCGACGGGAGGCGGTTCCTCTGCGGGTGGTTGCTCCTCGACGGGCGGTTGCTCTTCTACAGGCGGCTGTTCTTCCACAGGTGGGGCGCCCTGGTCTCGAGTAGGGATCTCGGGCAATTGGATGCCGTCTTCGCCGCAAGCGACGAATACGAGGGCCACGAGTGCAATAAGCAGGCCTAAGCCGATGAGTACCGAGTTTTTGCTCATGTGTCCTCCGTGGTCGCGGTGCCTATTGTCTGTTCGTTGGACGTCGTCTTCAGGAAGGGCACCGCGACGAGTTGCATCTTAAATAAGTGCATCACGAGAATCTTCTCACGCATACGGGCCATAGCGTATGGCAAGAGTTCGCCGTGTTGCTGGTGATTTCTCGTTACGGAACGAAATAGGAAGTTGTAACGGCATCGCCAGCCTGCCGTTCGAAACAGCAAGGGGGTGGTGGCATGATTAGCATTGATCGGGTTCTCTGGCGCATCTTGAACGCGCCGCGGTTCGCAACGAATGAAGCGGGGCAGACGCTGGCGGAGTATAGCCTGATCCTCACGCTGGTGGCTGTCGGTGTCGTCGCGATATCAGCCGTGTTCTTCAGTTCCGCAGTGGCAGGAACCTTCGAGAGCGTGACAGCGTGCTTCGGCGGCGCCTGCTGAAGGAGACGCATCGCCGCGAGCACGGAAATCGGGCCGTTCGGCTCTAGGCGCGCCGCTAGGCAGGGGCGTACGCTATAGGCAAGAAGGACAGGGCCACGCGATGAGGTAGCCGCGCCAAGGAGCCCCGAGCCTCATAGAGGTAAGGGGCCCAACCCCACGAGGCGGTTACAACCTCAGCGACCACCAGACAGCGTGTGCCCTGGCCTTCCTTTTTGTACTCCGAGTGCGGGTGGGCGGCGACGGCCGGGCGGACGTAGGTGCGCCCACAACAGAGACTAATCGTTGCCGGCGCGAGAGTCGGCCATGTGCTTGAAGGCGCCTTGGACGCCGGTCAGCCGCATCATCGTCTGACCGAAGCTGGGGACGAGCGCGGCCGCGGCGGCGAGCGGCCTGCCGCTGATTGGCGTCACGATGACCTCGGCCACGTTGTGCTTGACGGCGCGAACGACTGCGCCGGCGACCTGTTCGGGCTTCGAGGTGCCGGCGATGGCGGGCGCGGCAACGCCCGTTTCGTCGACGGCATCAGCATACATGCCGGCATCGTCGATGAAGCCGGGACAGACGACGGACAGGCCGACGCCGCTGCCACGCAGTTCGCTCCGAACGGCATGAGAAACGCCGACGAGGGCGAACTTGGTGGCCGAATAGATCGAGTCATATGGAATGGGAATCTTTCCTGCCATGGAGGCGATGTTGACGACGTGGCCTCGCTTGCGGCCGACCATGCCCGGCAGGACGAGGCGCATGAGCAGCAGACAGGATGTGAGGTTGGTCTGGATGGTGCCCGTGATGGCGGCCTCGTCGATGTCGACGAAGGCCATGGTGGGCTCGACACCGGCGTTGTTCACGAGCAGGTCGATTGGGCCGAGTCCGGCCGCCGCTTGCTCGACCAGGCGGGCGCGGTCCTCCGGCTGGTTGACGTCGGTCGGGACGCTTAAGGCTCGCACTCCGAGGGCCTCGATCTCTTTCTGAACGCCCTCCAACTTCGCGCCGTCGCGGGCGGCCAGAGCGATGTTCATGCCCTCACGAGCGAGCGCGCGCGCAATGTACGGCCCGAGCCCGCGCGAGCCACCGGTGACGATTGCGGTCGCGCCTTTTAAATCTTGCATGGCATCCCTCCCTGATTAGCGGTTAACGTGTTGCGATTGTATCCGCGCGGAAGCGCCCGCCTTATCTGCAAGAACGCTTGTCATAGATGCTGCGTGGAGCCTTGGTTCCCGCGCGGCGACCGGGCGAGCCATGCTGCCTACGATTCTGCTTCCTCCCAGCGTACCTCCCAGAGTTTGATGGGTTCCTCGAATCTGTGCAGCTCCGCCTCGCCCAGGTCGGAGAACACGAACTGCTCGCCGGCCGCGAGCTGTCGCACCACGTCGGCGGCTAGGATCCGGCCCGCCTCCTCGTGGTCGCAAATGCGAGCCGCGAGGCTGATCGAGGTATCAGAGAGGTTCTCCTCTTCCGCGTTCGGTTCGCCAGCCGTGAGGCCGATATAGACATCGAGTGAAAAGTCAGGACGCCCTTCGTTGTGCGTCGCGACGTCTTGCTGGATGGCGATCGCGCACTCGATTGCCTTAGCCGCGGCAGCAAAACCTGCCAGGATGTCATCGCCGCTGTGGTTCATCTCGGTACCGTCGTACGCTTGTAGCGCCGCATGCACGATCTTGGCGTACGCGCGGCGGTTCTCATACAGATGCGTCTCTTCGGGACTCCGCGCGGGGGGAGCCGGCGAAGTCACGCCGGTGGAGCGCCTGAGGCCGCCGGTCGCGACGCCGCGTTCTGGCTCGGTGGCCACGCGCTCCAACTCCGCGAGCACTTCTTCGGCGGAGCCTGGCCGATCGGCCTTGGCTTTGGCGAGCAGCCTCATGATCAGCCGTTCCAGCTTTGGCGGGACGGACGCATCGTGCTTCGCTGGTGACTCAGGGCTGGTGTTGATGTGCTGATAGATGATCGCGTTGGCGTCGTCGCCCACAAAGGGCGGGCGGCCTGCCACCAGCTCGTACAGGAGTGCCCCAAGGGCGTACAGGTCGCTTCTGGCGTCGACATCGCCGCCGGAGGCTTGCTCTGGCGCCATATACGTGGCGGTTCCTGTTACGCCGCCCGGCATGGTGAGGCGCGTGCTTCCGATCGCGAGCGCGATGCCAAAGTCGCCGAGCTTGGCGCTCCGTTCGTCTGTCAGCCAGACGTTCTCAGGCTTGAGGTCGCGATGGACGATGTCGCGGGCATGCGCGAACGAGAGCGCGCGGCAGATGTCGGTTGCCACCGCCAGCGCTCGCTCCAGGGGCAGCGGGCCGGCAGCCGAGGCCAGTTCGTCTCGCAGTTCACCGCCTGGAACGTACTCGCAGACGATGAACGGCGCGCCGTCCTCTTCCCCGTAGTCGAAGACGGTGACGATGTTCGGCTGCGTGCCGAACTGTGCCATCGTTTGCGCCTCGCGTCTAATGCGATCCACGTCTCTGGGGTCGAGAAGAGCGGCGTTCAGCATCGAGAGGGCGCACTGGCGCCCGAGCACGGTGTCGTCCACGAGGTAGACGCTCTTCTGAGCGCCCTGCCCCAGAAGCTTTACGACCACGTATCGCCCGGAGGCGAACGTCCGTCCAGCCGGTTCGCTCACGCGCGTCGCGCCGGCGGCGGCGTATCCTCGCGGCTCGCGATCCGTCTCGGCGTCGGTGTCATCCTCCTCCGTGAGGAACTCAATCGTAGGCCGGAGGACAGAGTCGGCGTCGTCCACCCAGGGATAGTGGGCATCACCGTCCAGCGGGATGAAGCGTGCATTGGGCAGGTGGCGGGCCATGTACTGACCGAACACGAATGGCGCAGCTTGGTCTCCCCGCCGATGGACGACCAGTGCAGGAGTCATGATCTGCTTAAGCACCGACTGGTTGTCAAACCGAACCTTTTCCAAATTCTCCAGCATGTCAAGGGTCGTCGAGTCTCTCAGCATACGTACCAGGCTCTGGAACGTCTCTGGGTCAGTTCCACTGGGGAAGTATTTGATGGCCTCGGTCCTGAGATACTGTTCCGGATTGGTCCGGCGGAGGACAGCGACCGCTGCCCCCGTTTCGACCAGTTCTGGGGGGATTCGTGGCCCATCGGCGGCGGTACCGTAGAGGATCATTCGCCGTACCCGCTCGGGGTGACGTGCCGCGTACGCCAGCGTCGGGTTGCCGCCCCAGGAGATGCCGAACAGGTCGATCTGCGGCGCACCGATGGCCTCGATGACCGCCTCGATGTCGAGCATGTCATCCTCAGGTGTGAAGTCTGTACGGTTGCGATCTGAGAGGCCGCATCCGTGCCGGTCATACAGAACAAGGGTGCGCCTCTCGGCGAGGCGGCTGCAGAACCGTTCGTGCGCCTCCGTGCATCCGTGATACCAGTCCAAATGCGTCGTCATGCCAGGGGGCAGGACCAAGACGGGCCCGTCGCCCATAATGGCGTAGGCCGTTCTGGCTCCGTCTGGCCGCCGTGCGTACTGGATGCTTGGGTCCATTAGGTCGGACCTGCGTGTGAAGGTGATGGGAATGCGTGCGACCATAGAGCCCAGCCCGCGCTCAGGCTGACCCAGCCGCCGTCGCTGCGCTCGACTTGAGGTATGCCAGCCCTCCCGCTGTTTTCTGTACTGCCCTTGGTTCGAGGGTCTTATCTTACAGCAACGGTGGCCCGATCCGCAGGAGCTTGCGCTTCTTCGGCTGCGTGCGCGTATCTTGCCTTGAACGCGGTGGAACTCCAGCTACGAAGGCGCGTAAGACGCATCAAGCTGTCGCGTCGGGGTGCGTCTGGACGGCTCTCGCGACTCCGCCGCCAGACGTCACAGCGGTGTCCGTATGCTAAACTCGCCCCGAGTCGGCCCCGGTGTATGTCGGCAAGGAGTCGCAACCATTGGCAGAGGATGGCCTTCCCAGGCTACGAGTTACCTCCCCGGCGGGCGAACGCGTCTACGTCTTGGACCAGGCCGAGTACAGCATTGGGCGCTCGCCCGACAATGACATCTGTATTCCCGTGGCTACCGTTTCGGGTGAGCACGCTCGATTGGTGCGAGAAGGCTCGACGTACAGGTTCGTCCAACTCGGGCGGACGAACCCAACGCTACTTGCGGGAACGCCTGTATCAGAGCACCTACTCCGGCCTGGCGACCGGCTTGAGATCGCGTCCGGCGCTGATGCGGTGACGCTGGTCTACGGCGAGGCGCCCACGGCGAGACCTACGTTAGCGGGTAGCCAGACGCTGACCGGCGCGCCGATCAAGCCCGGCGATACGCAGACAACGGATGTCGAACGGCTGGCGCTTTCAGGCCAATCTTTCATCGGAATCGGCCGGGCGGAAAACAGCGATCTCGTGCTCCCCAGCCTGCACGTATCGCGCAAGCACGCGCGGATTGATGTCCGGGATGGCCAGGCGACGCTGTCAGACACCGGCAGTTCAAACGGCACATTCGTGAACGGCATTCGCTCGAGTAGCCGAACGTTGGTCATTGGCGATGTTGTGCGCATCGGGCCATACAAGCTTGTGTTTACCGGGGACGCGATCGAGCACATCGACGACAGCAAGCGTGTGCGCCTGGATGGGCACGAGATCAGCAAGACGGTCGGCAGCGCTGTACTGCTCGACCAGATCAGCTTTGCCGCCCAGCCGGGCGAAGTCTTCGTCATCGCCGGCACCAGCGGCGCAGGAAAGTCGACGTTGCTCGACGCTCTCAACGGATCGCGGCCCCCGACCTCGGGCCACGTTCTGGTCAACGGCGCCGATCTGTACCGCGCATACGACGCCCTGCGGCCGCTGATTGGGTACGTACCGCAGCACAGCATTCTTCCGGAGCAGCTGCCGCTCAGGCGCGCCCTTCGGTACGTGGCGAGTCTACGCCTGCCACCTGATGTCGCCTCCGATGAGGCTGAGGCGCGAGTCGACGATGTGATGCGCCAGCTAGACATGGTGCGCAGGGCTGATGTGCGGATTGGCGTCTTGAGCGGTGGCCAGCAGAAGCGCGCCAGCATCGCCGCGGAGCTGATCGCGAAACCAGGCCTCTTTTTCCTAGACGAGCCCACGTCCGGGCTCGATCCGGGCCTGACGCAGCGAGTGATGGAGATCGTTTCAGAACTTGCCGTTGATGGCGCGACGATCGTGATGATCTCGCACGATGTCGAGAGTCTCCTCGCCGCGGATAGGATCCTGATGTTGGGGAGCGGTGGCCGGGTGGTGTTCGCTGGGTCTCCGCATGACGCGCTCACCTATTACGGAGTTGACAACTTTGCCCAGATTTACCGGCGCGTGGAGTCGGAGGACTCGGCCACGCTGAGGAGCCGCCTGTTCGATTCCGAGTACTACAAGAATGAAGTCTCTCCCAGCCTGGTTCAGCCGGACACGGCTGTTGAGGACGCTGACGATGCAACGGCGACCTGGGACCCCGCTGCGCTGATCGGTGGGAGCGTGCGTCGGGGCAGCTCCAGCTGGCGGCAGCTCAGCATTATGACGAGGCGATCTGTCGATACGCTGCTGCGGGACCGCGGGTATCTCTTCTTGCTCCTCGCACAGGCGCCGATCATCGCGTTCTTCCTTGCGCTCGTGTCAGAGCCGTTTGACCTGCAACCTCCGCCCGATGAGGCCATCGCGCAGGCTGAAGCGTTTGGCATATCGGCGGCAACTCTGGTGCGGCCGCTCGCCCTGAGTATGGCCGCGACCGCGACGTGGTTCGGTGCGATGAACGCGGCGCGTGAGATCGTCAGGGAGCTTCCGATCTTCCTCAGGGAGCGGATGGCAGGGCTGAGGATGGCGCCCTATCTGGCGTCGAAGGTGGCGGTGTTGTCCATGCTAGGCCTGGTGCAGATCACCGTCATGGTCGCGATCGTAGCGACTCCAGTTGACTTGCCAAGCACAGGGGTGTTGTTTTGGGGGCCGCTGGAGCTTTGGATCACGCTGAACCTGGCGGCGTTTGCGGCGCTCGGGCTCGGCCTGCTCGTTTCGGCGACCGTTACGAACGCGAACCAAGCGCAGGGACTGGTGCCGATCGTGCTAATCCCCCAACTGATCTTTGTGGGCGTACCGGCTACGGGTACGCTAAGCCAGATACTCTCATATTTCATGGTTACTCACTGGACCGTGGAGGCGATGAGGATCACGAGCGGAATACCGTACGAGACCGCCAACAGTGGTTTTGCTGTTGAGGACCTGCTGCTGCGATGGGGCGCACTGGTGCTGATGGCTGTCGGGTTCCTGGCCCTTACAGCGTTCCAACTCTCCCGGCGTCGCAGCGGGTAGATATCAACTGTATGGCTCCCAGTATGCCGACATAGTTTGGTCCTCCTGAGGGAACTCGCTAAAACTTGCAAGGCGCTTCTTGGCCGAAACTCCATGGACCTAATAGGATGTTGCGTCCAGC
Source organism: Chloroflexota bacterium (assembly GCA_003228685.1). Classification (GTDB taxonomy): domain Bacteria; phylum Chloroflexota; class Dehalococcoidia; order DSTF01; family RBG-16-68-14; genus SZUA-185. Next base: position 19,062 of record QIFC01000068.1, read on the forward strand.
GGCGCGAAGAGGTGTGTAGTGGGTGCGATCCCCGAGTCCGAAGGCGTAAGGCAGCGAGCACAGAAGCAGCTCTGCAGTGCGGTGACGTTTCTCCACTATCGCGGTGTCGAAATTGAGCGGTACACGCGCTACAACCGAGTCTTTACGATCGTACTGATCCGACCACCAGCTTCTGGCGATCATCCGGCCCGCCTGCAGGTGGCCCGGGCCGCTTCGGAGCAGGCGCTCGGGCTGCTCCGGACATGCGATGTCGTGGCAATGTTCGATAGCAGCGCCTCTGTGGTTGCCCTCTTGCCGGAAACCGACGCGGCCGGCGCCCGTACTGTGTTCCATCGTTTTGAAGAGCAACTGGTGCCGTCTGGAGCGGATTGGATACTGAAGCTGGCGGCCTACCCAGAGCACTCCGCGAGCGTTGAGTACTTTCTGGATCGGTTCAGCAAATTCCTCAAGAACTCTGACCCTGAGACGGATCCCTCGGAGATGGCACGAACGGTTGTGGCATGCGACATCAGACGTGTCGAGTAACTGGCGAGACCTCACGGGCGCAACAGGGGGCGCGCTCCGCCGATCTGAGAGCGGCAGGTGAGGGAACTGCCTATAGGGGTATGCGACTTCAATGCCGAGATTCCACTCACGGTAGGGGACGATGCCAAGAGCGGCGTAAGCAGAGGTATGGCGAATCTGATGCCAGCATCGGAAAGCGGCACGGAGCAGGGAGAGAAGCAACTCTGCAGCGGGGAGACGTTCCGCCACGTCCTTGGTATCGAGATTGAGCGCTACGCCCGCTACAAGCGAGACTTCACCGTCGTCATACTCCGCCCACAAGACTTTGGTAACCAGCGGGCGCAATTACAAGCAGCCATGGCCGCATCGGAACGCGCTCTCAGGCTGCTCCGGACTTGTGACGTCATTACGATCTTCGAGGGGAACCCCTTCGTAGTTGCACTGCTGCCGGAGACGGGCGCGGCCGGCGCCCGGAAGGTGTTCGAGCGCTTCGGTGAGCACCTCGTCGTTCAGGGAGTGCTCTGGACTCTCAAGGCGGCAACGTATTCAGAGAACGCTGCGAGTATTCAGCGGTTTCTTGTCTGGTTCAACGAACTCCTCTTAAGCTCAGGTCGCAATCCAGCGTCGTCGGAGAGTGCGCCGTCCGCTAGCAGGTACAGCGATCTCAGGTTTGCGACATCCAACGTGACACGCTCCTGGCGCGACCTCGCAAGTGCGTCATAGCCCTCCGACATCGAACCTCCTGGCCAACCGGAGTGATGTCTGCGTTAGATCGAGGCTACGAGGTCGTCGTGGGATATTTGGGCGGCCGCGCTAGGGCCATCCACACGGCAGCGAGCAACAGCACCGCCGCGTACGCCCAGAAGATGCGATCGTAGCTACCGGTAATGTCGAACGCCAAGCCGGCAAGCACGGGGCCTGTGGCATTGAACAGCATTTGCACCGGCGCGACGGCGCCGCGGATGCTGCCGAGCGATTCGCGGCCGAAGTATTCGGCGTAGACTCCCTGCATCATCGTGATGACCGAACCGAACACCAGGCCGTAATAGACGCCGTAGACGTAGGCGAGCGCGGGGCGGTCCACCTGGATCAGCAGCACCAGGCCCAGCGACGCACCGGCGAGCGAAACGGAGAACATCCAACGGACGCCGAAACGGCGTTGTGCCAGTCCACCTAGGACGCCGCCTACACCTCCAGCAACGGCGAACGTGCTGATGACGCCGACCGCGACGGTCGAGGAGAGGCCTTGATCGATGAGGTGTGGCATCTGATGGAGGTTCACAGAGCCTCCGACGAAGAACATCTGAGACGTTGCAAACGTGATGAACCAGAAGGCCGGCGTGCGGACGGCCTGGCGCAGGGTCCAGTGCTGTTCCGCTTGTGACGCTTCGGCGGCAGGCGTCTGCGCGATGTCCTTCGCAAGGCCATCGGGCAGCATGCCCATATCCTCCGGCCTGCGACGGAGATAGCGAAGGCTCGGCAGCACGGAGAGCGACAGCACCATGACGCCCAATGCGAAGAAGGCGGTTCGCCAACTTCCCACCAGCAGCACGATCTGGACCGCGAGCGGCAGCAGGGCCATGCCCGCCCGGTTCCCGAGGAGCATGACGCCAAGCGCGAGGCCCCGGTTCTTGACGAACCAATTTGAGGTAGCGACGGTGGCGCCTAGGCTGGTCGGCCCGACGGCCGTCGCCCTGCCGATGCCATAAAAGAGATAGAACCACCAGAGTCCGGGCGTGAGCACGAGGGCAAGGAGACAAAGCCCCATCAGCGCGCCGCCCGCCGCGACGACGAGCCTGGGGCCTTGCCTGTCGATCACCATGCCAACGAGCGGCGAGAACACCGCTCCTCCAAGGCTGCCGATGGCAGCGGCGGCGGAGATCGTCGCGCGGTTCCAGCCGAATTCGTCGGTGAGCGGCTGAATGAAGACGCCGAGGACTGGGTTGAAGAAGCTGATCTGAGAGAAGGAGACCACGGCGGCCACGGTAACGATCACCCAACCATAGAACGGACGCTCGTTGCGCAGCATCATCGGCGCGCCGATTCCTGGTCTGCGATCAAGATGGAGCGGCGAACGTGCTCAATGCCGGCGCGGAACGGGTTGCTACCTGTCAACGGGCTGCGCTCTGTGGGACGAAGATCATGCACGGTTGGCAGCATAACGGTTTGGTTCTTTGGTGGGATGTTGCTGTCGAGGGTTGCTCGTGTTCGATACCATGGGCCAGACATGAACGAAGAGGAGCTACAGGTCTTTCTGGACCGCTCGTTGACGGCGATTGTGGCGACGGCCGGCCGGACGGGAAACGTCCACAGCGTTCCAGTCTGGTATCGGTTCGCCGAAGGCTCGTTCAGGATCTGGACCGATGGGTCGCGGGCCTGGGTGAAGAACGCGCGCCGTCATCCGCAGATGAGCATCGCCGTCGCCGAGCACGAGGCGCCGTTCGCGGCCGTGATCGCTCGCGGGACGGCGGAGGTGCTGATCGACCCGCCGGGGATGGACGCCGAGGTGCGCGCGATCGTCGCGCGCTATATTCCCGAGGCGGAGGTCGACGCCTACATCGCGCCGTGGACTTCGCTCCGGACGATCGTGCGGATCGAGGCGAGCGATATCCGTGGGTGGGCGCGGGGTTACTAGGGCCCGGGGCTGGTTGGGCGGAGAGCATGGCAATCGAAGAAGAGATCACGATCCGAACCGGCGGGATCGACATGCCCGCCGCGCTCGCGCTGCCTGAGTCGGGCGATGGGCCGTGGCCGGGCGTGGTGGTGATCCACGAAATTCTCGGATTGAACGATGACATCCGCCGGATCACCGCGCGGTTCGCCGATGCCGGTTACGCGGCTGTAGCCCCGGACCTGTTCGCCGGGCTAGGGCCGATGCCGATCTGCATCCTCCGAACCGTGGCCGCGTATCGACGCGGAGGAGGAAGGCCGCTGGAAGCGATCGGTTCGACGCAGGCCTGGTTGAGCGAGCGTCGCGAGGTGGACGGCGCACGCATCGGCGTGGCCGGCTTCTGCATGGGAGGCGGCTTCGCTCTGATGCTGGGCGCGCGTTCCGGCGCTGGCGTTGTGGCCACCTACTACGGTGATGTCCCGGACCGCGCGGAGGAGTTGGAAGGCATCTGCCCCGTCATCTCTGGCTATGGTGGGAGAGACAAGCTGTTCCGCCGCCGGGCCGAACGGCTGGAGGAGCACCTTCGGAGGTTGGGCGTGGCGCATGATGCGAGGGTCTATCCCGATGCGGGCCATGGCTTCATGAGCCGGCACGATGGTGTCGTTCGAGCGATAGGCCGCCGGCTCCCAATTCACGCGGACTACAACGAGGACGCGGCCGAAGATAGCTGGAAACGCATGCTGAAGTTCTTCGCGGAGCACTTGGGCCCATCTGGATTCTGACTGATACAGCGACGTCTAGATCTGTCACTTAAACCCCACGCGTAATACTGCGACCCATACGGCGCACGTTTTTCGTCTTTTCGGCCCTATTTCAGCGCTCTGACAGGCGACAAGATGATCGTAACTGGTTCTCCGACAGAGAAAGGAATTTCAGTGTCGGCGTTTTTCTTGTCTGCTGCCATCATCTTCGTCGCCGAACTCGGCGACAAGTCGCAAATGGTCGCGCTCTGGTTTGCGACGCGCTTCCGCTGGTGGGTGGTGCTCGCCGGCGTCACGGTAGCCACGCTCGTGGTGCACCTCGGTTCGGTCGTGATCGGCCGCGCCTTTGGCGAGCTGCTGCCAGAGCGGTTCGTCCTGATAGCCGTGGGCGTCTCCTTTTTCGTCTTCGCCGCGTGGAGCCTTCGGGGCGACCGGTTCGAACCGTCAGAACGTGAGAAGGCGACCACCTCGACGTTCGGGGCGCTGGGCTTGGTTACCGTATCGTTTTTTGTCGCCGAACTTGGAGACAAGACGCAGCTGGCTACAGTGTCGCTTGCCGGCACCACCACGCAGGTCGTCGGCGTCTGGCTGGGCTCGACCGTGGGGATGGTGCTGGCCGACGCGCTGGCAATAGGCGTTGGGCTGATCGCGGGAACCCGGCTGCCGCAGCGGGTGATGAGCGCCGGCGCCTCCGTGACGTTCGTCGTGTTCGGCGTCCTGGCCTTTGTGAGGGCCGCCGGCGTCTGACTCAGACTCGATACTGCTCGTCGGCGGCGTAGCGCATTGCCTGCCGGCGCTCATCTTCGGAGTCCGCGTTCAGGCCAAGGGTTCTTTCGCGCACTACATCCCAGCAGAAGAGGAGAAGGCCGGTGAGAGAACGCGCTCCTCTATGTTAGCTTTGTCCTAATAGGTCCGGGCGCTTCAGGTAGATTCAGTCGCTCAATCGGCCTGGAAGCCAAGCTGGACCGCGTACTTCATGAGCTGGGCCCGATTGTGCAGCCCAAGCTTATTCATGGTTTGGATGCGGTGGCTCTGGACGGTATGGACGCTCAGGCCGAGTTGTTCGGCGATCTCCTGATTGGTGAACCCTTCGCCGACCAGCTGGAGCACCTCGCGCTGGCGGGCGGTTAAGCTCTCAAACGCTGACTTCTGCTCGCCGCTGGCCACTCGATGCAGGTACGCTTCTACCAGCTTCCTGGCGAGGGACGGGTATAGAAACATTCCGCCGCGATGGACCGCCTCGATAGCGCTCACGAGGTCGGTCGAGGCAGCCTCCTTCAGGACGTAGCCGGCCGCACCCGCCTCCAGGGCGCGGAAGAAGTACTCATCGGTCCCGTGCATGGTAAGGATAAGGATGCGGCTATCCGGCTTCGTCTCCTGGATGCGCTGCGTTGCCTCCAGCCCGTTCATTCCCGGCATCCCGATGTCCATGAGGACAACATCTGGCCGGAGGGAGCGAGTGAGTTTCACGGCCTCGTCGCCGCCTGCGGCCTCGCCAACGATCTCGAAGCCACCCTGGGTCTCGAGGAGTAGTCGTATTCCTTCTCGAAACACCGCATGGTCGTCGGCTACCAGGATTCGGATCTTCTCGTCTTCGGCCATACTACTTCTCCAGCGGAACGTCGACAGCGATGCGCGTTCCATGGCCCGGTTGTGAGTCAATGGTGGCCTGGCCGCCCAGAAGAGCGGCTCGCTCCTTCATGCCCAGCAGGCCGAGCCCGCCGCCGCCGTTTTGGCCCCTAGCTACCGCCGTCGTGTCGAACCCATGTCCGTCGTCCTCCACCGTGAGGGAGACTGCGGAGTCGGTGAACCGCAGGCCGATGCTCACGGTAGTCGCCGACGAGTGCCTGGCCACGTTGTTGATCGCTTCCTGAGCGATTCGGAACAGGGCGGTCTCTATGGCGGCAGGCAGGCGTCGCCGGCTGCGGTCCATGTTGAGATGAACCGTTGCTCCTGCCTGCTCCAGCCGCGTGTTGGCATACCACTGAACCGCCGCCACGAGCCCCAGGTCGTCCAAGGCCGAGGGACGCAGATCGAGGATCATCTGACGCATACCGGTCAGCGCGCGGCTGGCATCCGTCTTGGCACGGCTGAGAATGCCACGTGCCCGGCCGGCGGCGTCCGGCAGGAGGTCTTCCGCGGTTCCAATCTCAACAAGCAGCGTGGCCAGCAGTTGGGCCGACTCATCATGCAGCTCGCGGGCGATGCGCTTCCGTTCCTCTTCTTGGGCCGAGATAGCACGACTCAGCAGGTGGGTGCGCACCTCCTCCTTCTCCCGCAGTTCGCGGTGCAGCAGCGCGTTTTCTACCGCCACTCCCACCGTATTGCCGATGGCTGAAAGCAGTGCCATGTCCTGTGAGCCAATGTGGCGTGGCCGCCGTGAATGAACGAGGAGTACTCCCAACGCCCGATCCTTGGCCCGCAGCGGTACGGCGGCCGAAGACGCGAAGAGCCTGGCGCCGCACGTCTCGTGCAGTTCGTCGGCAAGGCTAGTGCCACCCTCGACAAGGACTGCCTCTCCCGTCTGGATTGCCCGATCACACGGGCAGTTGCGGACTACGCTGCCGAGACAGCCCTGCTCAGATCCTTCCGGAAGCCCGCGGTGAGCGCCCAAGGACTTGCCACTCGCGCTGCCTTCGGCCAGAAGGATGCTCCCCGCGTCGGCCCGCATGGTGTCCAATACCCTGTCCAGAGAGGCCGACATGATGGTCTCGGGATCGAGCGAACGACTAACCGAAGCGGCAATGTCGTTGAGGGCCGCTAGCTCTCGGTTGCGGCGCTCGAGCTCCTCGGTTCGCTGACGAACCCTCTCTTCCAACTCCTTCTCCCAACGGATCTGTTGCTGTCTCGAGTCTTTGAGACGCCCTCGCATCGTCTCGAAGCTGCGGGCCAGCGTGCCAACCTCGTCGTCGCGAGTAACGATGATCGGGTCGTTGAGGGCGCCGGCGGCGATGCGGCCGGCGGCACCGGTGAGATCGCGGATCGGTTTGACAACGCTGCGCGCGTGGAACCACGCCGCCACGGACGCGACAAGGATAGCGCCTATCCCGAAGATGATGGCTGTCCGCTGCAGGTCGTTCGGGACTGCCAGGGCTTGGTCCTCGCGCTGTTCGATGACGACGCCACCCGGGATCAAATTGAGAGGTTCGTACGCCACCACATGATCGTCATGGATCTTGGTGCCGGACCGGCCGGCCACGACGAGATCCCGCACGATCTCCGCGTGCCGTCCAGCTTCCACGATCTCGCCACCGTCAGCGCGGGCTATGATGAAGCCTTGGGAGTCCACGATCTCCGCATTCACGGACTCTCTCTGCTTAGGCAACGCGATCAGGGCCGTTCCCATGTGCGAGAGATGGAGTTCGGCTAGGAGTACGGATGACGTGTCACCTTCTGGCCCGCTCAGAGGGGAGGCGACGATGGCGATTGGAGGATGTTCCTCATCGGGAGAGGCGAGCTGGACGATCCTCGTCTCCGTTGACTGGATGGCCTCGGCAAAGCGTGGGTCGCTGGCAAAGCCTCCGCCCGCCGGACGCCCTGTCGACGGCACGGTCCAGAGAGTGCGACCGGCCGCGTCCACGCACGATATCGTATCGAAGGTACCCAGAACGTGAAACAGAGGGTGGATCTGGTCATACCCGCAGGCGCCTGTCGCGGTCGCCGCCAGCTCGGCGGCGGCATCCAGTTGATCAACAGCGTGCTGCACGAGCGCGTCTACCGAATCCGCCGTCGTTTCGGCCAGCCGCTGGCGCTCGGCTAACGCCACGTCCTTGCTCTGTCCGATGGCCCGGACGGCCAAGAAGCCGAAAACGGAAAGGAGCACCGCGAGGCCGAGGATCACGCCAGCGGCGATGCGATATTGGAGGCTGAGGCGCCGCAGGAATCTCATGGTTTCCACCGGACCGCGCCCGTTCGGCGCAACGATCCTAACCTTGCAACAGCCATTGTACCAGTCGCGAGCACGGGGCGCGGCAGGCCGATGTCAATGCGCGGTACTGATTCGTTCGCGAGCAAAGCTCGTGCCCCGGGGACCTATGGTCTGCTCATTCCCGGGGCCATCCTCTTGAGCCATCTCCCGGTGGTGTGGGCTGTCACCGTGCGCCTACTGAACCACCAGGGTGGCGCGCATCCCTTTCTCATAGTGAGTGAAGGTCTCTTCCCCAACCATCTCTACGATCAGGCAGGCCAGTTCATAGGTTCCGGGAGTCAATCGTATGGCGAAGCTGCCGCTCTCGTCGGGCGCCAGCACCAACTCGTCTTCGCCCTCGGCGTCCGCCACAAGGCCCTCTATCTCCTCGGTATGCTCCGCTTCTATGCCCGTCCGCGCCGCCTCGACCATCTCCTCAAGCAGCGACGAGATGTCCTGGGATGGGTAAACCATTAGTTCGTGCGTGAACTTGCCGTCGTTGGTTACCTCGAAGATGACCTCGCCCGCCGCAACCTCTGTCCGGTCAAGCGCGAACGTCCACTCGTCCCAAGTCTCCTCCATGACGACCTGCACGTTCGCCTCTTGGTGCGCCCCTTCCTCGATGTGCGTGTGGCTCTCCCCGCTGACGCTGCCGCAGGCGGAAATCACTGCTCCTATGAATAACGAGCCGCCCGCCACCAGAAGGATATTTCTGAGCTTCATAGCCATGCCTTCTCCCGCTCCTGGACGGTATCTCCGTTCTGGAGCATCTTCTATGCGCTGCCTCCTGGGGGCTCCACGATGAGCTTGCCCCTCATGGAGCGATGATCGTCGCTACAAAGGACGGTGCAGGCGAAGGGGAAGATACCAGCCTTATCGGCCACGATTTCGATAACCTGCACCTTGCCGGGGTAGACCTCATCGATATCGATGCCGTAGCCCTCCAGCATGAAGCCGTGGACTACATCGTTGCTGGTCAGGCGCAGGCGCAACTTCTGCCCTTGAGTAACCCGAATGGTGTCCTGGCTCCAAGCGCCATCCTCGCCCGCCAAGTTGATCACCTGGCCGTCGTGGCTGTTGTGGCGGAGTGACTCGTACCCGAGAGCGGCCGTCGGCAGTCCCACAAGCCCCAACACGACCAGGATCACCGCTGCTGGTTCTAACAATCGCATCTTTCGTCTCCCTTGAACTTCATTCCTTGCGACGCTTTCTCCTGGCGTTTGGGAACTCCAGGCCCATCGGCAGCTTCATGCCGTGGTCCTCGAACGCTCCTGGATGCGGGATCGCGCCGTGGCGGGCGGCCATCTCCCGGGGATTGCCGATGTCCGTCGCCTCGAACCGGACGAAGTCGTTCCGTATCTCCTCATGGAGGCGGCGCGGCGCCAGCGCGCTGAGCAGGTGAACCTCTTTGTGGCCGTTAGGTTCATGTTCATTCTCGTTGATAAGGACGCCGATGAAGTCGCGTCCGATCTTGTGCTCCTCCAGTGCTCGCACTGCTTCCCAGAGCTGCGTCTCCCCTGGAAATGTAGCCACGAGAACCGGCGCTTCCTTTTTCGGTGTGGTCATTTTGCATTACCTCCAATAGATAGATCGTTCATTAGCCCATGTAGAGCCACAGTAGGGTCAGTGTGATGGCTGTCAGCAGGAAGGCGATGGGAATAAGCGAACGCCTCGCCTGAGGGCTGTCGCCGAGACTCTCCTGAGAAATGCGGTGTCCCACCACGATCGACAAGGCCAGTCCCACCAACATAACCGGCGTCTGTAGGTACGGGACGAGTTGCGGAAAGTACGGGGTCCACTGATAACCGGCGGTGCCAAAGAGGTTCCAGCCCCAGCCGAAGGGATCCGAGACAAGGGGTATGGCGTACGACACGTTGGTGAAGAGAAAGCTGATGCTGAACGCGATCCAGGCTGCCAGACCCAGGGGCACGGTGGTATAGCCATAAGAGACAAAGAGGCGTTTCACGGACGCTTCCTTGGCCCCGGCCAGAAGCTTGGCAAGCCAGGTGAAGACGAGGAAGATGCCGGGCGTCGCCACGAGCGTGAAGGTTAGGAAGAGCGCCACGTAGACGAGGAAGGCCCCAGCGGAGCCGTCGCCTAGGTTGGCGCCGTCCTTCAGCCAACCCCACGGACCCAGCATCACCGTCGAATAGATGAAGGCGGCGCTGAGCATGATGAATCCCTTGAACGCCTCGTCCATATGGCGCGTGGGGA
>QIFC01000053.1 GCA_003228685.1 Chloroflexota bacterium
CTCCTGGGTACCGTTTGCCCATCCTGGACTCCTTTCTGAGCGAGCATCTCGCTACAGTCTAGGTGTCCGGAATACCGGGTCAGGGTCATTGCCTGTGTATACGGCCAGGTTTGCATTTGCACTACTCCCCGATGTGTTGCCACGGATGACCACATCAGAGTCTGGGGTCAGCTTGTACCAGACGGTGCCTGTCCCGCCACAGCTCCGCGGCTCGCCCGGCTCCAAGGTTGCTCCTGCAGTGTCCTCCTTGTTCGCAAACGGCAAGGGCTGACCGATGACCGTAGCGTTCGCGAAGTTATCGTTCCCTTTGATGGGCGCCGTCTCAGCCGAGAGGTTTAGCACTGCGTTCCCGCGGGCCTCGAACGCTCCGCCGACCTGGAAGTAGTATGTCACGCCGGCTTGCGCGACGAACGCGATCCGCGAGTTACGCAAGAAACCTGCGTTGTCGTCGCACCCGAGATTGACGAGCGAGGCGAGCGTGGCTCCCGTGTACACGGCGAGCGCGGTGTCGTAGTCACTGCCGTTGGTGTCCACTGCGAACACACCGCTGGATGCCGGTGTGTAGGAGTACCAGACCGTGTTGTCGATCAGGGCGCAGGGACGCGGCTCGCCGGGCTCCAGCGTGGCGCCACCGGCGTCATCTTTGTTGCTGTATGGCAGCGCCGTCGAGACGACGACGGCGCCAGCGAAGTTATCGTTTCCTTTGGCCGGTGGCTCGTGCAGGTTGAAGGCCAGGTTTTGGGCGCCCCGGGTTTTCGCGCCAACCTGGAAGTAGTACGTTGTTCCGGCGACAGCACTGATGACGACTTCGGCGTCGACGTCCGGGCCACTGTCGTCGTCGCAGGCTACGTTCGTGAGCGTCGTAATGCTGGAACCTGTGTAGACCGCCAACGCTGAATCAGCCTCCAGTCCTCTACTGCTGCCGACGGTGTCGGCGGTCAGGACGACGTCGACGGGTGGTGTATACGAGAACCAGACAGTCTGCGCGAGAGTAGCACACGGACTGGGCTCGCCTGGCTCGGCTGATGCGTCTACTAGCTGCACGTTACTGAAGGGCAGCGGATCTGATATTGGGATGGCATCAGCGAAGTTGTCGTTGCCCTTCGGGACCGGCAAGGCCGTTGGCGCCGGCGTTCGCGTTGGCCGTGGCGTTGTCGTTGGCCCTGTTGGCGTTGGAGGCGGAGGCGGAAGCGTTGGTGAAGGAGTGGCTGTTGCTAAAGGCCCGCCAGCGCCACAGTTGAGCAGAAGGTCTCCAACCTTGGGGATGACAATAATTTCATTAGGATCGAAGAGCAGTGTCCCCAACGACCTTGGGATGGGATGATCAAATGGAAGCAAGCGCAACAAGGTGCTGCTATCACCAGGGGTACATGACAAATCGATGGCGAGGACGTTGCCGACAAACGAACTGAGGGGAAATGGCTCGACGGTGCTAGTTGTTATGCAGGAGTGGCTGACGACCTCGGATGAAATCGAGGAACCAGGCAGCGTAAAGTCAAGCTGCTGGCGAACTGTGGTGTTGGCGGAACAGTCCGGCCATGTGACCTCTTCGGCAGGGCTGGCAGTCGGAAGGTACGCCAAGTCCGGGCCGAAGTGGATGTACGTCTGAAGAAGCGCGTACCCCGTGGGTGGGATGGCAAGCGCATCCACGGACAGCGTGAACGTAGCGCCTAAGGCGACGTTGCACTCCGTGGGCCTGACCAAGTCGTCGCAGTCACCGCCCTTGACGTTGAGCGTCATCTCGGGGCCGCCGCTGGCTGCTGTCGCTGAGTCGCCAGATGTCGCCAGGCTGAGGATCAGGATTCCGACGGCTAAGGTGCTGACGACGCCAGCAACCGCAACGAATCGCCATCGTTTCGCCAGTCCTGTAAGCATCGCTACCGCTCCGCTCAGAGCATCGACGTGCGTGGGGCTGCTCAGGGAACTGCGCCAACTCACGCTACGCCACCAGTTGCCCCTAGTGTACAGGGAGACCAGAAGCTGTCAAGTGCCATGCGGGCCTTCCAGCTCTCGTGTCGCCCGGCGATCATTGCCCGTGGTCAGGGCGAACCGTGTTGCTGGAGCAGGTTGCTAAGCGTGGTACGCGGGCCTGTTATGGTAAGCGAGTTGGCCGATGCCAGATACGAGACTGATCATAAGATCGGTCGCGGAAGGCGATTTTGCCAAACAGTCTCCGGCGTGGAGGACGCCTTCGTGGCCTAATCCGCCGGTGGTCGCGCCGATGTCTGCGGTGGTCGCACAGCCGCGTAGGCAGAGCTGGTCGCGTAGCCGCCGGGACTGAGGCCCACAAGTAGCTCTTGCGCCCTCTCAGCGCCCAGCGTGTCTTCCAGCGCGTCGACCGTAGCGCCGTTCACCAGCGCCGGCGCGTCCGTGGGCTCGTCGAACGAGCCTACCACCTGGAAGATGTGCACCTGGTTCGTATCGTCCGCAACGAACGACGTCACGCTCTTGAAGTAAGGATGGGTCTGGAAGTAAGGCAGCAGGCTGAGCGAACTGAAGCCGTCGTCCTCGCCGGTGAGCACGACGTACTCGATCTCGCGCTCTCGCAGGCCGGCCATCAGGTCCTGTTCGGAGAGCGCCACGTAGTAGCCGTCTATGGGATGGCGGCGCAGGTAGAGCCAGGGCTCCGCCTCGCCGGAAGGCATCGAGTGGTCTTCCCAACGGAAGAGCGTCCCCGCTCGCGTCAGGCTCGGCGCCTCGTTGAGGCCTGGGGCACCGTCCTCAATGTCGACGCGCACCGTCGGGAGCTGCCACCACGGGTACTGCGCGCCCGTCAGCGAATAGAGGTGTGTCGAGTAGAGCCGGCCCGACATGATCGGCGTGCCTGCCGGGATGTGTTCCTCGATCCACTCCGCCGTCTCCAGCGCGAGCGGGTTGGCCCAGTTGCTTTCCTGCATGAGCGATGCGTTGAAGGCGTCCTGCTGCTGCACAACGCGCTGCGATTCCTCGAACGCGAACCAGCCGAACGCCCCGGCGAGGAGGATCGCCGCGCCGCCCGCGACGATCGCCCGCGTGGGGCCCTCGCTCGTGCGCTGCGCGAGCCAGCGGGCGGCATCGACCGCGCTCCTGGCGAGCGCCGCGTAGGAGAGGTAGACGAGCGGGAGCATATTGCTGACGTGGAGCGAGCGGTTCGCCACGAAGAGCGCGAACGGCAGGAACAGCAGCAGTCCGAGCACCAGCAGCCGGTCGCCGAGCGAGCCCCTGTACGCGCGATACGCCACGTAGCCCCAGGCGGCCGCGATCAGCGGTAGCGGCTGCATCCATGATGCCAGCACGGTTGTCGTGTAGTCCGGCACGTTCGTGAAGTAGTGCGGCGAAACGTCCCACATGGAGTTTTGCTCCATGCCGGCGATGAGCAGCGCGCCCCACGCTAGCAGCAGCGCTGAGGTGAGGGCCCAGCGGCCGTTCTGGCTGAGCTTAATCGGCGAAGTGCGCCGGGTGAGCACTACTGCCACGGCTGTGAGCAGGGCCATGGCCATGCCGCCGGCCCCAAGCCAGGCCACGGCCGTCCATGAGTTGCCCAGCAGGTAGACGTCGCCGGTCATGGCGAACACGTACGGCCACCACCAGCCCGCAACGGCCAGGAAGCCGGCCATGTAGGCGGCGAGCAGCCTGCCGGGGTTTCGTACCGCGGGGCCCACCAACAGCACCGCGAGAAACGGGAGCGGTAGCCACAACAACGCCGACTCCTTTGTGAGCATCGCTAGGCCCAACGCGCCGCCGGCCAGTCCGGCGTACAGCGGACGTTCCTCCTTCAGGGCAGGATGGAGCATCAGCAGCGCCAGCAGCAGGAAGAACGACTGCGTGCCGTCCAATAACAGGCTGGAGCCGATCGTCGTCAGCAGCGACGACGCGAGCGCGAGCACGCCCGCCAGCAGGCCGGCCTCTCGGCCGAAGAAGCGCCAGCCGAGCGCCAGGAGCAACAGCGCGCTCCCCAGCGCGAAGAGCTTGGGTACCACGTAAGCGTTGTCGATCGAGAAGCCGCCGATCGCGAAATCGGTGGCCAGCAGGGCGGGAAAGAGCGGCCCCCGATGCGCGACGGCCTCGCCGGTCGAATAGGTGAAGCCATTGCCCTCAGCGAGATTGAGCCCTTCGGAGATGTAGAGTGATTGGTCCGATGTCAGCGCGGCCGGTTCGGCCGTCAGCAGCGGAATCGCCAGCGCGACGAAGATGCCTAGGCCAACCACAAGCTGCAACCCGGGCAAAAGCGTGGGGAGGGAAACCGGCCTAGAGAGCGTCGCGGATATCGTCATCGTTCTGTCGGAGGCGCTCGCGCGGCCTCACACGCTCCTCAGCCCTCACATTATTCCGAGGCAGAAGTCAGTTCGGCAGTAGGGAAGCCCCTATAACCGCGCCGCGGAGCATCAGGCTAGATACGAATTAGGAGTGGTCGGCTTCGGCCACGACGATCGCGTAGCCCTGGTAGGGGATCGTGCGCAGCAGTTGTGGGTCCTCGCCATGTGAGCGCAGCTTGCGCCGGAGGTTGCTGACATGCGCCCGGACGATCTCCGCGCCGCCGGTGCCCGCTGGGATCTCCCAGACCTGCTCAAGGAGCGCTTGCGCGGAGACGTACCGGCCGGGCTGTTCCATCAGCGCGCATAGCAGTCGCAGTTCGGTCGGAGTCAGATCGAACGCCACGCCGCCAGCGAACGCGAGCTGCCGGGTTGTGCGGTCGAGCCGGACGCGGCCCACGGCCAGCGTGCCGCCCCGCGTTCGCGCTCGAGAGGGCTCGCGATCGTTGAACCCCATTGCCACCCCTACATCTAGGCCCGCCCGGGAAACCTACCAGCGTGACTATTATGACATGGCTGTCAAGCCCGCAGACCGCGAGGACGCGGGGCGCTTGCCTGCGAGGAGGCGGGCTGCCTAGAATGCCATGGCGAGCCACTTTATGTCCAACGAAAAGGTCATTGACCTACGTAGCGATACGGTTACCAAGCCGACGCCCGCGATGCGCGAGGCGATGGCAGCCGCTGACGTGGGCGACGACGTCCACGGCGAGGACCCCACGGTCCTGCGGCTGGAGGAGATGGCTGCGGGACTGATGGGCAAAGCCGCCGCCGTCTTCGTTGCCAGCGGCACGATGGGCAACCTCACGTGCCTGCTTGCCCATTGCGAGCGGGGCGACGAGGCGATCGTCGGTAGCGAGGCGCACGTTCTGCACTACGAGGCGGGCGGCGTGCCAGCGCTCGCTTCTGTACAACTACGAACCGTCCCCAACGACGACCGCGGCATGCTGGACGTGGTCGCGATCGAAGAAGTGATCCGGCTCAAGAACGTGCACTTCCCTCGCACGGCCGTCATCTGCTTGGAGAACACGCATAACCGTTGTGGTGGAGGCGTGCTGACTGTGGAGGAGATGGCCCAAGTCGCGAACATCGCGAAGGAGTACGGCATACCTGTGCATCTGGACGGCGCGCGGATCTTCAACGCGGCGGTAGCGTTGGGCGTGCCCGCGGCTAAGCTCACAGAGCACGTCGACTCCGTCACGTTCTGCTTCTCGAAGGGGCTGTCGGCCCCTGTTGGGTCGATCGTCTGCGGCACAGAGGAGTTCGTCGCCAAGGCTCGGCGCGCTCGAAAGATGGTGGGCGGGGGCATGCGCCAAGTGGGCGTGATCGCCGCGCCGGCAATCGTCGCGCTCGAGACGATGATCGATCGGCTCGCCGAGGACCACGAGAACGCGAAGCTGCTGGCAGAAGGGCTGGCACAACTGCCGGGTCTGCATGTCGACGCCGAGCGCGTTCAGAGCAACATCCTGGTCGTCGACGTAAAGGATGGCCAGACGTTCCAACGCAAGCTGCGTGACGCCGGTGTCCTCACGTCCGCGTTTGGACCGAGGCGTATCCGCTTCGTCACCCACTACGGCGTGACGCGAGACGATATTGAGGACGCGCTGGAGCGAGTCCGCCACGCGATTGAGGAGGCAGCCTAGATGCATAAGCTCGCGCCTGTCGCCGTCCTCGCCGGTATGATGTTTGCGCTGGCGGTAGCCTGCTTCGAGAGTCGGGTGACCTGCGCTCAGGAGGGCGATGAGATTGTGTCCGGAGTCCCTTGGTCGGACGACGAACGCGCTGAATACGTGCTGCTCGACCGCGGTACGCAAGAAGAGTGCGGCACGGGCACGCTGACGGTCGAACGGCAGGGCGATCGGTACCAGCTCACGCTCAGCTTCGTAGCCGACGCGAACAGCGACGTCAGCACCGTGGTCGTCGACGACGAGACGCTACAGCCGTTCTCCGTCCGCCGTGAGCGCGTGATCGACGGCGAGACTGAGGCCGTCGAGGGCGAGTACGACCGTGATGAACAGGTGATCCGCGTCGTCGAGTTCACCGGCGACGACGACCCGCGGGAGGTCCCGCGACGCCTGGACGAGGAGGTCTACTACGACAACGAGTCGTCGATCTTCATCTGGCGCACGATTCGCTTCGAGGAAGGCTACGAGGCGAAGTACACCGCTGTGCTTGTAAACCAGGGCGGCGCGGCGCGGGACGTGGGGCTGCGCGTCAGGGAGAAGGAAGAGATCACGGTGCCAGCAGGCACATTCGATGCCTGGCGGGTCGACATCACGACTGACGACGTCGACCAGGTTGCCTTCTTCGCCGACACGCCGGAGCACCAGCTGCTCTTCTACGACAACAGTCTACAGATCTTCCAGCTCGTCTCGTTCGAGCCCTAAGCGCAGCTTAGTCCTGGGCTTCGCCTAGGCCTAGGCCTAGCCTTCCGCTGGCGCGGTTGCCGTCGGCGGCACGCTGCCGCCATCCGCATCGTCGCCGCTGGTCACGGCCCCCAGCACGCCCACGCCGATGCTGATCGCCAGCGTGATGACCGCGGCGGCCAGCCACTTCGTGCTCCTGAGCTGCAGGAACGATGGCTTTGGCGGCTTTTCTTTGGCCTTCTTCTTGCGGCGCTTCTTTGGTGGCATGACTGCGGATCAAAGTGTAGTGTAATTCGGCGCTTCAGCGAGTATGCTAGACGGTGCGATGAGCAGCCGTGGCCGGCCGAAGCACCCCGACATCCTGACGCCTCGCGAGTGGGAGGTGCTGGGCCACGTCCGCGAGGGCCGCTCGAACGAGCAGATCGCGGAGCGGCTGGGCATCAGCATCGACGGCGTGAAGTACCACGTCTCAGAGATCCTCGGCAAGCTCGCGCTCGACAACCGGCATGACGCGGCGCGTTGGGCCGAAGGCCAAACGCGACCATGGCCGGCGGGCGCGCTCGCGCCGCTGTTCTTCTGGCGCAGGCTCAAGCTCGGCTGGCTGCCGGGCTGGCTCACGCCGGTGATCGCGGGCGGGCTGGCGGTGGCGATCGCGGCAGGGCTGGGGCTGCTGGTCTGGGGGCTGCTCGCGACGCGCGGCGGGGAGGAGGTCGCTACCGCGCCCGTGATACCCGCGACGACCGCCGTCCAGATTCTCGACCGGCCCAGCCCGAACTTCGGCGCGGTCGATTTCGTGAGCGATGATGAAGGCTGGATGACCGCAGGCGGTGGGCTATTGCACTCGACGGACGGCGGCGCGACGTGGGAGGAGATCGCCCGGGTCACGGGAAACGACGTCGACTTCGTGGACGCCATGCACGGATGGATCGTTGCCTCGTCCGGCGCGATCTACCGAAGCGACGACGGCGGCCAAACCTGGTCTGAGCAAGACTCCGGTACGGACATCCACCTCAAGGACATCGAGGTGATCGATACGAACGAGGCGTGGGTGGTGGGGTCTGGAGAAGGCTCCGGCGATCAAATCTCTTATCCCTCGCCGACCGTGTTGCTACACACGACCAACGCCGGAGCAAACTGGGAGCAGCTGGAAACGCCGGCAGACGCCTGGTTCGATGAAATCACATTTGTCGGCGAGAGCGGGTGGGCTATTGGCTCCTGCTCATGTGGTGATGGCATCTCAGGGGCCGTCTTCTCTACTCGAGACGGAGGGCGTTCGTGGAACCTCCTGGACACGGAACTTCCGGCCTGGCTAAGCGAGCTTAGTTTCACAGACGAACAACACGGTTGGGTCATGGGCCGGTGCTTTTCTATCGCGTCGTGTTCGGAAGGCCCTTACGCAACTAGGGACGGTGGACGAACGTGGGCACTGAAAGCGCCTCCCGGCTACACGTCCTACCGGTTACTCGCGTTCAGAGACGCTGACACGGGATGGGTTGTCGCGACGGAAGACAAGGATGACTGCCCGTGTGAACGGTTTGTGCTGGAGACGGCAGACGGCGGAGAGACGTGGCAACGTCAGGCAGCTATTGTCGCTCAGAGGGGGCCGCTGGTCTCCAATCTTAGGACATTCGGAGATGCGATCTTCATCACCGGCCAGGGCACAAGCCTTCGCTCCACGAACGGCGCGGCGTCTTTCAAAGTGATGCGGACACCCGCAGTCGGGCTGGGCGACCTCGAATTCATCAGCGCTGACATCGGCTTCACTGTGAAGAACGGCCTCTTCATGAAGACTAAAGACGGCGGCCTAACCTGGAAGGCCGTAGGCGAGCTTGCTGGCGGCCGGTTCACACTGGATTTCATCGATGCTACTCAAGGATTTGTGACTGCTGACGAGGTGCTGCATCGGACGGTGGACGGTGGCCAAAGTTGGGAGCGAATCTTTCCGGAGGAAGGCGACGACAGCGGCTTCGGTTTCGTCAGGGATATCGAATTTCCCGATGCTAAGCGTGGCTGGCTCGTGACGGAACAGGCTATGTACAGAACGGAGGATGGCGGTGAGCATTGGGAGGAACAGTTGATGGGCGGGGTTCGCCGCATCCAGAGCCTCAAGGTCATTGATGGGGACACAGCGTGGGCGGTAGTCGACGTGGAGGAGGAGGTGTTCGCGCCGGCCCGGCGGATATTCCGCACGACAGACGGCGGTCGAACGTGGAACTTCATCCGCAATCTCACAGTGTACGAAGGCGTCATTGTTGATGCTGTCTCTGCTGACGTAGCGTGGTTCACAACGACATACTGTTTTCCCCAGCCCTGCAATTCCAGCGTCTTCAGAACTACAGACGGTGGCGAAACGTGGTCTGAGTTCGCGCCCGATGACGTGCTGGTCATGGCTATGGCGTTCGCGGATGAGCAAAACGGTTGGCTCAGCACTCGCTTCTGTCGTGGCGGCTGCGAAGAAAGGCTGCTCCGTACTGAAGACGGCGGTGCCACGTGGCAGGATGTTCAACTCGCTGAGCCCGTTTGGGGCAACTTAGTCATCCTGGACGCCGAGACGGGCTGGCTGCAGCCACTGTCCGGCTCTGCGTTGACGCTCACCACTATCGATGGCCGGACGCTGCTCTATCAGCTCAGGTAGCGCGGCTATATCACGGCTCCCCTGCTATACTCCGCCCTAGCTACGCTGCTAGGCTGGCACGTCAGCGTCAGCTACGCGGTAGCTGGGAGGGGTGAGTATGGACGCGAAGGAAGCTGCTCGCGAACGAATGAACACGGCCCGAGACGGGCTGGTCGATCTGAGCCATCGGATCCAGGCGAATCCGGAGCTGCGGTTCAAGGAGGAGAAGGCGTCAGCCTGGGTGGCGGAGGCGCTGTCGGAGGGCGGGTTCGACGTGGAGCTGGGTGTCCACGACCTGCCAACGGCGTTCATCGCTCGTTCCGGCAGCGGGCCGCTCCACATCGCCATCTGCGCTGAGTACGACGCGCTGCCCGGTATCGGCCACGCCTGCGGACACAACATCATCGCGACGGCGGCCATCGGCGCGGGCCTCGCCGCGGCGAAAGTGGCCGACGACGTTGGGCTGACGGTGACCGTGTTCGGCACGCCCGCGGAAGAGGGCGGCGGCGGCAAGATCCTGCTGCTGGAGCGCGGCGCGTTCGAAGGCCAACACGCAGCGATGATGGTCCATCCGGCGCCGATGGACACGCTGGAGCCGATGATGATCGCAATAGAGCAATGGGGAGTGAAGTACACAGGCAAGTCTGCCCACGCGGCCGCGGCCCCGCAGCAGGGCATCAACGCCGCGGACGCCCTGACGGTGGCCCAGGTCGCGATTGGACTGCTGCGCCAACACATGAGGTCGACGGACCGCGTGCATGGCATCGTCACGGACGGGGGCGACGCGCCAAACATCATCCCCGCGCATACGGCTGCCAGGTACAGCGTCCGGGCCCGGTCGCTCGAACACCTGGACAAGATGAGAGAACAAGTCCGCCGCTGCTTCGAGGCGGGAGCGATCGCAACGGGCGCGACGCTCGAGATTACGACGAAGACACCGTACGCGCAGATGGAGCATGACGTCGCCATGGTGGAGGTGTATCGCCACAATGCGGAGGCGCTGGGCCGGACGTTCGCGGACGTTGGCGGACGGCGAGATCTGTCGGGCGGCTCGACCGACATGGGCAACGTTTCGCTCGTGATGCCAACGATCCACCCGATGATCGGCATCGATTCGCTGCCCGCGGTTAATCACCAGCCCGAGTTCGCGGCGCATTGCATCACGGAAGCCGCCGACAGAGCGGTCTACGACGGCGCGCTCGCGATGGCGTGGACGGCGATCGATCTGGCGCTCGACGAGAAGCAGCGCGACCGGCTGATGGCGGGGCACTAGGCTGCTACTGGCAGAAAGAGCCATTCACTTGTATGGTTCATTCCAATCAGGCTGTAGAGTAGTCCTAAGTTGGACGCGCCGCGTAGAGTTAACAGATGTCCAGTGATGATACTAAGTTTAGTGTTACTACTTGACACAAGTTGAGAACCCATGCTATATTTATGATGCAGTATGAATTTAGCGATGGAGATGATCAATGGTTAACTTAGCCGCCGCGAATCCATTTCGGCCAGGAGCAGGCCACGTACCGCCCTATCTGGCTGGTCGAGAGAGAGAGAAGGGCGAATTCGGACACATGCTGGAGCAGGAGGTGGTATTCGAGAATATGGTGCTGACTGGCCTGCGTGGGGTCGGGAAGACCGTCTTGTTGGAGGCTTTGAAGCCGATAGCTATTCAAAGTGGCTGGCTTTGGGTTGGCACCGATCTGTCTGAGGCAAGCAGCGTTAGTGAAGAGACAATGACTATACGCCTCCTAACGGATCTAGCTCTTGCGACATCCAACATCAAGATTGGCGACACTCCAGCAGTTGGGTTGGGCCCCTCAGACTCGCCCAGATTCTTAGACTTCAGCACACTCTACGAGATCTGGGCACTAACACCAGGTCTCTCTGCGGACAAGCTCAAGGCCGTTTTGGAACTCGTCTGGAGTTATCTTGACCCACTTGGTAAGCGCGGAATCGTCTTCGCCTACGATGAAGCGCAGAATATGGCCGACCACGCTGAGAAGGAGGAGTATCCTTTATCACTACTCCTAGATGTCTTCCAATCCATCCAGAGGAAGGGGATGCGATTCCTCCTGATCCTAACCGGCCTGCCGACTCTGTTCCCTAATCTAGTTGAAGCTAGGACATACGCCGAGCGAATGTTCCATGTCGTAACACTGGACAGGTTGAACAGAGAGGACACCGAGCAAGCGATTCTTGTTCCGGTAGCCAATTCAGGATCCACGATCCTGTTCGGAGACGGCAGCATGGACGTTATCTACGGCACTACTTTGGGATATCCGTATTTCATCCAATATGTCTGCAGAGAATTGTTCGATGTCTGGACGGCCAACATTACTGCGGGCGAAGATCTACGTGAAATACCAATGCGAGAGATCATCGACAAGCTCGACTCAGACTTCTTTGCAGGACGTTGGGCGCGCGCAACAGACAGGCAACGTGATCTCCTAGGGGTTATCGCACTGCTTGAAAATTGCGCTGATGAGTTCACCGTTCAAGAGATAGTCGAAAAGTCGCAAGAACTCCTGGAAAAGCCATTCAGTAAGAGTCACGTGAATCAGATGCTGGGCTCGCTCTCTAAGGTGGGCCTCGTCTACAAGAATAGGTGGGGAAAGTACTCACTAGCCGTTCCCCTGCTGGATAGTTTCATCCGCAGGCAGCTCCAAACGCTGATACCAAGTTCTGGCGATTGGGAAGCTGAGGTGGCTGAACACAAGCCTGACGACAACGAGTAACCGGACTCTCTGCGCCTTCTCCGGATGCGTTCTGGCGAGCCCTGGACAGATATAGACGTTCTTCTGGCGGTGCTATAATCGCACGGTGAGCCCCGCAACGAAACCGAAGCTGGTTATCTTCGATGGCCACGGCATCATCTATCGCTCCTTCTACGCGTTCAAAGAGCCGCTGACCGTACGCAAGACCGGCGAGATTGTGACCGTGCCGTTCGGGTTCGCGAACACGCTCCTCACGGTTCTGGACGAACTGAAGCCGACGCACGTCGCGGTCGCTCTAGACCCCCCAGGGAAGACGTTCCGCCACGAGAAGGACGCGACGTACAAGGCGACGCGACGCAAGACGCCAGACGAACTGGTCGCGCAGATGGACCGCACGAAGGAGGTCATCGACGCGTTCAATATCCCGATCTACATGGCGGACGGCTACGAAGCCGACGACGTGCTCGGCACGTTGGCGGCTCAGGCCGAACAGGCCGGCGTCGAGACGTACCTCGTGACGCTCGACAGCGACATCGTCCAGCTGATCGAGAACAACGTGCGCGTCTTCATGCTGGGCGTGTACGGCCGCGACAACGTGACCCATGACGCCAAGTCCGCTTCGGCGAAGTACGGCGTGACGCCGGATCAGATGCCGGACCTCAAGGGCCTGATGGGCGACACGTCGGACAACATCCCCGGCGTACCCAAGGTCGGGAAAGTGACTGCGCTCAAGCTGATCACCGAGTTTGGCAGCATCGAAAACCTCTACGAGCACATCGACGACGTGACGCCGGAGAAGCTACGCGAGAACCTGCGCGAGCACGAAGACGTCGCACGCCACAGCAAGGACATGGTGACGATCAGGCGGGACGCGCCCGTGGAACTCGATCTTGAAGGCTCGGTAGTACAGGAGTACGACCGCACAAAACTGGAGGAACTATTCGTCGAGTTAGAGTTCAAGAGCCTGATCCCGCGGCTGCCTGGCCAGGCCGGCGACGACGGCAAAGAGCCCGCTAAGAAGGCGGCGCCAGCGGTCGAGACCGAATATCGCACGGTCTACTCGGCGAAGGACCTGACCGCGCTCGCGAAGCAGCTCAAAACGGCAAAGGCGTTCACATTCGGCGTGGTGACAACGACCGAGAGCGCGTTCCAGACCTCGCTGGCAGGACTCTCGTTTTCGTGGGCGCCCGGCAATGCGGCCTACGTCCCCGTTAGCCATCAGCGTGGGCTCACTGACCCGGAGCTATTGTCGATCGAAGCCGTGGTCGAGAAGCTCGGCCCCCTGTTCGCGGACGCCAAGATCGCGAAGTCGGGCCACAACGCCAAGTTCGCGATGGAGGTACTCGGCCGCTACGGCGTCGACGTGCAGGGCCTGGTCAGCGACACGATGATCGGCGCCTACCTGCTGGGCGACCGCTCGCTCGAAGTCGAATGGCTGGCGACGGAACGGCTCGGCGTCGACCTAGCGCCGCTTAGCGACCTGGTCGGCAAGGGCGCGAAGAAGGTCTCCATCACGGAAGTCAGCGCGGAACAGGCTTCGCCGTTCGCCTGCGGCGCCGTCGACATGGCGGGCCGCCTGCGGGCCCGGATCGAGCCCGAGCTGAAGGACGACGACCTGATGCCGCTGTACAACGACATCGAGATCCCGCTCGTGCCCGTGCTGATGCGCATGGAGCAGGCCGGCGTCGCCGTCGACAGCGACTCCCTGCGCGAGATGTCGATCGACCTCGGTGAGCAGGTCGCGAAGCTGGAACAGGAGGCCTACGAGGAGGTCGGCCACGAGTTCAACTTGGGCTCGCCTCAACAGCTCTCACAGCTCTTCTTCGAGGAACTGGGGCTGCCGAAGACGCGCCGCACGAAGCTGGGTTATACGACCGATGCCAGCGCCCTGGAGGGACTACGCGGCGCGCACGCCGTGATCGACGTCCTGCTCGAATGGCGGCAACTCTCGAAGCTGAAGTCCACCTACATCGACGCGCTGCCCGCGCTCGTCAACAGCGAGACCGGGCGCATTCACTCCAACTTTAACCAGACGGTCGCCGCCACGGGCCGCCTCTCGTCGCAGGATCCCAATCTGCAGAACATCCCGGTGCGCACCGACCTCGGCAACCAGATCAGGCGCTGCTTCGTCGCGCGCGACTTCGGCGCGAAGCCGGTGCTGCTGTCGGCGGACTACTCGCAGATCGAGCTACGCATTCTCGCGCATCTCTCCGGCGACCCCGGCCTACTGCAGTCGTTTCAGAACGATGAGGACATCCACGCGGCGACGGCGTCGCAGGTGTTCGGCACGCCGATGGACAAGGTGACAGACGAGGAGCGGCGTCGCGCGAAGGTGTTCAACTTTGGTGTGCTGTACGGCCTCAGCGAGTTCGGGCTCTCCGCGCGCGAGGGCATCTCGCGTGAGGAGTCGCGTGAGTTCATCGAGACCTACTTCGAGAAGTACCCCAAGGTGAAGGAGTGGCGCGAGGGCGTCATCGCAAGCTGCCGTGAGCTGGGCTATGCGGAGACGATGTCCGGCCGCAAGCGTCGCATCCCCGAGATCAGATCGTCGAACTTCCAGGCCCGCGCGGCGGCCGAGCGCATCGCCGTGAACATGCCCGCGCAGGGGGCGGCGAGCGACATCATCAAGATCGCGATGAACAAGATCGACGCGGAACTGCGCCAGCGCGAGATGGCGACGCGCATGATCCTGCAGGTCCACGACGAGCTGATCTTCGAGGGCCCCACCAAGGAGCGCGACGACGTGCAGGAGATGGCGCTGCGCATCATGCCGCAGTCGCTGGAGTTGGCGGTGCCGCTCAAGGTTGACGTCAAGATTGGCAAGTCCTGGGGCGATATGAAGGCCGTGAAGGCGTAGCGGGCGCGGGAGCATGACTAAATGAGTTCGATGTTGGCGGTGGGCTAGTTGGACATCTCGGGTGTGGTTCTGGGTGGCATTGGCGTTGCTGTTGGTCTGGTGACCCTGTTACTAGCGTTGCGAATCTTTAGAACTCAGTCTCAAGTAGGTGAACGAACCACTCGGGCCGTTGCGCGGCTTTTGACGCCGCTATATGGAGAGGCCGTTGAGCGACGCTGGCAGAAAATTGAGGTCGTGGGTGAAGAAGAGTGGATCGAGACCGTACCAGAGTTTCCAAGTCCAGGAGTTCAGTTCGAGGTAAGGCTCCACGTGTATGGAGAAGTGGAGACCCAGGCCTATCGTTGCACGATTCGTACGCCTTCCAATAGATGGTTGCGTGCTGAAATACTGGTGAGAGATGCAATTGTGAGGGCGATGTATCCCGCGGACTTTGACGATGATCCCGACCTAGAGGAAGGGCCGCACGAGGTTTCGTTCAGCCGCTTGGATGGGGCCTACGCCGGTACGTCCGGCGTCTTCTTCGTGATGCCAGGTGCCACCCCAATCTTTACTATGAGTCTCCACAGGCTGGTTACCTTTTGGAAGAAGGACTGATACTAGGAGTCCGCACCTGTGCAGGGCACGTCGACACTAGGCCTTGGGCGATGACATTTCCTTTAGATAAGCAACGTCGCGCGAGGATGAGCGCCTCGCGGGCCGACCTCAAGGTCGGCCCCTACGAAGACGTGCCCTGTTCGCACGTAGTCTCCGGACAGACCTTCAGGTCTGTCCGGAGACTTGCCATGCCTGAGTTGCCTGAAGTAGAGACGCTGGCGTGCGCTCCGCGCTTCGCGAGATGAAACCTATTCGCCTCTCGCTCCACGCTCAAGCGCAGATCGCGTCCCGTGGTACTTCAGAGGACGAAATCGAGGAGGCGATCCGAACAGCAGAATGGACTCCCGCTGAACTCCAAAGGCTGGAGTGCCGAAAGAACTTCACGTTCGGTAAGGAGTGGAACGGGACGATGTATGCTACAAAGCAGGTACGGTCGATCTTCGTTGAGGAGGACGAAGAGATCGTCGTGGTCACGGTGTATGTCTACTACTTCTAGGAGTTGATCGGTGAAGATCACATATGACCCCGAAGTCGACGCTCTCTACATCCGCTTCCGAGAAGGTACGGTGACAACCAAGCACATCGGCGAGGGCCTCGCCGCCGACTACGATTCCGATGGCTATCTGGCCGGCCTCGAGGTACTTGACGCCGCGGAGCGCCTAGGCGGCAGGGACGTATTCAAACGGGTGGAGCTGGAGGAACTCGCCTCGGGTACATCGTCCGCCTCCAGTTAGGCCCCAGCTTCTGCCTCGACTTGCCCATGCCCGAGCTGCCTGAAGTAGAGACGCTGGCGCGCGACCTGCGTGCGACGGTCGTCGGGCGGAAGGTCACGAAGGCGAGCGTGTCGCCGGACGCGCCGCGGCTGGTGCAGGAGATGCCGGTCGAGGTGTTCGAGGCGGGGCTGCGCGGGCGGCGGATCGAGGGCGTGTCGCGGCGCGGGAAGTACCTCATGCTCGCGCTGGACAAGGGCATGTGGTGGGTGCTGCACCGGCGCATGTCGGGCAACGTGCTGCTGCGGCCGGTGAAGGCGCCCGATGAGCCGTACATCCGCGCGCGCTTTCGCCTCGACGACGGCAATGAGCTGCGCTTCGTCGACCTGCGGAAGTTCGGCACGATGTGGCTGACGGACGACCCCGCGCCGATCCTCGCCAAGCTCGGCCCTGAGCCGCTCGACGAAGCGTTCACCGGCGACGTGCTGCGCGAGACGCTGAAGAAACGCACGACCGCGATCAAGGCCGTGCTGCTCGATCAGGCCGCAATCGCGGGCGTCGGCAACTTGTATGCCGACGAGGCGCTTCATTACGCCGGAATCCATCCGAAGCGTCCCGCCAAGAGCCTGACGAAGGCCGAAGTGGGCCACTTGCACGAGGGCATCGTGCGAGCGCTGGAGCAGGGGCTCGCGAACCTGGGTAGCAGCGTCGGCAACGCGGCGGGCGAGGAGGTGAGCCTGCGCGACCACGTCAATCTGAACGGCGAATCCGGCAAGAACCAGGAGTATTTGGTCGCCTATGGCCGTGAGGGGCGGCCCTGCCGCACCTGCGGCACCGCGATCGAGCGGATGAAGCTGGCGCAACGCAGCGCCCACTTCTGTCCCCAGTGCCAGCCGCTGCGCAGGCGGCGGAAGCGCGCCGCGAAGCGCGGTTGACTTTTCGGCGCTCCCCGAGCACCATGACATCAGGATGAGCATCGCTACGCTGGTCGCGATTCTTCCCGTGCTGGGCATCATCGCCGGGCTCTCCCGCGCGCGATACCGGCGCGCGCCGTTCGTCGCCGCCGGCGTCATCGTGTTCGCCTACGCGCTGTACATCGGGTCGATTACGATCTGGGCCGCGACCTGTTGGGACTGCCGGAGCGGCCTCGGCGAGACGCGCGGCGACGGCCTCTTTGTGTCGGCGGTCTTCTTCGGACTGATCGGTGGAACGACGCTGCTGGGGGTCTGGCTGGGCGCTCGCCTAGTGACGATGCTCCAGCGACTACGCCGCACGTGGCGGGAGCTGCGCGGGACGCCCCCTGTGGCGCCTAGTGAGGAGAGCCAAGATGCTGTCAGGCACTGACGCCAAGCGCCTCGTCGCCGATGGCTATGATCGCATCGCTGAGGAATACATGGGGTGGCGCGAGCGGTCCCCGAAGGACTACATGGTCGAACACCTGGATCGCGTGACGAAGGACCTCAAGGAGGGCGCCCGCGTGCTCGACCTCGGGTGCGGATCGGGTGTCCCGTACGGCGCGTATCTGAGCGAGCGGTTCGACGTGACCGGCGTTGACATCTCACCGGGACAGCTGAAGCTGGGACGAGAGCTTGATGCGGGGCCGTCGTTTCTGCTCGCGGACATGGCAAGCCTGCCGCTGAAGAGTGGCAGCTGCGACGCGATCACGGCGCTCTACTCGATAATCCACGTGCCGCGAGAGCAGCACGAAGAGCTGTGGGCCGACCTGCACGGGCTGCTGCAGCCGGGAGGGCGCCTCTTTGCCGTGCTCGGCACGACTGATTGGGTTGGCACCGAATCAGACTGGCTGGTCGCCGGCGTCGACATGTACTGGAGCCAATTCGACAACGATACGAGCTGCAGCATGCTTGAGAACGCGGGCTTCAGCATCCTTACAACCGAACTGATTCCCGATCCACTGGGTGACGGCGGCGTGCACCTGTACGTGGTGGCCAGACGAACATGACGGCTCACACAGCGCTCGACGCGATCACAGACGTGCCCGGCATCAAGGTCGGCCACTGGACGAACAAGCGCGCTGCGACCGGCTGCACGGTTGTGCTGTGTCCGCCCGATGGCGCCGTCGGCGGGTTCGACTCGCGAGGGGGAGCGCCGGGCACGCGGGAGACCGATCTCCTGCGGCCCGGCCATCTCATCGACAAGGTGCACGGCGTGTTGCTGTCGGGCGGTTCGGCCTTCGGGCTGGACGCCGCCGGTGGCGTGACGCGCTTCCTTGAAGAGAAAGGCGTCGGTCTTGAGTTCGGTGGCCAGCGCATCCCGCTCGTGCCCGCCGCGATCCTGTTCGACCTCGGTATCGGCCGCGCGGACCGCCGTCCGGACGCCGAGTCGGGCTACCGCGCCGCCAAGGCCGCGAAGGGCGGGGCGGTCGCACAGGGGAGCGTTGGCGCTGGAACGGGCGCCACTATCGCTAAGGCCGGCGGCGCGGACCGGCGCCTGAAGGGCGGCCTCGGTACGTCTTGCGAGACAGGCCCAGATGGTCTGATGGCAGGCGCGATCGCCGCCGTCAACAGCGTAGGCGATGTCATCGACCCCGACCGCGGCGCTGTCATCGCGGGGCCGCGGGGCGATCAGGCTGGAGCATTCCTCAACGGCTGGGAACTGGTGCGCGATGGCATCGAGATACCAACCAGCAACACGACGCTTGCTGTCGTCGCAACGAACGCCGGTCTCACGAAGGACCAGGCGAACCGGCTGGCCTCGGTCGCGCAGGACGGGTTCGCGCGGACGATCCGGCCCGCCCACGGCTTGTATGATGGCGATACGGTCTTCGTACTCGCGACCGGCGAGCGCGAGGTCGATGAACCCGGCTATCTCGCGCTGGAGGCGATCGCAGTCCGCGCCGTCGAGCGTGCGATCATCCGCGGCGTGCTCTGCGCCACCGGTCTGGCAGGCGTGCCGTCGGCGCAGGAGTGGGCCGCGCAAATAATGGAGTAGCAGACCATGTCCCGAAGAGACCAGATCATCATGACTGCGGACGAGGTCGACGCCTACCTCAAGAGCAAGCTCACTATTGTGATCAACAGCATCGGCAGGGACGGTGTTCCGCATCCGGCGCCGATGTGGTTCGCGGTCGAAGATGATGGCGCGATCGTGATGACCACGTTCACCAAGAGCCAAAAGATCCAGAACCTTAAGCGCGACCCACGTGTCACGCTGCTGCTGGAGGACGGGACGGTCTACGCGGAGCTACGCGGGGTGATCTTCCACGGCGTCGCGGAGCTACATCGCGATACAGACTCCGTCGTGCGTATCCTGCGAGAGATCAACGCTCGCGGCAGAGATGGCGGCGGCGCCGACGCGCTGTCGGAGGCGGAACAAGCCGGGATGCGCGTGCAGGCGGAGAAGCGCACGGCGATGCGGATCCGGCTCACGAAGGTGGTCTCTTGGGACCACCGTAAGCTTGGCGGCGTGTACTAGGATCGACTCAAGCAGCTACTGCAGACCGCCCAGCAGGCCCGACTCATCGCAGGCCGGGTCCGTATTGAGCCAAGCCCAGTTCAGCAGCGCGACCGCGTCCGAGTAGCGGTCGTTGCTGCCGAGCACCGACACGATCAACCGCCGGCCGTCGCGCTCCGCCGCCGCGACGATCGTTTGCTTCGCGCCCTCTGTGAATCCGATCTTTACGCCCACGACGCCCGGATAACGGTCGAGCAGTTCGTTACCGTTCCATAGCTCGGGCCCGCTCCAGTTCGCCGTGTATCGCTTCTTTGCGACAATAGAGGCCAGCAACGGGTTCTCGAGCAACGCCCGCCCAATCAGCGCAACGTCGTACGCCGACGTATATAGCTGTGGCTCGTCCAGCCCGTGCACGTTGGAGTAGTGTGTGTCTTGGAGGCCAAGCTCCGTCGCCTTCATGTTCATCAGGTCGACGAAGCGAGCCACCGTGCCCCCCACCTCCTCGGCAATCTCGATGGCCGCGTCGTTGCCGGAGACCATCAACAGCCCGTGGACCAGGTCGATCAGGCTCATCTGCATGCCGGGCGCCAGCCCCATCACGGTCGAGTCCGTCGAGACAACCAGCATCGCGCTATTGACGTTGACCTGCACGATGCGGGTGAGGTCGGCATGTTCCGCGGCGACGATGGCGGTCATGATCTTCGTCAGGCTGGCCGGCGGCAGGCGTTCGCGTTGTCGCTGGCCATACAGTAGGGCGCCGCAGGGGGCCTCGATGATGGCCGCGGAGCGTCCCGAGATGAGGACGGCGGGCTGCGGCTCTTCCGCGCCTTGCGTGGTTCCGCAGCCGGCGATCGGGCACTCCGTCGCGGCCGCGACTACGGAGGCGGGCGCAGGGTCGTCTCCCCCGCCCGCGCTGCGGACGGCTACGAAGATGATGACGATGAACACCAGCGCTCCGCCCGCGCCGATGGCCCACCAGCGCCGGTTCGACCGGCGGCGACGCAGGTGCCAATGTTCGGGCGGGCGCATCGCGCCCACTATAGCAGGCGAAGCTATTTACGATCTAGGTGCGTATGCGGCTGAGCGTTTGGCTCAGCGGTCGGGAGACCCCTCAAGCTCGGAACGCGTAACAAGACTAAGCGTTAGTAGAAGCCCGTCCTGAATCGCGCGGCTGTCGGTGCCTTCTGGAAGGTAGAGGGCCCGGGTCACGGCATAGAGGATGCCCGTTCCGGTCGAGAATTGTTCACTAGCTTCTGCGTAAGGTTCGATACCGAAAGCATCGGCGTACGTATCTTCGTCGACGAAATACACGAAGACCTTGTGGGGGCTTAGTTCCCCTCCTCCGGGGCCACCGACGTACGCATCGCTGAGCAGATCGTTGCGGTAACGGCGATCAAATGGGCGCTCAGATGCGAGCGAACCCGACAGGAGTCTTGCCTTTGGACATCCCTCAACGAAGATGGGCTTCGAATATTGGACAGGAATAATGCCAAGGCGATCGCCTGCTATCTGCAGCGCTCTAACCAGGGCAACGTCCAGCGCTTCACGTACTGCCTCGATCTGGTCAGGTGTGGACTTGGCGTCACCCGCCGCATCGACGCAGATGCTGAATTCCTCCCGTCCTGAAAGATAGAAGTCGCTGAAATCGATCGGCACCACTACCTGCTCGGTATCGGAATCCGATTGGCGAAGCGCGAAGATACCACCAACTATCGCTGCTGTTACGAGCATCGCTAGCAACACGACAACAATGCGAACCTTGAGCGTCGGCATGAGGAGCCCCTTTCTGCCAGCCTCAGATTACGGTCTGTATTCTACCAGGTCGGCGGCATGATGTCGGCTCTCGGGGCAGCCAAAGAATGTTCACCAACTGGTGCGCGAGAGATCAGATTCCTCGCGGAGTTTATCCTGAGCGAAGCCGAAGGGCTCGGAATGACGAAGAGCCAGCTACCGCTAGCGCCAGGGGCTCCAGGCGCCGCCGTTCTGCGCGAAGTGCTGGAGCATGCCCCGGCGCGTGATCGGCCCGCGAGCGGCCCAGCGTGGCGAGTGCGTGTCCGGCTCCAGTTCGCGGTAGACGTCGCGGTACTCCTCGATGGCGTCGCGCTGGATGGCGCAGCGCTGGGCCTCCGCGTCGATGCCGTAGAGCTTCGCCGAGTTCAGCCCGAAGACCTTCGCCTTGATCTCCGGCGTCAGCTCCGGGTAGCCGTGTTCTTGCTGGAGCGCGGGTTCGATCTGGAAGGCGCGGAAGGCGGCGATCTGCGGCTGCGGCGCGCCGTACCAGATGCAGTCGGTGCCCCAGAGCACGTTGTCCTCGCCGACGTGCTTCAGGAGCTTGCCGATGACGTGCGCGGCCCGCGTCGGGTCGCTCATGATGTTGCGCCAGGTCGACCCCAATTCCGCGTAGATGTTGCTGTTGGGCGGGATGCCGTTGTCCTCCATGCTCTTGATCAGCTTGTCGACGCCGTGCGGTGCGTCCGGGTTGTACGGCCCGTCCGGGAACTCAGGCTCCCATCCGGAGTGGTAGGCGACGAACTTCATGTCGGGATACGCCTTCGCCACGGGGCCGAGGTCGCGAGGCGACCCGAAGACGGGGTCGAAGCCGAACAGCGCGAGGCCTTTGTGCGCGCAGATGATCTTCACGCCCACGTCGCGCGCTTTCTCGATGATCGGGATGCCTATCTCTTCGTCGTCCAGGAACCAGCCGCCGGTCTCGCCCGCGTAGGGCGTGTAGACTTTCCACGCCGCGACGTCGAGCATTTCCGCGCGGGCCTGCATGTTGTCGAGCTGCTCCTGCAGCGGGCCGGCGTTCGGGACGACGATGCTGTGCAGCAACAGCCGCGACGCCCCGCCCGAGGACAGCAAGTCGACGATATCGCGCGAGCGCTGCATCTCGTCGAACGTGAGCGGGTCGCTCGCGTCCGTCGGCGAGGGCGTGTCGGAGAGGACGGCCACGGTCGTCTCGCTCTCCAGGAAGATGTCTCGCAGGTAGCCGTAGCGGCTGAAGCACTCCAGGTCGTCCTCGGTGCATCCGGGGTTGAGCGCCTGGAATCCTTGAGCGAGCCCGCGGCCGGGGTCAGACGCGAGATTGACATGGTGCGTCTGGATGTCGAAGATGAACTCCTCGCCCTCCAGCATCTCGCAGACCGCATCGTCGTCGGCGTCCGTCGGCACGTCGAAGCCGCCGCCCGGCTCGTCCTCGTTTTCGCAGGCGATCAGGTTGACGGCGCCCAGCGTGACGGCCAGGCCGCCCATCCCCATCAGGAAGCGTCGCCGGTCGATGCGTCGGCTGCGCGCGATCTCGGTCCCTCGCTCCATTGCGGCGTGCGCGATGCGGCGGTGCGCCCGCGTCGGCTCCGGCGGGACGAACTCGCCGTTGGAGACGATGCCTGGCTGAAAGGGGAGGAGGGCTGGCAGTTCGGGATCGGTCTTCTTCGCTCGCATGGTGGCACCTCGCAGGCTGGACGACGTGCGGTACGTGGTCAGGGTGGCAGATGGGAGGGCGGGAGGGCAAGCGAGTGACCTAAGGGTCACTTTGGAGTTGCGCAGCAGCTCCCCCTGCATGGCGCAACAGCAGGCTGGCTAGCAGAGCGGCACCGCAGACTGAAGTCCGCGGCATGGGTGGGTGGTGAGTGGCGGTGTGTCCTAGTTCTTCAGGATCTCGTGAACGATGTAGTCCGTGTATTCGACGCGCGTCTCCAGACCGTCCGCATCCGCGAACCAGACCTCTGACAGAAATCCTCGCGCGGCGTCAGCCGAGTAGTAGTCACGACTAATCTTTTCGACCGGCTGGAGGTCGTAGAGATATGGCGCCGAGAACGAATTGGGGGAAGCGGGGCCATTGCGACTCTCGTACGGCGAGCGCTGCTCTATTACTTGCAGCTCCATGCCTCGAATCGTGACCCAGGGTGCGTTGGGGTGCTCTTCTAGCTCCGCCAGTGCCTGATCGAACGCACGGAGCTGCGCCTCCTTGAAGGTCGCGACAGTCATGCCGTCGAGCGGCCCATCGAGGCGGTCCAGTTCCACTCCTTGCGCATCCTCATACACTATGTCCGACCCATCCATTCTTGACACCTTGTAGAGTGTGCCGTCTTCGAGTCGCGATTCACTGCGGAGGTAGACAAGGCTTCCCGTTTGATCGAATTCCCACCACGCTTCCCTGACGAGCGTCTCTGGGCCGTTCTCGGGGAAGTGCTCGGCATAGATCTCCGCCGCCGGGCCATATCTACGATAGCGTTCCGCGATGGTGTGTACCGTCATGCCTGGCTCTAGGTCGCTGATGTCGTTCGACACGAACCCAGGCGTGTCAGAGCCGTCCGTGCGCAGGAGCAGGAGCGCGAGGAGGGACAGGCCGCCGATGACCACCATCAGGGCTGCGCCGGCCATCACGGTCGCGGCCATGGACGGCGAGAACGGCAGCCGCGCGGCTGCGCGGCGCAAGAGCATCGCCATCGGCGCGATTAGTGGCGCGCGCGCCCACCAGGGGGCCTGGTTCGGCCAGTACGCCGCCTCATCGCGGGTCTTGGCATCGAGCTTGTGAAGGATGCTGGAGACGTGGTCCTTGGCGGTGTTGTCGCTGATGCCGAGTTCGCTCGCGAGCTGAGCGTTGGTCAGCCCACGCCGCAGCAGCGCGAGAACGTCCTCCTCGCGGGGTGTCAGCGGCTCCTTGGGTTCTCTCGCCATGGCTAGAGTCTGGCACACGACGCCCCGCGTTGGCCATCCCCCGAAACCTAGGCAAATCTGGCAGGATGGACGCAGTAGCCTCCCACCCCGCCGGCCCCTCTCCCATCTTGTACAGACCGGAGACATGGGTTACAGACGTACGGAGACATAGGTAACACTTTAGGCTCGATGAGGGGAGCTTGGATTCAGGAGCTGTCGTCCAAGGATCAGATTCTCGCGTCGGTCTGCGACCTCCTCAGAATGACATAGTCCGCGCGGCCCGCGAACGCGTGCGAGGGGTGCACTTCGACCACAGTTTTCATTAATACCTCCCTCACCCCGGGCCCTCTACGGGCTGGCTCTCTCCCAGGACGGGCAAGGGACGCTTGGATTCGGGAGTTGGTCGTCGAAAGGAGCAGATTCTCGCGTCGGTCTGCGACCTCCTCAGAATGACATGGGCCGCGCGGCTCAGCCGTAAGGCAGCAGAAGCGTAGCTTCTGCAAAGCTGAGCCGCGGTTCAGCCATGATCTTCGAGCACTTGATCGATCATGTAGCGGGCCATCTTCACTATGACGGGGTTCGTGTTTAAGTAGTACGGCAAAGCGACCACCGCGGTGGATAGCGCGAAGCCCCGACCGCGGCGCCAGGTCGAGTCGTCGAACGCGAGCGCCTTACGGTAGGCATCCCGGCTGTCGCCACGAAAGAGGTTCCAGGCGGGCTGCAGCTCGGTGGCGGGATCGCCGACGCCCAGGCCGCCCCAATCGATGACGGCAGTGAGCCGGCCATCAACGGCGAGCATGTTCCCGGGGTCCAGGTCGCCGTGGAGCCAGACCGGGGGCCGGTCCCACACGGGCGCATTGAGGTCGGTCTCCCAGGCCTCGGTCACGGCAGCGGTGTCGATCAGGCCCTCTGACTGCGCGATCGCCTTGCGCGTGTAGCCGTCTCGGTCCGCCAGCGGCACGCCGCGCCAGAAGTTGTGCTCGCCGGGTGGCGGGCCGCCCGTGGGATCGATCTTGACGAGCGCGCGGACGAACCCAGCGAGCGTCCTCGCGGCCCGGACCGGGTCTGCCAGGCGGTCGAGCGTCGCCTCCTCGCCATCGAGCCAGCGGACGACCGACCAAGCACAGGGATAGCCTTCGGCGGGTGCTCCCCGTCCTAGTGGTTCGGGGATGGGAAGCGGCAGCTGAGGGGCGAGGACCGGCAGCCATCGGTCCAGTTTCTCCACCTGAGCATTCCTCACAGGCCGGTACGGAAGTCGCACCGCCATGTCGTCGCCGAGCCGGTAGATGGCGTTCTCCGTTCCGGCGGACGGGACCGGCTTGATGGGAAGGTCTGCCCACTGGGGGAACTGCCTGGCGAGTAAGCGTCGAACGAGGTCGACATCCGTGTCGAGTTGGTCGGCGTGCAGTTTCATCGGCCCAACTCGGTCAGCATGAGGCGATACGACTTGTAGCGCCCACGCAGGAACGGGTCGATGTGCTGGGCGGCGCGCACGGCGCAGTCTGGCTCGGCGCTGTGCAGGCAGTCGCTGTAGGCGCAGTTGGCCGCGAGCGTGTCGATGTCTGGGAAGTGCGAGGCGAGGTCGCGCGGGGCCATGCCTCTGACCGTGAAGGTGCGGATGCCGGGCGAGTCGACGACGAAGGTCTCCGGCAGCGAGAGCGGGATCAGCCGCGCCGACGAGGTCGTATGCGTGCCCTTGCCCTGGCCGGCGGTCGCCTGGGTGACGTCGCCGACGCGTAGCGCCAGCCCGGGTTCGAGCACGTTCAGCAGCGAGCTTTTGCCGACGCCGGAGTGGCCGGTGAACAGCGAAACCTTGCCCGCGATCTGCTCGCGGGCGCGCTCAAGGCCATCGCCCGTCTCCGCGCTCGTGCGCAGGACGGCGATATCGAGCGCGGCGTATCCCTCTAGCGCGGCCTCCACCTCGTCCGAAATGCCGAGGTCGGTCTTGTTGAGGCAGACCGCGGCGGGCAGCCCGTCCCGCGATGCCGCGACGAGGTAGCGGTCGATCAGGCCCGGACGGAAGGGCGGCTCCTTGGGCGAGCAGACGATCACGATCTGGTCGACGTTTGCCGCGAGGACGTGCGCCCGCATTTTCGAGCCTTGGCGTGAGGAGTCCGATACGGCGCGGCTGAGGGCCGACTGACGTGTGGCAACGCGGGTGATGGAGGCGATGCCGCTCGGGCCCGGGCCCAGCTCGACGAGATCGCCGACGGCGAGGGGGCTGCGCATGCCCTGAACCGAGCGCGCGCCCGCGGGCAACATCGCCCGCACTGTGCGGCCTCCGAACATCACGAGCGAATCCCCGGAGCGGATCTCGATCACGGTGCCGGTGACCTCGGGCTCGCGTTCGATGACCTCGGCTGCCTGGGGCCGCGGGCCGGCTTTGATCTTCTCGGCGCGCCTGATCTTTTCGGACGTGAAGTAGTCTTCGTCGTCCTCATCCCAGTCGTTGCGCCTGGGCGTCCTCGATTTCGGTCGCTGTTCTGGCGGCCTGCTGCTCTTCAGTTCCTTCAGTTGCTGGCGGCGGCCCTTGTTCGCCAGCATCTTCTTGATTGAGCGAACTTGACGGTTGGTGAGTTTCTCTGACAATTGCTGCTCCTGGCGTTGGCTCCGCTCGCGGCGGAGATCAAAATCGGTCGGGGCGTACCCCGACCGGACAACACAAGAGCACGATTGCTGCTAGAGCAGGACGGCCCGGGGACGCGTATAAGCTGATGGTGCTTCATTCATAACTTTATGCATTCCTCAGGCCCTCCTTTCGTATGATTCGTTGGCGAGATCGTATCAGGACAGGCCGAGAACGTCAACCTGACTTCTGTCATTCTGAGGACGGCGGTATGGGATGGCGGCTGCGGCGTAGATGCTGCGGACTTCGGTCCGCAGTGATGCCGCCGTCAGCCCATCAGCCCCGCATAGTGGTCGAGCAACGGTTCTACTACTTCCCGTGTCGCGGGCGGCAGCCCGAAGACGAGCCGCCCTGCCCCGGCCTCGGCCAGCTTGTCGATCGTCTCTGGCTTCGGAGGTACGCCGAAGACGCTGATCGATATCGAATCGGGATCGCGTCCGGCGTCCTTGGCGCGTTGTTTAAGGAGTTGGATCTTCTCGGAGAAGCTGGCGCCCCCGCTTGAGGTCGCGCGGCCGTAGATCGGCATCCAGCCGTCGCCGTACTCGATGATGCGGTCGAACGTGCGGGGGCCGTCGCCGCCCATGATCACCGGTGGATGCGGCTTCTGGACGGGCTTCGGCCAGGCCCAGACCGGATCGAAGTCAACAAGGTCGCCGTGGAACTCGGCCTCGTCCTCCGTCCAGAGCTGCTTCATGGCGAGGATGTTTTCGCGCATGTGCCGCCAGCGCCGCTTGTAGGGCGTGCCGTGGTTCTCCATCTCCTCCGCGTTCCAGCCGCCGCCGATGCCGAAGAGGAAGCGGCCGTTCGAGATCATGTCCAAGCTGGCGACCTCCTTCGCGGTCGTGATCGGGTCGCGCTCGATTACCAGGCAGATGCCCGTCGCGACTTTCAGGCGCTCCGTCGCCATGGCCGCGGCCGTCAGCGCGACGAACGGGTCGTATGTGTGCCAGTACATCTCCGGCAGCTCCGGGCCGCCAGGCCACGGCGAGCGCCTGCTGGCCGGGATGTGCGTGTGCTCCGGTGCCCAGAACGACTCGAAGCCGCGGTCTTCCAGCAGCCGGGCTAGGTCGTCGGGCCGGATCGAGGTGTCGGTCGGGAACATCGTTACGCCGTAGTCCATGGTTGCATCTCCTTGTTCAGGTAGTCACGGTTTCGGTTTGTGGTGGCGCGGCTAGTATATACGCTATAACGGAACTTCCACCGCTCAAGTTGCCAGAAACCATAGGCACCCGCAATGCTCATCCCGCTCCCCCGAAGACCTCTTCTCGGCGCAGCCATTGCCTTGCGAATGTGGGAAGAAGACGATGCCGAGTGGTACGTCCGCGCACGCGACGAGGTCATATTCCGCTGGACAAAGGAGCCGCGAGATCTCACGGCTGCAATTCTCCGAGAGGAGATCGAACGCTACCTGATCCATCCTACGTACGCCGGGTTCGCCATCACTGATGCGCCGTCCGGCAGCCTGCTCGGCAATATTGCGCTTGTTATCACTGAGGCAGAAGGCTGTTGGGCAGAAGTAATGTACTGGCTTGCCGCGCCAGCTCGCGGTCGCGGAGCGGCGACGGAGGCAGTTCGCACGCTGGCGCGTTGGGCGTTCGAGACTCTCCCTATCGAACGGATCGAGCTACTCACGGATACGGACAACGAGGCTTCACAGCGCGTAGCCGGGCGAGTAGGCTTCGTTCCTCGCGGGAAGCGCGGTGAGCGCCTACTCTTCATCATGACTAGAAAGCCTCGTAGCACCAATGCCTAAATTCGGGGCCTACTTTTCGTACAGGCTTGTGTCTGCTGTTGGGTTGCAGGTAGAATGTCCTCCTTTACGTTGCAGCTAGAATGTCCTCTACGGCCTGTTCGGCTTTAAGCGGCGCATCGCGCAGCC
>QIFC01000021.1 GCA_003228685.1 Chloroflexota bacterium
CTGCGCGATGCGCCGCTTAAAGCCGAACAGGCCGTAGAGGACATTCTAGCTGCAACGTAAAGGAGGACATTCTACCTGCAACCCAACAGTGCTACTCGAACACGCCCTAGGGTCCAAAGCGCTGCACTAACTCGACGAACGCTGGCTCAGATCGTGCTTCTGCTTCGTCTACCCTGGTTACGGTCTCGCCACTGACCCGGAAGAAGTGGAGTGGACCAGAGCACCCGGAGGGACAGTCACCCTCCGCGTCTTCGAGTATCACGTACCAGGTTTCGTCGCGCTTCAGTAATTCGATATCGGGTCCGTCGCCCAATAGGCTGTCCGGAACAGCCTGGGCCACCTCTTCCAACGCTTCAAATGCGGCGGCAGCCGCAGACGAGTTCAGGTGGTTTGGGAAGCAGAGAGAGAGTGCAACGGGGAGCTCTGGGAGGACCCTGACGAAGATTGCGGTGAAGTCCACCAACCCGAAACGAGCATTCAGAAGATCGAAGCTAGCGTGGCCCGTCACGAACGTCACGCGTTCAGGATCGCCCGCCAGAAGATCTCTGATCGCTTCGCTTAGAGATGGTGACGCTGACAGCAGGAGTTGGCCGGGCGGAACGTTCGGGCGCGGTGAAATGTGAGAGAGGTCTGGCTTCTTGCTCCTGATCGCTGCGAGTACGGCGTCGATCTCTTCCGCGAGGCGGTCCCGGCGTTCGAGGTTCAGAAAGACGCCGCTGCTCTCGGGCGCAAGTATCTCGTTGGCCAGCACGCCACCATCGCTCAGACCACCCCCTGAGGGACATTGCCCCGGGGTCATGTCGGCCAACGCGACGGATGGCGGATCGACGCTTACGATGAGTTGCGCCTCAAATTGAAGAACGGTCAGCGCGTCAGTCGAGTCAGTCGTTCCGTCTTCGTCCAAGTCGCTCTTGTTCTCGCAGGGCAGAGATCCGATCAGAGCCGTATCTAGCTGTAGTATCAGAACCGCATCGACGCTGCTGACGATTTCGTTGCAGTCGACATCGCCAAACAAGTTGGACGCTTCAGCCCTACCGCCAGAGATCCACAGGAATGCAATCGCAGATATCCCCGCCGCTATATAACCGATGATGTAGTACCGCCCGCCCATGCTCGTTGCTCCTTGCCACCGCATGATCCCGCACACGGCGGAGGGTGTCAAGCGGCCAAGCGGGTCTCGTGGCTACGTACGCAGTTCGTACAGCCCAGCGTCCGCTTGCAGAATGATCGCCGCGTCCAAGGCTGTGACCGCAAGATCGCAATCGACGTCGGCCATGATGGTCCAAGCGTCGATGTCTTCCGGCGGCTCGGCCAGGCCGGCGTCGTGGAAGAGGACGATGAGAGCATCAAGGCTGTTCGCCGTCCCATCCATGTTGAGGTCGCCCGTCTTGCTCTGCATCATGCCGCCGGCCTGCGCGCCCAGCCCAGGGACGCCACCGAGTGCGAACGCCAGTACAGCAGCGACGACGATGATAAATGAGCGTAGCAGTGTTTTCATGTCCACGTCTCCTTTACGCGGGGAGCGTTCGGATCAAGCCGGCGTTGAATTGCAAGATCAGGGCCGCGTCGATCGAGTTGATCGTGCCGTCGGCGTTGGCGTCAGCGTTCTCCTCGCAGGGGAGCGCGCCGACGAGGCCGGCGCCGATTTGCAGCACCAGCGCCGCGTCGATCGAGTCAACGCTGCCGTCGCAGTTTACGTCCCCTGTGCCGTCCGGAGGCGGCGCCATTGGTGTAGGTTCCGCTTCCAGTACGCGGATGGAGCCGCGTTGCGTCGGATGGATGGTGCAGTAGTAGAAGTAGAAGCCTGGCGTGTTGAATGTTCGCTCGAAGCTATCTCCAGGCAGCAACCTGTCGGAGTCCCAGAGCGGCGAGGCCGCCGGCGAGTCGCAGTCCGCCCCGCACTCGGTCGTCGTGTGGAAGAACTTCCCAGAGGCGGGGTACTCCCAGCGCATCGTGTCACCGGCGCGGATGCTCGTCGCGCACTCTGCCTGCGTGTACATCGCGTCGCAGAACCAGATATCGCCGACTTCGACGACGCACGTCTCGCCGTCATAGGAAGAGCAGTTGACGCCTGGTTCTACCGCTTGCACACCTGGACTAGCGGTTGCTGCCAGCAGGACGAGCACCAGTACCGTCGCCAGCACCAGCGAACGCGCGATCATGGAAGTGAACACATTATGGGACACCGCAATCTAGTGTAGGTGCCCCGTATGCAAGGCAGGCAAGGGCCATGCGGCCCGTTCAGAGAGTATTGCGTGGAGCTAGGACGGCAGGTTGGGCAGCAGGCCGGCCGTGAACTGCAGGACCAGCGCCGCGTCGATCGAGTCGACGGACCCGTTGCCGTTGACGTCGGCGTTCTGCTGGCAGGGAAGCGACCCGACCAGCCCCGCGGTGAGTTGCAGGATCAGGGCCGCGTCGATCGAGTCGACAGCCCCGTTGCAGTTGGCGTCACCCACGGCGCCGTTGCCCCGGACCACAATACTGCCTCGTTGAAGCGTGGGGTGAACTTGGCAGTAGTATAGGTAGGTACCCGGCGCGTTGAAGGTGTACTGGAATGTCGTGCCGTCGTTGATCAGGCCGGAGTCCCAGCGCGGCGACGCTGTGGGGCTATCGCATGAAGCGCCGCACGCCGTTGTGGTGTGCGGCTGAATCGCGCCGTCGAAGTCCCACACCACCGTATCCCCGACCGCGATCGTCGTTTCGCAAAGGCCGCCCTCGAACGTCTCATCGCAGAACCAGATGTCGCCTACGTCGACGGTCGTCGTTGCGGCCAGTGCGGTGCTCTGCTGTGTGAGGAAGGTGGCGGTCAACAGGAATGCTACAGCGATCGCGATGCGTACGAGCCCGGAAGCGCGTGTCATAACGCATTAATAATACTTGAGTCTTGGGCTTAGATCGAAGGCCGCCTTAGGGTGGCAGGCTGGGCAGCAGGCCAGCGACGAGCTGTAGTACCAGTACGCTATCGATCGAGTTCACAACGCCATCGCCGTTGGCGTCCGCGCCCAAGGGGCAGGGCAGCGAGTCGAGCAGCCCGGCCGTGAACTGCAAGATCAACGCGGCGTCCAGTGCGTTCACGGTGCCATCGCAACTGGCGTCCCCGACGAGGAATGGCGTTGGCGTTGGCGTTGGCGTCTCAGTCGCGGTGGGAGACGGCGTGGGTGTCGCTGTCGGCGTATCCGTGGGCGTCGGCGTTGGCGTGTTGGTCGGGGTCGGTGTCGCGGCAGGCGCTCCCGCGCAGCCGCTCTTCGCTGCTACGGCGTTCAGCCGCCCGTACCCGTAGACGTTGTCGGGCCCTGCTTCGCCGAGATCGATCGCGCTGAGCACCATGCGGTCGTAGAGTTCGACGCGGCTCAACGCAGGATCGCATTCGAGGAGCAGCGCCGCGACCGCGGCGGCGTGTGGAGCGGCCGCGGATGTGCCGAAGAAGCGGTTGCCGCTGCCCTGACAGCTCGGCTGGCCGAAGCCGCCCGATCCGGTGACGCAGACGCCATCCGGCGCGACGATGTCCGGCTTGAGCCGGCCGTCCTCGGTCAGGCCGCGGCTGCTGAACGGCTCTATATCGTTGGGCGTGCTGTGCCTAACGGCGCCCACCGACACGACGGATGCAGGCGAGCCACCCGCGTCCGACTGATTGGGGACGCTGCTTCCTTCGGTGTTGAAGTCCATAGAGTTGCCGTTCCCTAGATCTAAGCAGCTCCTGCAAAGGAGAAACATGTCGAACGTAACGGGCGCCGCGTCGCCTAGGTAGT
Source organism: Chloroflexota bacterium (assembly GCA_003228685.1). GTDB lineage: Bacteria > Chloroflexota > Dehalococcoidia > DSTF01 > RBG-16-68-14 > SZUA-185. Next base: position 3,750 of record QIFC01000021.1, read on the forward strand.
TGCCGATGATGATGTCCAGCTCCAAGTCGGTGGGCCCGGTGTTTTCCCAGAAACACGCCTCGGCCGGGAACGAGTTCGGTCCTGGGCCCTGGAAGTCGCCGCCGCAGATGTTGACGTCGCTGCCATCGCGGATGAACAGGTCGTAGTCGTTCAACGACGAACCCCACGGATCGTCCCACGAGAGGAAAATGGAGAGAGAGCCATCGGGCGGCAGGATCACGCGGTTGCCGTCTGCGGGACGGGCGACCAGACCGGCGTGCTTCGTCCCTTTCGGGCCGCCCGTGGCGTCAAACTCGTGGAGCACCCAGGTGTCGGCCGGCGGAAGGAGGGGATCGATGCCCGCTCCCGTGAGGACGGTGCTCGACTCCACGTATGGGTCCTGGTAGTGCGCCTGCGCCAGGTTGGCGACCGCTGTGTAGTAGCCAAGAATCGGACCGGGTCCATTCAGGGCGCCGGCAGTGTTCGCGGACACGAAACTGCTGCCGTCGTAAGGGCCCACGATGAACCAGCCGATGTCATCCACGACGATGTCGGCGTTCGCAGCCAGGCAATCCACCGCGGCGTTGAAGTCCAGGGCCGTGCCGCTGTAGTTGAAGCCGAAGTGCCCGAACATCAGGGATGCGCCCGGCGCGATGTCGTGGACGATCTCCAGCATCGCCGTCCCTTCGGCCCCGGCGTCTGATGACGTCGGGCTTTGAGGCACGACGTTGCAGGTGCTCGTGTCGACCGCTGGGAGGTCGCCCAGCCCTTGGCTCGTTGCGAGGCCGGACACGCCATCCGAGATCACACCGATGGTCACGCCTGTACCGTCGACGCCCAACGCAGTGCGCAGCTCATCGCTCTTGAGCACCGCGTCGCCCTCAGTCTGTATGGAGCCTGCGTTCAAGTGCGGATAGTCCGGCAGGCGTACGTTCTGGACGACCGGCAGGCCGCTCAGGTCGCGCAATGCGTCAACTGGTACCCATGCTTGCACAATGCCAAGCTCTTCGCTCATGCGTTCAACGCGCGCGCCTAGCGTTGCGAGACCGTCGATGTCTGCCACGTCGTTTACGGCGATGTAGACCTGTACCTCGCCGTCTGGAGTGAGTCGCAACGCGCCGGCGGTGCTCGCTGCCGTGACGTGGTTGGAGACTCCCGCGGTTGTGGCATCTGCCAGCGCGACAAGGGCAGACGACAGCTTCGGGTCTTTGAGAGGGTGGCCGGAGCGCTGCCGCAAGCCTTCTTCGCGCGTCGCGCTCTCCGTCACCGTGCCGCCGGATACCAAGGACAGCACAACGAATGCGCTTGCCGCCGCGATCAACGGGAGAAGGAGCAGCGCGCGGACATTCATTGGAGCATAGCCTGCTACAATGGGGCTTCGCAGTCAAGTACACGTGGCTACTCCTGTTCGAAAGAGTACGAAATCTCTATGCAGAAGCTTGTCTATTCGCTGAACGACGCGCCCGACGACGCAGCCATCATCGGCGGCAAGGCGGCTGGTCTGAGCCGCCTGATTCGCCATGGCGCGCCGGTGCCGCCGGGGTTTGTACTGAGCGCCGGCGTGTACTGGACGTATGTGGAGGAGAACGGGCTCGCGGACGGCATCGTGGGCGCGGCCTCGGCCTCGGACGCGCTCGCGCGGCTCCAGTCGGGAACGTGGCCCGAGCGGCTTCGCTCCGACGTCGAGGCCGCTCACGTAGTGTTGATGCAGGACGCGGGCGACGTAGCCTCCGCGGTGCGCTCCTCCGCGACCGCGGAAGACGGCGCGACGGCCTCCTTCGCCGGGCAACATAGGACGTTGCTGAACGTCCGTGGCGTAGACGCCGTCCTCGCGGCCGTGCTCGAGTGCTGGGCATCGCTGTACAGCGAGGAGGCGGTGGAGTATCGCCGCGTTCGGGGCGTGGAGGAGGACCGGCTCGCGATGGCGGTCGTCGTGCAGGCGCTGGCGCCGGCCGAGGGGTCCGGCGTCGCGTTCACGGTCGATCCGGCTACCGGCGACGGCGCCGTGGTGATCGTGGAGGCCGTCTGGGGGCTCGGCGAAGGCCTTGTGGGCGGCCTCGTCACGCCGGATCACTACTCGATCCGCAAGTCGGACGGCGGGTTCGTCCGAAGAGAGGTGTCGACGCAGAGCCTACAGGTGGTGCCTGACGACGCCGGCGGCATCCGACACGAAGACGTGCCGCCCGAACTGGCTAACTCCGCAGTGCTGAGCGAAGAGCAGGCGTGGGAGTTGGCACAGCTTGCCGTCCGCCTTGAAGAGCAGGCGGGCTGCCCGCAGGACATCGAGTGGGCGTGGGCTGGTGGCGAGTTCGTGATCTTGCAATCGCGGCCCGTTACGGGCGTCGTGGCCAACACGGAGAGCGATGGCTGGGTGTCCGAGTTCGATACCGATACCCAGCCGGAGACGATCTGGACATCGGCCAACGTGCAGGAGGTGCTGCCGGGCCAACTCTCGCCGTTCACCAGCTCGATCCAGCTTGAGGCGCTCGAGAAGTACGGCCTGGAGCCGATCGAGCGGATGGGCATTAAGCTCACAAACGACGACCCGTTCTTCGCGTTCTTCTACGGCCGGGCGTTTCTGAACGTCACGATGATGTTGGACATGATCGACCAGACCCCGTTCGCCTCGCAGGAGGCGTTGATGGACCAGTACTTGAGCCTGTCGCGCGCCTCCGCGAAGGACTTCGACCTGACGAAGGTCCCGCACCGGCCGCTATGGAAGAAGCTGGCTGGCTACATCAGGATCTTTCCGCGCATGCTCTGGTACCGCATCCGCTTGCCGAAGGACATCGAGCGCTCAGAGGCCATCGTCGAAGCGTTCGAGCGAGAAGATGCTGAACGCCCCGTCTCTGAGCAGTCTGATGAGGAGCTGATCCGGACGTTCGAAGAGGGAATCGACCGGGGCGGCGATGTTGGCATCACGCACGTCTCCGGTGGCGGCATCACCGGCTCGTCGTTTGAGACGCTGCGCACCACGACCGAGCGCTGGCTCGACGACGAGGCGGGCATGCTGCAGGCGAAGCTGGTTACCGGCCTCGCGGGTCTGGAGAGCGCGCTGCCGGCGTTCGAGCTGTGGGAGCTGTCGCGGCTGGTGCTGGCATCCGCCGTCCTGAAGGAGGCCTTCGAGTCCTCGGACGGAGCAGAGATCCAACGCCGCCTGGAGACCGCTAATCGCGATGACACGGCGGCCTTTCGGCGGGCCTTCGCGAAGTTCATCAAGAACCATGGCCATCGCAGCGTCATGGAGGCGGAAGCAGCCGCCAAGAGCTGGGAAGAGGACGTGCCGACGGTCTACGTCATGATCCGCAACTACCTCCACGCCGATCCCGCCGCCTCGCCGCAGCGCATCGAGGAGCGGCAGCGCAAGCGGCGTGAAGTGGCGACCGCAGAGTCGCGGAAGAAACTGAGCTTCTGGCAGCGGCCGATCTTCGGCTACGCGTTGGGCGAAGCACAGCAATGGATCGCTTCCCGCGAGCACACGAAATCGCTCCTGGTGCGCACGACTGACCGCGGCCGCCACTACAGCCGCGAAATGGCGCGCCGCCTCGTCGAACGAAGGAAGCTGGCGGACGTCTTCGATCTCTATCAGCTGACGTGGGCTGAAGCGAAGGCGCTCCTGCTGGGCGAACTCTCGCCGGAAGAAGCCGCCGTCAGCATCGAGCGGCGCAAGGAGGAGGACGCGCGCAACCGTACCGTGAGCCTGCCCGACATGTTCCGCGGGCGCCCGATTCCGCTGCGTCCGGAAGAGGTGGCGCTGCCCGAGGGGAAAGTACTGGAGGGGACTCCCGTCTCGCCGGGCCGCATCACCGCGAAGGCGCGCGTGATCATGGACCCACGCACGGACGCGGTGATCGAGCCGGGCGAGGTGCTGGTGGCGCCGGTAACGGACGCCGGTTGGACACCACTGTTCGTCGCGGCCTCGGCCGTCGTCGTCGATGTCGGCGGTACGCTCTCGCATGGCTCCACCGTCGCTCGTGAGTACGGCCTTCCGGCCGTCGTCAACGTCAAATACGGCACGCGCATGATCCGCACCGGCCAGACGATCACAGTCGACGGCACGCTGGGCACCGTCGTGCTGGACGAGGGCTGACCGGAGATAAGCCATGCCTTGGGACCCCGAACGATACGAGCAGTTCAAGAAGGAGCGCGCGGCGCCCTTCGAGGACCTGCTCGCGATGATCGACGTCCGGGAAGGCATGCGCGTGGTCGATCTGGGCTGCGGCCCCGGCCCGCTGACGCAGCGCCTGGCCGAAGAACTGCCGGGCAGCGACGTGCTGGGCATCGATTCTTCGGAAGAGATGCTGGAGCAGGCGGCGGAGCTGGCGCGGCCCGGCCTGCGCTTCGAGCAGCGCGCGATCGAGGACGTTGACGGTGAGTGGGACCTCGTCTTCACGCACGCGGCCATCCACTGGCTGTCTGACCACGCCTCGCTGATCCCCAGGCTCCTATCGCTCGTCCGCTCCGGTGGCCAGCTCGCTGTGCAGATGCCTTCGAACTTCGGCCATCCTACGCACACGCTGATCGATGAGGTCGGCGCTAAGGAGCCGTTTCGGTCGGGGATGGACGGCTACGTGCGGAGCTGGCCCGTGCTCAGCGTAGAGGAGTACGCCGAGCTGTTGTATGCGAGCGGCGGGAGCGACATCACGGTGTTCGAGAAGGTCTACCCACACGTGCTGGAGGACGCGGACGCGCTCGCCGATTGGATGTCGGGCACCGCGCTCGTCCCCTACATGGAACGGCTGCCGGACGACCTCCACGCGCCGTTCATGGACGCGTATCGTGTGCTGCTCCGCAAGCGCTTCACCGCTAAGCCGGTCTTCTTCGGCTTCCGGCGCATCCTCTTCGTGGCCAGCCGCCGTTAGCGTCCGCGGGCACTAGAGCCGGCGCAGCGGCGGCGCGAGGATCGCCAGCAGCAACGTCAGTCCGACACCGATGCTCGCGATGATCAGGAGCGCGTCTTGCGCCCCCAGCGAACCGGCCAGCGCGCCCGCCGCGATGGCGCCCACCGGCACCAGCCCGCGGTCGATGCTCATCAGGCTCACGATCCTGCCGTGCATGTCGGGCGGGCTCAGCTCCAGGAGCAGGCTGTTCGTCAGCGCCATGAACGATGTGCTCATGCTGGCGATAAACATCAGCAGGATGATCGAGACAGGGAGGAACGTGGAGCGCGAGAAGACCGCCAGGAGCACGCCGAAGACGAGCATCAAGCCCAGCAGCAGCAGGCCGCGATGCCGGAGCTGCGTCTGCGACGCGAGGATCAGCGAGCCGACGATCGCGCCCGCGCCGGTGACGGCCATCAGCGCGCCGACGCCGGCGTCGCCCAGGTCAAGCACATCCTTGGCGAAGAGGGGGACGAAGACGCTGATGTATGGCAGGCCGAACATGAACATGATCAGCGGCGGAGCCAGCACGGCCAGCACCTCCGGATGGGCACGGGCGAATTGCAATCCCGAGCGAAGGTCGTCTAGCCACGACGCTTCATCCGTGTCTTCGCGTGGCTGGTGCTCGACGCGCACCACGGAGAGCGCAACAAGGACGCCGACACCTAGTGCGCCGGCAATCAAGTAGACCGGGCCGATATCGCCGCTAATCAGGATGAAGCCGGCCAGCCCCGGGCCCAAGACGCGCATGACGTTTAGCGCCGCCATGTTCAGCGAGATCGCGTTCAACACCTGCTCTTCAGGTACCAGCCGCGGGATCAGCGATTGGCGCGCCGTCTGCGTGAAGATCAATGCGGTGCCCGTGGCGAACGCCAGGACGAACACATGCCAGGCTTCTACCGCCCCCGTCAGCACCAATGCGGCCGTGATCAGATGGAAGCTAACGGTCCCCACCTGCGCGGCCAGCAGGATGCGCTTGCGATCGAAGCGGTCCGCGATCACGCCCGCCATGAGGCCGAAGATCAGTTGTGGCGTCATGCGCGCCGCCACCACCAGGCCCAGCAGCAGCTCGGAATCGGTGAGCTGCAGGATCAGGACGGGCCTGGCGATCTGTTCCATCCACATCGCCGCGGAGCGGCCGATCTGCGCGAACCAGAGAGACCGAAAGTCGCGGTACCTCAGCGACGAGAAGGTCGAGACCGTGCTCGAAGCAGGGTCGGCCGGGGAGGGCGCTGGCTCGGTGGCTTGTTTGGCCATGATGTGGGCGGCTGCCCTATGCTAGCGGTATCGCCGCGGGCACGGCAACGCGACAGCAGCATGCCGGTCTTGACTTCGCGGATACGGCCTCCATATGCTGCCACCATGTCCGCGAAGAAACGTCTCGATGTGCTACTGGTGCGGCGAGGCCTCGCCGAGACGCGAACGAAGGCCCAGACAGCGATTCTGGCCGGCGACGTGCTGGTAAACGGTGAGCTGAACATCCGGCAGGCCTCCAGTGTGCCGGAAGACGCGGTCGTAGAGCTGGTCCGGCCACCGCAGTTCGTTGGCCGCGGTGGCGAAAAGCTCCAACACGCCCTTGAGGCGTTCGAGATCGACGTGAAGGGACTCGTCGCTCTCGATGCCGGCGCCTCTACCGGCGGCTTTACAGACTGCCTCCTCCAGCACAGCGCCGAACGTGTCTACGCGGTCGACGTCGGCTACGGCCAGCTTGCCGACAAGCTCCGCAGCGACTCACGCGTCGTTTCCATGGAGCGCACGAACATCAGAGATCTGCGGGAGCTTCCGGAACGGCCGGACCTGGCGGTCGTCGACGTGTCGTTCATCGGCCTCGAGAAGGCCCTCCCTTCTGTTCTGAGACTGCTGAAGCCGCAGGGGCGCCTCGTCGCGCTGATCAAGCCTCAATTCCAAGCGAGGCGCTCCGAGGTGAAGAAGGGTGGCGTCGTCAGAGACCCGCTCGTGCATGCATCCGTCATCGGACGTGTCATCGCGTGGGCGGCTGCGCAGGACCTGCGCCTGGCCGGCATCACTACATCTCCGCTACGTGGCCCGGCCGGCAACAAAGAGTTCTTCGCGTACTGGACGCTGCCGGCATGAAAAAAGTCGGCTGCTGCTACCATCCCAAACTGCCCGACGACCTGGGCCGCCGTATTGCTGAAGAACTGGCCGGCGTGGCCGCCCAACACGTTGAGGAGACGTGGGTTGCGCCCGCCTGGGACGATGAGGCGACTGCCAAGCACATGCCGGGCACGGACCTGCTCCTCTGCCTGGGTGGCGATGGCACGGTCCTGCGGGCGGCCCAGTTGGTCGTCGCGAACGATGCGCTGCTGCTCGGTGTGAACATGGGCCGCCTGGGGTTCCTGACCGAGCTAGACGCCGGCGCCGCGAAGGAGCAGCTGCCCGACATCATCAACGGCGCCGGCCGCGTCGAGGAGCGGGCGATGCTTCACGCCGAGGTCGTGCAGCCCGGCGGCGAGAATGGTGACAAAGCGCCCGCCAGGCACGATGCGCTCAACGACGTCGTCATCGGTCGCAGGACGCTCGGCCGCACGGTGCAAGTTTCTGTACAGGTCGATGGTGCTCTCCTCGCCGACCTCCGCGCCGATGGCGTCATCATCGCGACCGCGACCGGCAGCACCGCTTACTCGCTCTCGGCAGGGGGCGCCATCTTGCCGCCAGAGTCGGAGGAGATCATGATGACGCCGCTTGCGCCCCATCTGGCGTCGAACAACTCTATCGTCCTGCCTGCGCGCTCCGTGATTGAGGTGCGCCTGACCGTCGGCGAAGCGACCTTTAGCGTCGACGGGGAACGCGATCACGACCTGCAGGCGGGCGAAACCGTGCGGGTGTCGCTCGGGCCGCATCGCGCGCGCTTCTTGCGCCTCGGCGAGCCGACGAAGTTCTACGGACGTCTGGCTCGCCGCCTCAACTGGCTGGGAGAGCCCGGCGGCGATCCCGAATGACGGATGAATCCGCGCACGATGCGCCGGAGATCCTCTCCAGCGAACGCGTCTACGAACGCTGGTTGGGCCTGCGCGTGGACAAGCTGCGCTACCCCAGCGGTTACGAGACGGCGCACGATGTTGTTGAGCACCAGGGTGGCGTGACGCTGCTGCCCATCGACGCCGACGGCGATGTACTCTTCGTTAGCCAGTACAGGCACCCGATTGGGCGCGTTCTGCTCGAACTACCGGCGGGCACCCTTGATGCTGGCGAGGACCCTGAAGTCTGCGCGCAACGCGAACTGCAGGAGGAGACCGGATACCGGGCGGGCAACATTGAACGGCTAGGTGGTTTCTACTCCGCGCCCGGCTACTGCACCGAGTACCTACCGACGTATCTCTGCACGGACCTCACCGAGAGCAGGCTGGAGGGGGACGAGGATTCCATCGAGGTTGTGCGCGTGTCATTTGAGGACGCGCTGGCGATGGCGGCGGCTGGTGAGCTTGAAGACGCCAAATCGCTGGCCGCGCTCCTGCTTTATCATCTACGTCCAACGTAGACCATCGCATCTAGACCTCCGGAAGTCAGGAGATCTGAACGGCGTGTTAGGGGTTCCCCCTATACTTAGCCTTGGGTCAGTCGTGGATACTGAGAGTGCCATCAGAGGCAAGGCTCGTTTCCTCCCCCCGCCACCAGCACACCAGCGAGCCTACACAAGAGCGACCGGGCCAAGGAAGGCCCGGTCGCTCTGTTTCGTGCTCGCCCGGCCGCGTGTTTCGTGCTCGCCCGGCCGCGTGTTTCGTGCTCGATTGTTGCTCAATTCACAAGCGCTTGTTAGACTCTTTTCGGGTAGAGGGGCAAGGATGCCTCTTCTGCCCGATTGGAAGCTCCGCAGGCTCTCGAACATTCAGATGCAGACGCAGGCGCAATGCGAGAGCCGCGTGAGGAGGGACCATGGCCGTCTATACACACGACGTGCTTGTGGTCGGTGCGGGATTGGCGGGGATGCGCGCTGCCATCGAAGCCGCCCGGAACGGCGCCGACGTCGCGCTGGTTACCAAACTGCATCCAATGCGCAGCCACTCTGGGGCCGCCCAAGGCGGGATTAACGCCGCCCTGGGTGAAGAAGACTCCTGGGAGTCGCACGCGTTCGATACGGTGAAGGGCAGCGATTACCTCGCTGACCAGGACGCCGTCGAGATCCTCACGCGGGAGGCTCCCGCGAACATCATCGAGCTGGAGCGCATGGGCACCACGTTCAGCCGCGTCGAAGATGGCAGGATCGCCCAGCGGCCGTTCGGCGGCGCGGGCTTCCCACGGACATGTTTCATCGCGGACATCACCGGCCAAGCGATCCTGCACGTCGTCTACGAGCAGGTGATGAAGCTGGGTATTACCGTCTACGAGGAGTACTTCTGCACGTCGCTCATCGTTGAAGACGGCGAGGTGCGCGGCGTTGTCGCGATGCCGCTGATCACAGGAGACTTGGTTATCATGCAGGGCAAGGCCGTGATCATGGCGACCGGCGGGTTGGGCCGTGTCTACGCGCCGACGACCAACGCGATCGCTTGCACGGGCGACGGCATGGCCATCGCCTACATGGCGGGGGCGCCGCTCCAGGACATGGAGTTCATGCAGTTCCACCCGACGACACTCAAAGATTCGGGCGTACTGATGACCGAGGGCGCCCGTGGCGAGGGCGGCCACTTGCTGAACAGCCTGGGCGAGCGCTTCATGGAGAAGTACGCGCCGAATAAGTTCGAGCTGGCCAGCCGCGACGTCGTCTCGCGAGGTGAACAGACCGAGATCGAGGAAGGGCGGGGCATCGATGGCTGCGTACTGCTAGATGTGCGACACCTGGGCGAGGAGAAGATCAACGAGCGCCTCTGGCAGATCCGTGAGCTGGCGATCGACCTCACGAACACGGACATGGTTCACGAGCCCGTCAAGGTCCGCCCCGGCGCTCACTATGCCATGGGCGGCATCAAGACCAACATCGATTGCGCGTCAGTCATGCCGGGCCTCTTCGCCGCAGGCGAATGCGCCAACGTGAGCGTGCATGGCTCGAACCGGCTCGGGGGCAATTCGTTGCTGGAGACGATCGTATTCGGTCGCAGGGCCGGCGAATCCGCCGCCCGCTACTCGAAGGAGGCCGCTAGCAAGGCGCCGGTGTCCGAGGCTTCGCTGGCACGGGATCATACCAGAATCCAGCAGTTGGTCGAAGGCGCAGGCAACAGCGGCGAACGGCCGGCCGTGATCCGTGGCGAACTGGGACGGATGATGCGCGAGGACGTTGGCATCTTTCGCACAAAAGAACAGCTGGAATCGGCGCTTGCGAAAGTGGTCGAACTGAAGGAGCGTTATCAGACCGTCCGGCTGGAGGACACGGGGAAGGTGTTCAACCTGGACCTGCTCTCGATCTTTGAGTTGGGGGGTATGCTGGACATCGCCCACACGATGGTCGCGGGCGCGCTCGCCCGTGAGGAGAGCCGTGGGGCCCATACGCGACGCGACTTCCCCGAACGCGACGATGAGAAGTGGATGAAGCATACGATCGCGCATCGCGAGGAAGACGGCAGCCCGCGCCTCGAGTACGGCGACGTGACGATGACTCGTTGGGAGCCTGAGGTCAGGACGTACTGATGGAGATCCGTCTCAAGGTTAGGCGCCAAGAGGCCCAGTCCGAGTACTCCAGCTATAGCGATTACACGGTCGACATGCCCGAGGGCGCGACGATGCTCGATGCGCTCCTGCAGGTCCGCGATTACGACGACGGCTCGCTGGCGCTTCGCTATTCATGCCGCAGTTCCATCTGCGGCTCCTGCGCGATGCGCGTGAACGGCCGTGCCCGGCTCGCCTGCAAAACGAAGGCTGTCGACATGGCCAACGGCGACGAGCCGATCGTCGTCGAACCGCTCGGCAACATGCCCGTCGTCAAGGACCTGGTCACCGATATGGACGTGCACTGGGACAAGGTGCGGCAGATCACGCCGTGGGTGGAGAACAGCGGCCCGGAACCTGAGCGAGAGCACCTGGTCACGCACGAAGTCATGCTGGACGTCTCCAACGCGCTGAGCTGTATCCAGTGTGGCGCTTGCGTGTCGGATTGCCCCGTGCTGGAGGTCGACACGAGCTTCATCGGGCCGGCGGCGTTCGCGAAGGCGTACCGCTTCGTCGGCGACCCACGCGACGATACGACGAAGGAACGCCTGCAAGGTCTAAGCGCAACGCAGGGTGGCATCTGGGACTGCACGCGCTGCAACATGTGCGTGGAGGTCTGCCCCAAGGACATCCGGCCCATGGACCGCATCATGCAGCTCCGTGAGAAGGCGGTCGCGGCCGGCGTGAAGGAAAACATTGGTGTGCGGCATGGGAACTCGTTTGCCGGCTCCGTGCGCAGGCTGGGCCGCCTCGATGAGATACGGTTGTTGCCGGAGTCAGTCGGCATGTTCAACGTGCCGCGTCTGCTGAGCGAGCTACCGGGCGCGTGGCGCCTGTTCCGCGCTGGCAAGCTGCCATGGCAGAGCGCCATCCCGTTCATGCATAAGCCCATCCCCGGTATCAAGCACGTGCAGCGCCTCTACGACCAGGCGCGCAACCAGAAGAAGGAGCAAGCTAAGTGAAGTACGCGTTTTGGCCCGGCTGCGTCTCCAAAGGCGCCTGCCCTGAGCTATACGAGTCGATGATCCTGATCTCGGCCAAGCTCGGCATCGAGCTAGAGGAGATGTACGATGGCAATTGCACTGGCGCAGGCGTGATCAGCGAACACGAGCCGAAGCTGGCCGACATGCTCAACGCGCGCAACTTCGCGATCGCCCAGAAGATGGGCCACGACCTCGTCAACATCTGCTCGACCTGCCAGGGCGTGCAGAGCATGGTGCAGGAGAAGCTGGACCGCGATGAGGAGTACCGGGCCGAGATTAACGCCCAGCTTGCGGAAGAGGGTCTGGAGTACAAGCCCGGCCTGACGATCAAGAACTTCATGTGGGTCCTGGTCGAAGATTACGGCCTCGACAAGCTGAAGGAGCAGGTCGTTCGCCCGCTGGATGGCCTGCGCTGCGGGCCGTTCTATGGCTGCTATATCCTGCGGCCGTCGCGCATCCTCGGCATGGAAGAGCACCCGGAGCGCGACGACTACCTGGAGCAGATTATCGAGGCCGTCGGCGGCACGGCTGTCGACTATGAAGGCAAGGACAAGTGTTGCGGCTTCCCGATCCTGACGAACAACCGCAAGAACTCGCTGACGCAGGCGGGGACGCACATCGGCTCCGCGAAGGACCAGGGCGCCGACTGCCTCGTGACGCCCTGCCCGCTCTGCCACCTCAACCTGGATGCGCAGCAGCCCAGCGCCGCCGAAGTGATCCAGCGGGAGCTAAACGTGCCGATCATTCACCTGCCGCAGCTCATCGGCCTGGCCCTCGGCATCGACCCCAAGCTGCTGCGCATGAACCGCCACGTCGTCGGCACGCAGGCCGTCCTCGACAAAGTGCTCGCGGCCGTAGAGGCGTAAATTCCAGCCCCCACGCAGCGGGCGGGCTAGCGCTCGATCTCAGGTTCCAGTCCCAGCGTTACCTTCCCGATGTACTCGAACGCCTCGTTCGGCGAGAACGGCTGCATGAAGGGCCCCGCGCGAACGTCGCGGTACATTCGCGAGAGCGGGCTCTTGCTCAAGTAGCCCGACCCGCCGGAGAGCGTCAGCGCGCGGTCCACGATCTCGATCGCCTTCCGGTTCACAACGCTCTTCGTGCATTGCATATCCTTGTGTAGGTCGTGTAGCTCCGCCGGCGCATCCTGGCTGAGGTGATGTGCAGCGGCGTAGGCGTCTAGGGCGACTCCAGTCCGCGCTATCATCGCGCGGCACGCTGCAAGATCGATCTCGTTCTCGGCGATTGCCTGCTGGACCGATGCACGTTCAGCCTTGTGTCGCGTCGTGACAAGCTCGATGATGTGGTCCTGAGCGGCCTCCGCGATCCCGAGGAACGCCGCGACTAGGCCGATGGTGCCGAAGACGCCCGTCTCCAGCGCTTGTCCCGTCAATGTTCCCCATTCGCCACGGGCCACCAGCGAGGCTTCCGGGATGCGGCAGTCCTTGAAGACGACGTCGTGACTGCCGGAAGCGCGCATGCCCAGGGCGTCCCAGTTGTCTTTGACATCCATGCCTGCCGTGCCGCGAAGGACGAATGCGATGCCGGCACGGTATCCGCCATCCTCGTCCGGGACCCGCACGACCACGAAAAAGAGGTTGGTGACGGGCGACATGGTCCCGAAGATCTTGTGTCCATTCAGCAGCCAGCCATCGCCGTCGCGGGTTGCTTCGGTCAGCGGATGGCGTAGATCGGTGCCGGGTTCGGTACCAAGGACACAGGTGACCAGGGCGGCGCTACCGATGCCACCTAGCAGGCCTTCGGTCGCCGTGATGAGCTGGGCGTCGCCCGCAGCGGCGGCGGCCTTGTGGGTGCGGTTCACGGCCCACGCGCTAGAGAGATGCATGTTCGTGGCGATCGCGGTCGATGCGTCACCCCGGCCCACCCGACCCATGCAGAGGCCCAGATCGTGCACCGCATCCACTCCCATGCCGCCGAACTCCTCCGGTACGGGCGCGGCCATCAGCCCGCTCTTCTGCATCGCCTCGATGTTCTCGGCTGGGAAGCTGCCTTCACGGTCGTGCTGGTCCGCGCGGGTCGCGAAGTCTGCGGCGTGCTCTTCGGCCAGCGCGACCAATCGTTGGCCGGGCTCGGTCACGGGTTTCAGCTCGAAGTTCATGGCTACCTCCGTCATGGCTGAGTCAGATGGCACGGCGATCCTAACAGCGAGTGTCCACGTTAGCAAGACCGGGCGATGATGCGGTCACCTAGTCCGTTGCGTCCCGCTCAGCCCTAATCGCTGCCAGCGCCAGCGCACTGACGTCCTCAGGTACCGGCGCGCTGCCGTTGTCGTGAGCGAGCGGCTCTCCGCGCTCGATCTGGTCGCCGTCTACCCAGGTCCAGGAGTCGACCTTGGGGACCGGGCGCAGCGCTTCGCCTTCCAGCGGCCGCGCGAAGTAGATGAAATCGATGTGGTGATGCGGCCCGTCCGCGTCCTCAACGTTTTCGACCAGGATCGTGGCCGGCGGCAGAAGCTGCGGTGGCGCGGCAAAGGTGTACGCGGGTGCCGGCGAGAACAATTCGGCGTTCAGACCGGTCTCCTCGCGCACCTCGCGCAGCGCGCCCGCAACCGGGTCCTCGTTGGGGTCCAGATGGCCGCCCGGCGGCATCCATTGCTGGATCTTTGCGTGCCAGTGCAGCAGCGTGCGCCCTTGGTGGACGACGAAGGCCGTCGACGTGAAGTGGGATCGCACCCGCCGATTCTAGCAGGTGCGGAGAAGCGGCGGACTACAGTGTCGCGTGAGATCATGTGCTCCCCTTCTCCCGCTCTGAGGGAGATGCCGCCGACTTCAGTCGGCGGTCGCGCCTTCTGGTTCGATCGCGCCCGACGGGCGCGTGCAATCAGTGCGCTCAGGTAGGCGCGTGCTTGTGCTCCGCGCCTACGTCGAACGACTTGAAAATCAGGAACTGCTTGACTTCCAAGCGGACGGCGGCGGCCCACTCGATGAGCTTCGGCGCGACCAGGATCCTCACGCCGTCCTGTTCCACGGCGTGATACGGCGAGAGGCGCTTGCCCTTGAGGTAGGTGTCGACCGACACCTCGGCGCTCCCGTTTCAGGTGAGGGGCGGAATAAAGTCCAGCGCCATGATGCCACCGCGCTCGCGCGCGAGGGCCAGTGCGTCTTCGCTCAGTGAGATGATCATACCCAACAGTTATCGTCTGCGCGGCGCGAAATTACTGTAACTCATCATACATTCAAAGCCATATGCGAAGCCTAGTAGCCATTTAGGGGGTGAGCAGTTCGAGCGGAAACTGCTCCAGTGAGTCGATCACCGCGTCCGCCTCCTCGATCGGTGGCAGGGCCGTGCTGGAGGCGCGCACCTGGATCGCGTACATGCCGGCCGCCTTCGCTGACGCGATGCCAGGTATCGTGTCTTCGATGGCAACGCACTGCTCGGCAGGGACGGATAGGAGCGATGCAGCCTGCAAATAGAGGTCGGGCGCGGGCTTACCGTTCTCAACCTGCTCGCGTGATACGACGGCGTCGAACGTGTCGAGCGGGACTCCAGCGCCTTCGCCAAGCACCGCCTCCGCCCATGCCAGCCGCGATGCGGTCGCGACTGCGATTGGTATGCCTTGGCGCTTGAGATCCGCGATCAGCGGATCGACGCCTACAATCAGAGATCTCGGTCGGCGCAGTAAGTCGAGGAGTGTGTCGCCGTACGCTTCTATGTAGCGCGGCGCGTGTTCAACATCGAGGCCGACCGTCTCCAACACGCTGCGCCACGTGTGCGACATCGTCGAGCCGAGCAGATGCTGATAATCCTCCCATTGAATGCGTTTGCCGGCAGGCTTGAGCAGCTCGTTCACAGCCTCGAAGAAGACCGGCTCGCTATCGACAAGGACGCCGTCCATGTCGAAGATGACGGCGCGATACGCCGTCACGACGCGGCGAGCGGATAGCTGGCGAGCGTCTCGAAGTCCGGCGTCTCCTCAGAGAGCCAGGCCTTCACGAACTCGACGCGTCGTATCGAGAATTTCGGACCCGGCGCCTCGTCGCGAAGCTCGGCCAGCGTTGCCCTGAGTTGGTCGAGACCTTCGTTCGATGTGAATCGGGCGATGCTCATGTGCGGAAGGAAGTTGGCTCCGTCGATCGCGTAGGTCACCATGCCGTCCAGCCTCTCCGCGAGCGTGGTGTTCATCTCCCGTGTAGCGCCGTCCTCGCGGATCTCCAGGAAGATCACCTCGGGAAAGCCGTTCGGCAGTCCGATCTGAGCAGCGTACGCCGGAAGTGTCGAGAGCAGAGCGCCCGCATCCCGGCCGAGCCGGCCAACGTGCTCACGGAGGACGTCGTCTGCGCGCATGCGTTTGATCACCTGGAAGCCTGCCCCTTTCACCGTGATATGCCAATACTCCGACGGGTAGGGTTCGATGCCCGGGATGCCAGCGAGGCGGTCGAGCACACCCTCCGCGTACTCGCGCACTGCAGGGTCCTCGATGCGAATGAGGAAGACGAGCATCTGCGCTCGACCGTAGCTCAACTCCGATTCCATCGTTTCGCCGGCAAGCCGAAGCGAGTCGAGAGCCTGGAACCGTTCCCAAGCGGCCTCGAACGAGGTCGAGAGCTCGACCATCAGAAGCTTTAGCTGATCTTGGTGATGGTGTAGCGCAGGACGCCCTTGGGCACGTTGACCCGCACGTCGTCGCCGACGCGCTTTCCGAGCAGCGCGATGCCCACCGGCGACTCGTTGCTGATGCGCCCTTCGGCTGGATCGGCCTCGGCAGAGCCGACGATGTGGAATTCCTTCGGTTTTTTGCCCTTGCCCTCAGAGACGGTCACGTTGGAACCAACCTCGACTCGGTTCGCGCGGTGCGCGTGCTCTTCGTCGATGATCGTAGCGTCGGTGATCATCTCCTCAAGGGTGAGGATGCGCCCCTCAACGAACGCCTGCTCGTTCTTCGCGTCGTCGAATTCGGCGTTGTTCTGCGTGCTGGTCAGCTCTTTCGACAGACGAATCCGCTCCGCAACTTGCGGCCTGCGGACCGTTTTCAGCTTCTCCAACTCGGTCTCGAGCTTGGCGAGCCCTTCCTGGGTTACTAGTACAGCATGTTCTTCCATCTTTCGCCTCTCAAAAAGAGAGACTGAGAGTCAAAGCTCTCAGTCGCGAATATGTACCTGTTCGTGCATGTAGTATACCGCCGCAAAGGAAGCTTGTAAAGAAGAGGACCGCCCATGTGGGCGGCCCTCTTGATCTGCCGGTAGGCTGAGGACCTAGTAGTCCATTGGCGGTGGAGGCGCCCCGGCCCCACTTGCCTCTGGGATGTCGGTCACGAGTGACTCCGTGGTGAGTACCATAGAGGCGATGCTGGAGGCGTTTTCCAGGCCTGCCCGCACCACCTTGACAGGGTCGATGATGCCTTTCTTCATGAGGTCTCCGTATTCACCGATCTCCGCGTCGTAGCCGAAGTTCGGGTCCGTCGACTTCTGGACCTTGTCGACGACGACGGAGCCTTCCACGCCCGCGTTCTCGGCGATGATGCGCAGCGGCTCCAGCAGCGCGATCTTGAGCGTTGTCACTCCGGTGCGCTCGTCGCCCTCCAGCTTCTTCGCAAGCTTGTCCAGCTTCGAGCTGGCACGTACGATGGCGATTCCGCCTCCGGGGATGATGCCTTCTTCAACCGCGGCGCGCGTAGCCGAAAGCGCGTCCTCGACTCGCAGCTTTTTCTCCTTCAGCTCAACCTCTGTGGCCGCGCCGACTTTGATGATCGCAACGCCACCGGCCAGCTTCGCCAGCCGCTCTTGCAGCTTCTCGCGGTCGAACTCGGAGCTGGACTCCTCTACCTGGGCCTTGATCTGCTTGATGCGGCCCTGGATCGCTTCGTCCGTGCCGTGGCCCTCGATAATCGTTGTGTCATCCTTGCCGGAGGTGACGCGCCGGGCACGACCGAGGTCGGCTACCTGCGTCGTGTCCAGTTTGCGGCCCATCTCCTCAGTGATCACGGTGCCACCGGTCAGGATGGCGATGTCTTCCAGCATGGCCTTGCGGCGGTCGCCGAAGCCGGGCGCCTTGACGATCAACGCGTTGATCGTGCCGCGCAGCTTGTTCACGACCAGCGTGGCAAGCGCTTCACCGTCAACGTCCTCAGCGATGATGACGAAATTCTTCGTCACCTGAAGCACGCGTTCCAGCACCGGCAGGATGTCGGCAACGGCCGAAATCTTCTTGTCAGTGATCAAGATGTGGGCGTCTTCCAAATCCGCTTCCATCCGGTCGGTGTTCGTCACGAAGTAGGGCGAGACGTAGCCACGGTCAAACTGCATGCCCTCGACGAACTCCGTCTCGAGGTGGAGACCCTTCGACTCTTCAACCGTGATCACGCCGTCCTTGCCGACCTTCTCCATCACTTCGGCGATCGTATCGCCGATGACTGGGTCGTTGGCGGAGTTGGCTGCTACTTGGGCGATCTGCTCCTTGCCCAGCACGGGCTCGGCCATTCGCTGCAACTCGTCGATGATCTCGCTCACGCCCTGTTGGAGGCCGCGCTGCATTGCAAGCGGGTTCGCGCCGGCTGCTACGTTCTTCATGCCTTCCTGCACCAGCGCTTGGGCCAGCACAGTCGCCGTGGTCGTTCCGTCGCCGGCGACGTCGTTCGTCTTGCTGGCGACCTCCTTCGCGAGCTGGGCGCCCATGTTCTCGAACGGGTCGGCCAACTCGATCTCTTTCGCAATAGACACGCCGTCATCGACGACGGCCGGTGCGCCAAACTTCTTGTCCAGGATAACCTTGCGGCCGCGTGGGCCCAGGGTCACTTTCAGCGCGTTTGCGAGCGCGTCGACGCCCTCCCGCAGGGAGCGTCGCGCCTCTTCATCAAAGATGATCTGTTTCGCCATTGGCTTGGTTCCTCCTTTATACGTGAGGTCAGGCTAGCTGACCTTGCAGAGCACATCCTTCTCGGACAGGACGATGTATTCCTCGCGGTCGATCTTGATCTCTTGGCCGGAGTACTTCGCGTAGAGCACGATATCGCCGACCTTGACGTCCATCGGGATGCGCTTGCCGTCGTCGTCCTGGCGGCCTGGGCCTGCGGCTAAGACCTCGCCCTGCTGGGGCTTTTCTTTCGCCGTGTCGGGGATCACCAGCCCGCTGGACAGCACTTCCTCTTGGACGAGAGGCTTGATCACCAATCGGTCGTTTAGTGGAACCAGTTTCGTCTTGCTCTTGCTCTTGGTCGCCGTTGCCATGTTATGTGCCCTCCTTGGAGTATGAGAACCTTACGTCGACAATTTAGCACTCTCGCGACGAGAGTGCCAATGTCTCTTAATCTTACGTGTTATGGCCGTGCAGCGCAAGGGAGAACAGTGCTCCAGGCCAGAGCCCAGGGAGGACTCAAACGAACGTATGGCAGTGTAGCTCAAGGAGATGCCGCAGAATACGCGAAACTCCCGTTAAGTCGCGTTTAGTATGCTATGTGCGGTTGTGCACAAACTAGGAGGGGAGGCAGGCCTGCACTTGTGAACGAATTGACCCAGAGTGGCATGCTTCTCTATACTGTTCGAGAGTCACGAAAGGGTAATCACGTGCCAAAGCGTACATATCAACCGAAGCGGATTCCGCGGAAGCGGACCCATGGCTTCCGGGCGAGGATGAGTAGCCCGGGAGGGCGCAACGTGCTGCAGGCGCGCCGCCGAAAGGGCCGTAAGCGGCTATCTGTCTAGCGCTCTGCCACCGCTCCGGTCTTAGTCGGTTCGGCCATGCTTCGAGCGCAGCGTTTACGACAGCGCCAAGAATTCGCCAGGGTCTACCGGGGAGGCAGGCCATTTCGTGGCGATCTTCTAATCATGCGGGCCTTACGCACGAATGAGCCGCTTAGCCGGTTCGGGTTCACCGCGTCACGGGCGGTCGGCAACGCAGTGACGCGCAATCGAGTGCGACGTCGCATGCGTGAAGCTATCGGTTCGCTCCCCATCGCGTCGGGATGGGATATCGTGTTCAACTCCCGAGTGAACATCGCCCAAGCAAGCTACGCTCAGATACGGGAGGCGATGCGTACGCTGCTGGAACGCGCCGAATTGCTGGAGGAGGCTGTTTCGTGAGATCGCTGGCCTTGTCCACCATCCGCGGCTACCAGCGGCTCATTTCGCCCATCCTGCCGAACGCCTGCCGCTTCGAGCCTACCTGTTCGCACTACAGCTACGAAGCAGTGGAAAAGCATGGCCTATTGCGTGGTGCGTGGCTCACTATTCGCCGATTGGCTAGATGTCACCCGTTTCACGCGCCCGGCTACGATCCGGTGCCATAGTCATGGCTATGCGCCCTAGTCTTATGTGTTTCACGTGAAACATCTAGCTTCAAGTAACTCCCCGTCAAGTCCGTTACGTCCTGTCCGTGCTCCCGCGCGGCCAGCCTGGGTGATCGCCGCGTTTGTGGGCCTGCTCGTGCTGTTGTTTGCTACCGCCTGCGCAAGCGTAGCCTCGCCAAAAGGCTGGTCGTCGCCGGTCGAGGGCGATAGCGTCATCGTTGTTGCGCACAGGGATAAGCTGTATACGGTTGATCCTGCGGACGATCTATTTGCCAGTCTGCTCTTTCCGCCCGAACCAAACGTCGAGGAGATCGACACGGAAGCTCTGTATGGCAACCCAGTCGTCGTCGGCGATCGCATCTTCGTTCCCACATACGACGACAGGCTCTACGCTATCGACTTTGATGGTTTGCAGGTCTGGTCCGCGCCGTTCAAGGCAGATGGGCAGCTCGTAGGCGGCGTCATTTTTGCCTCAGAGGGAGACGATGCTGACGGCGAAGATCCGCCCGGTACGGTCTACTTTGGCTCTGACGACGGCAATCTGTACGCGCTGGAGGCCGACGCTGGTATCCAGAGTTGGTTCTTTCCGACGGGTAATGGCATCTGGTCAACGCCCGCGCTCTTCGAAGGCATGCTGTACGTCACGTCGCTTGACGGCGATCTCTATGTGCTGGACGCTGAAACAGGCGCGCTGCAGTGGAAATTCGGGACTGACGCCGGCATCGCGTCGACACCCGTGATCGACGAAGCGGAGCGATTGGTGTATGTCGGTGGCTTCGATAGCAAGCTCCGCGCGATCGACATCGACACGCAGCAGGAGCGCTGGTCATTCGGGGCAGACAACTGGTTCTGGACAACACCGCTTGTTGTAGACGGCGTCGTCTATGCGGGGAGCCTTGATGGCAACGTCTATGCGGTCGATATCGCGACTGGATCCCTGGCGTGGGCGCAGCCGTTCGAGACGGAAGACCCTGTCAGGTCCGCGCCAGCGCTAGCGGGCGGCGTCCTGGTAGTTGTGGACCGCGGCGGCAACGTCTATGGAATCGACCCGGAGACGGGTGCGGACGTGTTTAACGGGCCGATACCTCTCCCCGACGACGTGCTCGCCGACCCGCTCGTGAGAGTCGCTCCAGGCGATGACGGCGAGGCGCTGGTGGAGACGGTGTTGATCGTGACCACCGGCGGCGAGCTGTACGAGATCGATCCGCAGTCACCGCGCAGCCGCGAATTGCCAGTGCAGCTAGGAGACTAGACGAGTTGGACGCGTTAGAAATCATCGGCTGGCTCTGGACCAACGGATTGGTCATCCCCATGACCAACTTGCTTGTGCTGTTTTCCGCCCTCGCCTTCGGCAACTTCGGCATTGGCATCATCATGTTCACGCTATTCATGCGGGCCATCACCTGGCCACTCACCAAGCAGCAACTCAGCGCCTCCCGGGCGATGCAAGCGACGCAGCCGCAGATCCAGGCGATCCAGAAGAAACATAAAGATCCCAAGCGCCGCTCCGAAGAGACGATGAAGATTTACAAAGAGGCCGGCGTCAATCCGCTGGGCTGTGTTTTGCCCATGCTGATCCAGATGCCCATCTGGATTGCACTCTTCCAGAGCATCCGCTTCACGCTCGGCACCACGCCCGAGAGCCTGGTTGGCCTCTCCCAGCGAATCTATCCGGTGGAGTTCCTGCGCACCTCTGTGCCGCTGGAGAACCAGTTCCTTTGGATGGACATGGGCCAGCCTGATAGCACGATGATCATGGCCGTCCTTGTTGGCGCGTCAACATGGGTGCAGCAGCGGATGACGACGCCTGCCACTGCGAGCGCCGACCCGCAGCAGGCGCAGATGAACAACACCATGATGTTCATGATGCCGCTGATGTTCGCGTTCTTCACACTTCAGTTCCCGAGCGGTCTGGCGCTATACTGGGTAGCAACAAACGTCGTCGGAGTAGTGCTCCAGTACTTCGCTATGGGGCGCGAGTTCGATTGGAAGAGGATCATTTCTATATCGCCCCCGGCGCCGGCGCCGGCGGCGAAGGAAACGAAGCAGGAACAACTGGCGGAGCCGGACGGCGAAACTGATGGGGAGGACGCCGAAGGCGGCAAGGAAGAGGTCGCCGCAGCGCCCACAAAGCGAAGAAGGAGACGACGCCGTGGAAGGCGACGACGCTAACGAGCACGCGCAGGTAGAGGCGACAGGCAAGAACGTCGAAGAGGCGATTGAGAACGGCCTTTACGATCTAGACCTTGAGCGCCACGAAGTCGACGTTGAGGTGCTGACGGAAGGCAGGGCGGGCCTCTTTGGCATCGGAGGAGAGCAGGCCAAGGTTCGGCTCACCCAAATCATATTTGAGGCTCCCGAAGGTGATGTTGTCGAATTTGCGCACGAGACGCTGAAAGAGCTGCTCGAGCTGATGGACATTGAAGCCGATGCTACCGTTCGGGCGCCCGAGACGCCGGGGGACGGTGTCGGGCTCGTGCAGGCGGTGCTGGACGTGACCGGTGAGGACATGGGCGTCTTGATCGGCCGGCGGGGCGGCACCATGGCATCGCTCCAGTACTTGGTCAACCTTATGGTAAGCAGGAAGTACCGGGGCGAAGCACCTTTCTCGGTCGATGTGGAAGGATATCGCCGCCGTCGAGAGGAGTCGCTCACGGACCTCGCGCATCGTTCGGCGGAGAGTGTGCGTCGCAACGGCCGGGCCGTGACGCTGGAGGCGATGCCGGCCTACGAGCGTCGCATTGTGCATCTCACGCTATCGAAGGACCCAACCGTGGGTACGGCAAGCGTCGGGGAGGGGGATAATCGTAAGGTGAGGATCAGCGTTCGGCGGTAACAGGCGGTGAAGACGCCGGACTTTGTGGTAGTGGGGCATGTAGTGCAGGACCTCACAGCGCAAGGTTCACGCCTAGGTGGAGCGGCAACGTTCGCTTCGCTGCAGGTCCGTCGCCTCGGAAGGACGGCCGGAGTCGTCACTAGAGCCGGCGCCGACGTCCTCAGGGATCAGCAATTCTCAGGCATCGAGTTCGCTGGGCGGAGTTCACAACAAACCACGACATTTGAGAATCGCTATGACGGCGCGGAGCGGCGTCAGCGAGTCCCCGCGCAAGCAGCGCCCATTACGAGTGCTGATGTCCCTTCAGCATGGCTAGAAGCGCCGATAGCGTTCCTGGCGCCCGTGTGCGGCGAAATAGCGCCGGAATGCTCGCGCTTGTTCACGCACAGTCTCCTTGGCATAGGCGCCCAAGGCTGGTTGCGTGAGCTTGATGAGCAGGCTCGCGTGCAGCGCCGCGCGTGGACCGGCCCGCCGTTCTGGGATGGTGGTGACGTGCTGTTCGTGTCCGATGAGGACCTTGCCGGAGACGAGCGCCAGCTCGCTCGCTGGATCGAAGACCTGCCGGTCGTCGTGGTGACGCGGGAGCGTCGCGGCGCGCGTGTCCACAGCGATGGGGCGTGGCGAGAGATCGAATCGTTTCCGGCCGGCGAGGTCGACCCGACCGGCGCAGGCGACGTCTTCGCGGCGGCCTACCTGATCCGCTACGAGGAGACCGGCGACGTTGCCGCAGCCGTCCGGTTCGCGTCAGCCGCGGCCGCGGCCTCTGTTGAGGCAACTGGCAGTGAGGGGATCGCGGACAGAGACGAGGTCGAGCGCCGGCTGGCGGCCCATCCGGAGATCGTGCTGGCATGACACGCGTGATGGCGATCGCGAACCAGAAGGGCGGCGTGGGCAAGACCACGACCGCCGTCAACCTTGGCGACGCGTTCGCCCGGCGTGGACACAACGTGCTGCTGATTGATTCCGACCCCCAGGCGAACGCAACGGCCGCGCTCGGTATCGCGATCGGCGACCGTCCGAGCACCTACGACCTGCTGCTCGGCGAACCGACGCTCGCGGAGGTGACCATGGCGACGGGGTTCGATCGGCTCTCGATCGTCCCTGCTACCTCGGACTTAGCGGGGGCCGAGGTAGAGCTGACGACGGCGATGGCGAGAGAAACAAGGATGAAACAGGAGTTAGAAGGAGGAATAGAGGCCTATGACTTTGTGATAATTGATTGTCCGCCGTCCGTCGGGCTCTTGACGGTTAACGCGTTGACAGCAGCCGATGAGGTGATCGTGCCTGTGCAGTGTGAGTACCTTGCGTTGGAAGGGCTCGGCCAATTCGCCAGCACGCTGGAGTTGGTGCGGCGTAACCTGAATCGCGAGCTGCGAATGCGAGGGCCTGTGCTGACCATGTTCGATCGACGGACCACGTTGTCGCAGCAGGTCGCGGACGAAGTGCGCAGCCACTTCCCCGGCACGTTCAAGACCGTGATTCCCCGCAGCGTGCGACTGGGCGAAGCGCCCAGCCACGGCCTGCCAATCCATGCGTACGATCCCCGCTCGCGCGCGTCCGAGGCATACGACGCGCTAGCGGAGGAAATATTAGGGACGGTGACAGCCGTAGCAGAGGTGATTACGTGACACGCACCAGAGGCTTAGGACGCGGTCTAGGCGCCCTCATCCCCGCCACCGCTGGTGGTATCGACGAAATCGATGTAGACCTCATAGTTCCCAACCGCGCACCACATTCGACGAAGAGTCTCTCGATGAATTGGTCGGGAGCATGAAGGAGCACGGCGTCCTCCAGCCGTTGTTGGTGAGTAGCAGCAACGCGGAAGGCGTGTACCAACTGATCGCGGGTGAGCGGCGCCTGCGTGCCGCAAAGCTCGCGGGGCTGAGTCGCGTCCCCGTCATTGTGAAGGAGGCGGCAACGCGAGAGCTGCTCGAGCTTGCCCTCGTAGAGAACCTGCAGCGCGAGGACCTGAACGCTCTCGAGGAGGCAGCCGCCTATCAACGTCTGGCGGGCGAGTTCGGTATCACGCAGGATGAGATCGCGCACCGCGTCGGACGCAGCAGGACGGCCGTCGCGAATACGATGCGGCTGCTGGCCTTGAGCGACGAGATCAAGCAGAGCCTGGCCGCGGGCGCGATTACCGAAGGGCACGGGCGCGCCCTCCTCGCGATCGAGGACGAGGCCGTGCGGCGGAACGCTTGGCAGCAGGTGATCGATCGAGGCCTGACCGTTCGCCAGACGGAGCAGCTCGCGCGGCGCAGCCCGGCCGGGGCGAGCAAGCCGGCCAGCAACGGCGTGGACCCGGAGATCGACCAGATCGAGTCACGCATCCGCGACACGCTCGGCACGAAGGTGGAACTGCGGAGGCAGAAGAATGGCCGCGGGCGGCTGGTGCTGCACTTCTTCTCAGACGATGAGCTGAACGGGCTGCTCTCGCGCATAGGCGTGGCCGCGGAGTAATATGAGGTGAGATGAGCATTCGAGCAATCCTGATCGGAGCGGCCCTCATTGCGGCTCTGTTCGTCCTTGCCGGCGCGGCCACCGTGCAGGCGGTCGACGACTCGCCGGAAGCGGACGTCGTCGACGTCGCGCCACAGATAGACAGCTCGGCCGATGACAGCCGCGTGGAGGTACAGACGTGGACGATCTTCGCCGCGGTCACCGCATCGGCGGTGGGGCTGTTGGTGCTGATGGTCCGTGTCATCATGGGTTGGGTGAAGACGCCGCCTCCTCCAGAAGAGAGCCCGCACTAACGCCGGTCCGTCCTGCGGCCGGAGTTGCGCGCGCATGAACGCCGGGCCCGGTCCCGCCGGCGATGCCGATCTCGTCGTCCTGCGCGAGAAGAGCCCATACCATCCTCACGCGGTCCACCGCCGTGGCGATGTACTCATCAAAGAGGCGGGTCCCTGGACGCCGGCCATCCATGCGCTCCTCCGTCATCTCGAAGAAGTCGAGTTTCCCTACTCGCCCCGGGTCGTTGGCTCTGGCTTCGACGACCAAGGCCGCGAGACGCTTCAGTACATCGAGGGCACGTTCACGCAGCCCGGCCCGTGGTCGGTAGAGGGCGCTGCTGCCGTGGGCGAAATGGTCCGCGACCTGCACGAGGCGACGGCCTCGTTCCAGCCCCCTGCCGGCGCGGCCTGGTGGCCCTGGTTTGGCCGCCCGCTGGGCAGCGAGAACAAGATCATCGGCCACTGCGACACATCGCCATGGAACATCGTCGTTCGCGATGGGATGCCGGTTGGGCTAATCGATTGGGAGCGCGCCGGGCCCGTCGACCCGCTCGTCGAACTGGCCGAGTGCTGCTGGCTCAACGCGAAGCTCCACGACGACATGGTCGCCGAGTTCGAAGGCCTGCCGCCGTTCGAGGAGCGAGCGAAACACGCTCGCGCTATCGTCGACTCCTACGGCTTGGCGCACGCCGATCGTGAGCGCTTCGTCGATTTGATGGTGCAGTTCGCGATCCACGACACTGCCGCCCAGGCTGACGAAGGCGGCGTCACGGGAAAGACGGCGCTGGAGGACGTCCATCCAGACCTGATCTGGGGGCTGTCGTGGCGGGCACGGTCAGCGGCGTGGCTGACACGCCATCGCGATGCTTTGGCAGAGGCGCTGGTGTAAGTGGGCCTAGAGGCTACGCCTAAACGTTCGCCTTGGATTTAGGCGCCGAGCTTGGGGTGGACTCTAGATCGGCCAGCCAGCCGCGGAACGTGGCGAGGCGCTCCTCAAGCTTCGACTGCATGTCCGCGATCGCGGTCGCCTTTTGGCAGATCAGTTCGTGCTGGCGCTCCGTCACCTCGATCGCTTTTAGGATTTGCGCTCGCTTCTCGGAGGCCTCCGCTTCGGGCCGGTACTCGGCTCGGAGCTGCATCTTGACTTCGTCGGCGTCCACCATCTCCTTGATCTCAGCGAGCGGGAATCCGAGTAGTTGCTTGAGGTGCCGGATGCGCTCCAGCCGCTGGATGTCGGCCTCGGAGTAAAGACGAAAGCCGCCTTCCATGCGGGTTGGCGGCTTCAACAGCCCTTTCTCTTCGTAGAAGCGCAGCGTACGCTGGGTTACCCCAGTCCGCTCAGCTACTTCGCCGATCTGGAGATACGGTTCGTCCGCCGCTACATCACTAGCGTTGCGCTTGGGCGCCATAGTGGCTGGATCGTACCCCCAAACTCACCTAAACGTCAAGGTTAGGTTACGATTAGTTTGACGGAAGGCTCGGATCGAACACCTCCCAAGAGCGGTTGCTCTGCTGCGTAACCTTCCACCAGGAAGTGCAACTAGTGGATAGAGGAGTGATGACCAACCATACCTTGCTCGCCAGTGAGCTAGAGAACGTAGCAGACGCTGTCATTGCTTCTCGTGCGCAGGCGGGAGACATCGCGGCCCTGTCACTGCTGCTCAAGCGCCATGCAGCGCTCGCCGAGCGCGTTGCTAGGAGAGTCCTTGGTAAGAGCGATGTCGTGGATGACGTGCTGCAGGACGCTGCTCTCGCGGCATTTCTCAATATTCGCTCGTTGCTTTCGCCGGAACGCTTCTCCGGGTGGTACTGTGGCATCGTCATGAACCACTGTCGAATGCATCTGCGCAGGAAGGCGCGCTTCCGGGAGACTCGATCGTTGAACGGGTCAGAGTTCGCGCTCGCGCAGAGTACCGACGCCCTTGCCGAGGAGCGTGCGATGCTCTCCGAAGTCATGGCGGCGCTGGAGGCTCTTCCAGACAGTCAGCGGCAGGCGGCGTTGCTCGTGTACTTCGACGGGCTAACCCAGAAGGAAGCGGCTGGGATGTTGGATGTCTCAGTCGGCGCCGTCAAAGCGAGGCTGCACCGCGCTCGCCAAGCCATTCGTTCGAAAGTCGCTCCAGAGCATTCGAGAGCAACAACAAGAAGGAGGACTACAATGGTAGAAGCTGAAGTCTACGACGTGTTTGTGCTGAAGGGCGACGAGGCTGAATCCACCCCGGCGCACGCCGCCGTCCTGCTCAGGGAGAAGCGCGACGGGCGGATCCTACCCATCTGGATCGGCGAATCGGAAGGGATAGCTATCGCGCTGGCGCTGGAGGACAAACAATTAGCGCGGCCGATAACCCACGACCTGACAAAGCGCCTCTTGGACGCGGTGAACGTGACCGTTGAGTCGGTGAAAGTGAACAAACTCGTCGGCGACACATTCTATGCCGTCGTTTCCGTCCGGAACGGTAGTGGCGCGAAGGATGTAGACGCCCGTCCGAGCGATGCCATCAACCTCGCGCTTCGAGCGGGTGCTCCGCTCTCTATTGAGGAGGCGGTATTTGATGATGCGCCAGCGACAGGGCGGTCAGCCAAGCCAGGACGGACGGGCTCAGCGGCGATCGTAGGCCGTCAGGATGAGTCTGCTAGCCCAACGAAGGAAGGTCGAGCGAAAACGCAGGGGCACATCCTGAAAGCCTGGAAGGAATTGGGCATTGAGTTCGAAGAAGCCACGGAATCCTAACGTCCCTTAGGAAGCCGTTCGCCGGCGCGGGCGGCGAGGTGAACTAGTTCTTCGGCAGGCCCAGACCGCGAGTGGCGATGATGCCGCGCTGGATCTCGCTCGTGCCGCCCGCAATCGTGGCAGACACGGCAGACACGTACGCTGAGCCGTAACGTCCGTTAGCGGGCGCCCACGGCGAGCCGGTTCCCAACTGGCCGTATGGCCCCAGCAGATGCATGTAGGTGGAGGCGATGCGCTGCTGCAGTTCCGACGTGTACAGCTTCAGCATCGACGCTTCGTGGTTGGGAACCTCTCCGCGGTTCTGCATCGTGATGACGCGGTAGGACAGCATCCGGGCCATCTCTGTTTCCAGCATCCGGTCCGCAAGTTCGTACCTGATCATCGGGTTGGTCTTGAGTGAGCTGGTGTGGTCCTTCACATGCTCCCGAGCGAACTCAATGAGCCCGTCTACCTGTTGTCTCAGGCCCGTGGTATTGCCGATGGCTGAACGCTCATGGTCGAGCGTGGTCGTCGCGACGTACCAGCCGCGATTCTCTTCGCCCACCATGTTCTTGGCCGGCACCCGGACATTGTCGAAGAAGACCTCGTTGAACAGTTTGCCGCCGCCCATGTCTGTGATGGGCCGGACGGTGATGCCGGGCGACTTCATGTCCAGCACGAAGTAGCTCATGCCCCTGTGCTTGGGAGCGTCCGCATCCGTCCGGGCGATCATGATCATCCAGACCGCTTGGTGGGCGAACGACGTCCAGATCTTGCTGCCGTTGATCACCCAGTCGTCGCCGTCGCGGACGGCCTTCGTTTTAATCGAGGCAAGGTCAGAGCCGGACTCCGGCTCGCTGAAGCCCTGGCACCAGATGTCCAGGTCCTTGATGATGCTGGGAAGGAACTCCTTCTTCTGTTCCTCGGTGCCGTGGTTGATGATCGTAGGGCCGCCCATGCCCAACCCGATGACGAGGTGGCCCGGCCTCGGGGCCCGACGGAGCGCCATCTCCTCGTTCAGGACGAACTGTTTCATGACGTTGAGGCCGGCGCCCCCGTACTCGGCCGGCCAGTTCGGGGCGATCCACCCCTTGGCGGCCAGCTTCTTGAACCATGCACCGGCCTCGCCCCAGCCCTGGCCGGCCTTCGGAGCTTCGTCCGCGATAAAGCCGCTCACCTCTTTGCGAAATTCCGCCTCTTCTTCGCTGTCATGTAGGTCCATGTCGTGCCTCCTGTGTCCTCACTGGATGCGCGCCCTGGCGGGGTGGCGCTCCCGCTGATGACCACCTAAGTTAGTGGCGACTCACTTCTACTACGAGCGCCACCAATTTAGCATTCAGATCGACCGCGGGTCAAGGAAAACCGGGCGCTTGAGGGGCGTTGGACTTCAGGTATCGTACTGACGACTGAGATGCAGTGAGGGAGCGTCTACACCGGAATGCTATAAATTAAGCGGGCTGTGAATTGCAAGATCACGGCGGCGTCGATGCTCGTCTTGGCATTGTCTCCATCGACATCGCTGCCGTCTTCACAAGCCAGTGACGCAATCAGACGCGCGCTGTGCTGCAGTACCAGCACGGCGTCGATGCTATCGGCATCGCCGTCGCAATCTACGTCTCCCAGATCCAGCAGTCGTCGCGGATCGGTGAAGTAGACGAAGATCTCATCATAGTCCGACAAGCCGTCGCCGTCCGTGTCAGGATCGAGTGGATCAGTACCGTATCTCTTCGTCTCTTCGGCGTTGAGGAGCCCGTCGCGGTCGCTATCGAGACCCACTTCGAGCGTGCCCTGCGGCGTGAGGTCTCTTCCCGCGAACGCGGGATAGTCCGGCGCGTAGCGATACGACCGAAACACCTCCGTCGGACCGCGGATTCCGTCGTGTTCTTTCGGGTCGCCCTGCACGAGCGGGCCGTCCCGCGTGAGAGGACTGGCGTAGTTCCACACGGTCTCGCCTTGCCGCGTTACTTCGAAGAGCCGGCCAGGCACGCCTGACGTGATGAGCGTGTTCCCGTTCGGAAGCCGACCGACGCCCGACATGATGCTCGAGAAGAAGTTGCGTCCGTCAGAGTACGACCAAACGGTTCCGAACGGGCCGTAGGCCGCGCCGGGAACGAGGTTATAGACTCCCGCCTCGTCGACGGGCAGCACGATCTCCTCAACGGAAGATTGGAATCCTTCAGGCCGCCCGACGCCGTTGTTGAAGATGAGCACGTTCCCTTCGCCGGGCAGGCCGGGCGTGATCCACTGCGCGTCATGCGGCACAAAGAGCCGCTGCTCTGCCGGCCCGCCTGCGTCATAGGCCGCCGGGTTCCCCCATCGATAGAGGAGGTCTCCCCCACTGCCGCTGCTTCCCCCGCTATGAGTTGCGGCTTCCGCCGTTGTGGTGCTGTGATCGATCACCCAGAGTTCGCTGAACTGACGAAGCGTGACCATGATCTGGTCTGTCGCGGGGTTGTAGTCGAGAGCGTTGGCATGAAGCCAGTCGTCATCGTTGCCGTTGGGGTTGGTCTCGCCGAAGTTGATGTCGATCAGCTCTGGATGGTCGCCCACGACGCCGTAGTTTTCCTTAGCCGGATCGAAGTCCTGAATGAGATGGTCCCAAGCACTCCACTCCCAGACGATTTCGCCGGTCGTGAGCCCTGTCCGCCGGACCTCCAAAATCCTCTCTGAGATCAGCTCGGGCGTGTTGAGCCTATCTGGATCTCGCCCTTGCGCGATGGCTTCCGCGGCAGTCTTGCGGTCGTAGGCTAGCAGTAAGACATTGCCGTTTGGCAGCACCTCGATATCGTGATGGCCTTGGAACTCAAGATTGAAGTTCCAAGTGAGCGTACCGTCCCACGCATACTGGATGATTCCGCGTCTGACACCGATGATGCTGCCGTCCTCCAGCAAGTAAGGAGTTGCGTTGCCTTGCGTGCCCTTGTTCCAGGACTGTACAACCCTCCCGTCGTTATCGATCAGATAGGTGTTTCCCTCGGCGACCGGCGTGAAGAGCGTGTAGCCTTCAAACGCGCGATCGGTGTTTAGCAGAAGCCCGACCGTGATGTCGTTCGCCGCCGCCGGCCGCGGCTGCGCGAATAGGAAGAGCCCCCCGATAGCGATCAGCAGCAGGCAATGTACATTGAGCGACATGGGCGCCCTCCGATTTCTTGCGAGCCAGAGGGTCATGCCAGACCTTCCCGCGAGCCATGCTAGCATGCCGCGCTGTAGAGGAGTACGCGGCGACTCCGAGTTCAGCGATCCCTTAGAATCCGGAGGCAGAGCATCTTCGAGATGTTTAGTAGGAGCTGGGCCGCGATGGCTGGTTCGCTCTTGACCATCTTGCGCAGCTTCGCCTCGCTCAGGCTCAGAATGCGCACATCGTCGGTTGCGGCATAGACATCGCGTGATCGTGGTTGCTCAAGCAGGAACGCCATTTCACCGAAGACGTCACCAGAGCTGAACACCGCAAGCACGGCGTTCTCGTCGCGCACCTCCAGAACGCCGTCCAGGACGACAAAGAGGTTACGCGCCACGCCGCCCTTCTTGAGCACGCGGTCACCAATCTGGCATTCGATGATGTTGCTGTTCTC
This sequence comes from Chloroflexota bacterium, assembly GCA_003228685.1. Classification (GTDB taxonomy): domain Bacteria; phylum Chloroflexota; class Dehalococcoidia; order DSTF01; family RBG-16-68-14; genus SZUA-185. Next base: position 35,285 of record QIFC01000021.1, read on the forward strand.
CAAGAAGCGTGCCGCTTCGTCTTCATCGAAGCCATCGAGCGCAGAGATGCGGTGGGCGTCCAGCTCGCTGAGGGCGCCATGTATCTCGCTCCAGTAAGACGCTGACGTAGTCTGGAGGCGGCTCATCACGGCGCTACCGTCGTCCAAATCGCGTTGGATGCTGGCGGGGATACGCGCGTCGTTGCCAAAGTCACGCACGTACTCAAGCAACGGCGACTGTAACTGGCGCAGATAGGGGACATCCTCAATTACGAAGACGAGGGGAATCAAGTACCCGGCTTCAGCGCTGTTGACGTTCCTTTCGGCGTATGTGCGATTCCCGAGACTAAGATAGAGGTTCAGCAGGTGTGGCTCGCAGTCGCCAAACGCGAGCTGAATGCGATTTTCGTTCGCAAAGCGGAGGCCTTGAGCCATCAGCTTCAGCAGCACATCGCTGCCGCGCAGGTGTGGCCGCACCATGGCGCGCTCGCCCACGCCAATCGCTGAAGCGGGTAGCTCCGCGAGGAACGGCGCGAGCCCGTATTGATCGATCATGCGCTGCGGCAGCGGTGCATCGCCTCCCCACGTGAAGCGAGACGTGGCCACGACCTCGCCATCAACCGAGGCGTAGGAGATCCTGCTTTGCTCGTCGCACTCCTCGGACAACATGCGCTGCTCGTGGTCGGCGACAGATTGGTAGCGGCCCATCTCCTTTACATACACGTCGTAGCGCAGGCGGTAGACGGCGCGCTTCTCTTCGTCGGTCTCAGCGATGCCGATGTGCATCTTCTCGATCTCCTGTCTTCCTGGCGATCACGGTGGCGGCATTGTACGCTACTCGACCGCCTTCGCCAATGTGTTTGACCTCCTTCGGTTTGACCGGCTAGACGCTGGCTAACTAGAATGGCCTGCAATAGGAGGACACGTTGCCGGCCGACACAAAGCCCGTCACGCCCATCGAGCCCGAGGCCTACACGGACGAGTATTATCGCTCCGCGGTAGAGGGCCATCAGCAGTTCGCGGAGAGCGGAGGACAGGCGATCTCGGCGCGCATGGTCCGCGCGTTGGAGCTTGCCGATGTTCGCTCAGGCCAGCGCGTGCTCGATATCGCCTGCGGCCGCGGCGAGGTCGTGCTGCAGAGCGCGCTGCGAGGCGCTCGCGCGGTCGGCATCGACTACGCGCAGGCGTCGATGAGCATCGCGAAGGAGGCGCTCTCAGGCGCTCCCGAAGTGGAGGCCGACGTCGCGCGCATGGACGCAACACGTCTCGCCTTCGCGCCGCACTCGTTCGATGTCGCACTGATGTTGGACTTCGTCGAGCACGTGTACCAGCCGGACCTCGATGCGGCGTTCGCGCAGATCGCCCAGTCGCTGAAGCCGGGTGGGCGGTTAGTCATCCACACATCGCCGAACCGCGTGTTTGAAGACGTGGTCTACCGGCACTACGTCCGCAACGTGAATCGCCTGATGCTGGGTGCGGCGCGGCTGCTCAAGATCAAGAACCGGCTGCTCAATGAGCTGGTGCTGCCCCCGGGCCCCGTGCCACCCCACGACGAGTACGAGCGCGAGCTGCACGTCAACCCGCAGACGGGAAGATCGCTACGTGATGCGCTTCAGACGGCCGGCCTGCGGGTCAGGCGAGTCGACGTTTGGGAGCCCCCGCAGGATCCGTTCTTCCCGAGAGAAGAGCGAGCGCTGAACTTCTGGCTCGGCGTGCTGGACGTGGTGAGATTCCTTCGCCCGATCAGTAAGCTGCCGCCGGTCAACCGCGCGTTTTCCAATCACATCTGGGTGGTCGCCGAAGCCCGCTAGCCAGTCGGGCGCCCGCCAGCAAATTGATGCGTGTGTTACGTGTCGCGTTCGACGCCTGCGACCTTCCAGATGCCTTCGATGTCTTGGAACCGATAGTGCAGGGCCAGGCGCCCCAGGTCCGTAAAGTAGATGATGTCAACGAGAACGTCTTCGCCGTCCGGCCGTTGGTTCTCAAGCTCGTACGACATGATGTTCCACGTCATATTGCCGATCTCCATGGCGCTCGCCAGACCTTCCGGCGTCATGCCGAGGAATGCGACGCCGACGTCGCCCTCCACGAGGGCCTTCGCGTGAGCGTCTGCGGCGGCTTTGGCCGCGTCGGTGTTAAGCGTGTTCATGGTCCCTCCTCAGGACGCATAGTATCAGCCGCGCCGTTGCGGGCAAGCGCCCGCCCGGTCGGGGCAATCGCTCGGCTGTGAGCGGCCTGCGCCGGGCGATGACGGCGGGCCCGGGCCAACGCGTCCCCGCGCTCGATGGCCTCAGGGGCATCGCGATCGCGCTTGTGATGCTCTACCACTTCGATTTCATCTACGACTTCACGTACGGGCGCGAATCGGGCTGGCTGATCGATGGCGTGGTGGCGGGGCTGGCCGGCGCAGGCTGGGCCGGCGTCGACCTCTTCTTCGTGCTCTCTGGGTTCCTGATCACGGGCATCCTGCTCGACTCGAAAGGCCCTGTTCGACGCTACTTCGGGAGCTTCTACGCTCGCCGTTCGTTGCGCATCTTCCCGGTGTACTATGCGTTCCTGCTTCTGCTCCTGCTGCTCCTGCCTCTCTTCGACGAACTGGCGGCGAGGGACGCGCTCAGGGACAACTTCGTCTGGTACGCGCTGTATCTGACGAACATCTACGACGCCATCAACCCCGGCTTGCGCGCGGACTTCTTCTTCGTCGGCCATATCTGGTCGCTGGCCGTGGAAGAGCAGTTCTACCTGCTCTGGCCTGCGTTCGTGTTCGCATTCGGCCGCCGGACGCTGATGCGGCTGTGCGTCGCGGGCATCCTGATCGCGTTCGGCCTGCGACTGTGGTTCATGATCGCCGACCTCCCCGTCGGGCTCGGTTACGCGCTGATGCCGGCGCGCATGGACGCGCTCGCGGCGGGAGCGCTGGTCGCGCTAGCGATGCGCGGCGAGCACGATCTCGCGCTCCTGCGCCGATGGGCGCCGTCGGTCGCGATCGTCTCCGGAGGCGCCGTCATGGCCTACGGCCTTGTCGACGGTGGATTCTCGCCGCTCGATGACTGGGTTCGTACTGCCGGCTTCACGGTGCTTGCGCTTCTGTTCGCCGCGCTCTTGGCGCTGACACTGCAACTGCGCGAGAGGTCAGTGGCGGCGAGCGTGCTGGCCCATCCGGCGCTGCGCTGGCTCGGCCGCTATAGCTACGCGACGTACCTCGTACACCTGCCCATCGCGGTGATCCTGGCGCGCAAGTTCGACTTCGGCGAGGCGATACCCGCGATCGCCGGATCGACCCTCGTGGGCGAGTTGGTCTTCGGAGCGGCGGCGGCAGCGATCACGTTCAGTATCGCCTGGCTGAGCTGGCAGGTGTGGGAGAGCCAGTTCCTAAAGCTGAAGAGCAGGTTCCCTTACACGCCTGTGCGCCTTGAAACTTCGTCAACCGACTCGCTATCCTGAGAGCCTCATGAGTGAAGTCTTCGATGAGATCGAATCGTCCCTGGAGTCAGGCAAGCCGCTCGTGCTCGCGACCGTTGCGTCGAGCCGCGGCTCCACGCCTCGCAAGCCTGGCGCGAAGATGGCCGTGCGCTCCGATGGCTCGTTCTGCGGCACCATAGGCGGCGGGTGCGGCGAGGCCGAAGTCTGGCAGGCGGCCATGGACACGATGCGCGACGGCCAGCCTCGCCTCGTGACCGTCGATCTCACGGAGGACGTCGAAGGCGACGACAAGATCTGCGGCGGCGTCATGGACATCTTCGTCGAGCGCTTCTCTCCGGGCGTATAGCACGCTAGTCATCGTCAATGAAGTGGCCTGCCTTGGTCAGTTCTTCTCGCACGTAAGCCTCTAGGCCGTCGCCTCCGTGGTACACCACGGTTACGATCTTACCTTCCAGCTCGGCCCGCACGCCCTCGACGCCCTCTATCCGGGCCAGCGTATCCTCTATGCTCTTGATGCAGCCCTCGCAGTGGATGCTGGGTACGCTGAAGGTGGCTTCTACGACACCGCGCCGCTCCTCGACGTCGGCCGCCACCTCCTCTTCTCGATTCGCTAGACGCTCCGCGACCTTGGGCAGGAGACTGCCTCCGAAGGAATTCAGCAGCACTGTGCTGACGCTGGCTGCCATGGCGATCATGGCGAAGACTGGGTGTACCAGGCCCGTAACGGCCAGGGGTACCCCGATGCCGTTGAAGGCGAAGGCGAGCGTGACGTTCTGCACCGTCTTGCGGAAGCTGCTCTTGCCGATATAGAAGGCGTCCACGACGCCGCCGAGCCTGTCGTTTACGAGGACGATGTCGGCGGACTCGATAGCGATGTCCGTGCCAGTACCGATAGCGATCCCCACGTCGGCCTGCATCAGGGCAGGCGCATCGTTGATGCCGTCACCTACCATCGCCACCCGGTATCCCTGCTGTTGGAGCTTTCGCACGTGCGCTGCCTTCTGGTCAGGGAGCACTTCGGCCATGATCCCCGTGATCCCCACTTGGCTCGCTACCGCCTCCGCGGTCCTCCAGTTGTCGCCGGTGATCATCACCGGCTCCAGCCCGGCTTCTTTCATCCGCACAACCGCCTCGGCGGCGTCTTCCTTCAACGTGTCCGCGATGGCGATCAGGCCCGCAAGTTCGCCGTCTTCGGAGACTGCCACTACGGTGCGGCCCTGCTTCTCCAAGGCCTCCAGCCGGTCACGAACGAGCGCGAAATCCACGCCTTCCTCCGACAGAAAGCGCGGGCTGCCTACCAGCGCGGGTGTGCCTCCGATCGTCGCCCTAACACCACGCCCCGGGATCGCCTGAAAGTCCTGTGCCTGGAGTGGCGGTAGCTCCTCGGCCCGGTCTACGACGGCCCTGGCCAGCGGATGCTCCGAAGAGCGTTCCGCGGCCGCGGCCAGTGCCAGGACATGGTCTTGGTCGTCGTCGTGTAGGGCTACCACCTCTACCACTTGGGGCTTGCCTCTGGTGATGGTGCCGGTCTTGTCCAACACCACCCTCTTCACGTCCTTGAACACCTGGAAGGCCTCGCCGGAGCGCATGAGGATGCCCTTTCGGGCGGCGATGCCGCCGCCGCGGATCATGGCCAGCGGCGTCGCCATGCCGAGGGCGCAAGGATAGCCCATCACGAGCACCGCTAGCGTGGCGAAGATGGCCCGCTCTAGGTTCATCTCACCGATGACCAGCCAGGCTCCCAGGGTCCAGATAACGAAGGCCACTACCGCCGCGGAGAGCACGCCGGGCACAAACACCTTCAGCACGCGCTCTACGAGTTGCATGATGCCCGGCTTCAGCGCGCGGGCCTCCTGGATAGAGCGCGCCACCTGCTGGAGGAAGCTCTCTTCTCCGATCTTGCTGACCCGCACCAGCAGCGTGCCGTTCTGGTTCACCGAGCCGCCGATAACTTCGTCGCCAACGGCCCTCTCTATCGGAATCGACTCGCCAGTTACCAGGCTCTGGTCTACCGCGGAGTTGCCTTCCACCACCAGTCCGTCCACCGGGATGCTCTCCCCGGGGCGGATGCGCACGAGATTTCCGACCTGCACGTCCTCGATTGGCAACTCCTCCTCTCGCCCGTTTCGGATCACGCGCGCCGTCGGTGGCTGGAGGTCCATCAGTTTCTTGATCGCTTGAGAACTCCGGGTGCGAACGACCATGGAGACGTATCCCGAAAGGATGTGGTAGGCGGTCACAAAGATTGCGGCGCCCATGAAGTCGGCCATGGGCCAGGGCTGCTTGAAGAATCCGATGGCACCGCCGGCCAAGCCACCGAAGGCGGCGAACTCCATGAGGTTGTGCTGGTTCAGGATGCCCCGGCTTAGGGCCGCCCAGGCCATCTTCAAGATGGGCCACCC
>QIFC01000025.1 GCA_003228685.1 Chloroflexota bacterium
GGGTCGGTGCGCACGCCCGTCCACATGTAGTCGGCAAAGTGCGCCGATGTGATGAAGCGCTTCTGGCCGTTGAGGACGTACTCGTCGCCGTCTAGCTCAGCCCTCATCTGCATGTTCGCGAGGTCGGAGCCTGCTTCAGGCTCCGTGTATGCGAGCGCCCACTGAATTTCGTTCTTGAGGATGCGCGGGATGAACTCCTGCTTCAGCTTCTCGCTGCCGTTGTGCAGCAGCGTGTTGACGACGACACCAAGGTTCTTGCCGACGATAGGCGCCTGCGCCTTATGCAGCTCGTCGTTGAGGATGTACTGTGCCAGCGGCATCGACTCGCCTGAGCCGCCGTACTCTTTGGGGAAGCCCATGGAGAGCCAGCCGCGTTTGGACATCTTTGTGACGAACTCCTGCCGCTCCGGCGTATCGAGCAGCCCCCCGAGCCACTTCGAGCGGATCGTGTCCGTCATGTTGGCTTCGATAAACTCACGCACCTCTTCGCGGAAGGCATCTTCCTCCTCGCTGAATCGAAAGTCCATGTGCTGTGGCGTTGGTGGTTCTGTTGTCAGACGGGGCTGCGGGAGAGCCTCGTCGCGTTGCTCAGACGATCGCCTCACTGCGCCGGAGCGCTTCGATCGCCGGTCCATCATATCCAAGCTCGGTTAGGATGTCAGTCGTATCTTGGCCTACCTCTGGGCCAGGACTGCGTATCGACCCAGGCGTCTCGGACAGCTTAGCCATCACGCCGACCTGTGTGCGTGTGCCGCCACCTTCCTCCTTGACGTCCACGATCATCTCGCGACGCCGCAGATGCGGGTCCTTCACTACCTCGTCGATGGCCAACACGGGCCCGACGCAGGTCTCGCCCGGCATCAGCAACTCTACCCACTCGTCGCGCGTCTTTGTGAGGAACGCCTCTCGAAACGCCGTGAAGACCTCTTGCTGCTGTTCGTCGTCGCCGTACTGGTGCGGGACCAGGTCCTCTCGCTCCAGCAGCCGGCAGAGGTTCTCGTAGAACCATGGTTCGATCGCGCCGACCGAGACGTACTTCCCGTCCTTCGTCTCGTAGATGCTGTACCAGGGGTAGAGCCCCGTTGTGATGGTCCCGCTGCGATGGGGCACCCTGCCGGTCGTCAGGTGCTCCTCGATAGGGAAGAACATCATCGTCACGAGCCCGTCTACCATCGCCATGTCGATGTACTGTCCCACGCCCGTCCGCTCTCGCGACAGCAGCGCGGCCAGGATGCTGATGGCCGCGTTCATACCGCCGCCGGCGTTGTCCGCGATGGTGTTACCGGGGATCATCGGCGGGCCATTGCGTTCGCCGGTCATGTCCAGCATGCCCGTGATGCCCTGGTAGTTGATGTCGTGCCCAACGAAGGAGCTGTACGGCCCTTCCTGTCCGTAGCCGGACAGCGACGCGTAGACGATCTGCGGGCGGACCGCTTTCACCGCTTCGTAGTCCACGCCCAGGCGCGTCACGACGCCCGGCCGGAAGCCTTCCGTGATCACGTCCGCTGTCGCGGCGAGTTTGAAAAAGACCTGCTTCCCCTCCTCAGATTTGAGATTGAGGCTGATGCTGCGGGAGTTGCGCCGGATGGCCGCGTCCCCCGGCAGCTTGATCATGCGGCCGGCCCTTGGCCCCTCTTTGGGTTCGGGCGCTTCCACGCGGATCACGTCCGCTCCCATATCCGCGAGGATCTGCGAGCAGTGCGGGCCGGGGCCCAATCGGGCCATATCGATGATTCTGGTGCCGTCTAGCGCCTGCAACGTTACGTCTCCTTCTGTTGCTCGACCGCTAGTTGTTGTAGCGTGTCCGTTGCGAGACCGTCAAGATTTTGTGAAAGAAAGGACAAGGAGCGTGGCAGGTTCGGGTGAGCAATGGGATATGGAAGCGGACGTAATCGTCGTCGGTTCTGGAGGTGCTGGACTGACAGCCGCCATCCTGGCGCACGATCACGGCGCCCGCGTTATCGTGGTGGAGCGCTCCGATAAGGTAGGCGGGACGACGGCCGTTTCCGGGGGTGGCCTCTGGATTCCCATGAACGATCATATGTCGGAGGTAGGCGCCAGCGACTCGCGAGAAGAGGCGCTTGTTTACTGCAAGGCGATCACGGCCGGGCAGGCGCCGGATGACCTCGTCGAGACGTTCGTGGATACGGCCGCGGTGATGGTGCGCTATCTGGAAGAGCACACGCCGCTCCGGTTCAAGGCGACCGAGATGCCCGATTACCGCGCCGAGGAAGAGGGCGCCAAGCTGGGAGGCCGTACGCTCGGTCCCGAGATGCTCGTCAAGTCGGAGTTGGGCGAGTGGGGAGAGAAGCTGCGGCCGTCTCCGCTGATGTTCGTTCCGCTCACGATCGAGGAGGGGTTGAAGGGCATGGCCCAGCCCAAATCGATCCCAGTGGACGTCGTCGTCGACCGCATGAAGAAGGGCCTGGTTGCGTCCGGCAACGCCCTCGTTGGCAGGCTGCTGAAAGGCTGCCTGGACCGCGACATCACGATCTTGCTGGAGACGCGCGCACGGGAGCTCGTCGATGAAAGCGGGCGCGTCGTAGGGCTTCGTGCCGAACGCGAAGGCCGGCCGCTTACGATCGGCGCCAAGGGTGGCGTAGTCCTCGCCTGCGGTGGCTTCGAGTGGAACGATGAACTGCGAGATAAGCACCTGCTCGTGAGCGTGGCGGGCTTCTGCAGCCCTGCCCACAACGAAGGCGATGGCCTGGCGATGGCGCAGGCGATGGGCGCCGACGTGGACAACATGGCGGAGGCCTGGATCTATCCAGGCGGCGCTGTCCCAGGCGAGGAGCACGAGGGGAATCCCGTCAGCCGCTGGATCATGGCCGAACGAACGCTCCCGCACGTGATCCTCGTGAACAAGGCCGGCCAGCGCTTCGCGAACGAAGCCCAGAACTATCACGACTTTGGTAAATCGTTTGAAGACCCGGCCAACCTGCCGTGCTGGGCGATCATGGACGGCCAATATCGGTCGAAGTATCCCGTGTTCACGATGCTACCCGGTGACCCCGACCCGGACTGGCTCACGAAAGCCGACTCGCTCGCGGAGCTGGCCTCCGCGACGGGCATCGACGCCGCCGGACTAGATGCGACGGTCGCCCGCTGGAACGACATGGTTGCCCAGGGCAAGGACGCCGACTTCAGCCGCGGCGAAGGCGGCTACGAACGTTGGCTGGGCGACCCGAAGGCTGAGCATCCGAACCTGGGCACACTGAGCGAGCCGCCCTTCTACGCGCTGCCCGTCTACGCGCACTCGGCAGGCACCAAGGGCGGCCCGAAGACGAACACGAAAGGCGAGGTGCTGGGCGAGGGCGGGCAGCCGATTGCGGGCCTCTATGCGGCTGGCAACGTGATGGCAAACATCGCGGGACCCGGGTACTATGGCGGCGGTGGCACGATTGGAACGGGAATGACGTGGGGCTACCTCTGCGGCAAGAATGCGGCTGGCGCGGCCAAGGCTGCTGCGGCAGCCAGCGCTTAGGAATGAACGGAGACGAGGATGCCAGAAGTAGACTATACGGCCAATATTGAAGTTCCGCGTCCGACAGTTTGGGAATTCGTCCGCGACATGAACAACTGGGCCCCATTCGCGACCGGATACCAGAGCCACGAAGTGATCAGCGACCGCGAGTCGGTCTGGACGGTGAAGGGAGATGTCGGCCCGATCTCGCGCGTGACGAAGTTTCGCGTGATCATCACGGAGTGGGTCGAGCAGGAGCGCGTGGCGTTCACGGTGGAGGGCCTGAACGAACCGATCACGGGCGAAGGCGCTATCCAGCTAGCCGACAGCGAACCCGACGGAACCAAAATTCACGCCGACGCAGGTATCAACTTCGGCGGTAGCCTCGGCCCGATTATCAGTCCCTTCATCGGCCCGTGGATCAAGTCCGGCGCGGACGACCTCGTCACCCAGATCGCGGTTGCGCTCCAGCCGGACTATGAGAAGCCAGAGAAGCCGTTCTTCCTCGTCGCCTGGTTCCAGGCCCTCATGCGCCTCCTTGGCGGCGGTTCGGCCGCCGGGTCGACCGCCGAATCGGGCACGGCAGTCGCGGAGCCGCCGTCAGTCGCCGCGCCAGCTGCGCCGGTGGCCCGGCCGACGACGATCACCGCTCCGGAGCCCGCGCCTGAAGGGACGCGGCCGGGCCTGCGCGTCGAAACGCTGCTGCTCGGCCCCAGTCTGGAGCAGTACAGCGGCTCCAGCGTGGGCATCGCCGAGATCGGACCGATCGCGGACGCGGCGCGCCTGATCGAGGAGTTGGGCTTCGATGGCGTCACCACGCCGGAGGCCGGCCACGACCCGTTCCTGCCGCTGATGATCGCCGCCGAGCACACGAGCCAGATCGCGCTCGGCACGAACGTCGCGATCGTGTTCCCACGCAGCCCGATGATCACGGCACAGATCGCCTGGGACCTCCAGCGCTTCTCGGGCGGGCGCTTCCGCATCGGCCTCGGCACGCAGGTGAAGGGGCACAACGAGCGGCGCTATGCCGCGCCGTGGTTGGGGCCGCCCGGGCCGCGCCTGCGCGATTACTTGCTCTGCATGAAGGCGATGTTCCACACGTTCCAGACCGGCGAACCGCCCAGCTACGAAGGCGAGTACTATCGCTTCACGCTCATGTCGCCGTTCTTCAGCCCCGGCCAGATCGACCAGCCGGACATCCCGATCTATATCGCGGCGCTCAACCCGTACATGGCGCGCCTGTCCGGCGAGCTGTGCGACGGCGTGCGCCTCCACCCGCTCTCCACGTACGAGTACACCCGCGACGTCGTGCTTCCCGCGATCGAGAAGGGCGCGAAGAAGGGCGGGCGTCAGCGGTCCGACGTCGATCTCGTTGGTTCGCCGTTCCTGGTGTCAGGCAAGGACAAGGCCGAGGTCGAAGCGGCGAAGGCCGGCGTGAAGACCCAGCTCGCGTTCTACTCGTCGACTCGCACGTACCACGCCGTGCTGGAGCACCACGGTTGGGGCGAAGTGGGCCGCACGCTTCACCAGTTATCGCTGGAGGGCAAGTGGCAGGAGATGCAGAACGAGATCACAGATGAGATGCTCGAGACTTTCGCCACGGTCGCGACCTATGACGAACTCGTGCCGAAAATCAAGGAGCGCTGGGGCCAGTTCTGCGACACGATCTTCTTAGGCTTTCCGCCTGAGCTGCTGGCGGAGAAGACGCTCGTCCGCGACATCGTCGACGAGATGCACCGGCCCTAGGGACGAGCTTTGCGAGCCTCCGCCTCGCGAGCCTCTGCCATCGTCACGACGTGACCGGTGTAGGAGGTGTCTTGCGCAGCCAGCCAGCGAACGGCGTCCGCGGCCGTCTCCGGCTGCTCCCAGCCAGAATCGACACCTGGGTCGGCGAGTTCAGCGCCTTCAGTCGCGATGGCGCTCTCGATCCGCAGGCAGTTGACTGAGATTCCGCGAGGCTGCAGCTCCGCCGCGAGCGCGGTCGTCAGCGCCTCCACGGCCGCCTTCGAGACCGCATAAGGAATGATGCCCAGCTGCGCGGCCAGCTCAGGGTCCGTCACGGCGCCGGACGAGACGTTGATGATACGGCCCGAACCCTGCTCAAGCATGATGGGCAGCACGGCTCGCGTGCAGAGCACGGTCCCACCCAAGTTCACGTCCAGCATCAGGTCCCAGCGCTTCGAGGTGATCTCCGAGAACGGCGCCGGCACGACCACGGCCGCGTTGTTCACCAGCACGTCGATCTGGCCTAGCTCCTCTGTGGTACGGCTCACCATCTCGGCGACCTGGTCCTCCTGCCTGATGTCGCAAGGCACGGCGCGGGCACGTTGTCCTAGCGCCTCGACCTCGCTCGCCGTCTCCTCTATTGTCCCGGACAGCTTGGATGGCGCGTCCCGCGTGGAGCGGGCGGCGCAGACGACGTCCATGCCGTCTCTTGCGAGCGCGAGCGCGATGTGACGCCCAATGCCACGCGAGGCGCCGATGACGATCGCTACGGTCGTTTCGGGCAAGGCGTTCCTCTCTGGTTTCAACGTGTGCTATACCCTATCGTGCGCTACGGTAGCGCATCGAACCAACCCGTAACCAAGACTTGAATCGAAAGGTGACAGACATGTCTGAAGAAGAGCACGTGCTATTCGAGATCGATGAGGGCGTGGGCGTCGTCACGCTCAATCGCCCGGACAGGATGAACGCCGTCCACTGGGACATGGCCCAACAGCTCGTCGACCTGTTTGGCGACATGCGCCAGAACGATGACGTGCGCACGATAGTGCTCACCGGCACCGGAGGCCGCGCGTTCTGCGCCGGTGGCGACGTCACCTGGCTGAGCGGCGGCACCGAACGGCCCATCCCAGGGCTCTCCGACCTGCCGGTCCCGCGCTACCAGCGCAAGACGCCCGGAGGCCCCTTCTCCCAGTTCACGAAGGCAATTGTGGATGTCGAGAAGCCGGTCATCGCGGCGATCTCCGGCGTAGCCGTTGGCGCGGGCCTCGCCTACGCGACCGCCTGCGACCGCCGCTTCGCCGACAAGAAGTCGCGCTTCGCCGCGATCTTCGTCAAGCGAGGCCTGGGACCGGACTGCGGCATCTCCTACTTCCTGCCACGCATCGTCGGGCTGCCCACGGCCCTGATGATGATCGAGACGGCGAAGATGCTGAGCGCGGACGAGGCGTACAAGATCGGCTTGGTCGACGAGCTGGTTGAGGAAGGTGAGGCATTGCCTGCCGCGATGGCCTATGCCAAAGAGCTCGCGAAAGGGGCGAGCGTTGCGGTTGACCTGGGCCGTCGCTACGTGCATAAGGCGCTCACGTCAACGCTGGACGAGATGCTCGACTACGAAGCGGTCGCGTCCGTGATGACGGCATTGACGCTCGACGCCAAAGAAGGCACAACGTCCTTCATCGAGAAGCGCGACGCGAAGTTTGTGGGGCAGTAAGCGCTACCGCGATAGCTTGGCCTAGCCGTCTACTTCGGCCAGCAGCTTCTCTAGGTTTCTGATCGCGCCGCCGGTGTGTTCGCCGATCTTGGCGAATACTTTGAGCTGTTCCTCGTCGGGCGGGCCCTCGAGGCTGCCCGCCGCGCTGTACGCGTCCAGGCGTGAGCCGCGCAGCCAGACGCCAAGCTCGGAGTCGCTATTCCGGCGGGCGGTGTTGATGGCGTCCGTTCGTGTGATGCGCAGCCAGTCGATGTCCGAGTTCGGGTAGGGGATCGGCGCACAGAGTTCGTTCTTCTCCTTTTCGTCCGTGTAGCTGGCCTCGACGTGGCCAATGACCGCGGCGCTGAACGTGGGCTGGCAGGTGCGGATCGGCTGGAGGGTGATGTGTTCTCCGTGAAACACGTCGACGGGCGGCCGCCGCTCGAGCCCATCGGCAGTGCAGTCGATGTGAAGCGTCTCTGGCGTCGTCGAGATCGAGCCGCTGTTTAGCAAGACTTCGTTTTCGCCAATCGAGCGTACGTGTCCCATCCGGACAACGTTCTGGATCTTGCGCAGTTCGTCGAGTTCGGCCCGCGAAACTGTTGCGCAGCGGTACATAGTGGGCTTCACATTCTTGTCCAGCCGGAGGAGCTGTCCGGTAGACTCCAGCCGCTCAAACAGGTCCTCGATCGACTCGGCAAGAGCGGCGCACTCAATCTGCGTGGCGAAGCCGCCGACCGTGCTGTAGAAGAAGTCGGGACCTGGCTGGATGTTGGCGCGGTCCAGGAGCCACGAGTCGCGCGGCATGATCCAGGTGATGTCGTCTGGATCAACGCCCGTCGCGATGAGCCAGAGGCACACGTCCATCGCGGTCTTGCCCGCACCCACCACGACGTAGCCCGCGGGAGAGCCGTCGAGTGCCGCGAGCGCGTTCGGCGGCACGCACCGCACGCCGTCAGCCAGGTCGTACGCGGGTGGCCGCATGGAGGGGACCGACGTTTGCGAGTAGGTCGCATCGACAACCTTCTTCGCGGCGACCTGATGCGTTTCTTTCGACACGAGTGAGACGATGCTTCCGCCTTCCGCGTACTCACACATCGGAAAGTACTGGACGCGTCCGGACGGGAGGAACTGCTGGTTCATCACTTGGTCGAAGTAAGCGACGACTTCAGCGCCAGAAGCCAGCTCGTAGAGCCCCGCGTTACCGCCGGCCGCATCCTTGACGTCGCTTCCCAGTGGCCGTGAATTCACGCCGTAGAACGCCGATGGCTGGTGCAGGCGAACGAACGGATACGCTCGTGTCCAGTGCCCGCCGGGGCTGCCATAGCGATCGACAATTGCGATGTTGGCGTCCGTGTCGGTCACCAGCACGTCGGCAAACGCCATGCCCATCGCGCCCGCTCCGACGACTAGATAGTCTGCCTCGATCATGTTGGGTCTCTCCTGCTAACGGCCCTAGGGGCTCGCGATCTAGCGCTTGAGAATTGTCGCAGTGCCGTTGCCACCGAGGCCCAATGTCTGAGCGAGGCCTACTTTCGCGTTCGGCACCTGTCGCTCGCCGGCCTCGCCTCGCAGTTGCCAGGCGAGTTCGCAGACTTGGAAGACGCCCATCGCCGTGGTCGCCTCGCCAAACGAGAGGAAGCCGCCGCTCGGGTTGATCGGCAAGGATCCCACAGGTGTCGTTTCGCCCTTCTCCACCAGCGATTCCGCTTCGCCAGGTTCGCAGAGTCCCCACTCCTCAGGAAACGCCAGCTCGTAGTAGACGGTATTGTCCTGCAGTTCCACCAGGCTGACGTCTTTAGGCGCGAGGCTCGCGTCGTCGAAGGCCTTGCTCACGGCTAATTTGGCCTCGCTGTGGTGCGTCCTCGCGGGCGGCACTACTGACGCCAGACCCCTCGGGATGCCGTCATCGTAGCGATATGTGGCTACTGTGCTCGCGGCGACCCAGACGGGGTCTGTCGTGTGCTTGCGAGCCTCCTCCGCCGAGCAGAGCACGACCGCGGCCGCTCCGTCGCTGATCGGGCAGATCTCGTACAGCCGCAGAGGATAGCTCACCATGTTGGAGTTCAGCACGTCTTCCAACGTGAACTTCTTCCGGAAGCGCGCGTATTCATTGTGGACAGCGTTATCGTGGGCCTTCACAGCGATGCGCGCCAATTGCTCCTCTGTTGTGCCGTACTCGGCCATCCGCTGGCTGCATAGCATGCCCCAGAAGGCGGGGCCCGGCATGCCGACGGACACCTGCCGCAAGTACTCGGGGTCGGTCTCCTCCTCCACGCCGGACGTCTGAATCATGCCTTTCGGCATCTTCTCAGCGCCGAACACGAGCACCTTGTCGTATAGTCCGCTGGCCACCAAGGTGTAGCCGATGTTGAAGGCGTTGCCGCCCGCCGCGCAGCCGGCGGAGAGGTTGTAGACCGGTATGCCGGTCGATCCCATCTCCTCGACGATGTCGTTGCCGTTCAGGCCCCAGCCCTTGCCGCCGGAGAAGCGCGAGCTGGCCGCGGAGACCGCTTCGATCTCCGGCCAGGCGACGTTCGCGTCCTTCAGCGCGGCTTCCACCGCCGTCCGCGAGAGGTCGGTGATCGATTTGTCGGCGAACTTGCCCCATGGGTGCATGCCTACACCTAGGACCGCGACCTCTCTCATCGTATTGGGCCTCCGTTTGCTATGACTGGCGGAACTTGAAGGTTGTGACTTCGTTGCCTTCAGGGCTGGTGTATAGCCTCTCGATCACGAGTTCGACATCCGCGCCGCCGACTGTGCTCTCGGGGTCGACCGTGCTCACTTGCGCCAACACGCGCAGGCCTTCCGGCAGGTCGATCAGCCCGATGGCATATGGCTTATACGGCTCGTCGTACTTCGCGGGCGGCGGCGGAGGGTAGTACTGCACGGTGTAGCTCCACAGCTTGCCATGCGGTCCGAACTCGGCGTCCTCCAGTTTCGAGTCGTTGCAGTTCGGATTGTGGCAGATGGCAGCCTTGGGGAAGTACGGCGTTTCGCATGTGGTGCACTTCGAACCGAGCAGGCGAGGGCCCGCGGCCGTTTCCGCGAACAGGCCTTCTGCTACTGGCGTCGTCGTTGGTGTCGTCATCTGATTGCCTCGGAGAGCATAGCCAGCGCCTGGGAGAGTGTCAACGCAGGGCGCGCGTCAGCTCACCGAGCAATTCCACGCAGTCGCCGACGACACCGTAGCGAGCGTACCGGAAGATCGGCGCGTCTGGGTCGCTGTTGATCGCCACGATCGTCTTTGCTGCCGCGCAACCGGCCATGTGTTGACTCGCGCCCGATATGCCCGCAGCGATGTAGAGGGCCGGCCGCGCGATCTTCCCCGTCAGCCCGATCTGGCGCGCTGAGTCGGCCCAGCCGTCGTCGACGATCGGTCGCGACGCGGCGGCTAATCCCCCGAGTGCCTCGGCCAGCTCCTCGACCAACGCGAAGTTTCCGGCGGAGCCCAGTCCGCGGCCGCCGCTCACGATGATCTGCGCATCCTCGAGTCGCGGGCCCTCTTCCGCGTTTCGCTCGACGAGCCGGATGCGCTCTTCGACGGCGCTGAGATCGACGGCCACGTCCTCGATGACGGGCGCTGCTCCCGCTGCCGCATCGGGCGGTGGTTCAGGCGTCGTAGCGTTGGGCATGATCGCGATCACGTGAGGTCGATCGCCGGGCAGTTCGTAGACGGCGCGCGTGTCGCCGCCGTAGGCTGATGCCGTGACGAGCAGCGCGTCGCCCGCGACCTCGAGGTCGAGCGCGTTCATCATCACGGTGGCGTTCAGGCGTCCAGCCAACCGCGGTGCGACGAGCCGCGTGTCGAACGTCTGGCTCAGAAGGAGCGTTGCTGGTGGCCGGCTGGCGCAGTACTGCGCCAACGCCTCTACCGAGGCGTCCGGCGCCACGGCCTCCAGCTCCGGGTCGTCAATGTGGTCGATTGTGGTGATGCCGTAGGCGGTGGCTAGCTCCTCAAGTTGTGGCCGTGGCGCCGGGCCGGCCACCAGCCAGCGCAGGGCGGTCTCCCGCGACGCGCTCAACTTGCGCGCGACCGTGAGCAGCTCCTCGGTTTCGCCCGAAGCGGCAGGTGCGCCGAACGTGCACGCGACGACCGTCATGGCAGCACCTGGTCGGCTCGCAGCCGCTCGATAAGAGAGGCCGCGAGCTGGGCCGGCGTCTCGCCCGTGAGGAACTCACAGTTGCCCTGGACGCTGGGTACGAACTGCTTCGTTAGTACGGCTCTTGGCTGGAGATCGTCAGAGGAGAGCCCTAGATCTTCGGGCGAGAGTGCGGTCGCCTGCTTCCGGCGCGCCGCGATCCGTCCCGCCGTCGTGGGATAGCGAGGCTGGCCCAGCTCGTTGCTGATCGTCACGATGGCAGGCAAATCTGCCTCGACGATCTCCTCCGCGTCCGGCGTCACACGCGTGACGCGAACGGCACCGGACGTCACTTCGACGGCGCGAGCGATCGTCACGACAGGCATGTCGAGCGCCTCGCCCATCAGCGCGGGCACGACACCCTGATCGTCGTCCGACGCCTGCCTGCCGCACAGCACGAGGTCGGCGCCGCCGACGTGCTCGACGTAAGTGGCGAGTAGACGCGCGGCCCCGTGGTGGTCGAGCGAGGACGCATCGACTGTAATCGAAGCGATCTCGTCCGCGCCCATCGCGGCGCCCTGCTTGAGCACGTCGGCCTGATCCGCGCCTGCCGAGACAACGTGAATTGTGCAGTCGACGCCGGCGTCTCGTATACGCAGCGCGGCCTCGATCGCTTGCTCGTCGTAGGCGTTCATCAGCCGCGGGATGGCGGCCTGCGTGATCGAGCGGCCGTCCTCGCCTATCTCGAGACGGCCGGCGACCGCATACGTGTTCACCGCGTCCGGGTCGAGCACTTCTTTCGCGCAGACAACGATGCGCATGCTAAGGGCGGTGGTCTTCAGTGAGGAAGAGGTTGCCGGCTTGGCACCAGACGGTCGTTTCCGTGTAGCTCTCCGGCTTCAGCGTCAGGTCCGCCATCACATACCAGCGCCAGGGCGGGTCGCCGTGGTCGACGTACTCGCCCGTCAGCGTTCCAGCGAAGTCTTCGCGTCCCGCGTACTTGGTGCCTGCGACGCTGCCGCCGCCGTCGCACTCGGCGTGCTTGCCGGCCATCTCCGAATCGAAGCCCGGGCGCGACTGAACAGGCGCGTCGCTCACGCCGTGACCGGGTCGTCCGCGGTCAGCTCGTCGAAGACGTCCAGCGTCTCCTCCACCATGTCGGCGACGATCTGCCGGGCGGGCTTCATCGCGGTCACGAAGCCCACGCCCTGGCCGCACGCCTCGAACATGAGGTCCTCGCGCCGGTGGTCGTTCGCGGACTGGATGTAGTCCGCGCTGAGCAGCATCTGGTAGGGGGCGTGCAGCGTCTTGGGCGCGTCCGGCTTGCCCCACTCGTCCGTCCACACGCACTTCGTCGTTCGCATGGGCATGCCAGAGACCGAACGTCCATAGATTGTGTCGTCGGACGAGGCGGCCAGCAGCTTCTCCTTGATGATGATGTCTGAGTCGGACTCGCGGCACGCCAGCCACAGCGTTCCGGTCCAGACGCCTGACGCGCCCAGGCAGAGGGCCGCCGCAAGGTGGCGGCCTGTCGTGACGCCGCCAGCCGCAATCACCGGCGTGTCGCCCGCGATGGCCGCGACTTCCGCGACAATCGAGAACGTGCCGATCGGGCCGGTGTGCCCGGCCGCGTCCGTCCCTTGCGCGATGATCGCGTCGACGCCCTCTTCGAGTTCTCGCTTCGCCTGCCGCGTCTTGCCGATCAGGCCGAAGACGAGCATGTCGCGGCTGTGCGCCGCTTCCAGAATGAAGCCTGGGTTGCCCAGGCCGGACGTGAACACGGGCACGCGCTCCTCCAGCACGACATCGAGCTGGGCGCGAGCCATCTCCTGGTTCAGGCCGCCCCACTGGTGCAGGGCAGGTGGGTTCTTCGGTTCGGGGATGTCGTGCCGTTCGTTGATCTCCTGCTTGAACTTGAGGTGCGTCTCTGGGATCTCCTTCTGCAGCTCGGCCAGCGCTCCGGCGGGCGGCGCGGAAGCCGGCAGCACGAGGTCGATGCCGAACGGCTTGTCGCCGACTTTCTCGCGGATCCATTTGATGTCCGCCGCGATCTCGTCGGGCGTATGCATCGCCTCGCCAAGAACGGCGAACCCGCCCGCGTTGACGACGGCGTCGACGACGTCCTTGCAGTGCGTGAACGCGACAATAGGGAATTCGATCCCCAGCATGCCGGTCAGCTTCGTCTTGAGCGGGTCGTTGGCCATGGTCTTCCCCCTACGTGACTGCTTATGGTACGGGCGAATTATTCCGCAACGTTGGTCCGGTGTCCAGTGTGCGTAGGGCGCGACGGGCTGCCCACATTGCTATTGACAACCTAGCAAGCGCCTACTAGAATGGTTGCATTCGACTGGCGGCGCGCTCTCCCCGCAGCGGCCAGTTGTCGCAGTACTACTTACCCGTGCGCACAGCGGGGAAGGGGGAACAGGCATGCGTTCACCAACCACCGTCCCATTTCTAGTCCGCGGCGCCGTCGTCGCAATGCTCGCGATCATAGTCGCCGCCGGGCTGCTGTTTGGCCCGGCCGGCTTGAGACCCGAGCCGCAGAGCGCCGAAGCGGCATTCCTGAGCGAGGTGAAGAAGCTCCTCGCCTCCGACGCCCAGCCCTTTGACCAGTTCGGCTTCAGGGTGGCAGTCAGCGGCGACACCGCCGTCGTGGGGGCATATGGCGAGGATGCCGGGACCGGCAACGAAGGCGCTGCCTACGTCTTCCAGCGCGACCAGAGCGGCATGAATAACTGGGGCGAGGTGAAGAAGCTCACCGCCTCCGACGCCGCGGCCGGCGACCAGTTCGGCTGGAGCGTAGCGGTCAGCGGCGATACCGCTGTCATCGGGGCACAAGGCGAGGGCGCCGGCGGCGCAGCATATGTGTTCCAGCGCGACCAGGGCGGCGCGAACACCTGGGGCGAGGTGACCAAGCTCACCGCCTCCAACGCCGGGGCCGACGACCTCTTCGGCTACAGCGTAGCGGTCAGCGGCGATACCGCCGTCGTGGGAGCGTTCGGCGAGGATGCCTTTCTCGGCAACGAAGGCGCGGCATATGTGTTCCAGCGCGACCAGGGCGGCGCGAACACCTGGGGCGAAGTGAAGAAGCTCACCGCCTCCGACGCTTTTGGCGGCGACCGGTTCGGCAGCAGCGTGGCGGTCAGCGTCGATACCGCCGTCGTGGGGGCATACCATGAGGATGGCGGGGCGGGCGACCTCCTCCCGGATGCCGGCGCGGCCTACGTCTTCGGGCGCAACCAGGGCGGCGCGGACAACTGGGGCGAGGTGAAGAAGCTCACCGCCTCCGACGCCCAGGCCGGCGACCTCTTCGGCTGGAGCGTGGCGGTCAGCGCCGGCACCGCCGTCGTAGGGGCATTCTACGAGGATGGCGGGGCGGGCGACCCCCTCAGCA
The DNA here is from genome assembly GCA_003228685.1 of Chloroflexota bacterium. Taxonomy (GTDB): domain Bacteria; phylum Chloroflexota; class Dehalococcoidia; order DSTF01; family RBG-16-68-14; genus SZUA-185. The sequence continues at coordinate 14,358 of QIFC01000025.1, forward strand.
ACGCCGGCGCGGCATATGTCTTCCAGCGTAACCAGGGCGGCGCGGACAATTGGGGCGAGACGAAGAAGCTCACCGCCTCCGACGCCCAGGCCGACGATTCCTTCGGCTACAGCGTGGCGGTCAGCGGCGACACCGCCGTCGTCGGAGCGGGCTGGGAGGATACCGGGGGCGACATGGCCGGCGCCGCCTACGTCTTCAGAGAGCCGCCGCCGCCCAAGCTCGCCAAGCCCGGCGACACCGACGGCGATGGCTGTCCGGACGCGCACGAGAACCGCGACAAGTCGCAGGCCAGCCAGGGCGGCGGCCGCGACTGGCAGGACCCGAACGACTACTACGACGTGTATGGCCCCGGCCAGTCGCTTGTGCGGGACGGCGTGATCGACCTGGCGAACGACATCCTCGGCGTGATCGAGCACTTCGCGCCACTCGGTACGGAGGCAGTCTACGATGTGAGGTTCGACCGGGGGCAGACCCTGCCAGGCCAGAACCATTGGAAACGAGCTGCGCCAGACGGTGTGATCGACCTGGCGAACGACATCCTGGGCGTGATCTTGCAGTTCCAGCACAACTGCGTGTAACGACGAGAGCTACTGAGCAAACAGAAGGCCCCCGCCTCAAGCGGGGGCCTTCTGCGTCGGTTCGACAGCGTTGGCTTGCCGGACTCCCGGCCTTGTGTGCTATTGGGCGCTGTACTAGAGTCATCTTTGTGTGTCTGGACGAACCCATGCTGAGCAGCTTGCCGCGTGCCTGAGGGCGCTCTAGAAGGACTGAAGGTCGTCGAACTCGGCCAGATGGTCTCCGCGCCCTACTGCGCGAAGCTCTTCGCCGATTTCGGCGCCGACGTGGTTAAGGTCGAGCCGCCGGACGGTGACGTCGCGCGTCAGTGGGGCCCCTTCCCTAACGACGAGCCACATCCCGAGAAGGGGGGGCTCTTCTTCTTCCTCAACACGAACAAGCGCGGCGTGACGCTCGACGTCAGCGAGCCTGAGGGTCGCGATGAGCTGATCGAACTGCTGCGCGACGCCGACATGTTCATCGAGAACAACCGGCCGCAGCAGATGCGCGACTGGGGCCTCGACTACGATTCGCTGGCCATCGTGAACCCTAATCTAGTCATGGTTTCGATCACGCCGTTCGGCCAAACCGGGCCCTACAGCGGCTGGCTCGCCTACGACCTCAACGCATATCACCTCTCCGCCGCCGGCCATCGCTACTGCGGCCGCCCCGGCGAGGCGCCGCTGGAGCACGGGACGTTCTCCGCCGACTTCTACGGCGCGAACGCGGGCGCCGCGTGGGGGCTCGCCGCTGTCTACGGCCGGGCCGTCGTCGGCGGAGGGCAGCAGCTCGACGTGTCGTGCGCGGAGGTCATCGCATCAGTCTTCACCGGCTGCCAGAATATCGGCGGCTACGCGCAGGACGGCGTCTACGAGACCCGCACGGGCGTGGGCATGCCGCTCGGCGCCCCCGCGACGATCCTGCCATGCAAGGACGGCCACGTCTGGATGCTGGCGCTCCAGCCGGGCCAGTGGAACGCGCTCGCCAAGGTGATGGGCAACCCGGACTGGATGCTGCTGGAGCAGTTCCAGGATATGTTCGTCCGCGCCCAGAACGCGGATGCGATGTACCCGCTGATCGAGCAGTGGACGATGGAGCACACGAAGGCCGAGATCATGGAGCGTTGCCAGGAGGAGGGTTGCCCGACGACGGCGATCATGACCGTGCCCGAGGCAGCCGAACAGCCGCATTTGCAGGAGCGGGGCTACGTCGTCGATATCGAGCACCCTGTGCTCGGCTCGATGCGGACGCTCGGCGCGCCGTTCGGCCTGCCGGAGAGCCCGGGCGGCCCCACATCTCCGCCGCCGCTGCTCGGCCAGCACAACGATGAACTGCTCAGCCGCAGGGGCAGAAGCTGATGGCCGCGCCGCTCCCGCTCAAGAACGTGCGCGTCGCCAACTTCGGTTGGGTCTGGGCCGGCCCCGTCGTGGGCCAGACGCTCGGCTTCCTCGGCGCGGAGGTCTACAAGATCGAATCGCGCTCCCGCATCGATATTAACCGCACGCTCCCGCCGTTCGGCGAAGGCGTGAACGACCCCGACCGCAGCCTCCAGAACCACGCCGGCTGGGCGGGCAACGGCAGCGTCACGCTCAACCTAAAGGAGCCGGAGGGGGTGGAGCTGGCGAAGCAGATCGTCGCGGTGTCTGACGTGGTGATCGAGAACTTCGGCCCAGGCGCAATGGAAGCGCTCAAGCTGGGATACGACGAACTGCGTGCCGTCAAGGAAGACATCGTCATGCTGTCGATGCCGACGGCCGGGCTATCGGGTCCGCTCAAGAACGTCCGCACCTACGGCATGAGCCTCACCAGCCTGACCGGGATCGATAGCTTCACCGGCTACCGGGACGGCCCGCCGGTGCCGGTCGAGAACGCCTTCTCAGACCCCTATAACGGCATCATGGGCGCCTTCGCTGTCCTCGTCGCGCTCACGCATCGGGACCGCACGGGCAAGGGCCAGCACATCGACTACTCACAGCAGGAGTCGATCATGCAGCTCGCCGGCCCCGCGTTCATGGACTACGTAATGAACGGCCGCGCGGCCACTACAATGGGCAATCGCCATCCGACGTCCGCCATCGCGCCCCACGGCGTCTTTCGCTGCCAGGGAGACGACCGCTGGATCAGCATCGTCGTCGCGAACGATGAGGAGTGGCAGGGCTTGTGCATCGCGATGGGCGACCCGCAATGGGCGCAGTCGAGCGACTACGCGACCAGCGCCGGACGCGTGAAGCACATCGACTCGCTCCACGAGCAGCTCGCCGCTTGGGTGGCCGGCCACGACGACCACAAGCTCGCCGATCTACTGCAAGAGCATGGCGTCGCCGGCGTTCCGGTGTCATCGATCGCCGACCTGCTGGCAGATCCTCATTTCAAGGCGCGCGGCACCTACGTGGAGGTGACACACCCGCTCGGCTTCAAGGAGACGATCTACGGCTCGTACGTGAAGAGCAACAAGTTCGTGGCCGCCGTCCGCCCCGGCCCGATGATCGGCCAGGACAACGACCACGTCTTCAAGGATCTGCTCGGCCTGCCCGAGGAGCGTTACCGCGACCTGATCGAACGAGAGATTATCTACTAAGCTGACCTACGGCGGCTGCAGCGCGCCAGGCTTGTGAACTTAACTGCGAAGGTCGTGCTAGACTCCGACCACCATCGCAGGAGGAGGCGGTGCATATGACACGACTTGCAGTAACACTCGCAAGCATCGCAATCGCGCTCATCGTCACGGCGTGTGCTGGAGGCGAGACATCGACCTCATCACAAGATGCGAACGGTTCTGGAGGCGGGAAGATAGTTTTCCTTTCAGACCGAGACGGACCCTTAGAGATCTACGCGATGGAAGCGGATGGTTCTGGACTCATCCGCCTCGCCCCAAATCTCCGCGCCACTTCCTTCTACGCTTGGTCTCCGGATGGCAGCAGGATCGCGTTCGATTTGGTGAAGAGCGACGGTCAATTGAGCGAGATATACATCGCTAACGCCGATGGCACAGGTTTGATCAACGTCTCTGACGGTTTCGCTGGCTCACCGGCTTGGTCCCCAGGCGGAGAACGGATCGCCTTCGGCAGCGACCGCGATGGAAACAGACAGATCTTTACTGTAGAAATCGATGGCAGCGGCCTCAAGAAACTCACGGACAGTCCAGACGGCTTCTCATCTACTCCTGCCTGGTCACCAGATGGTTCGCGCATCGCATTTTCATCATCGCGAGATGGCACACCCGGAGTGTGGGTCATGGATGTTGACGGATCTAATCAGACAAGAATTGGCGATGGTGTCGGCCTTCTGGACTGGTCACCTGATGGCACTCGCATATTGATCACACCGAATGGAGTTGCCGACGTAATAGTCGTGAACGCCGACGGTTCTGGGCAGAGAAATCTCACGAACAGCCCGATCTACGAAGGGCAAGCATCTTGGTCGCCTGACGGAACCAAGATCCTCTACTACACTATTAATGGTGGAAAGGACGTCTTCACAATGAACGCGGACGGCACCAGCGTTTCCCAACTGACCGACGCCGGAGACGACGGATGGCCAGTCTGGTCACCAGACGGCTCCTCAATCGCATTCACTAGAGACGGTGAGGTCTACGTCATGACGGCTGACGGCTCCGACCAGACGAACATCACGGACAACTCCGAGTTTTTCGATCATTCACCAGTCTGGTCGCCAGAGCCGCTGTCCTACCAGGAATAACGAAACGCCCTAAAGGCCGCCAGCTTGCGGCATCACTTCTTCCGCGAACCAGTCGAACCACTCCAGGTACTTCTCGGCGTCCGGCGTCTTCGGCGGCCCGACGAGCGTGGCCGTCACGCCCGCTTCGCCGAACAGGCCTAGCTGTTCCAGGGTCGCTTCCTTGCCGCGAGGCGCGCGCGTCTTGCCTAGCTCGCGATGTGAGTAGTCTTCGACGTTCAGGAGCGCCAGCGGCATCACGACCTCGAACGGCCGGTTCACGTCGCCGTAGCCGGGCTGCTCCTTGATGTACGTCAGCGCGTCCGGCAGCTTGTCGCTTGTCACGAGCCAGGGCAGCCAGCCGTCGCCAACGTTGGCGGCGCGGCGCATCGCTGGCTTGGAGTTCCCGCCGATGAAGATCGGCGGGTGAGGCTTGCTGATCGGCTTCGGCTCGAAGTGGATCTTGTCGAATTGTACGTACTTGCCCCGAAAGGAGGGATGCTCGCTCGTCCACAGCTCGATGATCGCCGCGAGGTACTCATCGCAGATCGCGCCGCGCTCGTGGTAGGGAACGCCGAGGATCTCGAACTCGCGCTCCAGGTGGCCGGAGGCGGTGCCTAGCGTCATCCGCCCGTTCGAGAGGAAGTCCAGCGTCGCGATCTGCTTCGCCAGCACGACAGGATTGCGATAGGGCAGCACGAGCACGTAGTTGAGCAGCGTGACGCGCTCCGTCGCGCCAGCCAGGAACGCCGCCGCCGCCAGCCCTTCCGGGTAGCGCGGCCCCATGATCTCCACCATCTCGTCCGGCATCACGATGTGCTCCGGCACGGTCAGGTAGTCGAAGCCCACCGCGTCTGCCTTCTTCGCGATGCGCGAGATGTCTTGAGGCTTTGCGTCGCGCTCCCAATTGCTCATCACCGGCGGGTAGAGCATCAACGCGGGTACGCCCAGTCCGAACTTCATGATGGCTCCTCTACTTTCCCGTGAACTTCGGCGGCCGCTTCTCCAGGAACGCGCGCGGGCCCTCTTTCGCGTCTTCGGATTGCATCACGCGCTCGCCCATCGTGCGCTCCAGCACGAAGCCGTCTTCCAGCCCCAGCGCCCGCACCGCGATCTCCTTCGCGGTTCGCACGGCGAGCGGGCCGTTCTTGCAGATGTCGTCCGCCAGCTTCAGCGCGGCCGGCATCAACTCATCCGCTGGAACGACCTGGTTCACCAGGCCGATGTCGTACGCGCGCTTGGCATCGAGTTGCTTGCCGGTGAGCAGCAGCTCCATCGCGACCGCCCACGGTATCTGGCGCGGCAGCCTGATGTGCGTGCCGCCCGTGGGGATGATGCCCCAGCGAACTTCTCCCAGCCCGAACGTCGCGTGCTCCGCGGCGATGCGCAGGTCGGTGCCTTCCAGCATCTCCATGCCGCCCGCGATGCAGTAGCCGTTGACGGCGCAGACGATCGGCTTGTAGACGTCCGAGAACTGGCGCTTCGTCGGGTCCGTGTAGCCGAGCTGGTCGCCGGACGTCAGCGCCGGGATCGCCTCCTTCAGGTCCATGCCCGAGGAGAACGCTTTTTGCCCAGCGCCGGTCAGGATCGCGACCCAGATGTCGTCGTTCTCGGTGACCTCCTCGAACGCGCGGTCGATCGCCCCCAACATCTCGCTCGTCATGGAGTTCATCGCGTCTTCGCGGTTGATCGTGATGATTGCCGTGTGGCCGCGCTGTTCGTAGAGGATCGTGTCTGGCAGGTCCATGTCGTGCTCCTATGTCTGGCCGCGTTAAGGCATGCGGCGGAACTTCGGCAGCGTTAGCTCGTCCGACACCTTGGCGAACGCGACCTCGACGCGCATACCGATCTCGAGTTCGCTGGGTGCGCAGTCGACGATTTCGGTTACCAGCCGTACGCCTTCGTCCATCTCTACGACTACAGGCGCATAGGGCACAGCGTCGGCGAACGCCGGGTGCATGGCTCGCTCTGCGACCGTCCACGTGAACACAGTTCCTTTCCCGCTCGACTTCACCCATTTCCATTCGGCGGAGCCGCACTTGGCGCACATCTCGCGCGGGACATGCCGCCAGGCATCGCAGTCCGAACAGCGTTGGAAGCGCAGGTCGCCTCTGCGGCACCAGGCGTAGAACTCCTTCGCGTACCCGGCTAGCTCCGGTAGTGGTTTATCGCTCATCGTCGTATCTCCGGCATCATCTTCGCAGGACAGCGATACTGCCGTCGCCGAAGTCTCCCCAGCCGGTCACGACGCCGATCTCAGCGCCTTTCACCTGCCGCTTGCCTAGGTTCCCGCGCAGCTGTCGCGCCGCTTCGACGATGTGGCTCATGCCCAGCACGTGCGCTTCGGAAAGCAGCCCACCATGTGTGTTGACCGGCAGCTCGCCGCCGATCTCGATCCGGCCGCCCTCAACGAACGCGCCGCCTTCGCCTCGCTCGCAGAACCCGGTCTCCTCGATCTGCTGAAGCACCTCGAAGGTGAAGCAGTCGTAGATCTCGGCAAAGTCGACGTCGCTCGGGCTGACGTCCGCGATCGCGAAGGCCTTCGGCGCGGCGTCGGTGAGGCCTGTGTGGAAGATGTCCTCGCGATTGGTGAATTCATCGGCGGGGTAAGGGTGCGCGGCAGCCGCGCCCATGATGTAGACGGGCCTGTGCTTGCGGTCCTTGGCGCGCTCTGCCGACGTGACAACGACGGCTGCCGCGCCGTCCGTCTCCAAGCAGCAGTCGAACATCCTGTACGGGTCCGCTATCACGGGCGCGCTGAGGTAGTCTTTCAGGCTCAGCGCTCGGTCGCGCATGAGCGCCTTGTCATTCAGCGAGGCGTGCTTGCGCATCGCCAGGGCGATCGCGCCGAGTTGCTCCTGCGTGGTCCCGAACTCGTGCATGTGTCGCCGGGCGATCAGCGCGTACCACTGCGCGGGTACGGTCAGCCCGTACGGCATGTAGTAATCGCGCGCGATTGCGCCGCCGGGGAGCACGGTCACGTTGGTGCTGAGGATGTTTCGAGCCCGCTGCATGGAGTAGCCGTTCCATCCACTCACCAGGAGTACGCGCTCGGCTGCGCCTGAGGAGACGGCCATCGCGGCGTGCTGGAGCGAGGCGACGGCTGCCGCGCCGCCCATGTGCACGGTTGTTGCGAAGCGCAGCTCCTCAATGCCCAGGTTCGCGGCCAGCTCTTCGGTGGTCGGGCCGTACTGGGAGGGGAGGATGCCGTCGATCTGCTTGGGGCTGAGTCCAGCGTCCTCGATCGCTCGCATGGACGCCTCGAGCTGGATCGCGAGGACGCTCTTCGACAGCTCTACGTCACGCGTATACGCGGACTCGCCGACGCCTACGATGCATGCCTTGTCTTTCACGTGGCGGTGCTAGCTCTTACCAACGCGCTTCGTGGTATCAAGATTCGCGAGTTTGGCAAGATTGAGGCCGAGGATCTTGGCGCGCGTCTCGTCCGTGATCGCCGGGTAGCCGTACTGCTCCTGCAACTCCTGTGGGATGTCGAAGGTGCGCATGTAGTCGACGCACTTCTGCATGTCGACGCCCGGCCAATCCAGGCCGAACACGATCTTGTCCTCCGTTGCCCACTCCAGCGCCTGGCCGATCATGTGGTAGCCACGGTACGGCGCCCGCGCGAACCAGCCGACCACGCCGGAGATGCCGATGTGGAGGTTGCGGTGTTTGCCGGCCAGCCCAAACAACTCCTCGTGGTTGGGCCACGCCATGTGGTAGGCGATCACCTTCAGGTCTGGGAACGCCAGCAGCACTTCGTCGAGCAGGGCTGGATGCGTGTACTTGTTCGGCTGGGGCACGACGTATGCCATGCCCATGTGGATCGTCAGTGGGATATCCAGCTCGCAGGCCTTCTCATAGAAGGGCCACATCTCCGGATCGTTGAGCGGCCCATCCTCACAGGCGTAGACTTTGCACAGCTTTGCGTCCCGTTCCTTGACGAGGAACTCCAGCTCCCAGATCGCGTGCTTCACGCCGCGATGTAGGATCGGGCCGACGTTGCACTCGAGATAGAGCCTGTCCGGGTATGGCGCGATCTGCTCGATGATCCAGCCATTCGTCGACATCGGCGCCGCGAACCCCGTTACGTCCATCATCGACTCTCGTAGCCCGAACGCGACGTCGATGCCGGTCGCGTCCATCTGCTTGATCAGCTCCGAAGCGATCAGCGGCTTGATGTCGTGCGATGCATCCCAGACACGCGCGACACCCGTCATGGCGCTCTGGAACCAGCGCGAAACGTCCGGATAGTACGAGACCTCTGGCAGTTTGTCCATCAGGTGGCACTCTGAGGCGGCGATGAAGTAGTCCTGGTCAGGCACGATTAGCTCCTTTACTCAGCGCGTATACACTAGCGTTATGTTCGCTAGGCGGTCAAGGATGTTTGCATGGGGTGGTCATAGCCGCTCGATTACTGCGGCGTTCGTGGCTTTGGAAAAGAAGGCCGCTTCCCATACAGAGTAGCGTCCTACGCATCGAGTTCGAAGACGGGCAGCGATTGCTTCTCGTGGTCTTCCCACTCGATGTGGACGGGCGACCCGATCTTCACCTCGACGCCTTCCGGCGCCCGTAGCTGCGCGATCAGCCTTGGCCCCTCTTCCATCTCAACGAGAAGCACGGTGTAGGGCGGCACGAACGCCGGGTGCGTCTGGTGTCGGACCGTCGTGAAACTGTAGATCGTCCCGCGGCCACTCGACTCCGTCCACTCGTGCTCGAACGAGTGGCACTCGGGGCAGAGGGGCCCCACCACGTAGCGCACGTGGCCGCACCGCGAGCACTTCTGGAACACCAGCCGGTGCTCGTTTTGCGCTTCCCAGAACGACGTTGTATCGCGGTCCGGCTGCGGGAACGGCCTGGGGAGGCTTGCCATCAGTACGGCTCCTTCGAGAGGATGATGGCGCTTGTTGGCACGCCGACGCCGCTCGTCACGAGGCAGGTCTTCGCGTTCGCGATCTGGTTCACGGCCGTCCCCCGGATCTGGCGCACGCCTTCCACGATGTGGCCGAAGCCGTGCAGGTAGCCTTCGCCCAGGTGGCCGCCGTGTGTGTTGAACGGCAACTCGCCGTCCAGTTCAAGCTTGCCGTTGTGGAACAGCTCCGGCGACTTTCCGCGCTCGGCGAATCCATAAGCCTCCAACTGCATCAGCACCATGGGCGTGAACGGGTCGTAGATCTCCGCGACGTCGATGTCCTTCGGCTCTAACTGAGCCAGCGGGTAGATCACGGCCGCCGTCGATTCCGATTCTTCCAGCCGAGCCAGGCTCTCTCGCTGGTAGCTTGTCATCATCTCGGCGCGGCTGCCTGTGCCCTGAGCTGCCGCCGCGATGTAGGCAGGCGTCGCCTTGAGCTGCTTCGCCTTCTCCGCGGAGACGACGATCGCCGCGCAGGCGCCGTCCGTATCGAGGCAGCAGTCCAGCAGTCGCAGCGGTTCCGCGATCCATCTGGAGTTCTGATGGTCCTTCAGTGTGATCGGCCGCTCGTACATCATCGCGTGCGGATTCGTCGCGGCGTGCTTGCGTGTCAACACGGAGACGTGGCCCAGCTCCGTGGTGTCGTAGCCGTACTCGTACAGGTAGCGTTGCCCGTAGATCGCCACCCACTGCGCCGGCGTCACGAGCCCGTGCGGCAGCGTGTACTGCCGCCAGTGCGTCATGCCACCACCGGCCGACGACTCGCCGAAGCGGCGCTCGCTCCGTTCGTTCAGCGATCGAAACGTAATCACGACGTCCGCCATGCCGGAGACGACAGCCGCGGTCGCTCCCGCGATCGTGCCGCAGGCCGCGCCGCCGCCATGCGGGACTTCGTTGAAGAAGCGCAGGTTGGGCAGGTTGAGCGACCGCAGCAGGTCGATCTCGAAGATGTCGTCGTTCGCGCCCATCTTCACCACGCCGTCGACATCCTTCGGCTCCAGACCCGCGTCGGCCAGCGCTTCGAGGATCGATTCCAGCGCCATGTGCAGCGTTGAGCGGCCTGAGTCTTTCGAGAACTCGGTCTGGCCGATGCCGACGATAGCTGCCTTGTTGCGGATCGTCATGAAGCCTGCTCGGCCGGCGCTAGGCCTCGCGCTAAGATCGCGCGCTCCGTCAACTCGTTTAGCGACCCGCCGCGCACGGCCAACGCGATGATGCCCTGGGTGAGCAGGTGCAGCGGATACTCCGTTCCCACGCCGACGCCGCCGTGGAGCATGTGGCTGTGCTGGTAGACGGGGTCGGCCGCGCGCGCGGCGTAGTGCTTGGCGAGCCAGATCTCTTCTGTGTCCGCGGGGTCTTCCTGGAAGCGCCAGAGCGCATGGTAGCCCGCCCAGCGCGTCATCTCAGTCGACATGAGCAACTCGGCTGCGCGATGGCGAGCCGCTTGGAACTTGGCAATTGGCTGGCCGAACTGGATCCGGCCTGTGATGTACTCCGCCGTCAGCTCCAGCACTCTCCGCATCATCCCCGCTAGCTCGACCGTCGTGAGCGCCGTCGTCAGCGCGTCGCATTGCTCGTGCAAGGCCACGGCGGCGGGCCCGGTCGCCAGCACGTTTACATTGTCCAGCGCTACACCGTCGAATCGAACATTCGCGTAGCTCGTGCGGTCCAGCAGTTTCACCGGTTCCTGTTCGCCATCACTCAGTGGCAGCGCGGCGAACGCGCGCTCGCCATCGATAGTCAGCGGCGTCAGGACGACATCGCTGATCGTGGCGAACGCGACCAACGGTAGCGAGCCGGCTAGCTTGCCGCCGGACGCCGATAGTCCCTCGGAGACGGATCGCAGTCTGCGCACGCCGTCGCTCATCGTGTAGGTTTGCTTGCTGCTGACCAGTTCCGCTAGCTGGCTCGCGCCGGCTGTTTGTAGGGCAAATGCCGCGACGTTGCTGACTGTAACCGGCGCCGGCACGGCTGCATAGCCCAGCTCCTCGATGACGATCGCCGCTTCCAGGAGCGAGGCGCCGCCGCCGCCTGCTGCTTCGGGCGCGACCAGCCCCATCCAACCCAACTCCGCGAACTTTGCGATGTCCTCCCGCGATATCTGTTCCTTGTCGTCTTCCAGCGCGTAGAGCCGCTCCCACGGGAACGCGTCTTGCAGATAGCTTCGGGCCGTCGTCTGGAGTAGCTGCTGCGTCTCGGAGTTGCTGAACTGCATCGCTATCTCGGCAGGCCCAAGCCGTGCGTCGCGATGATGTCGCGTTGCACGTCGTTGCTGCCGCCGCCAAACAGCAGGATCGTGGATTCTCGCAGCTGGCGCTCGATCGCGTCATCGGAGCTGTCGAGGTAGGCGCCCGGCGACTCGCGTCGTAGCAGGCCTACCTCGCCGAGCATCTGCAGGACTTCGCCCGAGAACGTCACGCGGAATTCGTTCGATAGCACCTTCAGCAGCGAGGCCTCGTGGACGGGTATCTCACCGTTCGCCACCATGCTCGCGACCTTCATGTCCATTACCTTCAGCGCGTTCAGCTCGGAGTCCATGCGGGCCAGCGTCGCGCGTGTCCAGCTCTCCTTGATATTCAGTGTGCCGTCGCGCGCCTTGTCGCAGAGCCAGTCGAACACGCGCTCGAGCTGCGCGATCGGGCTGATCGCGATCCGCTCGAAGTCGAGCTGCGTCGTGATGTAGCGCCAGCCCATGTTCTCCGGATACGGGGACGCGCACGTCGCTGTAGTACGTAATGTTCGATCGGCTGCCGCCCATGATGTTCAGCGGCGCGATCTCAATCCCCTCCGAGTCGAGCGGCACGATCAGGATCGAGATGCCCTTGTGCTTCGGCGCGTCGGGGTCTGTGCGCACGGCCATCCAAACGTAGTCGGCGTGGTGGGCGCCGCTGGTGAAGACCTTCTGGCCGTTGATCACGTACTCATCGCCGTCGCGGACCGCACTCGCCTGCAGCGACGCCAGGTCCGTGCCTGCCTCCGGCTCCGTGTAGCCGATGGCGAACTCGATCTCGCCTTTCAGTATCTTAGGCAGGTACTCCTTCTTCTGCTCCTCACTGCCGATGTGCGTCAGTGTTGGGCCGACCGTATTGAGCGTCACGACCGGCACAGGGAAGCGGCGGTAGGCCATCTCATAGTTGAACGCGTGCAGGTAGAGCAGCGACCTGCCGCCCCCGCCGTACTCCACAGGCCACCCCAGGCCGAAGTAGCCGTCGTTTCCCAGCTTTTGCCAGAGCCGCTTGGTGTGCTCGCCGCCCCACTGCCCGCCGACGCGCAATTCGTCCATCAGCTCAGACGTCGCGATCGAGTCGAGGTAACGCCTGAACTCTTCGCGGAACTCTTGGACGTCTGCCGGGTATTGGAAGTCCATGGTGTAGCCTAGGAAGCTGCCAGCCCCAATGGCTCCATGCCGATCACCTGGTCTGCTTCGAGCTGGGCGATCTCGTCCGCGGAGAGGTCCAGCACTCCGCTCAGGACCTCCGCGTTGTGCTCGCCGAGCAGGGGTGGTTCGCTCTTGTGGGTGGCGTCGATCGACGAGAAGCGGAAGGGCCATGTCTTGAACAATTGCGTGCCCGTAATCTGGCGCGTCAGCTTCTGAAAGAAGCCGATGTGGTTCAGGCCGGCGTCGTCCACCAGGTCAAAGGCCTTGATCATGCGGCAGGCCGCGACACCGGCCGCCTGCAAGGTCTGCTCCAGATCGACCCCGTCGCGGTCCTTGATTGCCTCAGCGATCGCCGCGTCCAGCGCTGCTTCGTTCTGCTTGCGCGCTGCGGCGGTCGCGAAGCGGTCGTCGCGGGCCAGATCCGCTTCGCCGATCGTGTCAGCCAGCGCTGTGAACTCCGCGTCGGTGCGCACGGCGATCGTGAGCCAGGCATCCTCGCCCGCGACGCGATACGCGTCGTGGGGCGCCATCCATTCATGCTTGTTGCCGCGACGTGTCGGCAGCGGCGCGCCGAGCTGCACGGCGATCTGCTCCGGCGCGAAGAGGCTGTCCAGCGTCTCGCATTGGGGTATCTCAATCTCCGTGCCCTTGCCGGTCTCCTCGCGCTGCTGCAGCGCCAAGATCAGTGCTGAGATCAGATGCAGCCCCACCATAGGGTCGCAGAATCCGCCTGCATACGAAGGCGTGCCGCCCGCGTAGCCCGTCATCGACCCATAGACGAGTTGCTCGAATGCCACCGCGTAGCCGACGTATTCCTCCCAGGGGCCGCCCTGGCCGTAGCCGGGCATGGTGATCGCGACGACCTCCGGGTTGATCGCGAGCAGCTTGTCGTTGGTCAGCCCCAGATTCGGCATCACGCGGTTGGAGAAGTTGCTGATCACAACATCGCACTTCGCGACGAGCTCCTCGACGAGCTGTTTGCCACGCTCGGATGTTAGGTCCAGCGTGATGTCGCGCTTGTTGCAGTTCGAGTCGTTCCAGAGAGGCGCCCACTCGTACCAGAAGTCTTTGCCTGGTGGCGCAAATGTGTAGCGGTAGGGGTCTGGACGCTGGATCGATTCCACCTTGATGACGTCCGCGCCCATCGCGCCGAGCATCATCGTGGCGTACGGTCCCGACCAGAGCGATGTCAGGTCCAGGACTCGCAGGCCTGAGAACGGTTGCTCCTTCGCAGCAGCCTGGCCGTCATTGGCGTCTGAGGGAGATGCCTTAGTCTCGGCGGGCGGTCCTGCCAGCCGGTTCGCCGGCTCAAGGCCGGCGATCGAATACGCCGGGCGAGGCACCTTCACAGAGGCTTCGTCAATCTGTGCTACGTTCCAGAATTCACGGGCTTCCAACTGCGGGCAGGCCAGCCGGTCCTCTATTGTCTGCACAGGGGCGGCCGGCAGCCGAAACGCCTGCGCCTCCTGGAAGATCTGCTCGCGCGTGCGAGCGTTCAGCCATGGCTTCACGCGCTCGTAGAGTTCCGCCCCGTGCTGCATCCGATACATGATGTCGCGGCCTTCCGGGAGTTCGAGCACGTCCCCGATGCCCATGAGCTGACACAGGAGGTCCCAGTGGCCGGGCGTGAGCGGCGGGCAGCCGATGAAGCCGTCTTGGCATTCCATCACGCCCATGGGCCAAGTGTCGCCCCGCCTTCCGTGCTCGATGCCGACCATCGACTTCACGAGCCAGGGTGCGACGACCATCGATGCAGCCACCGCCTGCGAAGACACGTCTATAAACTGTGGCTCGCCGCCTTGCCGCACATGTCGCAGGCCGATCAGCGCGCTGACGACCGCGTAGAGTCCTGTAATTCGGGGGACGATCCCGCCGCCCGGCCGCAGCGGCTCTCGCGCTGGGTCACCGAGCAGGTGCATCCAGCCGCCCATCGCGTTCAAGCCGAGATCTGTCGCTTGATAGTGGGCGTATGGCCCGTCCGTCGCGAACGGCGAGATCAGCACGCACGTTGTCTTGCCTGTGAACGCCGCTTCGACGTCCTTCGCATCGAGGCCGAGAACGGCCTGCGCTTGTTCGCTCTCCACGAGCACCACGTCTGCTTGTTCACAGAGTGTTCGCGCTTCTTCGGCCGAGAGGTCGCTACCGACGCGTTTCGTGGCCTTGCCCAAGGAGAGCCAGGCCCACGTCGCGCTCCGGCGTTCGCCGTCCGTTTCGTAGTAGGGTGGTTCCTCGCGCAGCGGGCTGCCGGCCGGGGGCTCCAGCATGGTGACATGCGCGCCCCAATCGGCAAGGTGCTTGCCGCCCATGGCCGCCGCGCCGTTGCCGGAGATCTCGATCACCTTGAGGCCGCGTAAGATCGTCATGCTGCGGCCTCCGGTGGCAACTGAACCGATACGTTTACTTCGGTCGTGAGTCCATCCTCGGTTGCGAGCGTGACGTCCGCATCGACGAGGTGCCGGTCGTCTTGGTCGCGTATGCGCGAAACCACGCCGGTGGCCGTGAGCGTTTGTCCAACATAGTTCGAGCCGTACATGGCGAGGACGAGCCGGCGCGGGAACGCGTCGTTGCCGAACCATTCGCAGATGGCGCGCCCCACGAAGCCCTGGAGGAACATCGTGTTGAAGAACAGGCCTTTGGCCCCGCTCTCTTTCGCCGCCTGCTCATCGTGATGGACGGGATAGTAGTCCCGCGTGCCGGCGACTGCCTGGATCGCGCGGCGCAGCGTGAGGTCTAGCGAAATCGTAGGCAGTATGTCGCCTTCGCTCCAGCTACTCATGCCTCGCCTCCGGCCGGTTTGTACCTGAACAGCGTGAAGCTGTGCGTGCCGACGACCTCGTCGCGTTGGTTGGAAAATGTGTCCGTCGTCGTGATGAAGTGGCCGGTGCCGAGCCGGGTCGTCTTCTCATCGCTGATGGCGCTGATTTTACTGGTAACGGTGAGTGTGTCGCCGTAGCGCAGCGGCTGCTCGTACTCCTGTGCGGCGTTCACCGCCAGCGTGAGCGTACAGCCCCCCAACTCAAGGCCGGACAGCGCGCTCACTACCTCGCGCTCCGGCCAGACGGGCGCCATCTTCCAAGTGAAGAGCATGGTGGGCGGCGCGAACGTTTCCTTTAGCCAGCTCTGGCGAGCAGTTTCGTCTTCGAAATAGATCGGGTTGGCGTCCTCGACCATCTCGCACCAATGTCGCGCCATGGCGATGTTGACCGCCTCCGGCAACGGCTGGGGCGCGGTCTCTTTGCCAATCAGGGCGCGATGAGTCTCTGTCAGGACAGGCATGGTCTCCTCATCTTCGGGCGAATGCGTCTGATTCTACAAGCCAGCAGGACTACTGCACAGTCATGGCGCCATCGACTACCAGCATATGTCCGGTGACGTAGGAGGAGTCGTCTGAGCAGAGCCAGATGACCGCGTTCGCGATGTCCTCCGGCGTACCGAAGCGTGGCATGACCGGCAGCGCTTGAGGGGGGAAGGTTTCCGGCTCCTCGATGTTCTGCACCAGCGGTGTGTTGACGCCACCCGGGCAGACCGCGTTGACGCGGATACCGAGCTTCGCGTAGTCTAGCGCCGCCGATTTCGTGAGGCCGACGACGCCGTGCTTGCTGGCCGTGTACGCCCCCAGCGCCTGCATGCCGATGAGCCCTGCCGCGGACGAGGTGTTTACGATTGCGCCGCCGTCTTCCAGCATGTGCGGCACTTCGTACTTCATGCAGAGCCAGACGCCCTTCAGGTTGATCGCGATGAGGCGATCCCAGTCTGCCTCGGCGACTTCGTGAGCGGGCCTGGCGGTGCCGAGCACGCCGGCGTTGTTGTGCGCGTAGTCCAGCCGGCCGAACGTGGCGACCGCTTGTTTGACCAGCGCTTCCACGTCGGCCGCCTTCGATACGTCCGTTCTGACGAACGTCGCCTGACCGCCAGCCTCCTCAATCATCTTTACCGTCTCGTGACCACCGTCCTCTGTGACATCGGCGACGACGACGCTTGCGCCCTCCTGGGCGAACGCCTGCGCCGACCCCCGTCCGATGCCGGAGGCGGCGCCGGTAACCAGTGCGACTTTGCCTTCGAAGCGCTTGGCCATGACTAGATACGCTCGATGATCGTGCCGGTGGCAAGCGCACCGCCGCAGCACATCGTAATCAGCGCGGTCGACTTGCCGGAGCGCTCCAGCTCGTGCAGGGCGGTCGTGACCAGGCGGCTGCCCGTCGCTCCCACGGGGTGGCCCAGCGCGATCGCGCCACCGTTGACGTTGACGTGATCCATGTCCGGCTTGTGTACGCTGGCCCAGGAGAGGACGACGGATGCGAACGCCTCGTTCACTTCGAAGATGTCGATGTCGCCCATCGTCATCTTCGCTCTGTCGAGCACCCGCTTCGTGGCGTCGGCCGGGCCGTCCAGCAGGTAGTAGGGGTCCGAGCCGACGAGCGCTTGCGAGATGATGCGCGCTCGCGGTTTCAGGCCCAACTCCTTGGCCTTCTCCTCGGACGTCCAGAGCACAGCGGCCGCGCCGTCGGAGATCTGCGAGCTGTTGCCTGCCGTATGGATGCCGTCCTCCTCGACGGGCTTCAGTTTCGCGAGACCTTCCATTGTGCTGTCGCGAGGGCCTTGGTCCTTCGCGACGACCCTCGTGTCGCCCGTCGGCTTGCCGTCCTCCCCCAGGATTGGCGCTTCGACCTCGAAGATCTCACGATCGAAGCGACGCTCCTCCTGCGCGCGCGCCGCATGCTGCTGGGATGCGAGCCCCAGGCCGTCGACGTCCTCGCGGCCGATGCCGCGGTTCTGCGCGATCCGCTCCGCCGCGACGAACTGCGATTCGGCCTGGTCCCAGGGCCACGGCTCTGTCTTGTAGTAGCCGGGGCCGTTCATCACGTTGGCGCCCAGCGGGACGCGGCTCATCGCCTCGATGCCGCAGGCGACGCCGATGTCGATCGCGCCGGTCTCAATCAGCCCCGCGATCATGTGGTTCGCTTGCTGGCTGGAACCGCACTGCGAATCCACCGTCGTCGCTCCGACCGTGTATGGTAGGCCGGTGCTCAGCCAGG
Source organism: Chloroflexota bacterium (assembly GCA_003228685.1). Taxonomy (GTDB): domain Bacteria; phylum Chloroflexota; class Dehalococcoidia; order DSTF01; family RBG-16-68-14; genus SZUA-185. The sequence continues at coordinate 31,915 of QIFC01000025.1, forward strand.
CATTTCGGGTGATGTTCAAGGCCTGCTCGCCGGCCTGCGTCACGCACCCGCCGATGATCTGGTCGATGGTGCCCGGCTCGACGCCCGCGCGCTCGATCACCTCGGTCTGGGCCTTTGCCAGAAGTTCGGTCGCGTGCAGGCCGGCAAGCCAGCCGTTGCGTTTCCCGATTGGCGTGCGGACAGCCTCGATGATGACAGCGTTTGGCATCTGAGTCCTCCTACGTTGGGCGAGTGGTCGAAGCGGGTGATAACGAGTCTAGGGTGAGCGTGGGGCAGGGTCAAGAGCAGGCCCGCGCGCCGCTCGATTGAAGGCCCCGAACCGTCGTGATAGACTGGCTCAAGACGCACGTGCGGTCCCGCCCGCGCTCGTAGCTCAGTGGATAGAGCATCGGTCTTCGGAACCGAGGGTCGGGGGTTCGAATCCCTCCGAGCGCGCCAGACTTTCAATCCACGGCGGAGCTATGACTTGGCTGCGAGCCATTGTGCTCGGCGTTCTAGCTGAGTCCGAACCTGTTCTTCTGCATCTTTTCGATTTCAACCTAGAACTGTACTCACAGGTCGAATTAGACACGTTGGCGCGAATCAAGGGCTCAGAGAACGAAGCCCCGCAGGGATCGGCCAGGCTCTAGGAATTTGCGCCTGAATTCACATAACCTAGGGTTATTTCGGACATTCTCAGTCTAGTGTCTTGACAACCTCTGCCGCAGGAGTATACTAGCGGTGTCTGGTGGACTGAATGCGGTTCACTAACGGATCATTTCCCCGCCAGGGAGCGACGAGTCATGGGTGAAGGGAGGGGGCGTAGGCTGTAAGTAACGCATCCCCGCGTCACATACACATATTTGGACTCTTTGGGAGGTAGCATATGCTAACCGTAAGATCTAAATGGCGCCTACTCGCGCTGATGCTGCCGGTGGCACTCGTCATCGCCGCCGTAGCAATCTTCATGGGTGGCTCTACGAACAACCAGGACTCGGCGTTCGCCGGCCCGCCCGTTGATAACAGCGGCGTCACCTGCGCAGACGTCTGGCTGGCCGCGCTGGACGAAGCACCCACAGACGATTTGCCGACAGCGATCGGCAACCCGCCGCCCCTTAGCTTTGCAAACTTCCTTGCGGCGACTTCCTTGACCACGACGTTCCACAACACGACCGAAAACCAATACTTCACGGGGCCTGTCAACGCAACGAACGGCGTGGGGGTGGTCGTCAGCACGGCCATTCCGGGCGTCATCGCTGGCCTTAGTGATGGTGTGGTTCCGCTCTGCGCCAGTATAGATAAAGTCGTGGCGACCGTTACGTCTGTGACCTCGGAGCCGAGCGGCGAAGGAGCCGATATTACGGCTACCGTTGTAGTCTCGGCCACAGAAAATAACGGGCCGCTTCCCGGCATGGTCGTCTTCTGGGATTCCGACAACGACCCCGACCTCGACCGCAATGGCTATTACGTCGTGACCGAGGTCGACGAATTAACGGTGGAACTGCGTGCAACACTCAACCTTTGCAACGGCACGCCGGTCGACGGCAGCACGCTTGGTTCGCTGCACGCATGTACGCCTGAGAACAAGGGCTTCGACCCTCCACCGTTCGCTCACAACAACACGAATACCGCGGTCGGCGGCATTCTGGACCCGACCACGCCTAACCGCACCGCCGGCGTCGTCGCATGTGCGGGAGGCGGTTCGCCTCCAGCGGAGGCCTGTGTGAGCGAATTCAGGCCCGCCGATGACTGCACAGGCACTGCTGGCGAGGGTTGCACAGTCAGCATCACTTGCGCTCCGGCCACAGGCCAGCCGGCCAATCCGCTTGACCCGCTAGCCCAGTGGACACGAACAGAGATCCGCACCACCTCCTACGGCGGTGACGAATCGGACAAGACTCCCAGCTATGGCGTCACGGTGTTCTACGGCCCTGTCGACCCGAATACGTGCGCGAACAACGAAAACACGCAGCGGTCCATCACGTACAACGTTGTGTGGCCGCTGGATGGCGTGTCGCTGAATCCCCCGGTAGGAGCGAACGCGGACCCGGTTGCCGACGGTTGGGACTCTGACTGGGACAAGGATGGCTGCTTGGACTGGGAAGAGCTGGCGCAGCCGCAGCCTGTGTCGGTCGACGCCGATGGCGGTGGCCGTGACGCCTATAACCCGTACGACTGTGCTCGCACCATCGACGGTGTCTGGAGCATTACCGCCAGGGCCAGAGCGATCGAGTTGGACGGGGGGAAGGACCTCATTCCTGGCTCGTGGTTCAGGTGCCGCGCATCGATCGAACTGCCTGACGTGCGCATCTATTGCTACCGCGACGACGAGGGCGTGGAAATCAATATTGAGGTCGACGCTGCCGAATTTGGTGATGGCATCGACGGTAGCATCTGGCCTACCGGTTCAGGTGGCTTGCCGCCCGCCGCGGACGGGCCATATGGCGACGTCAACGAGGCGCACGATGTACTGACCGCTGCGTACAATTCCGGCACGGACACGCTCTCACTGAGCGGCTGTCTGGAAGATAAGGACGGAGCGAACCCTGAAGGTAACGTCTACTGGAGTACGGAGTCAGGGACGGGAATCAGCGTCCTCCAGGGGTACGGCGAGGTCGATATCTGGCTGGACCAGACGTTGTCCGACTGCACTGGCGACAACCCGCAAGGTGCTCCTGACTACGCCGATGCCGGTCTTTTCGTCGGCATCCAGGGCGATTTCTCGGTCGGGTACGATCAGGACCTTGACGGTAACCCGAATAGCCGCGAGCTGCAGGACGATCCTGGCTGTGGCCTTCGCGACCCGTTCAACCGGTACGACTACTACGACGTGTCGGTACCGAAGGATGGCGTGATCGACTTGGCGAACGACATCCTCGGTGTGATCACCCACTTCTCGCCCGGCGGCTACGTGGGCTTCGTGAATTGGGACCGCCCGCCGGCCATGCTCGGTTCCGACAATAGCCACAACCGTGGAGCGCCGGACGGCGTGATCGACCTGGCGAACGATATTCTCGGTGTGATTTTGCAGTTCAACCCAGGTGGCTGCGGATTAGGCTAGAACCAGGGAACGATGCGAAGGAGCGCCCCCTGTTGGGGGCGCTCCTTCTCTATTGGCCGCTCGCTACCTGCTGATTCGCTCCCCCCACCATAGTTCTCGAAGCCGCTGACGGCCCGGTGGATGCTCCGATTCATATCTGGCGAGACTGCGCCAATTAGCCTCCTGCGTCGTTGATCTATTACATAACACGTGTATAATAAGCGCACGCTGGTTGCGGGCCTAGATCGCACACAGATAGGCCTGTCTACTTTGGTTACTCCGTCGTGGTGCTCCTGTAATGGGTGCTGGGCGGATGGTGTTGGATGTGGTGAGGGGACCAAGAACATGGAGGGGAAGATCATGACAGGACTAGCAAGACTTGGAATGGCCGCGCTTGGCGCTGTTCTGGCCATTGCGATCGCGTTCGGCATAGCGACCACCCAGACATCGGCCGCCGACGCGGGCATAGGCATCGACTCTGCCTCAATGGCCGTAGGCGGCCAGGCCGACCTTGATGTCAGCGCGCTGAGCGTTGGCGCCCCCGGCCTCGGCGCATGGTCGGTCGACATTTCCTATGACGCGGCGATCGTCTCAGCGGTCGATTGCGCGGCCGAGCAGGGCGGCGTCTGCAACCCGGCATTCGCATCGAACACGGTGCGGTTTACCGGAGCGAGCGCCGGCGGCCTTGAGGGCACGACCAAGCTCGCCGAGATCACCTTCTCGTGCGACGCTGAAGGCGTCAGCGCGCTCACGCTCACTATCCAAGTGTTCGCGGATGCCACGATCGGCGCCCCGCAGCCACTGGACCTCACGATTCAGGACGGTCAGATCGCCTGTGGAGTGCAGGCGCCAACAGCGACACCAGGCAGCCCAGGCGATGGCAGCGGCTGCGACCTGTTCGACTTCCAGGAAGACGCGCAGCAGGCCCTGATCTCCGACCCGAGCGACCCTCTGGGCCTCGACCCGGACAACGATGGTGTCGCCTGCGAGAACCTTCCGAGCTTGAACCCGGCGCTGAACTGCGACGATTTCGCGACTCAGGAAGAGGCGCAGGCTGTGTACGACGCGGACCCGTCCGATCCCTTCGACCTGGACGGTGACGGCGATGGCACCGCTTGTGAAAACCTCCCGAACCAGTCGGACGTGCTCGGCACATCGCTGCCGCCTGCTGGTACCGGACCATTCGACGTGAACGGCGCGGGCCCCCAGGTCTGGCTGATCGCCGGCCTGATTGGCGCCGGCATTGCTTGGCTCAGCACCGGCGCGGCCGGCGCGGGCCTGGTCTTCATCGGCGGAGGCTCGTCCAGGGCGGCGAAACCAACGCGCGATGAGTCCGCCGCGGGCCCCTTCGAGTCGCGGAGCGAGGTCGTAACGCCAAGTGAAACGGACTATCAGCCCCAGATGCGCCCGACCGGTAGTAGCTGGTTGAGCAATGCTCGCGAGCAGATCTCCGGCGCTACGGTCGACGTGCCGGGCTTCCGCTCCCGCCGCGACTAAGCCGTCACGATAGGAACATTCGCGGGGAGGCCCCTACTGACCGGATGGTCAGTAGGGGCCTCCCTCGTTCTGTGGCGCGTCAGGTGGCAGGACAGGCCCAGGCGGGCTAGACTAGGCTCGATCCAGGAGGTGAGCACATGACCTACGAGACGCTATCCATCCAGCAGGACGGCCCCGTCATGACGGTGCGCATGAACCGTCCCGAAAAGCGCAACGCTATCAACAACCAGATGCACCTAGACGTTCAAGAGGTCTGTCACAGGCTGGCCGACGATTTTGAGACGCGTGCCGTCATCCTGACAGGCGAGGGCGCCACGTTTTCGGCGGGCGCGGACACCAGCGAGTGGGGCAAGCCGGGTCCCGATAACGAGCTGGAACTGCGCCATCAGTCCGGCATCGGCAGCCGAACCTCGGCGGCGATCGAGAACCTCGACCAGATCACGATTGCCGCCGTTCACGGCTACGCCATCGGCGGCGGCGCTGTGCTCGCCTCTTGCTGCGATTTCCGCGTTGCCGGACCAAGCGCCTGGTTCTCCATCCCGGAGGTGGAGTTGGGCATTCCGCTGAGCTGGAATGCCCTCCCGCGGCTTGCCCGCGCTGTCGGCCACCAACGGGCGTTGGAGCTAACCGTCCTCTGCGAGCGCATCACCGGGCAACAGGCGTTCGAGTACGGCCTGGTTAGCCATCTGTCGGAGGACGGGGGAGAGCTGGAGTTGGCCAAAGAGCTGGCGCAGAAGGTGGTCTCTAAACCGGCCCTGCCGGTCGCGCTCACGAAGGCCTCAATGAAGGCGCTACGCCGCCAGACGGAGTCTGGCGAGGCATCTTACAGCGACCAGGATCTGCTGCTCTACAGCAGACTCATGCAGCAGCGTCGCAGAAGGCGGGAGGGAGAGTAGCGCTAGCCGACGCGGTTTGCACGTGTTCTGTGGTAGTTAATAGCTGACCTGTCCGGCTTCAGTTAGCCCTGGCCGTGATCGACCGTGTCGGGGCTCAGGTAGTGCTTCTCCGTGATGCCCATCTTGCGCATCGCCACCCCGGTGAGCATCTCTCGCGCGCAGCGGTTGGCGACGAGCAGCGTCACGTAGGTCGGGTCAACGAGCGGGTTAAGCTTGAGGAGTTCCATGCCGACGACGTTAGTTTCGGCGCAAAGGCGGCGCACCAGCGGGAACAGTTCGCGTGCGTAAGGCCGGAAGTTCGCCGACTTCGTCGTCTTGGATCGCAACCTCTTCCATATTCCGCCTGAAAGCATCGGTGAAACGCAGGAGATGACAGTACTTGAAGGCGGCGGGTCTAGAGGCCTTGGCTCGCAGCGCGCAGTGAGGCTGCAAGAAGGTATGTGGTGGCCCCAACGGGGTACGATCCCGTGTTTCCGGCTTGAAAGGCCAGCGTCCTAGTCCACTAGACGATGGGGCCGCGAACGGACGGCAGTATACCACGCTGCCTTTGTAGGAACTCGGCGGCTACGCGGCTGCCTCGCGTCGACGATCGAGCGTTGCGCGCACGCGGTCGATGCAGGTCCAGATGCCGCCGGCCGCCGCAATGAAGAACAGCGGATACAGCGGTACGTGATACCGAGGCTCGCCTAAGAACAACACGTGAAACAGCGTCCAGATCACGAGGACGTTCACGAGCAGCCAGCGATTCGCGTCGCGTCGGAACCAGAAGATGGCGGACCCAATCGCGACAACGATCAGGGCGTAATAGGAGATATCCAGCGTGTAGCGCAGGGCCGCCTGTATCCACTCCGGCTCGAGAGGCGTTGCGCCCAGTGTGTTCAGCCAGGGGATCACTGTGGAATCAGAGCGATAGAGGTGGTAGATCTTGCGGCCTGCCAACTCGACTTCATGGACGGGATGCGTCAGCGCGTATCCGATCGCGAGCTTGGTGTACTCGCGATAGCCCAACACTTCCCAATCAGGCCGGTAGGGCGACTCCCACATGCGAAAGCCGCCCACGTCGTCGTCGGTCCACTTTGTCGTGCCGATCGAGTCTTCGTTGTGGCCGACGCGCAGCGCTGCGCCTGAGTTCGTCGAGATCGGGACGAAGGCGTGCAGCTCCACGGCGTTGCGGATCGTCCACGGCGAAATGATCGCGACCGCCGCGATGGCGGCGATCGCGGTCGACAGCGCCGCCTGCCTCCAGCCCACGATCGCTATCCAGTAGAGCGCGGCTATCGGCAGCAGCAGCGCGCCCTGCCCGCGCGTGAGGGCCGCCATGCCCGTCAGCAGTCCGAAGACGGCCACGGCGCGCCAGCCATTGGACGCTGAGGGCGAGTAGGTGACCAGCAGCCAGAGCGCGGCGACGAACATCAGCCCGAACAGCGGCTCGGGAAACAGCAGTGGAGTGCCGGCGATCACGTTTGGGAAGATCGCGAACAGTCCTGCCGCTACAATCCCGGCCCTGACATCGAAGATCCGCCGGCCCAGCGCGAACACGAACGGAATGGTCAGCGCTCCCAGCACGGCGTTGAGCACCTGTGCCGTCGAGATCCCCACGCCGAACACCTTGAACAGCGCGCCCAGGGCGAACGGATATCCGGGAGGCCAGAACGCCGTAGGCGCGCCCGGCCCCGGGATCTCCCAGAGTTCGTTTCGCGATGCCACGAAGCCTGCGCCCTGCGCGATGTTGATCCCCACCACGTAGTACCAGTGCGGGTCTCCTCCCAATGGGATGGTGTCCGTGTAGAACACCCAGGCGAGGCGCAGTGCAAAGCCTAGTAGCGTAAGCCCGCCGACCCCCAACGCCAGCGAAGACACGCGAAATTCGGCGACCCGCCATTGAGGCCTGCTAATCGCTGGGATCGAGAGCGCTCGCACTGCCCGTCTGTGTGCTAGGCCCGGAGCGCTTCCGGGATGACGCTCTCTGGCGAGCCGGGCTTGCGGGCCACGGTTGGCCTGCGGGCCACGGCGTAGAGATGAGCCCACGGCTCGAACAGGGGCACCTTGCCCAACACGATCATGGCTGGGTGCAGCGCCCGCAGGCCGTTGCGCAGGAACGTCCGGTGGTCGTAGTAGTAGTTGATCAGCCTATTGAGCACGTACTTCATCGAAAGCTTCTTGCCGTGCTCGACCTCCAAGAGTTCGATCTCGAAGCCCGCACTCTCCAGCGCGTGCCGCAAGCTGTCCTGACTGAAGAACGAGACATGCTCCACGTTGCGATAGCCGAACCAGCGCCGCCCCATTACTCGCGCGACGAAGCCATCTGCCGCCGGTGTCGTTACCATCAGGACGCCGCCCGGCCTGACGATGCGGAACAGCTCTGCGCAGAGCGCGTCCGGGTTGGGGTCGTGTTCGATCGTTTGGAAGATTGTGACGGCGTCGAACGCGGCCGCGGGCGCCTCCAGTCCGTACAGGCTGCCGACAGTCACGTCGAGTCCGAGGTTGCCGCGGGCGTGTGCCGCGGGTACGGGCGACAGGTCCACGCCCGAAACGTCGTAGCCACGCGTGCGTGCGGCGTCCAAGAAGAACCCGGCGCCGCAGCCAACGTCCAGCAGCCGGCCTTCCGGCTGGATCCGCTGCAGTTCATCGAGCTTCGGCTCGAAGTACGCCCGATAGGACTCCTCATCCTCCAGGCAGGCGCTGAAGAACGGGTGGACGGTCTCCTCGTTGATCTCGATCATCGTGTCCAAGGTAGGCATGGGGCTGAGGGCTCGCAGACCGCAATCCTCGCATTCGACGACGGTCCGTTGCTTGGCATCGAGGAAGAGCTGCTGCCGCCTGCTCTGGCAGAGGCAGCAGCCTTCGGTGGCTGTGGTTGCCTGGGCGGCTTGCTCCGCCGGCCGAACGATCGTTGTCAACTCAGCTACCTCCTTGCAGGCTGGCCATGCTCAGTTGCCCCGTTGCTATTCCGCACGTGGCACGATCTCGTAACGGACCTCGAAGTCGGGGTTGAGGTTGATCATTTCGAGGATACGTTCCAATTCGTCGCGCTCCCAGTTCACGTCCTCGAACGTAGCGGGAGAGATGCACATCCGCTGGTGGCCGATGCCAAGCCTGCCGAGGCGCGCGCCTCGCAGGTCGGAGCCGGTGAGGACGGCGCGGTGCATGCTGGTGTTGCGCAGATCCGCGCCGCGCAGGTCGCATCCGCGCATGTCGGACGAGTTGAGCCGCGCATCGCGGAAGTCGCACTCTCGCAGGTTGGCGCCCGCCAGCCGCGCACCCTGAAGCCGGGCGCCGCGCAGGTCGAGGCCCTGGAGGTCGGCTTCTCTCAGGTCGAGCGAGATATCCTCGTGCTCTTTGGTGAACGCGTTGAGCGTTTCCACCCCGCTGCGCACCAACTCCATGTGCTTGGCGTCTGCCATAAGCACTGATTATGGCAGACGCCAGCGCTCAAAGGAAAGGGCGTGCCGTTGGAGGTGGCCTTACTCGTGCTCGCCGGAGCTTCGTAGCCGCTGCATGATCGAGACCGCCCAGACGGCGACCGCGGCGATCAGCGCAACCTGCAGCCCTCTGCGGAAACGCGAGCGCTTCCGTGGCGTGGCCGGCTCATCCTCGTCGCCCGGGAGGTCCTTCCAAGCCTTCAGCATGATCTCGGCCACGTCCGCGGCCTCGCTCTCGCCCTGGACGACGTCCTGGACATTCGTGGGGTCCTGCCAGATTGCGTCCGTCTTCTCTTGGCCCAGCCTGTCCTCCAAGCGCCCGCGTAGCTCCGTTGCTACCTGATCGGGCGTCTTCGCCGGCGTCTTGCCATTACCAGATGACATCACAGAGTCCTTTCCGCATAGAGTCCTCTCCTGGGGACGGATGGGTGGAGCACCAGTGTAGCAGAAGATGCTACCGCCGCGGTGTAGGGGTCTGGGGCCTGAGAGAGGCTAGCCCTCCGCGACGAGCAACACTGGGAGACGAGAGCGCCAGACCACTTCCTCAGCCACCTTTCCCGAAGCATCAACGTCAGGGTTTACCCCTACCCCCAATCTGGAGGGCCCTTACAAGCTGGATTGGTGCAATTCATTTCGGGTATCCAGAGTATAGTTACATAACGTTCTGGGGCATCTGGCAAGATTCAAAACCACCTACGCGCGCCGAATTTCGGCGCGTTTGAGGCCTCAGGCGCAGTTGCAAGGAGGCAAGAGATGCAGGAAGTGCTGGGGGAAGGTCGTGAGCAGGCGGTTCAGGAATCGCCCGCTCGCGTACTGCTACTGTACGCTCAGGCGCGCCAGGTACCGGACCTGATGGAGTGTCTCTCGGCGGAGGGATACGAAGTGATCGCCTGTCCCACGTCCACACCGCAGGAACGCTGGATGGCCGACCTCCAGCCCGACCTGGTCCTGCTGCTGCCGCCCGCCGACGAGGTGGAGTTGGTGCACGCCTGCGAGATCGTTCGCGACGGCACCGACAAACCCTTGCTCGTCCTTTCCGAGCAGAGGGAGGAGCTGCTCATCGCGCGGGCGCTCGCGTCGGGCGTCGATGAGTACCTCGTCACGCCGATGGGCAACCGCGAGCTGGCGGCCCGCATCGATGCGATGCTGCGCCGCATTCGCCGGACGGCGGGCGCCGGCAGTGGCCGCGACCTGGGAGTCCTGCGCCTCGCTCCGGAGGACAACACCGTTGTGCTGAACGGGCGCCGGGTCTCGCTCTCACCGATCGAGTTCCGATTGCTGGCGTGCCTGGCGTCGACGCCCGGCGAGGTCGTCACGCATCAGACGCTGATGTCGCGCGTCTGGGGCGACGAGTACGTCGACTCGCGGAACTATCTCCGGCTCTACATTCGTTACTTGCGGGAGAAGCTGGAAGAAGACCCCACGGTCCCGCAGCTCATCGTCAGCGAGTGGGGTATCGGCTATCGGCTGCAACTGCCGGACGCGTGCGACCTCTCGCGGGCGCCCGGCTTCGTGCCGGTTCACGTTTAAGCGATCGGCTCGCTGTACCTACAGGACTGTTCCTTCGTGGCGGCTGCGACGTTCCGGCCCGGACGTAGAGCGAAGCTCTACAAGTGAGCCGAGGGCTCACACGTAGGCCCGGAACTCGCACCCGCCCACCAGGGCGGGCATTGTTAGAGCCCTCTAACAACTTCCTCAGAACATTCTAATACCTTTAATTCCGGATTCTCATTTCTTTAATCAACATTCCTGTTTACCATGGTCATGATGATGCTGGGAGGTGCGGAGTGACCGTTCGCGTACTACTGCTCGAAATCGCCGGCTCGACCGAACCGGAGTTGGGCGCGCTGCTCGTGCGCTGCGGCTTCTCGGTCAGGGGCGCGAGCGAGTTTGAGAACGTGACGGCTCTCCTGGGAGAGTACGCTCCGGCCCTCGTGGTCATCAACGTCGGGAGCGCCAGGCCGGTTGAAGCGGACCAAGCGCTCCATGCGATTGCGGGCGTCCCAGTCGTGGTTGTGTGCGCTGGACATGACGCCAATCTCATCGTCCAGTGGCTGGAGGCGGGAGCGGACACCGTCCTGGTGAGTCCGCTCTCAAGGAGGGAACTGGGCGCCCGCATCAAGGCTGTGCTGGGGTGGCGCAGCGGTTCGGCTCGTGGAGCTGCCGGCCAGTCCCCGCTACCGGCAGCTCCGCGCCAATGAAAGGAGGCCAAGGACGAAGCATTGCATGAACAAACGCGAAACCGAACTAAGGCCTGCTGCGGCCACGAGGCTGTGCAGGGCAAAGAGGACGAATCAAGGAGGAAACGAATGGTTGCACTGATTAATACGGCACTCATGCGGACCATCATGGCCGCGGGAAGGCTGCGCTACCGGCTCACCGAGGAGCGTGGTCAGGACCTGCTGGAGTACGCGCTCTTAGGCGGCTTGATAGCTGGCGCACTGACGGGTCTCGCTGTCGTTGGGATCATGAGTGGTGCCATCGAGAGCATGGCCTGTGGAATTGGCGATCAGATCAACTTTAGTGATTCGCCGGCCTGTCCGTAGCTCAGTGAAACAGATAGCCGCGCAGCGGCAGGGAAGCAACCTGCCAGCCGCCCTGCCGCTGTGCCCGGCATACGAGAAATGTAGCTAAAGGAGTGCGAGGAACAGACGTGAAGAACAGCCGTAGTAGCCGTAGGGGCGGGTCTTCAGACCCGCCCGCCGCCCGCCGGGGCGGTTGGTCAGCAGTTGCGAAGCAACTGCAAGGCTGCCCGTTAGGGCAGGCCCGGGGCCAGACGCTACTAGAGTTCGCTCTGGTAGCGCCGCTGCTGCTCTTCTTCGTGCTCGCCCTGGTCGACTTCGGCATCGCGGTCGACCGGCGGCTTGTGCTCGACCACGCGGTTCGTGAGGGCGCCCGGTACGCCAGCGTGGGAAGCAACTCGATCACGGGAGACCGCTACGAATTGGATGTTCAGGAATATGCTTTTGACCAGGCTCAAGGAGTGCCGGATGTGCCCGAAGATTTCCTCGTCTGTTACCGCCCGATAGATCCGGCGAATCCGCTCAGCGAGCAGGCGGTAGACGTGAGCATCGATTACGATTACCAATTCGTGACGCCGATTGGCGCCCTGGCGAGCCTCGGGCCGTCAATCAACCTGTTTGCCAAAGCCTCAGCAAGAGTGGAACAGCCGCTTTCAGATGTCGAGGACTGTCTTGATGGGTAGTTCCAGCCTCAGCGAACGCGGCCAGGCGATCATCCTGTTCGTCGGAGTGTTCACCGTGATCCTCGTGATGGCGGCTATCGTCGTCGACTTCGGCCTGTGGTTCGCCGAGCGCCGCTCCGCGCAGCGGGGCGCGGACCTCGCCGCCGCCGCTGGCGCGCTAGACCTGCCGTTGTCGCCCGGCCTGGCGTTCACGAACGCCTGCGCCTGGGCTGAGGACAACGGGTTCGATTACACCGATGACGACGACGTTGAGGTCTTCGTTAGCGTCTTTGAACGAGATGGCTTTGGCTCAGATGAAGACTGCGAGTTGGTAGGGGAGACTCCACCTGCTCCTCCATGCGGCTCACAGTGCGACACAGTGCGCGTGAGGGTCACCAAGGGCGCACCGCGGCTGTTCACGGCGTTGCCGTTCGGCATCGATGACTTCGAGATAGGAGCGGTCGCTGCGGCTGGCATCACGTATGGAGGTAGCGGCGGCATTGGAGGGACCGGCCCTGACCAAACGGTTCTCTTGGTAGACGCCCAAGGTCGCATGGGCAAGGGATTCGGTGGTGAGAACTGTTCGAGCGTTCCCCAATCATGCCCGATAGTTAACGAGCGGTCTGCCGCCAGGGCCTTTGTAGACACATTGCTAGGTTTGGCTGGCAATGGTGAAGTCGGATACGCCGCTTACAACAACTGTTACGGACCGACGGTAGGCCCCCAAGCTACCTGTATCCACGACAACGCCCCGAACGATGCTGTGATAGAGCCGACCAGGGACAGCGCAGCCCTCCATGTGGCTATCGATAACACCGTCGCATATCAGCGACAGGCAGCAAACATCTGCACAGGGCTCTGGCAGGCATCGGAACTCTTCCGGAATCCGGCCGTATCTCGCCAGGTTCTAGTGCTCATGTCCGGCGGGGACAATCTAGACTATCCGACCTTCAACGAGTCGCGTCCTCCGCCCGCCGGATGCTTTCCTTCATACCCAATTGCTCTCGGATCTGCCCCCTTGCCATGCAGCGCTTCGAGACCGGCCGAGAGCGAGTTGGATTACCTGACGCTAGAGATGGCCAGGTATCTCAAGGACGACCTGGGCGTCGAGATATACGTTATCGCTCTCAACCCCTGCCGATGGGCAGCAGATCGCACCTTGCCTCCCGTTGACAATCCCTGGCCAGCGGACTGCGGCCAGGTGGGCAACGCCCAACACGACAACATCGCAGACCAGCGGCTGCTCATGTGCATCGCGACTTCGCCGGAACACTACCAGCGCGTCAACAACGTCGCGGAACTGCCCAACGTAATTGAAGAAATCGCGTCCGAGATCGTCAGCCGAAGTCTGCTGCAGTAGCGGCGCGTCACAGAGAAGGAACAAGAGGAGGAAGACATGGCACAAGCGATAGCGGCAGCGCCCCAGGGACGAAACAGGACGATGGTCCTCGCGGCCCTCCTGTTCGCGGCGATCGCGGCCGTGTTGGTCTACGCCGCGCTCCAAAGCCAGGGCGGTGGAGGCACTAGCGACCCTGTGATGTCGGCGGAGACGACGGCCGCCGTCGTCGCCGCGCGGAGCGTGCCCGCGAATACGATCCTCACCGCCGGCATGCTGGAGGTGCGCCAGGTGCCGCCAAGCTCGCAGCTCGACGGCGTCTTCGCCAGCACGGCCGGCGTTGTCGGACTGCCGACGCGCTATCCCCTAGAGGCGGGCGAGCAGGTTACGCCGCGGAAGGTCGGCCTGAATCGCATCGATGACGAGAACGACGTGGCGCTCGTGCTCCCGGCGGGCATGCGCGGCTTCGGCGTGGAGGTCCGCGAAGTGACCGGCGTTGGCGGCCTGTTGCTGCCCGGCCACTTCGTCGACGTGATCGCCGTGTTTGCCGAACGGAATGATGAGTCCAGCCGCTCCATCATGCTCTTGCAGGACGTCGAGATACTGGCCGTCGGCCAGGAAGCGCAGTTGCCGGTCCCGGCCTCCGGTGACGGCGAAGCCGGCCTGACGGGCCGCCGCGCTGATGACGCCGAGCGCCAGCCAGATGCGTCCAGCGCCACGCTCGCAGTGACGCCGCAGGACGCGCAACTGCTGGCGCTCGTCCAGCAGTCCGGCGCGGCGCTCTGGTTCTCGCTGCGGCCGGTCGGCGATCACGAGATCGTGCCGGCGGAGGAAGCAAGCCTGGAGCCGCTGCTCGCGCAGCCGCTGCCGTAAGAGGAGGAAGACATGGCCAGCGTTCCACGCGTACTAATCGTCGACCAAGACCCGGAAGCCCGCTACGGCGCGCGCCAGCTCGTCGAGCAGGCGGGGTTCCAGGCAGGCGGCGAGGCCGGGCTCGGCACGGAAGCCGTCGCTCAAGCCTCGGAGCTGAAGCCGGACGTGATCCTCTTCGGCCTCAAGGAGCCGATGGCGCGCGCGATCCAGACGGTCGAGGCGATCGTCCACGACCTGCCGGGGACGCCGATCATTACGTACGCCGAATCGAGCGATCTCCAGACGGTGCGCCAGGCCATGCTCGCCGGGGCGCGAGACTTTCTGCAGGCGCCGCTCAAGCCTGAAGAGCTGCGCCGCTCGTTTTCAGCAGCGCTTGAGTCTGAAGAACGGCGCAAGCTACGGAGCGATGACGCCGCGGTGTTGGGCCCTCGCGGGTCCATTATCACCGTGTTCGGCGCCAAAGGCGGCGCCGGCAAGACGACCATCGCGACGAACCTCGCAGTCGCCTTGGCAATACGGGGCGACCAGTCCGTCGTCCTGGTAGACGCGGACGACAGCTTCGGCGACGCGGCTTCGAGCCTGGGCCTTGGACCCGGCCCCAGCGTGACGGAAGCTCTGCGAGAGCCTGGGCCGATAGACAGCGTGACGTCACAGCGCTTTCTCACCCACCACGAGAGCGGCGTTGCCGTTATGCAGGGTCCAGCCAGCCCTTTCGAATGGCGCGACGTCTCTGGAGAGCGCCTGAAGGCCGCGCTCGCGGAACTGTCCAGACAGTTCGACGTTGTGCTGGTCGATACAGGCAGCACGCTCAGTGAGGTCTCGCTGGCCGCGCTGCAGGCCGCTTCGCTCGTGCTCTGGGTGACCACGCCCGACTATGCCAGCGCGCACGACTCCGTCCGCGCGCTTCAGGTCCTCTCGACGGTACCGATCGATGACGACCGCGTCCGGCTCGTCCTAAATGTCAACACGCCGGAGCTGGACGTCAGCCCAGCCAGCGTCGAGACGGCCCTCGGCCGTCAGATCTTTTGGACGGTCCCCTACGACCGCCAGGTGCGAAAGAGCGCACAGATCGGCCGCACTGTCGTCGAGGCCGATCCCGGCGGCGTTGCGGCGACAGGCTTCTGGGACCTAGCAACGGTCTTGAGCGGGGGGTCGCCCGCGCCCCGTAAGAGCAGCATGCTTGGCAGGCTTTTGAACGGCCGCAAGCGAGCCGCCGGCGCCAACCGCCAGGAGGTCCGCGCGTGATCAGACCGCCTATGAAGTTCGAGCCCCTGACGGACGGCGAGGATCGCGCCGGCATCGTCTATCGCGTACACCAGCGCCTGTTGCAGGACGTCGACGTCTCCAGCTTGGATCAGCGCTCGCCCGAGGAGGCGCGCGCCGCGATAGAGGCTTCAGTGCGCTCTATTGTTGCCGACGTGGCTGGGGTCGCGGGCATGGCGGGACTCTATGGCGACGCGAAGGAGGCTGTGGTCAAGGCCGTCGTCGATGAAGCTGTTGGCTTCGGGCCGATTCAGCCGCTCGTAGATGACCCTGACATCTCCGAAGTGATGGTCAACGCCCCCGACGAGGTGTACTACGAGCGCGACGGTGTGATCCACGCCGCGGAGACGCGCTTCAACGATGAAGCGCACATCCTCCGTATCATCGATCGCATCATCGCGCCGCTTGGCCGGCGCGTCGACGAGTCTTCACCGTTCGTCGATGCGCGGCTGCCGGATGGGTCTCGCGTGAACGTCATGATCCCGCCACTGATCCCACGGAGCCCGACGGTCACGATCCGCAAGTTCCGCCCGGAGCGGCACACAGTCGAGGATCTGGTGCGGAATGAGACCATCTCGCAGGAGGCGGTCGAGTTCATCGGCGGCAGCATCGAGCAGCGCAAGAACATCGTCATCTCCGGTGGGACCGGCACGGGCAAGACGACCGTGCTCAACGCGCTCTCCGCGTTCATCCCTGAGGCCGAACGCATCATCACCATCGAAGACCCAATCGAGCTGAAGCTTCAGCAGCGGCACGTCGTCGCCATGGAAGCGAGGCCCGCCAACATCGAGGGACGGAACGCCGTCAGCCAGCGCGAACTCGTGCGGAACGCGCTTCGCATGCGGCCGGACCGCATCATCGTCGGCGAGGTGCGCGGCGAGGAGGCGTTCGACATGATGCAGGCGATGAACACGGGCCACGAGGGGTCGATGACGACGGTGCACGCCAACTCCGCGCGAGACGCCCTCTCCCGCATCGAAAACATGATCCTGATGGCGGGGCTGGACCTGCCGATCCGCGCCATCCGAGAACAGATGGCCTCCGCACTGCACCTGCTCGTCCATCTAAGCCGCGCCAGCGACGGTCGACGAACGGTCATCTCGATCTCCGAGACGGCTGGCCTAGATGGTGAGACGGTCGTTCTGCGAGAGCTGTTCAGACTCGACGCGGCAGGACGGCTAGCGCCGGTCGTGGATGGTACGCCGCGATGATCGAGCTAGCGGCAGCACTGTTCGTGTTCCTCGCGATCGGGACGGGCGCGCTGCTGTTGCTCGCGCCGTTTCGCTCATCCGGTGAGTCGTCCGACGACCGGCTGCGCTCGCTGAACGCCACGCAGCACGAACCGGAGCCGGCGCCACTCTCGTTGGAGCGCCGGGCCCTGCGATCGTCGATGCCCGCACTCCGAAATCTGCTTGGCAACACTGCCTGGGCTGAGAAGACCGCGGCGGACCTCCTTCGCGCCAACATCAAGCTGCGCGTCGGTGAATACCTTCTTGTGCGAGTGCTGGCCGGCGTCACGATGGCTGTGGTTCCGTTCGTGCTGTTCCAGTCGCACGTGGCGGGCTTGATCGTGGCGGGCGCCGGCGGCCTGGTCGGGTTGATGGCGCCGGCTTACTACGTGCGATTCGTGCGCGATCGACGCCTCGCCCGGATAGAGACGCAGCTCATCGAGTTCCTGCCGGCCCTGGGCTCGTCGCTTCGTTCGGGGTTCGCGTTCAAGCCTGCCGTGGAGGCGGCCACGCTTCAGGTGAGCGCGCCGCTGGGCGATGAGCTGGCCACGCTCCTTAACGACCTCAACCTGGGCGCCGACTCCGCGACCGCGCTGGAGGACATGGGGGACCGAGTCGGCAGCCGCGACCTGGACGTGGTGATCACGGCCATTCAGGTGCAGCGCACGACGGGCGGCAACCTCCCTGAGATCTTGGATGCGGCCGCTGCCGCCCTTCGCGACCGCGAACGCATCCGCGGCGAAGTGAAGACGTTCACGGCTCAGCAGCGCCTGACGGGCCTTGTGCTGTCCGTGTATCCGGTGTTGGTGGGGCTGTTGCTGCTGGCGATCATGCCCTCCGTTTGGTCGAAGCTGTTCACCGAGCCGGCGGGTCAGATGATGCTCGCGATCGCGGTCGTGTTGCAGGTCGTCGGCTTCCTTGCGATCCAGCGCGCGTTGAAGATCGAGGTTTAGCGATGATTGCGATACTCGCCGCGACGTTCACATTCCTCGCTGTGCTACCCGCCGCGATCTGGGCCTTGGCGGTGGTATCGCGCCCTGCCGACGCGAGGTTGCGATCACTCGGCGCCGGGCGGCAGGATGGCCGAGACCTGGAAGCGATCCCCTTCGACGAGCGCGTGATCGCGCCGGCGATCGACGGCCTGGGCCGTCGACTGGCAGCGATGCTGCCAGGGGCGCTCGTTCGCCGCACGGAGAAGCGCCTCGTGCTCTCCGGCCGGCCGATGGCAGTCGCGCCGTTCTTTACTGTGGTGGGGGGAATGGCGATCGCGTTTGCGGCCGTGTACCTGCTGGCCGTGTTTGCGTTGGCCGGCAGCTCGCCCGCGCCGGTGGCCGTCATGGCGTTCGTACTGTTCGCGCTGCTGGGCGCCATGCTACCGATGTTCTGGCTCTCGAAGCAGGCGCGGGCGCGGCAGCGCGTGATCTTGCGCAGCCTGCCCGACTCGCTCGACTTGCTGACGATCACGGTGGAGGCCGGTCTTGGCCTCGAGGGGGCGTTCAAGCAGCTCGTCGACAAGCAGGACGGCCCGCTTGCGGACGAGTTTCGTCAGATGCTGCGCGAAGTTGGCGTTGGCAAGACGCGGCGACAGGCGCTGCTCGACCTTGCGGACCGCATCGACCTTGATGATGCTCGCAGCTTCATGAACGCCATCATCCAGTCCGACGAGTTGGGCACGAGCTTGGCCAACGTCCTGCGCGTCCAGTCTGAGACGTTGCGCACTCGACAGCGGCAGCGCGTTGAGCAAGAGGCGCGACGTGCGCCCGTGAAGATGGTCTTCCCGCTCGTGTTCTGCCTGATGCCTTCGCTCTTCATCTTCATCCTGGGCCCGATTATCGTGTCGGTCATGGAGTTCCTGTCAGGCTGATGGTCACGATCGATCCAGTCAACCTAGACGCGCTCGTCGGCCGCTATCTGCTCCCGTCCGCACCGGACGTTCTGGTTGGTGAGGTGCGTGCGTACCTTGGGAACAACGATCTTGACGAGATGCCTAGGGGTTCGCCTCACACGGAGCGCGCGGGAAACGGCCATGACGGCGGCCCGCTGCCGGAGTTCAGCCCCTGGCAGTTGCTCCACGTGACGAAATTGGCCCCGGCAGGCGTGGTCGAAGTCGCGTACCGATACTGGCGACGGAGCCACGCACCCGCGCTTGGTGCGGCTCCAGAAGCGCCAGCGCCCGATGTGGCGCTGGAACCGCCCACGCCGGAACCGCCGACGGACGATCAGGCACCCGCTCACGAGCCACGCGTGGACGCCGACCATCGCATGAGCGCGCTTGGCTCCGGCGGGAGCGCAGCTCCGCTTGAGGAGCGTCCGTGCGCGAGCGATGCTGTCGCCTTTATCGAGAGCGTCTCCGGCGAGCATCGCTTCGGCGTCGGCAGCGAACCGCTCAGGATCGGCGTCGATCCTGGCTGCGACGTACGGGTTCCGGGCGGCGACGCGAACGTCGATGTACGCATCTGGCCTCATGGCGATCGCTATCTGCTTCACGTCGCCGCCGGCGGTGTGCTCGTGAACGGCGCGTCCGCAAGCTGGGCTGTTCTCGACGACGGCGATATCCTGGAGATCGGCAATGCGACGTTCAGGTTTCGCCGCGAAGACACGTAACGGGCTAGTCAAGCCTTGCTGATCGGCCTCTTTGCCATCATCGGCCTCGTCGCCGGCGTTGCGCTCGAAGCTCTGATGGGGCGTCTTGCGTGGCCGGCCGACCACGCCGGACAGGCGGAAGACGCTGACGTACAGGGCGCAACGGTGCTCGCCGCCGAGGCTGGCGCGCTCGTCGTCGCGGCGGAGGCTTCGCACTGGCGGCGAAGGGTGCTCGTCATGGGCGTGGCCGCCGGCCTGTTCGCGGTAATTCCCGTTCGCTATGACGGTGTCGCTGAGCTGGCCATCATCGCGGCCTACGTCTGCGTGCTGCTGCTGTGCGCGGGCACCGACTTGATCTCATATCGCGTTCCCAACGTCGTAACCTATCCGGCGATCGTTGGCGCGATCGTCGTGGGCGCCCTCATGCCCGACGCCGACATTCTCGAAGTGCTCGCGGGAGGCGCGCTGACCGGCGGCGTGCTGCTCGTGCCGTCGCTGATCACGGGCGGCATCGGCATGGGCATGGGCGACGTGAAGCTCGCGGCATTCGTCGGCCTTGCGGTCGGCTTCACGCACGCCGCGCCCGCGATGCTGATCATGGCGATCGGCGGCGGCGCGGTGGCCGTGTTCCTGCTCGTGACCGGCCTGCGCAAGAAGGGCGAGCCGATCCCGTACGCGCCGTTTATCTCGGCGGGTGGCCTCGCCGTGCTCTTCTGGCAGGGCGCCGCGTTCGCTAGTCTCTGATCCATGACCAACGAAGAGAATCAGGCGTGGCGAACCGCGATGTGGGACGCTATTTCAGAGCGTTACGATCGTGAACTCGACCTGCGCTTCCGGCCAGCCCAGGAAGCACTCCTCGACCGCTCCGGCCTGGGCGCAAACCAGAGCGTGCTCGACATCGGCACAGGGACCGGCTCCGTGGCAATCGCGGCGTCGCACGCTGTGGGTGACGGAGGCGACGTGACCGGCATCGACGTCAGCGATGGGATGCTCCGCATCGCTGATCGCCGGCTGATCGAAGAGACGAACATCATGTTCCGCAAGGGCTCGGTCGAAGAGATCCCAGCCGTCGACAACGCGTTCGACGTCGTGCTCGCATCGCTCGTCATGATGTTCGTGCCGGACCGCGAGGCGGCCGCTCGTGAGATCGCGCGAGTGCTGAAGCCGGGAGGCCGGTTCGTGGCCTCCGTGTGGGGCAGCCCTGAGGAATGTGGTCTGGTGAAGTTCCAGGCGCTCGCCGGGTCGTTCGCGCCGGAGCAGCCAACACCCGGGATCGGCCCGTCCGCCCTGGCCGACCCGCTGCCGTTCCAGGCGCAGCTCCTGGACGCCGGCGTCGACACTGATGTCGAGACCGAGGAGTTCGACATCGAGTTCGAGACGTTCGACCTCGCCTGGGACACCATCGCCACGGTCACCATCGGGGACCTGGAGCCGAGCGGTGTCGCCGAGGCCAAGCGCGCGGTCCAGGATGCTCTGTGGCCCAACGGCGAGGGCCCCCAGACGTTCCGCAACGTTGTGCGCTTCATCGTCGAGAACAAGGGCTAGGCAATTCTCGCTTGCCACCCTGGTTAGCTCTGTAGTATCACGGTGTAGCTGCGCGACGCTGACCAGGCGTCGGCGCTGGGACAGGGGTGGTTCATGTCTGAGACGTTAGCCGTAGACGGTGGCGCACCCTTCCGGCGCAAGAAGTGGCCGCAGTGGCCCGTCCACGACGAGCGTGAGGTCGAGGGCCTGCGCGCGGTCGTCAAGACCGGCAACTGGGGCGGCTTCCCTTCGCCGAACGTCGAGGCGGCCAAGTTCGCCGAGGCCTTCGCTAGCTACCACGGCGCCAAGTACGGCAACTGCACCGCCAGCGGCACGACCGCGCTCGAAGTCGCGCTGAAGGCCGCCGGCGTCGAGGCGGGCGACGAGGTGATTATGCCCGCGCTGACCTTCGTCGCGACCGCGGCCGCCGCGCTCTACATGGGCGCCGTGCCCGTCTTCGTCGACATCGACCCCGAGACCTGGTGCATCGACCCCGGCGAAGCCGAGCGCGCGATCACGGAACGAACCAAGGCGATCCTGCCGGTGCACCTCGGGTCGCGCATTGCCGACATGGACAGCATCATGGAGGTCGCTCGGGCGCGCGGCCTGCGCGTCGTCGAGGACTGCGCTCACATGCACGGCGGCTTCTGGGACGGGCAGGGCGTCGGTAGCATTGGGGACCTCGGCGCGTTCAGCTTCCAGAACACGAAGCTGATGACGGCGGGGGAGGGCGGCATCGTCCTCACCAACGACGACGACCTGGACGCGCGCTGCCACGCCTACGTCGACTGCGGCCGTCTGCGGCCCGAGGACAAGCCCGCCGAGGCCCAGGGCGTCTTCGGCTGGAACTATCGCATCACGGAGTTCCAGGCCGCCATCCTCCGCGTCCAGCTCGAACGCCTGCCGGAGCAGGTCGAGCACCGCGAGGCAAACAAGGTCCGCCTTACGAACGCGCTCGATGGTATCGACGGCCTCTCGATGCTCAAGCTCGACGAGCGCATCACGCAGCCGTCAGGCTACGGGTACTATTTTCGCTATCACGCCGACCACTTCGGCGGCGTCTCCCGCGACAAGTTCATGGTCGCGCTTCGTCACGAGGGGCTGCTCTGCTACGGCGCCTTCTACGAGCCGGTCTACAAGGACAAGCTCTTCGCCTGGCAGGACACCGGCGTCGATTACGACTACTCGCGCGTCTCCTGCCCGAACGCCTCCTGCCCGAACGCCGAGCGCGCCGCTTACGAGCAGAGCATCTGGATCCCCCACGAGCTGTTTCTCGGCGACGACGCCGATCTGGACGACATCATCACGATCATTGAGAAAGTGACGACCGCCTGGGCGCCCTGACTGAGTGCGATCAGCTGGAGCAGTTGGAGCTACGATGACCACGGCGCAAGACCTTTTCGAACTTGTAGATGACCTGCGCTCGCACGTAGAAGAGGCTGCAGCAAGTCCGAAGTGGATCAATGATGAGCAGTTCGCCAAGTCGTACAAGCAATTAGCACTAGAGGCGGGCGCGGCTTTTGGCAGTGATCCTGTGATTGGGGAACTCCAAGTTAGCATCCCTCCGGAGATAGACGCATTGATCCACAGGGATCCTTCCTGCCTAACCACGTGGCTTCGGATGCAATTGGGCCGTCTGGCAATTAGGCTGGCTCAGCATGCGAGACGAACTCAGGCAACTGAGACGGAAATCGCTGATCTCGACTTGAGCTTCATGGAGGATGGCGAATTGCGAAACGTCGTTTCTCATGACTTCGCCGAGGCTCAACAATCGTACTATTCTGACAGTCCTAAGGCGGCTGCCATCCTCTGTGGCTCTGTCATCGAAGGAATGCTGTTGGATGTTCTGCGACGGTCTGAAGTAGAAGAAGATGAACGCTTCGCTGCCTTTCTGAACAAGAAGAACCTGAGCAAAATGAACTGGGATTACACATCCCTCAGTACGCCATTGCAACTTGCCGCCTCGTTGGATCGCATTCGCCCTACGACGGCCAAGTTGGCCGATGGTGTTCGGGACTTCAGAAACACCGTTCATCCTGCTGTGGAGGTGCGCTCCGAGTCCCGAGCTGGAGAGCAGGATGAACGGTGTCTTGATAGCGATTGTTCGGCTCCTCGCCCATGATCTTGCTGACGCATAGAATTGCATACGCATGCATAGCTATGCTATCATAGGCATACTATGGCAACCGAACCTAACGCAGAGCGCCTCCTGACTGTCAACGACGTGGCGGAGCGGCTGCAGGTGCACCCCATCACCGTGCGCCGCCATATTAAGGCGGGGGCGTTGCGAAGTGTCCGCGTCGGCCGGAGCGTCCGCGTCCGCGAGGCCGATCTGGAGGAGTACCTGGGAGCAGAGGACAACGAGCAGGCCGAGTATCCCACGCCTACGCCGGAGTCCATCGCGGAGGTCCGGCGGATATTGGACAGCGTTCCTCGGCAAAAGCCGCCGCACCAATGGCCGCCCACGCAAGAGGAGATGGACCGCCGGAAGAAACTCACGGAGGAGACGTTCCGGCGCAGAGACGAGCGCGGCCCCATAGGTATCACGACTCAGGAACTAGTCCGGCAGGCGCGCCGGGATCTAGAGGAGAAATATGACCGTACCTCCTGGGCTAGTAGTCGACGCGTCCGTCGCGGCAAAGTGGCATCTGACCGACGAGAGCCTTATCGAGAGAGCGAACGTCCTTAGAGCACGTTTCGATGCCGGCCGGACCGACCTCGCGGCTCCCTCGTTCATCCGTTACGAAGTCGCGCAGACGCTGGAGCGCGCTGAACGCGATGGCCGCATCGGCCCCGGCATGGCCGCGTCCGAACTCGCGACATTCTTGAGCTATGGTGTCCACGAGCAGGTCGATTCCGACGCGATCGTATCGTCAGCTCAGCGCCTAGCAGGGGAAACCGGCGCCAGCGTGTATGATGCCCTGTACGTCGTGCATGCCGAGGCCATCCAATTTGAGGTCGTCACGGCCGACGAGCAACTCGCCCGCCAGATGTCCGGCCACGGCGTGCCCGTTCATCTGCTCTCAGAGCTAGATCTCTTCTGACGCGCGCGGCGCTTCCTCGGCGATCGTTACGTCGCCTGGGCGCGTGGCGCCAGAGACGTAGAGCGGCATTCACGCCGACCGTCGCCTACTTGACGTTATTGAGACGTTATGTTCGATGATGCCTGTCGTTCAGCTTCCTACGTCCCTCGGAGACTGCCTAATCCTTCGCATTGCAAAGATTACCTATATCGACTATCATAGGCGCACTGTGGTCGCAGAGCCCGGCAACGAACGTCTCCTAACCGTCACCGACGTGGCGGAACACCTCCAGGTGCACCCCAACACGGTGCGCCGCCACATCAAGGTGGGCAAGCTGCGCGGTGCGCGTTGGGCGCAACGTGCGCATCCTCAGAGACGATCTGGAGGCGTACCTGCGGCCCGAGGGCGAGGAGCATGCGCGGCTTGACTGTGAGGAGTCGCAACGACTGCTCAATGAGGCCAGACGCCTGCTACAGCGGTTGCGGACGGAGCTTCCGCAGCATTATCCTCCCTCACGGCGAGAGATCGAACCCCAGCAGGATCTCGCGAATGGCCGCCTTCGGCAGACCAACGGTCAGGGCCACGTTGACGCTGGCACGAGGGAGGCCGCGGGCCAGGGCCGCCGCGTTCTTGAGGAGTACAAACGCGCCTCCGGAGGCAACGGTCGAAAGTTCTGACCCGGCCTGTATCTGCCCGGTGAGCACCACTGCACCAATCTAGCCCGCCTCGTGGGCCGAAATCTCCCGGCTTTTCGTTCGACGCTCGCCAGCGTGTATGATGCCGAGTGCTACGCGTATGCAGAAGTGGACTACGAACTTATGGCTGCCGCTGAGCTAGACCTCTCATGACTCTCACAGCCGGCACCGCCACCTCCGTCATCACGCCGCCCGTTGGCACTTGGCTTGAGGGTTACGGCGGTAAGGACCACGGGTCGATTGGCGTGCACGACGACCTCTTCGCCCATGCGCTTGTCATCGACGACGGCGACACCACGATCGGCCTCGTCTCCTGCGACCTGCTCGGTGTCGACCGGCGGCTCGTGATGGAGGCCCGCCGCATCGCCGCCGATGCCACAGGCATGAGGCCGGAACACATCATGGTCGCCGCGACGCACACGCACCAGGGTCCAGCCGGCCTGCGCTTCGACGCCGACGACGAGCTGATGGACGTTACGGCGCGTGCTATCGCGGGGGCAATAACGCAGGCGCACGCCGCGAAACGGCCGGCCGTTCTCAAGTTCGGCAGCACGTCGGTCGATTCCATCATGCAAAACCGCCGCCACCCTGACTGGCCGGTCGACGCGGACCTCCACGTGCTCCTCTTCGACGATGTCGACCCGCTCCAGCCGCCTATCGCCGCGCTGGTGAACGGCGCCTGCCACCCGACCGTCCTCTACAGCGACAACTACTTTATCTCGGCTGACTATCCCGGCCACGCCGTTCGTGTCGTGGAGCAGACCTTCCCCGGCATCGGCATGCAGTTCTTCAACGGCGCCTGCGGCAACGTTAATCCGAACTGGATCAAGCAGACGCATGAGGAGGCGGAGCGCGTCGGCGTTGTTGTTGGCGCTGCTGCGGCGCGCTTGATCGCCGAACTGCGGCCCCTCGGCCACGTCCATCACGCCGACAACATCCGCTGGAGCGAACATCTCGAGAAGCCCGTCACCGCGGGCGAGCTGGTGGGGGACGTGCGATTGCGCGTCGCCAGCCGCAACGTCGACCTGCCGATCAAGACCTACCTTCCCGACGAGGAGTACGCTGCAAAGCTGACCGAGTACAAGAGCCAGCTCGACGCTCTCGGCGACGCGCCCGACCCTGAGCAGCGACGTCCGATCATGGCGCAGCTCAATCGCTATCGGACGGAGCGCACGGCCGCGGCGGCGATGCGCTCGCGAGAGGGACGTTCGCTACACCCGGAGCTGATGGCCATCTCGTTCACGCCCGGCCTCGGGCTCCTTGGCCTGCCTGGCGAGTGGTTCGTTGAGACCGCCGCTGGCATTCGCGAAGCCGCCGGCATCGAGCGCTTGCTGGTGGCCTGCTACGCCAACCACTACATGGGCTACGTTGTGCCAGAGGCCGCTTACGAAGAGGGCGGCTATGAGCCCGGCGTCTCGTTCCTTGCGCCTGAAGCCGAAGCGATCGCCAAGAACGCCGCGATCGATCTCATGAAGGAGGTCCTGCAATGAGCAAGCGAGTGCTCGTCTTCGCTGCCCACGGCGACGATATGGAGTTCACCGCCGGAGGCACGATCGCGAAGTTCACCGATCGCGGCCACAGGGTTGCCCTGGTCGTCGCGACCGACAATGACAAGGGCTCGTTCGAGCTGTCCGCCGACGAGCTGCGCGCCGCTCGCGACAAGGAGATCCACGCCGCCGCCGAGCTGTTGGGCGTCGACAAGGTGGTCTGCCTCGGCTACTCCGACGGCGAGCTGCGCGAGCAGTGCCCCGTGCCCGAGCTGCGCGGCAAGTTCATGCGCATCATCCGCGAACTCAAGCCGGACATCACGATGACCTGGGACCCGTTCTCGCCTTACGAGGGGCACCCCGATCATCGGACGGTTGCCGCGGCGGCCAATGAGGCCGCCTCCTTCAGCCACTTTCCCCTCTATCACCCTGACCAGATCGAGGAGGGGCTGGAGCCGCACTTCGTCGGCGAGCAGTGGTACTTCGCCAAGTCGCCCCGCGACCAGAACAAGTTCGTCGACATCACGGACTACGTCGACAGGAAGATCGAGGCGCTCTACCTGCACGAGAGCCAGATGGTGCTCACGGTGCAGGACCTGCTCTATGCGCTAGAGGCCTCCGGTCTCAGCGTCCCGGCCCTGGACGGCCTCGATCCCCACGACTACAAGGCGGTGATCAACGCGCAGATCCGCGCCGTAACGGGCGCTGTCGGCCGCGCAAACGGGTTCGAGTACGCGGAGGGCTTCCGACGCGAGCGCTTCGGCCCCATCCCGCGCCTCGCCAAGGACCAAGAGCTGGAGGAGGACGTGTAATGCCAGCCAACGACAACAGTGGCCAGATTGGCGTCGCCGTGCTGGGCGCGGCCGGGTTCGCGGAGGAGCACCACATCCCCGATACGAACTCGCACCCGCGGGCCAAGGTGCTAGCGCTGTACAGCCGAGGCCTTGAGCGCGCGAAGGAGATGGCCGATCGCACCGGCGTGCCGGAGGCGAGCGACGACCTGGATGCGCTCCTCGAGCGCAACGACATCGACGCCGTCACGATCGTCTCGTCGAACGACCAGCACCACCCCTACGCGATGGCCGCGCTCGCAGCAGGAAAGCACGTCCTCTGCGACAAGCCGATGGCGCTCACCGCCGAACAGGCGAGTGAGATGACGCAAGCGGCCAACAACGCAGGCGTCGTCAACCAGATCGCGTTCACGTTCCGCTACACCTACTGCATCGAAGAGATGCGTAGGCGCGTTACCGCGGGCGACATCGGCAAGCCGCACTTCATCGAGATCCACAACGAAGTGTTCTCCAAGCAGGTCGTCGAGCCGCAGCGCGCCTCCTGGCGAGATGACGCTTCGCTGCATGGCGCGGGCCACCTCGGCGAAATGGGCGCCCACTTCATCGATACCGTGAACTACGTTTGTGGCCCCGAGTCCGGCTTCATTGCCGAAGTGGCCGCCGTCACACACACGATCCCGCACAGCGCTCAGACCGCCGACGGCGAGTTGAAGCCTGTCGACACGCTCGACCTCGCTTCGTTCTTCATGCGCACCTCCAGCGGACTACAGGGACAGGTCCTCGCCAGCCGCGCCACGCCGCCTCCGATCTCCTACGGCATCGTCCACGCGGGCGAACGCGAGCGCGGCCACATGGGCTACGTGACCGTCTCCGGCGACAAGGGGTCGCTGATGGCCACGTTCACGCGTGGCGAGGTCGAGTACCTGCACGAGCTGCGCCCCGGCGAACCGTGGCAGCGCGTCGACCTGCCTGCCGAGGCCGCGGATGGCAAGCCTCACGGCGTCACGCGCATGATCCATGGCTTCGTGGACAACGTCCTCGCCGGCAAGGTCGATCCGAACATCGACGCGACGTTCGAGGACGGCTACCGTTCGCAGTTCGCTATCGATGCCATCATGAAGGCCGGCAAGTCCCGCCGCTGGGAGCCCGTCGCCACGTCGCTCGAGGGCTAGTCATGTCCGATTTCGTTCGCATGGGTGTCGTCGGCGCGGGCAGCATCTCGATTCGCGGCATCATGCCGCATCTCAGCCAGGAAGATGTGCGCGACCGCGTCCGCATGGCCGCCGTCTGCGACCCGGCGCCCGGACGCGCCGAAGCCGCCGGTGAGCGCTTCTCGGTTCCCAAGCACTTCACCACGTTCGAGGAGTTGCTGGAGCGGGGCGATGTCGACGCCGTTACCATCGCATCGCCCATCAGCCTCCACTACGAGCAGGGCAAGCAGGCGCTCTTGGCCGGCAAGCACGTCCACTTCAACAAGACGATGACGACGACTGTGGAGGAGGCGAACGAGCTACTGGCGCTCGCCACCGAGCGCGACCTGCGCATCGTCGCCTCCCCGGGCGAGATGATCCGGCCGCATAATGCGCACATCAAGGAACTGATCGCGTCCGGTGCGCTCGGAACGCTGGTCTGGGCGACGTGCGGCGCGGCCTTTGGTACCTACCACGAGCGCGAGTCTGTCCGCCACGGTGACGACGTTCTCCAGAACGCCGATCCCTCCTGGTACTTTCGCAAGCCCGGCGGTGGCCCGCTTTACGACATGACCGTCTACGCGCTCCACGCTCTCACCGGCATCCTGGGCCCCGCTCGCCGCGTCTCGGCGATGTCCGGCGTGCGCATCGCCGAGCGGGAGTTTCGTGGCGAAATGCTCGCCTGCGACGCCGACGACAACTCGCTCATCACGCTCGACTTCGGCGACGCACTCTTCGCCTTCGTGTACGGCACGGCTGCCGGCGCCATCACGCGGGGCTTCGCGCCCAGCTTCTTCGGCACAGATGGAGCCATCGTCGGCATGCGGCTCAACGCCGAGCCGTTCGACTACCCAGGCCGCGGGATTGCGGACGGAGAGGGGGCCAGCGTCCAGTGGCTGCTGCCGCACGTCACAGGCCCGCATCGTGAGATCGAAGAGCAGCACGTCTACGAGGACGTCATGCAGCTCGTCGACTGGGTGCGCGACGGCGCGCCCAGCATCGCCACGGCCGAGCACGCGCGCCACGTCATCGAAATCATCGAGTGCGCCTACCGCGCCGCCGAGACCGGTCAGACGCAGGAACTACAGACGGAGTTCTGAAGGATGGCGAAGCGAGGACACATCGCGAAGTGGAACCGCTCACCAAGAGACTGAAGCGCTCATGGGAGCGGCTGCGCCCGCTCCCCAAGCCCCGCTACGTCGAGCGGACACCGAGGGTGAGCGATGCGTTTCAAGACGGCGTCTATCAGAATCCCAACGCGATGACGCTCGCCGCCGCCGCCTTGTCGCAAGAGGCCATCTGCTTCGTCGAGGACCTCATCGACCGCATGACGCCCAGCGGGGAGCTGGCCGGCCAGCAGGCCTGGTACAGGCTCGCTCGCGCACAGTTCGGCAAGCACCTCCGCTTCGCGGACCTGACGACGACGCTTTGGGCGGCCTCGACGCTCATCCGGCCCAGCGCCTACCTGGAGATCGGCGTGCGCCGTGGCCGCAGTGCCTGCGTCGTCGGCGCGACCAGTCCCGAGTGTGCGATCGCCGGCTTCGATCTCTGGCTGGAGGACTACGCGGGCGTGCCCAACCCTGGGCCCGAGTTCGTGCGGAGCGAGCTGGAGGCCATCGGCTATCTGGGGAGCGTGGAGTTGACGTCTGGAGACAGTCGCGAGACCGTGCCGACCTACCTTGCCGCTCACGCCGACGCGTTCTTCGATATCATCACGGTCGATGGCGACCACAGGGCGTTCGGCGCCGCGGCCGATCTCGCGAACGTGCTCCCCAGGCTGAAGGTGGGGGGCATCCTCCTCTTCGATGACATCGTGCAGACGCCCGCATTGCGTGATGTCTGGGAGCGCCTCGTCAAGCACGACAGCCGCTACGTGACCTGGGAGTACACGGACGCCGGCGATGGCGTCGCCGCCGCCATCCGCATCGGCGACGGGCCCATGCTAGACTGGCGCGCTGAGAACTGAATGATTGAAGCCAACCTCGTCCCCAGCGAGCAGCAGATTTTCGAGTGGATCGAGCGGGTGTACGCACAAGGCGTGCGCCGCCCGGGCTATCCCGCTGACCGCTGGGCCGAACAGCATTGCCTGGAAGCGTTCAAGTCCTTCGGGCTGGACAACGTACGTCATGAGCCCGTCGAGCTGCCCTACTGGGAGCCGAAAGCGTCCTCGCTTCGCATCGAGACCGGTGGCGAGTCGCTGGAGATCGCGGGCTTCCCGCTGCCGCACTGCACGCCGTCGGACGGCCTGGACGCGCCGCTTGTGGCCTTCGATGAAGAGAACCCGGGCGCGGTCAAGGACGCCATCGCCCTCGTCGACCTACCGCTCAACCGGCCGCCACATGCTGTCCTTGCCCGTTTGGCGACGTCGATCTACGACCCCAAGGACACGTTCGCCGAATCACTGCACATCTTGCCGTTCAGCCGCCTCATGCAGGCCGTCATGGAGCCCGCGATGGAGGCCGGCGCTCTTGGCTTCGTAGGGATGCTGTCCGCGTACCCCGGCGACTCCTGCGACTACTACGTTCCGTACGATGCAGTCGAACGCCCTATCCCCGGCCTCTGGGTCAGCGGCAGCGACGGCGCGCGCCTCACGAGCCTGCTGGAGCAGGGCGCCGTCCGCGCCCGGCTCGCGATCGACGCCGAACGCGAGTCGATCACCACCTACAACGTTGTCGGCGAGCTGCCCGGCGCTGACGAAGAGCTCGTCATCATCGGTTCCCACCACGACGGCCCCTGGTCGTCTGCCGTCGAAGACGGCTCCGGCATCTCGCTCGTCTTTGCCCAGGCAGCTTATTGGACGCAGGTCCCCGCGATGTATCGCCCACACCGCCTCATGTTCCTCTTGAACTCGGGCCACATGGCCGGAGGCGCGGGACTGCACGCATTCGTGAAGGACCACGCCGGCGACCTGGAGCGCACCGTTCTCGAACTCCACCTCGAGCATGCAGCTAGCGAATTCTCCGACGAGTCCGGCACGCCGGCCCCAACGGGCCATCCCGAGGCGCGCTGGTGGTTCACCAGCCGCGCGCCTCGGCTTGAGGCCGCCGTCCAGCAGGCAATCGAGAGTGAGAAGCTGGACCGTTCGCTGATCCTTCCGCCGACCGCATTCGGCCCCGCGCCAACCACGGACGGCGCCGCCTTTCACTTGGCGGGCGTACCGCTCGTCAACTTCCTCACCGCGCCCTACTACCTCTTCGACTCGCAGGACACGCTCGACAAGGTCCATAGGCCCAGTCTTGTGCCTGTCACCCGCGCCGCAATCCGCATCATCGATTCGACGGCGGGCACGTCCGCGCAGGCCATGCGGGCCGCCGTGCAGGCCTGACCGCTTGCCGGAAGAATCTTCGCCCACGATCTGCGATTTCGCGCTGGCGACGGCGTCGCTGATCCAGCGCACGTGCTCTGCTCTACATGGCATCGTGCAGACGCCCGGCCTGCGTGGCGCGGCCAGTGACCGCCTAGCCGAGGCCTCTTTTCAAGTTGCTAGGCGCCCAGGATCAGGGCTGGGGCATCAGCTCCGGCGGCAACCGGTAAATCTTGTCCTTGGACGAGTAGTAGATGATACCTTCGCTGTCGACGCCGACATTGAAACGACAGTCGTCTACTAGGACGAGATCTCGCACGATCTCATCGTTGTCGGGGCCGCCAAACTCGAGATAGCGCATATTGCCGGTGATGAACTCGCAAATGAGTAGCGCATTCCCCAGACCTTCGTACGTTCCCCTCGGCAAGAACGCCATACCGGCCGGAGCAACGTTTGATTGGAATTCTTCCGGCTCGGTGTCGGGCAGAGAAAACAGGTAGATCGGGTCAGTTCCGCCTAAGCCCAAGCAAGTCTCGGTCTCCGCCCGCGGCAGAGAACCCGGCACGCCGTAGTCCTGGCCGGATTCGATCACGTTCAGTTCGTCGCAATTGCCCGGTCCATTGTCGGGCGAATACAGCTTGCCCGTCTCCTGGTGAAACGCGAAGTCGAAGGTGTTCCTGATCCCATGAGCAAAGATGCGCGGGTCTGCTCCAGGTTCATCGATGAACGGGTTGTCAGGCGCCGGGGACCCATCCCGCTTGTCGAATCGAAGGAACTTCCCTAGCGGATTGTCCAGGCCAGCAGCCCGGTCCTTCTGCTCATTGTTGCCTACGCTTAGATACAGGTAGCCATCTGGCCCGAAGTGAAGTCCTCCCCCAACGTGGACACAGACTCCGGAAACCGTGTCCAGTAGCTCGACCAAGACCGTGCGATCCGTTCCCTGACCATCAACATCCGTGTAGCGCACGACGCGCAGGGTGGCCACTTCTGCGTCAGACGTGGACTGCGTTAGGTAGACATAGACGTAGCGGTTCGTCGAGAAATCAGGGTCAAGGGCGATGCCCAGCAGCCCGCACTCGTTGCGGCTTCGGACCTCTTCGGATGCAAACAACTCCCCTTCACTGGGATCACTTGTGCTCACAGCCTGATCTGGATCCCACTGATCCAGGTCGAACCAGCGAATCTCTCCACGTTGACGGAGGTTGAAAAAGAGGCGTCCGTCCGGCGCGAACTCAAAGGCTACTGGTTCGGAGCCAAACACCACAGGCTGACCGGCCGGCCCCCCATCTTCTTGCTGGCTCTCGCCGCTCTCGCTGCTCCCGCACGCCATGAGCAGTAGGGCCGCACCGCAAAGTAGCGCAATCCGAACAGTCCGCATGGCACGATAGTACATCATCCCGCGGGCCATTCGCGCTTCTCAGGTGAGCGCGAAGCTGCTCGCGGGAACCGGCGCCACTGCCGAGCGCTGTCTTACCCCGTGCTGGAAGGTTCTGGCGCGCGTCTCCACCAAGCGTGCAACGCTTGCTGCCAGAGCGTCCAGCGCTCTCGGCCCAGCAGGATCGCCACGCCCGCCGTCATGACGAACGTCCCTGCCAAGGCCAGGATCGCCCAACTTGGCAGCAGCTGTGCAGCATTGAACAGGTAGCGCAACGCGTCCAGGACGATGAAGGCCGTGGCCGTCGACAGCAACCAGACCCAACGCTGTACCAGCGCGACCCCCAGGACGAAGAGCCCTTCACCAAGCAGCAGCAGCGCGTACGGCCAACCGCCTTCATTCCATGACTGCGCCAGGCTCGGCCCCATTAACACGGCAGCGCCCAGTGCTTGCGCTGGCTGGAGAAACGCTTCGACGCCATCCGGCAGGTTTCGGAGTCGGAACGCCAGTGACGCGCCTGCCAGCAAGTAGACGCCCAGCGGCGCTGTGTAGGCTTGCACGTTCTCCGGCCGGAAGTGACCGATATAAAGCAGGAGCGCGATTATCAGAAGCGCTGAAGCTCCCGCCACGAACTCCATGCGCTGCTCGAGCCACGCTGCGACGGCCATCAGCACTCCCAGCAGCAGTACAGCGGCCGCCGATGTTTGGTAGAGTGCCGTTTCCTCGAAGGAGTGTGCGCCGATGAAGCCTTCGCTATCTGCGAGGATCGCGAGCCGCACCCAACCCGTGATGGGCGCTGCCACCAGATAGGCGAACGCGAGCGCGAGCAACACCGGCGACCACGTCTCTTCGCGTTGTCGCAGTACTGCGTAGGCTGCGAAGAGCACCGCTCCGATGCCCGCGACCGCGAGCGGAAGGTAGAAATCGGCCGGCTCATAATACCGCCACGCGGCCAGAAGGCAGACGTAGCCGTACGCAGCCGGGACCGCCAGCGCGAACGGCTCCCGTTCCCATAGCGCGAGAGCAAGCGAGACCGCCGCGTACACGGCGAGCAGCACCGTCACCTGCCCTTCTCCTTCCACGGCGGACAGGAGCACGAAGAGGCTCATGCCGGCGGCGATGGCGTAGACGTGGACTCGGTAGTCCGGCCACCACCAGCGCATGGTTACCGCTACTGCGGCAATGCCTAGCGACAGTCCGAAGAACGGGAGCGCCAAGTCTGAGGCGCCCGCTCCTTCTGCGGCGGGTAGGCTCGACAGGAGGTAGAAGTATCCGATGCCTAACACGAGGCCGGCCGCATAGATGAACGCGGCGGCTATTGTTCCGCGCAGATCATCTCGATCCTCCTCGAACGCGGCTGGGACATTGAGTTGCTTTGCGAAGGAGAGGCGCGCCGCAATCAGGTAGAACGCAGCGGCGCTGAAGTAAACGCCCGCGCCGATGCGCGGGGCGTCACCGTATAGTGCTGTAAACAGCAGCCAGGACGCCGTAACCGCTCCCACTGCCATCCAGTCTGCGTATACCTGGCCGAACCAGCGAAGCCTCGAACGCCAACCGGCCGCCGCGTAGAGCCATCCGACGATCGCCACGGCCACGCCGTACCATTCTTCGCCAACGTCCAGCGCGAAGACTATCGTGACGGCTGCACCAGCGGTCACCGCCAGTGCCGAGATTGTCAAGATCGGAGCGGCTTGTGGAAGAGAGCGCCGGGCCCAGAGAACCTGCGTCCAGTAGAACAGAGCGGCCAGCGCTGCCGTGGTTGGCAGGAACCATCGCGTTCTCAGTTCGAAGCCGTCACCGGCTTCGACTGCTTGCGTCATCGCCAGAGCGATGAGCGCTGCGGGCGCCACGACGAGGTGCGCCGATGCCAAGCAGATCGGTCCGAATACGTCGCGGACACGCCGCGATGGCGCCAGCGACGGAGTCGTTTGCAGGAGTCCCGCAGCGATGTAACTCCCCGGATAGGCCTCCGGCGCCGCATCGGCCAGCATCATCGCGGCGCCAAGGCCGCTCAACGCCGCGATGACCATCGCCGCCGGATACCAGCGGCCCACGCCTAAGAAGGACACCGCTCCGTAGAAGATCGCGCTCGTGAGGGACCCCGCGAGCCAGAGGCCCGTCGGGTCGATTTCGTCCTCCGACAGATAGAGGCCGTAGGCGCCGGCAAACGTGATCGGCACCATCAGCGAGCCTACCGCGAAGAACACGACGCCTGCCTGCTGGACGCGCGGGATGCGCAGGCAGAGCAGCCCCGCCGCGACGAAGAGGAGCGGGGCCAGTGCCAACAGGGCCATTCTCACGTTCTCGCCAACAGATTCGCCCGAAGCGCTCACGAACACGAGCGAAGCGATTACGATCAGGAACGCGCCTAGGTACAGGAGGAAGTTCGCTTGCTGTTCCGCCAACCAGCCCGGACCTTCGCGTTCAGCGGGCGCGGCTCGCTCTCTGGCTGGAGCCGCCTTGGCTGGGGCCGCTGTGCGCGTGTCGCTGAGAGCTTCCCTGTAGCGCCGGCTTAGGCGGAGGTAGAGTTCGTCATCAATCTCGCCCGTCTGGTGGAGGCGCAGCAGTTCGTTGAGAAGGAAGGCTAATCCCTGGCGCTCTTGCAGGCGGCTGCCGGCGAGGCCCACACCGCACCTGCTGCAGTACCGATTTGCGACCGGACTGCTTTCCCCACAGGTCAGGCAGTACCAGAGTGGCTCTGGCGTCTCCACCATCGCTACCTCCCGACCCACAGTATCACAGTGTGGAGCAAGCGCCCATCAGGCATTCATTCGTCTGTCGCGGAGGCGGAACTGGCTGCCCCCTACCGTTACGTCTGTGCCATAATGCTTCGCGATGCCCATCGAGATCGATACGTCTGAGAGCGCTCCCTGGAAGCTGCGCTACCGTGCCTGGACGGTCGCATCTGCGGCTGTCGCGTCGAACGAGCCGTCGCGCGGCATTGCCGTCACGAACAGCTCGGGCGTGCATCAGGTGTACGCCTGGGACGTCAAATCCGGCGTTCTCAGCCAGCTCACGTTCGTCCCCTCGGGCAAGATAGCCGCCTCGCTAAACCCGGACGGTACATACGTTTACTATTTGGACGACCAGCAGGGCAACGAAATAGGCCACCTCGTTCGCATTCCCTACGGCGGCGGCGAAAGCGAGGACGTCACGCCGGACATGGACCCATACGCCCTGGCGGCGGTCGCGTTCAGCCGTGACGGTACGCATCTCGCGTTCACCGCGGCTAGCCGCAAAGGGCACCAGACCTACCTGATGGAGCTGGGCCCGGACGGCGCGCTCAGCGAAGCTCGCCCCCTCTTTCACACTGGCCGCCTCATGCGCGGCCTCTATCTCTCCAACGACGGCTCGGTTGCCGTGTTCGGGCTGACCGAGCGGAGCAAGTCGACCGACATCAATCTCGCTGCCGTCGATACCGCGACCGGCGCTCGCATCAACGAGCTGTACGACGCAGACGCGAGCGTCACCGCCGCTCGCTTCAGTCGCATCGCCGGCGACGTCCGCATTCTCGGCGCGACGACGGCGAGCGGCGTTCGCAGGCCAGTTATCTGGGACACGCGCTCGGGCGAACGGACCGATCTTGCGTTCGACGACGTCGAAGGCGAGATGATCCCCGTCGACTGGTCCGATGACGGCGAGCGGCTGCTGCTGATGCAAGTCAACAACGCCGTTCAGCGGCTCGCTACCTACGACCTCGCGAGCGAATATCTCGTATGGCTCGATCACCCGTCCGGCATGATCTCCAGCGCGCACTTCGCCGAAGCTGCCGAAATCTACGCGCACATGAACGACTCCACAACGCCAAGCCGCGTCATCGCGCTTGATGACGCCAGCGGAGCGGAGCGTCGCATGCTACTCAAGGGCGGCGAATCGCCGGGAGGAACACAGTGCCGCTCGATCACGTATCCGTCCACCGAAGGCGCTGAGATCCAGGCCTGGCTCGCCACGCCACTGGGCGATGGACCGTTTCCCACCATTGTTAACATCCACGGCGGCCCCACTGCGGCCACGTTCGACATGTTCTCTCCCGTCGTCGAGGCATGGCTCGATCATGGCTTCGCCTGCCTCTCGATCAACTACCGTGGCTCAACCACGTTCGGCCACGAATTCGAGACGTGTATTCGCGGCCGGCTCGGCCAGTGGGAGGTCGATGACCTGGCGGGCGCTTATGACTGGCTGATCCAGAACGAGATCGCCATTCCTGACCAGGTCTTCCTGCTGGGCGGGTCCTACGGCGGCTATCTAACGCTCCTCGGGCTGGGCATGCGCCCGGAACTGTGGGCCGGCGGCATGGCGATGGTCGCGATCGCGGACTGGAAGCTCATGTACGAGGACCAGGCGGAGCCGCTTCGCCAGTACCAGGTTGCCCTGTTCGGCGGCACGCCCGAAGAACTGCCGGAACAGCACGAGCGTAGTTCGCCCATCACCTACGTGGAGCAGGTGCGCGCACCGCTCCAGGTCATCCAGGGCGCCAACGATACCCGCTGCCCTGCTCGCCAGCTGGAGGCCTACGAAGAGCGCATGCGGGAACTCGGCAAGGAACTGGAGCTGCACTGGTTCGATGCCGGCCACGGCTCCCATGCGATCGAACAGGCAATCGAACATCAGCAGTGGCGGCTGGAGTTCGCCAGCCGCGTCCTAGCTTCCCGCGACTGATCCTGTTTGCGTTGTTACCCCCTGCGTCGACAGCGTGCCGTGCGGTCGTTTCGAGAAGTGTGGCGATGCCGCAGTGAGACCAGTTTTCAGCGCAAGTTTGACCCAAGCAGGCCAGTCTGTTCAAATGTGATCAGATGCCTATCGAGTGGAGACGTCGACAGCGACTTTGCGCTCACGAGTGTGGACGCGGCGCTGATTCTACAGATCACGGCGGGCCTCATTGGCGAGGGCGCCCTGAGTTGATGAGCGTAAGGCCGCGCAGGAGCGCATAGAAGACGTAGAGCGCATAGGAGAAAGGTTGGCACGGATGAAGGGAATCAAAGGACTAAGGATGGGGCTGGTAGGGATAGCGGCCATTGCGGCGCTGCTGATCGGAGGAGCAATGCTGGGCGGCACCGTATTCGCGCAGGGTGGTGACACCGTGGGCATCTCGGATGGCGCCGCCGAAACCGGCGAGGTTGACGTCGTGACGGTTCAGGCGACCGACATCAGCGCCCCCGGCCTCGGCGCGTGGACGATGGACATCCACTACGACAACAGCGTGATCAGCGCGACGGGCTGCACGCCGGAGCAGGGTGGCGTTTGCAACCCGAACTTCGAGGATGGCGTTGTCCGGCTCACCGGCGCGACTGCCGGGGGCCTAGAGGGTGACTCCACGCTGGGTACGATTGAGTTCGAGTGTGGCGACGACGCCGGCACGAGCGAACTAGACATCCAGATACAGGTCTTCGCGGACGCGACGCTCGGCGACCCGACGGACATCAATCCGACGGTCGTTGACGGCACGTTCACGTGCTCGGAAGAAGTGGTGGTGACCCAGCCTCCGGCTGCAGGTACTGGATTCGATTCGAACGGCACCAGCTACGGTTGGCTGATCGCCGTGCTAGCAGTGCTGGGCGCCAGCACGCTGGCAGTTGCCGCGATTCGAAGGCGCGCACTATAAGAAGCGCCGTTCGTAAAGAAGCGCCGTTCGTAGCTAACGGAACGATATGGAGTCCCGCGGCAATCGCCGCGGGACTCCTGCTATCTCTGCTCACTTGCGCACGCGAAATAGCGCCAGACTGCGGCTCTGAAAGGTGCCGGCGGCCATTCAGCGGCCACTGGCAATCGCGCACTGCTAGCGCGGCTTCAGAGGCGCCGTGAACCGCGTGGAATGGCGCCAAACTAAGGATAATTAGCTTGACTCTAAGCATCTTGCCCCCCAAACTGTGAAGGCGATGCTACAGTTTGGCCTTAAAAAGGTTGACACTAAGCTGCACCTATGGTCAGAATGTCGCAATACGCTGCGCACCTGAGCGAGAATTGAGTCTTGGCGTGGCTCAGAAATCTCGCCATAACGGGACTCACGGAGGAGGGAGACTAAGATGACAGGAAGTCTAACGTGGGGTGCGCTGCGCCCTATCGCAATTCGGTTTGCATTCTTGGCAATTGTCGCGATCGCCCTGGTGGGCGTTCTGGTCGCGATACCGAACAGCGCCTCGGCCGCGACGACGGTCACCGTCAACAGCACGGGAGACCTTTCCGATGCGGACCTTGGTATAAACGCTACGTGCGAGACGGTCCTCGGCAACGGCGTCTGCACGCTGCGGGCCGCGATCGAGACCGCTAACGGCGGCTTCGCGGACACGATTTTGTTCGCTCTGCCCGGCGGCAGCGGCACCATCAACTTGGGCGCCGCGGCCCTCCCCTTCATCAAGGTAGACCTCGCGATCGACGCGAGTGGAAACACGGTCATCATTGATGGAACAGGAGTAGTTGGTGGGGCCAGTGGGTTCGAAGTCCTTGCCAGCCTTCCCGGCCAGAACTTCAGCCTCGTGAGCGGCACGGGCGACCTGACGATCCGCGACATCACCGGCACGAGCACGGACAAGATCTTCGGCCATGCCGCTGTGAAGGTCTGCGGCCGGACGGCCTGCGCCGGCGGCGCGGCAGACATCAACCTCGGTACCATCCTTGTCGATGACATTACGATTACCGGCGTTACGGGCGCGCGCGGCGTCCACATCGTCGCCAACAACCTATCTGACGCGACCGTCTCTAACAGCTTCATCAGGTCCTCTGCGGATGGAGTGATGCTGAAGGCCACCGGAACCAGTCCAGCGGTACCTCCGCTGGCAACCGACAACGCGATGGCCGTGACCGGCAGCGACATTGAGTCGACCGGCGACGACGCGGTCGACATGGAGGTCTGCACGATTGGTGACGTCGCCTGTGACCTGGCCAGCAAGATATCGATTACCATCGATGGAAACACCAACTTGGAGGGTGACACGGTTGGCAATGGCGTGGAAGTGGACGTGGATATTGACGAAGCCACGGCGGGCAGCTCGATCAACGTCACCGTCGACGACAACACCGGCGGGATCAGGGGCTACCACGGCGTCAAAATCGACCTCGACTTCGACGACCCTGACACCGGCGACCTGAGCGCCAGCGTCTCTGTCAGCAGGACCCAGGGCGCGATCGTCGGCGCGGGCGACGAAGGCATCGAACTGGAAGTTGACATTGCTGGCGCCGACCTGTCACCAGCTCCCACGCACAACCACAGCACAATACTGATTGACGATAACGTCGGTGGCATCACTGGCGAGCATGAAGCCGTTGAAGTGGACTCCAACGTCAGTGCCGGCGACCACAATAGCAACACGGTGAGCGCCTCTCGAAACGGTAATATCTCCAGCGTTCAAGATGAGGCCGTTGACTTCGATCTCGACGCCAAGGATGGCAACAATAACACGAACACGGCAAATATAGATGACAACGGCATGCTTACCAATGCCACCGCCGGCGACCAGGGCGTGGTGGTGCGCAGCTTCGCCGGCGGCGCCAGTAACAACAACGTGAGTATCGTCAAGATCAACGGAAATGATGGAATTGTCGCTACGGGCGATGCAGTAGACGTCGGCAACTTCGCCGGCTCCGACGCCATCGGGGCCAGCGCGGCGGACGGCAACACGGCCGATACAGAGGTCAACAACAACGGCGACATTAAGGGCGACAGGGACGGTAGCGGTGCCGGGAACGGCATCGCTATCTTGAACCAGGCGGGTTCCCTTGGCACGGCCTGCGCATGCGGTGGCGACAACAACAAGAGCCTGGTTGACGCCAGCAACAACGGCGACGTTGAGGGCGGCGACGACGCGATCGACATCGAAAGTGAGGCCGGCGCGCGGGAAGACGGCGCACTGAACAACAGCAGTGACGTCTCGCTCAATCTGAACGGCCACATCAAAGGTGACACGAATGGCGACGGCACCGGTAACGGCGTGCATGTGGAAAGCCGGGCCGGCACCGAGGACGCTGACGGCTCCGCCGGTAACGGCAACAGCAGTACCGTCACACTCACGGGAACCGGTGCGCATGATATCAGCGGTGGCAACAAGGCGGTCGATATCACGAGCGAGGCCGGCGCGGAAATGGGTGGAGACGGGAACAACAACTCGAGCGACGTCTCCGTCACCGGCATGCAGGACATCTTTACGTTCGCCACGGCGAGCGACGACGACGCCGTCCGCATTCTGAGCCAGGCCGGCGCGTTCGGCGGCGTTGGCGACAACAACCACGCCACCTCGGACGTGAGCGCCAACCGCAAGATCACGTCGCTGGCTGGGGATGCCATCGAGATGGACGTCCTCGCCGGTGGCAGCGCCGCGGCGAGCGGCGCGACCACCAACAGCACGGACGCCAGCGTGACGAGCAACACTGGTGACATCACGGCCGGCGGCGGAGAAGCTGTGGACATCGGGCTGTTGGTCTGCTGCGTCAGCTCCAACACGAACAGCGTAGATATCTCT
Organism: Chloroflexota bacterium; assembly: GCA_003228685.1. Lineage (GTDB taxonomy): Bacteria > Chloroflexota > Dehalococcoidia > DSTF01 > RBG-16-68-14 > SZUA-185. The sequence goes on from QIFC01000025.1 coordinate 73,059, forward strand.
CAGAACCAGGACCTCATAGGCTCGCTGAACGGGATCTTCATCACCGGCGAAGACACACCATCGGCAGGGTTCTTCCCAGCCGGTGTGTGCTGCAGCACGAATACGTTCAACATCACGGATAACGCCGGCGTCATCACCGGAACCGCCGGTGACGGCCTTCATGTGAACGTCTTCGGCGTCGGCCAGTTGGGTCCGAATAGCCCGAGCCTGACGAACCTCACGGTCAGTGGCAACACGATCGCCAACAGCGGCACCCGCGGCATCGAGGTTGAGAACATGGTTGGGGTTCCGAGCGACCTCGGCGCGGACTTCAGCGGCAGCGTGATCAGCGGCAACACGGTCCGCGATAACACCGGCGCAGGCATCTTCCTAGACAGCGTGAGCGGCGCCACGATCGGGCCGGACAATATTATCGACGACAATGCCGGCGCGACCGGCCTTCACATTGAGGAGAGTACCGGCGAAGCAGACAGAAACACGATCACGCAGAACAGCATGTTCGAAAACGGTCTCCTCGGTATCGACCTTGACGATGACAACCCCCCGACCCTCGATAGCCCCGATGGCGTGGGCTGCAAGAACGCGCAGGCGCCCAGCGCGAGCGTGAGCGTCACGGCAGACGATGACCCGAACACGTGCATCCAGCCCCCGAACGGCGTGAGTTCGATCGACAAGCTCCTCACGGGCGCGGCCTGCGCGGACTGCCGCGTGGAGATCTTCGTCGCGAACGCCGTCCTGGACGACCAGACGGGCCCGGGCGACATTCAGTACGGTGAGGGCGAGACTTACTTGGGCTTCGTGACGGCGAGCGGCGCAGGCGCCTGGACGTACACCATCCCGTGCGGGCTGGGAGGCGAGTCCCTCACGATGACGGCCACCGGCAAATTCGGCAACACATCCGAGTTCGGTCCGAACTTCGGACCGCTACCGGCCAACTCGTGTGACACGCCGACGCCGACGGACACAGATACGCCGACACCGACGAACACGCCAGGCGGTCCGACGAACACGCCGACGAACACGCCGACGCCTGTGGACACGGCAGAGTTCACCCTTTGCAAGGACACGAACCCGGAGAGCTCCGGCAAGAGCTTCGACTTCGACACGGACATCCGTGGATTCAGTGACCCGGACCTGGAAGACGATGAGTGCGCCACACGGAGGGGCGTGGACCCGGACGACTACGAGATTACTGAGAACCCGCCGGCAGGCTGGGAACTGGACGACGTCGACTGTGACGGAATCCCCGGGAGCCGCTGGGACGTAGACCTGGACGCCCGGCTGTTGGAGATCGAGCTGAGGGCTGGCGACGACGTGGAGTGTACGTTCACGAACGTTGACGTAGACCCAATGACCTCATCGATCAGCATCACGAAGGAAACGGACCCCTCCGGGAGCACGCAGGAGTTTGACTTTGAGAGCGACGTAACTGGGCTCGACGACTTCGACGTGGCCGATGGCGAGACCGAAGAGGCGACCGACCTGGCCGCAGGCACGTACGAGATAATCGAGCTGGACGTGGACGGCTGGAACCTGATCGAAATCGACTGCACGGGCACGGACGATGCGAATATCGACGTGGACCTGAATGACAATACTGTGACGGTGGAGCTGGAAGAGGGCGAGGACGTGGAGTGCTCGTTCACGAACGAACAGAAGCCGACGCCGACCGCGACGCCGATGTCCCCGACGGACACGCCGACGCCGACGGATACGCCGGTACCACCGACATCGACGAACACGCCGGTGCCACCGACGAGCACGGCGACGAACACGCCTGTCATACCGGCGACGCCGGGGAACACGATCGGCGACGTGAACAAGAACGGCGTGGTGAACGCGATTGACGCCCAGTTGATCAAGCAGGCAGAAGCTGGGTTCATTACGCTCGCCAACCCGAAGAATGCGGATGTGAATCTGGATGGCGAGGTGAACAGCGTAGACGCCCTCCTGATTCAGCAATTTGTGGCGGGGTTAATCCCGAGTCTGCCCGTCTAGAGAAGCGGGTAGAGGTAGCGAGCGAACGGAGGATCGCAAAGCATGGTAAAGAAGATTGGAATACTGGCAGGAATAGGCGCAGCGCTGGTCGCAGTGCTGGTGCTGGCAGGATCAGCGTTTGCGCAGGACGGCGGCGTGAGCGTATCGGATGGGTCGGGCGACGGCGATACCGTCACGGTGGACGTGACGGACGTCGGCGGCGAGGGCCTGGGTGCATGGACGATCGACGTCAGCTACGATAGCGACGTGATCTCGGCGTCGGGCTGCACTGCGGAGCAGGGTGGAGTTTGCAACGAGAACTTCACGGACAACTCCGTGCGGATCACAGGAGCAAGCGCGGGCGGCCTGTCTGGTGACACCACTCTGGGCAGCATCACGTTCGACTGCGCCGACGACGAAGGCTCGAGCGATCTGACGATCGCGCTGTCGGTGTTCGCAGATGCGACGATTGGTGACCCGCAGGACTTGAGCCCGTCGATCTCCAACGGCACGTTCGACTGTGCTGAGGCGGAAGAGCCGGACCCGACATCCACGGTGGTGCTTCCGCCCACGGGTACTGGCGTAGCAGGCAGCGGCAGCAGCAGCGTTAGCTGGCTGGTAGCGCTGTTCGCGGTCATCGGCCTTGGCGTTCTGGCAACCGGCTACGGCGTCGCGCGATCGCGCGCATAAGCGCAGCCGAGTGCCCTAGGGCACGAGCCTAGTACGGAAACTCGAAGGAGCCCCCATTAGGGGGCTCCTTCCTTCTGCTTAGGAGAACTGGCGAAAGATAAGGGTTTTCCCCGCCTTGTTGTAAGGGTGTTCCCTAATGGAGACGCCCACCCGTTCACCGTACGATCCGTGTATCGCAAGCAACAGCGCGTTCCTGAAGGATCGCGGGAAAGGTTTGGTTGCAGATGAACGGACAGAAGGGACTCGCACTTCGCGCTCTCGCCGGCGTCGTGGCGGTGATGGTGATCGTGATCGGCCTTGCCGGCACCGCGTCCGCGCAGGAGGAGTTAATCACGATCGATTCGGCCTCTGCCGCGGTAGGTGAGCTGGCTGCCGTGAACGTCGACTCGCTCAATATTCCCGAGCCCGGCTTGGGTGCGTGGACTGTGGACGTCACCTACGATCCGACGGTGGTTTCCGCCATCGCCTGCATCCCGGAGAACGGGAGCGTCTGCAACCCGGCCTTCGATAGCCAGACCGTGCGCATCACGGGTGCCAGCGCCGGCGGCGTCGTCGGCGACGCGACGCTCGGGGCGCTCTCGTTCGGCTGCGACGTCGAAGGCACCAGCCCGCTCACGCTCAACGTTGCGCTGCTGGTCGATGCGACGATCGGCGACCCGCAGGAGATCACTGCTGACACGCAGAACGGCAGCATCACGTGCACGGCGGGAGGCACCACGGACCCCACGCCGACACCGAGCGGCAGCGATGACGTGTTCGATTGCTCAGACTTCCTGTTCCAAGACGTGGCGCAGGCGGTCTTGGACGCCGACCCGAGCGATCCGCACAATCTGGACCCGGAGAACAACGGTATCGCCTGTGAAGATCTTCCGGACCGCGACGGAGACACCGATCCTGTCATCCTGCCGCCGACCGGCGTGGGTGTCGGTGGCGGCGGAGCGACCCCGGGCGCCATCGCTCGCTGGCTGATGGCCGCCTTCGCGGGGCTTGGCCTGGCGACCGCTGGAGGCATCGGACTGCTGCGCTGGCGAGCCGAGCAGCTGCGCCCGGTCCGTCGACGATAGCACGCTCCGCTCTGCTTGAGGGGAAGGCCCCCCGGTGGACACCGGGGGGCCTCTTTTTAGGCTTGGGTCGGCTCTGCGAGGCGTTCGATGAACTCGCGGATGGCGGGAGTCATGATGTCCAGCGGGAGGTCTTGATGCTGGGCGTCCGGTAACGTGACGAAGGTTTTAGGCTCAGGGCCTTCCTCGTACAGTCGCTGTCCCATCCAGTAGGGAACTGTCTCATCGGCGTCGCCGTGCATCACCAAGAGGGGTCCAGGCACGTGCGCGATCTTGCGCAGAGAGTCGAAGCGCGTGAGCGGTAGCCAGGGCATGACGGCGAGCAGCGGACGGAGCCGCGGGACCCGTTCGATGATGAGGTCCTTCACGGATGTAAACGGCGCTCGTAAGATGAGGCCGGCAGACGGTTCGCGCAGCGCTAGCTCAACGGCCACGCCAGTACCCATGGAGAAGCCGTAAAACACGATGTTCAGGGGGTCGATCTCCGGGCGGTTGTGCAGGTAGCCCAGCGCGCTACTTGCGTCCAGGTAGGTGCCTTGCTCGGTCGCCTCGCCGGCGTTTCGCCCGTAGCCGCGGTAATCGAACACGAAGAAGCGGCAGCCCAATCCCCTGAGGAAGCCACCGAAGAGATCCGCGCGCTCCTCTGTTCCCCACATATCGCTGCTGTTGTAGTTGGTGCCGTGCATGAAGAGGATCGTATGGGGGAGGTCTCCAGCTTCGAAGAGCCAGCCGTCCAACTCGTGGCCATCGGCTGTCCAAAACGCGACCTGCTCGAACGGAACGCCGACTTTGTCGGGCACGCCCGGCGTGTACGGGCCCGTGCGAAAGAGGTTCCGCCGGATCAGCGTCTCGAAGGCGAAACTGATGCCGATTGGTGGCAGCGTGACGCAGCTGAGCGTCGATACCAGCCTGCGAACGGACATAGCGGCTGCATGCTAGCAGACAAGCTCTCGATAGCAGAATTCATTCGCTATAGTGGGTTTGTTCAGGAGACATATCGTGATGAATGATCTGGAGACGAGTTGGAGGCACGAAGAGGCGATCGTCAATGGCATTCGCCTCCATTGGGTAGAGGCGGGCGAGGGCCCGCTTGTGGTGCTGTTGCACGGGTTTCCTGAGTTCTGGTACTCGTGGCGACATCAGATCCCGTTGCTGGCTGAGCGATTTCACGTCGTCGCGCCGGACCTGCGTGGCTACAACCTCTCCGAGAAGCCGCAGGCGGGCTACGACATTGAGACGCTGACCGACGACGTGATACGGTCGCTGGGAGCAGAACGGGCCGTCATCGTAGGACATGACTGGGGTGGCGTAATCGCCTGGGCGTTCGCCGCACGTTTTCCGGACGCCACAGAGAAGCTCGTTATCATGAACGCGCCGCATCCTCGTCGGTTCCAGCAGGCGCTGTCGTCCGGCATCCGGCAGATGCTGCGTAGTTCGTATGTGCTGTTCTTTCAGATTCCGCGCCTGCCCGAACTGCTGCTGGGAGCCAACCGCTGCTGGCTGCTGGCCCGCGGAATGCAGAGGAGCGCGGCCTCCGCAGATACGTTCACGGATGATGATCTTGCTCGCTATCGAGAGGCGATGTCGCGCCCGGGCGCCCTTACTGCCGCGCTGGGATACTATCGGGCCGTCTTTAGGACGCGTCGCCAGACGCAGCAACTCGGCGATACGCGTGCGCCCACACTGGTCCTCTGGGGAACACAAGACTCAGCGCTGGGAAGCGAGCTTGCCGAGGGGCTTGAACAATGGGTGCCTGACATCATTGTGCACTACCTGGACTGCGGACACTGGACGCAGCAGGAGCGGCCGGCAGAAGTGAACCGTCACCTAATGGAATTCCTTTAGGGGGTTATATCTGCCTTCTCACGTCCGATCATAAGGATGAGGGGACTGATACATCCAGGGAATGGGCCTACCCCAGGGGAAGGAGCCTGGCATATATCGCGGAGGAACGCTAACGCGTGACTGGTGAAGAGACGTTCGAATTCGCTGCGGCCGTCGCCGGAGTGTCGATAGGGCTGGCCGCGGTTCTGATGCTGGCCGTACTGGCGATCATCGGTAGCTGGCGGCTGTTCCGCCACGCCTCCGAGGCGCAGCAGGCAGCGACGAAGGCTTCCATCACGGTGGCCGAGATGGCTCGCAGAATCGAATCGCCGATCGCGCTTGCCGCGGATGCGGGGGCAGCGGAGCTGAGGCGCGAGATTGAGACGCTCATCCTGCAACAGCGCCAGCTACAGGACTCTGCGCGAGGCATGCTGGACGCTGCCGTCGTAGCAGGCGGCCCCGCGCCGCGCGAACTGGAAGAGCTGGGGGCGACGGTGAACCGGCTCGACACGACGGTCGGCCAGATGGCTACTTCGCTCGCCAATCTGATTCGCCTGCTGGAGCAGCAGCAAGGACAGCGATAACCACCCAGGGAGAGCAATATGGAAGAGCCGATACAGATCACGTCAGACTCGCAGCCGTCGCCACTGCTGGAGCCGCTGTTGGGCATTCACAGCGCGCCGAGTTTGAGTTGGCTCGCCGACTCAACTGCGACCGCCGCAGAACGCGGCCTGGGCGCTCTTTATAGTGTGTTCTACCTTACGGACGCATCCGGCCGGCTTTCGGCGGTGACACCCGCCTCGGGGCCGCAGAAGGGCGCTCTTGCGCGTCTCAGCCAGGCGCTGGACTTCGAAATTGGGGCGGTCAAAATAGATCCGGATGAGCGGCCCCTACTGACTGCTGCGCTCACTGATGGCCGTACGCTCAACATCGATAGTCTGAGTGATGCGCTGCCGCAGCCGCTGGATGACGACCGGGTCCGGTCCCTTGGGCGTGAATTAGGCGTAGCCTCCGCTATCGTGGCGCCGTTCCATCGGAACGGCGAAAGCTCAGGCCTGCTGCTGTTGCTGGTTGGCGATGGGCAGACCGGCTCCTTGGGGTACGCGGAAGCACTTGCTCGCCATGTCGCAGTAGCGCTAACGAACCTGCGCGAGAGGGAGGCCGGTCGCAAGCGCGGCGAGGTGGACGCGGTGCGCTGGGTTTACGACGAGCGTCGTTTTTCGGAGGAGTTGGGCCAAGAGTCTCGCCGCGCGAAACGTCACGAACGGCCGCTCTCGGTTCTCTTCGTGCGGATCCTGAACCTGGAGGAATTGCAGGCGCGCTACGGGAGGTTCTTGGCCGAGCGAGTGCTCCGCCAAGTGGCCGGACGCCTGGACGATGCGATGAGGGATACAGACTTCTTAGGAGCCTCCGCGAGCGATGGGTTCGGCGCGATCCTCGTCGAAGCAGATCAGGACGGCGCCGACATGGCCCAAGAACGGCTCCTGGCCGGCCTGCACGAAATGAAGCTGCCGCACACTGACTTGCCGAACCTGGAGATCCAGCTTGGCTGCGCAACCGCGACCCTGCCGCAGGATGGCGAGACCGCCGACGAACTGATCGTTGCCGCGGAATCCCGGCTGCAGCAGCGGACGATTATACAGCAAGACGCAGCGTCAGCCGTCTAGCTGAGCGCCGCGTCGGTTGTGATGGGTTTGGCTACGCCGACGAATCTTCTTCCAATTCGATGCTCAGCTTTGTGTCCCCCTTGCCCAGGTGGTTTCGGAGACTGGTCAGCAGCGCATCGCTGACGCCGTCTGGGTCGGCGGCGTCGTTGATCCACAGCTTGAGTGTTGCCTGGCGTCCGTCGTAGTCGAGTAGAGCGACGTCAATCACCGAGGGATTCTCGTTTACGGAGCTGTCGACTTCCTTGAGATCCAGGTTGCCGGACTTGCTGCCTACAGCCAGCCGCAGGCAGCGCGACATCTTCGCGCTGGGGCTGGGAGCCGGCATGGGAGCCGTCTCTTTTGGCTCGGGCGTTCCGACTGCACCCGTGTCTATCTTGTCGGAATCCAGGTCGACCTGAGCCTCCGGCTCCAATACTGGTGCTTCGATCTCCTCGATAGGTCCTAGCGAGGGAACCGCTCGCAGCGGTGGAGCGGCGCCACCGTTTTCAAACGATACTGAGAGCTGCTCGCGCGCGCGCGACATGGCTGCTTCCAGCTCGCGCGAGCGTTCGGCCAACTCAACGACCTGCGCCACCTGTTCTCGCACGGTCGCGACAGAGCGGCCGGCTTCCAACAGCGCAATATCCAACGTCGAGAGGGCTTGGTCCAGCTCGGTTCTAATACTGGACACGTCGGCGGTGTGTACCTTCTCCACCATGCGGTGCCTCCTTGCCTGAGCGTTTTCGTCCGTACATGGGCCGGTATTCTCGTATCTCGATTATCGAGTAATGGTAGAGGTCTCGACCATAGGGGAACTCCTACTTTTGAGGAAGAGCGCCCTTATGGCTCGACGGTCCGTCGGGCGCTTGTTACTATTCGGTGCGGCCGAACAAGAAAGGAGCTGGCTGGTGGACGTTGAACTGTACTCCTCAGACGCCTTTACGGCGAAGAAGGAAGAGTTGTTGTCGCGCTTCGAGAGCGAGTATCGGTTTGAGAAGGGGGACGAACTATACGTGGAACGGGGAGGAGAGCGGCCTCTCAAGGTTCGCGTGATCGATGTCCGGCTCTTTGTTGGCGAAGGTGGTTCGCTAACGAGCGAATTGCTCGCCATGAAGCTGTAGGAGGCAGATCATGACACCAACACCGGAACAGGAAGCGCTGGTCAAGGAACAGAAGCTGGGGGTCCTTGCCACCCAGAAAAAAGATGGCAGTTCGCAGCTGTCGCCCATCTTCTATGCGTATCAAGAGGGGCGCATTGTCATCTCCATCACAAAGACACGCGCCAAATACCATAACATCAAGCGCAACCCCCAAGTCTCGATCTGCATCATGAATCCGGAAGGGCGGCCCTATGTGACCGTCTACGGCCGAGCTGAGATTGAGGAGGAGGACATCGTCGATGGCACGGCGGCGGTCTTCAAGCGCTTCAACGACCGAGGGCTTCCTGACAACTTTGAGGCGCTGCTTCGCGAGCAGCAGCGCGTACTCGTGTTCCTTACTCCTGAGAAGTTCGTACCCTAGCGGAGCATGCTGAGAAGAGACGACGCCGGGCCACATTGCCTGTCCGAAGCGATCTACACGTAGCGGGCGATCCATGGGCTGAAGCCCCGGCCGGTGTCTGGTGAATTGGCCGACAATCTCATCGAGTCCGCCGCGAAGGCGCCCAGGGGTGGCAGTGCCCAGGCGTAGGCCTCTGTCGCAATATCCATCGGGGTTCGATAGGGACGTACAGTCCGGCGACGAGGCGGTCCGTCGAATAGTGGCGCACCAGGGGCGCTGGGACAGCGTTAATAACTAGCGCCGTAACCAGAGCTTCCTGCGCTTGTTGCAGTGCGCGCAGACGGAGCCGCGAATTGTGGTCCCGTCCCGCAGTTCAACCTCACGCTCCTGGAGGTGGCCTGTGCAAAAGAGGCCACGGCATTTGGAACACTCGCCTTGCGGTTGCACGTCGCAGCGCTCTTGGCCGCAGTGCATAGCTGCGTTGCGCTCGCCGACGGCCGCTTGGTAGGCGAAGTGCTGAATCAGGTCCTCCTTCTTTCGACCGCAATCCTTCGTGTAACAAATCTCCTGTCCATCAGCCAGGCGGTCGCCGTGCTCGCTACAGAAGCTACGCCCGCAATATTGGCAGACAGCAACGCCCGGCCTGCCACAGGCCCTGAGCCGGCGCGATACCTCACACTTCGTAATCATCAGATGTCTCGGGACACATTCTGCTAGATGGCTTCAGACCTAGCAACTTGCTGTATTCCCGTAGATGTACTCCGTGTGGCTGATGCTCCAGATACCGTAGGCAAACTTAGGGAGAGTCTAGGGTTCAATCGCGTCCCTACCGTGGGGAATCTCGGATAGGACGGCGAGCCGACAGTCGCGATACTAGCCTCGTCAGGAAGAAACCAGAGCGCCTGCGGCTTCTGCCGTAGGCGATTGTCGCGACGAGGTGACGCTTGCCCCGAGTCAACGCGAAGAGGGTACCACGTGCAGTAGGAACGGCTGCGCGATCAGCCAAGAATGAGAAAGCGGCGGCGCCGAACAACAAACGAAACGACATCAGCGACGACCTGTCAGAAATCGTTCAGGATTACATGCCGCTTGTCCGGCACGCGGTCAATCGGATCACCGTAGGCTCATCGGGCGCAGGCATCCTCCAGTACGAGGATATGCTCAGCTACGGAATGCAAGGGCTGATTGAGGCCTTCAACGCGTTCGATCCGACACGTGGGGCGAAGTTCTCAACATACGCGTTGCCGCGCATTCGCGGTGCGATCCTAGACGCTCTGCGGGCGGCGCATCCACTGCCACGCTCGTTGCAGAAGTTCTCGAGCGATGTCGAACAGGCAAGCGCGACGCTTCACGTGAAGCTGGGCCGCACGCCTACGAAGGCCGAGCTGGCGGATCAGATGGGCATCCCTGAGAAGGACTTTCTCTCCACGCTACGTACCAGCAGCATCCGCGTTGTTTCTCTGGACGGGCTTGCGGATACTGCGGTGAGCGGTAACACAGAGAAGCTCTGGGAGATGGCGGACGGGGATCCCGGTGTTGACCCGGACGCGATGGCACAGGACACCATGGTCCGTCGCCTGCTTCATGAAGCCGTCGATACGCTTCCAGATCGCGAGAAAACGATCGTCCAACTGTACTACATGCGTTCCCACTCGCTGAAAAGCATCGGCAAAGCGCTCGGCATCTCGGAATCACGAGCGTCACAACTCCGGCATCGCGCGATTCGCCGGCTACGGACCACGCTGAACGAAGAGTTGCAGGACGCTGCGTAAGAGAACTCCACCTTCCCACGCAGAGATATCGGGGACTTTGCCTGCCCGCATCGGGCATTCCCCAAAGGGCAACGCGCCGTCGCCGCGATAAGCTGATCGCATGGTTGAACAGAGTCACCTGCCGGTCGTGTTACTTGGCGGTGGAACGTGCGCGGCTTCCTATGTGCAGACGCTCTCGTGTCGCGCCGAACTGCGCTTCAGTCTGGATGACCCGGGTGTCGCCGCCGCAGTCGTCGTTCCTAGCGCCCATGACCCGTTCAGCCACGCCCGAGAGGCGCTGCTGGCCGGCATTCCCGTACTCTACGCTGCTCCCTTCTACCTGAGTCCGTGGCAGGCGAGCGTTCTGGACGAACTGAGCAGGAACAAGGGCCTCATTCTGCGCTTTGTTGAGCCTTTCCGGTACCATCGGGGCTATTCGTTCCTACAGAGGCTCCTAGAGGGACGAGAGCCGTTCTGGCGGCCTCTCTACGTGCGGTCTCTCTACTCGACGCCCGCTGAGGCGCAAGCACGTATTGATGACCTCGCTACTGAGGAGATGGCGCTCTACGACAGCTTGCTCGATGCGCAACCCTTACGCGTGTCCGCAGTGGCGGTTCACCGTGATGAGACAGCCCAGGTCTGCGCCGCATCTATCACCGTGGAATACGACGAAGGACCACCGTTGCATAGCATGGTGAGCTTGGCTGAGGCGTCCGAAGAGCATCAACTGGTCGCGGTTGCGTCTGAGCGTACGGTCGTGCTCAATCAGGTGGATGACCAGGTACCGCTCAGGATCATTGGGGCCGACTCTGCGGGCCACGACGTTACGTTTGGCGGCGAGCGCAGCGGCTCTGAGCGGGGCGACCCCTTCGCACAAGAATTCGATCTTTTCCTGGCTGCCATTGATGCGCATGACATCTCGTTTGGGAACGGCGCTCGCTGGTCGCGCGTCGCCGCGATCTGGTGGGCGGCGCGGCAATCGATGAGCTTTGGTGGCTCCGTTGACGTACCGCAGTTGCAACGTACAACAAATCCGCCGCCCCTCACCGTGATAGAGGGCGGCGGTCACGTTTCCCGACTGGCTGGTCGCCGGCCTGTACTGACTGTAGTTGCTGGTTAACTTTCGCTCGGGGCGCCGTCAAGAGCGGTGGCGGCGGAAGGCACTTCGCTGTTCTCGCTGCCGGTGCGGTTCTTGCGTATGCCGGGTTCAGCGTTCTCTCGATCGAGCAACTCCTGGCGGAGCACGGGGATCTCCTTCGGCGCGGCGATGCCGATCTTGACCCGGTCGCGTTCGACTCCGAGCACACGGATGTAGATGTTCCCCGCGATTACTATCCCTTGATCGACTTTCCGCGTAAGCACAAGCATGCTGCTTCTCCTTGCGCCCGGTGCGAGGGAGTTCGTTCAACTCCGCGCGTCCGCGCCGGAAATCGCCAGCGCGACAGTGCAAATTACGCCTGTCGCCGCGCTGTTGTATCTCTTATCGGCAAACTGCTGATGGTTGGCCAGGGCTTGGATACGCCGCTGGGCAGGAGTTAGGTCAGCGCAGGCTGCTTGGGAAGCGTGGATTCGATGCGTTCAATGAGAGAGCGCGGGCTGAATGGCTTGGCGATGTAGCCCTGAAGGTTGGCGCCGCGGGATGCTTCCGGCACCAGGCCGGTGAGGTAGAGGACGGGAATGCTGGATGTGGTCGCATCGGATTGCAGACGGCGGTTGACTTCTAGGCCGCTCATCTGGGGCAACGCAATGTCTAGCAGAATCAGGTCCGGCTGCTCCAGCTTGGCGAGCTTGAGACCAAGGATGCCATCTCCTGCTTCGAGGACGCGGAAGCCGGCGTCCTCAAGTGCCCTTCGAACGAGTCTGCAGATGGTTGGTTCGTCGTCGACTATGAGGACCGTTGGCATACTAGGCCGCCTGTTCTGAGTTGAGGCAGAATCCGAGCGTTCTGCCGTGCTTGTGTCTGGTCGTGACCCAGAGCCTGCCTTTGTGGAGTCGTACGATGTTCTGCGCGTCCATGAGGGCCGTCTCGAAGTCTGCTCCGGCCTTGCGATTGGGTGTCGACGTTCGCGCCGGTTGTTCAAGGTCCACACCGTGGTCGCGGATGGCCACGGAGACGAGCGCCTTACACGCCTGGGGTTCGCCGTCGCTTGCCGCCGTCTCGTGAGACTGAGCGAGGCACCTGGACGCGACCTCTACCTCGATTGGCCCGCCGGCCGGGGCTGATTCTAACGCGCTTCGTAAGAGGCTCGTCGCCACCTCAGCCAGCTTCGCGGAGTCGGCGATGACGGTTGGTGCCCGCTCCATCACGATGTGGACGCGCTGGCCCAAGTTGTCGAGTTCATGGACGACGCCTGAGACGACGTCGACGATCTGGACGGCACCCAGGTTGAGCGACTCTTCAACTGGAGCTACCTGGCGTTCGGGACGCAACTTATCAGCCGTCATAGCTCGGTGTGATGGAACTGCGTGATAGCCGCTAGCCGTCTGTCCCGGTCCTGGGCAGGCTCTCGGTGTGGGGCAGCTCAAGCTGGCCAACAGGTTCCTGAAGCGTCACGTTCGCCTCGCGCAGGATGATGCGGGCTCGGTCTTCGGCGCCGCCCTCCCGGCAGGCGCAGTAGGCCGCGAAGATGGCGCGGTCCAGCAGGCGAAGTCCCTGTCCGTTCAACTCCTCCGCGTGCTCGCTGCGGAGGCGCAGGAGGCGCACCATGCGGCCGACGTAGACGTTCCTGAGTTGTTCCGGTTCTGTTTCCAGTATCTGTATCTCGCTAGGGCGTTTCGTTTCCATGGGGTACCATCTCTTATTCTTCTGCGCTTATGTGGATGGAGCCTAGCCGGCTTGCTGCTGCTCTAGCGGTACGTCCGGCGGGGCGTCCAGGCCGACCAAGCCCTTGCGCAGGGCGTAGCGGATGAGGTCGGTTCTGTTGCGGGCGCGAAGCTTGCTCATGATGTGGGCCTTGTGGGCCTCTACTGTCTTTACGCTGATGAACAGCTCTTCCGCGATCTTCTGATTCGAGTAGCCTTCGGCGATGAGTTGCAGGACCTCACGCTCTCTGCTCGTGAGCAGGTCGTAACCCACCTTGCCGTCCTCCTGCTTGGCCTGCCAGAGGTACTGGTTGACGGCGTCGCCCTCGGAGATGGCGGAGCTGAAGTAGGTGTTGCCGCGATGTACCGCCTGGATGCCGAGGAGCAATTCCTCAACGTCGGAACGCTTGACGACGTAGCCTGAGGCGCCTGCGCGGAGGGCGGAGATGATCTGCTCGTCTTCCATGTAGCCGGTGAGGATGAGTACGCGGCTCTTGGGCGCCCGCTTGCGAATCTGACGTGTCGCCTCCAAGCCGTTGAGGCCTGGCATGATCATGTCCATCAGGACCACGTCCGGCATGAGCTGCTCGGTAGCGGTGACGGCCTCACGGCCGCTTGAGGCGTCGCCAACGACCTCAACTTCATTTCGGGCCTCCAGCAGCTGGCGAAGCGCCTGTCTGAGGATGGCGTGGTCGTCCACAATGAGAACGCGAACACGCTGGCCGGCGGCGCGCGTCCAGCCTGGGCGGGCGGCGGCGTCCTTTGCGCGCCTAGAGGTGGGCTTTGCGTTGCTTGCCTGCATGCTTTGCGCTCCTTCGCTAGCGGACTGGGGTCTCGGCGTACTCTTTGGCGAAGCTACCATAACAACTTCTTTCT